>CAJXMO010000047.1 GCA_913056495.1 uncultured Alteromonadaceae bacterium | reverse complement strand
TCTTTTAGACGACTAAATTTCGTTATTTTTGCCTTGTCTAAGACAATTTTTTCTCTCAGCTCAAATTATAAACAAAGTTAAACAGGCTCTAGGCCAGAAATTATCACATCTGCCCAGGCAAACGTGGAAATTGGATTATGGGTAGCGTCGTTGAAAAGCAAGGCTATATTAAAACCATTCTCTATAATCCAAGGGAAAAAAGCGCCCAACGGAAATAATGTACCCAAAATACAAAAACTACCATACACATATTTCATTTTGATACTTCTCATCAGACCCTTGTCTGGGCTAACCAATATGTTAGCCAAAAGGGGTAGTAAAAAATGTCAGTATCCAAAGCGCAAGCAGATACATGCTGATCACTGACTGAATACCGGATAAACTGCGCACCCAACCTGTACTTTGCAAGTTATACTCATGATGCTGAATGTTCGATAACCAGTCGCCTACATTAATATCCCGCCAGCCCAGCCTGAAAGCAGACATAGTGCTAAAATACAGTGCAAACAGGAGTGCGCGTATTCCTGTTTCAGCTATTTTCTCAGGGGCACCACCTTGGAATTGATGAATGCGTTCAGGGTTCCAGACTCGCCAGATCGCATTGTGGTCAGCGCGGCGAATAGCGAGATAATAGGGCAGCGCAAAAATAAAAATCAGCGCGAATATAATTTTTAATGGTCTGGCCGGAGAGCGTCCGTACTCACTGGTTAAATCAAAAAATAAAAAATTGAATCCGGCTGTCAGACTACCCTGGATACCCTCATTTGCCTGCTGCTCATTTTTCGTTTTATTTAATGCATAAGTCACTTCTCTTTGTGCTGTATCCATTCCCGCGGTGGCAAAACTCTCTCTTAGTTCAATTAATGCGCCAGGTGAATCAAGATATGACAGTGCAGATAAATTATTCATTCGTGCAGCAGAATGTGCCTCTGGCAGGGTACCTGATTCAAGTTCCCAGATTGAATGACTAAAATTAGCAAAATCGACTTTGGCCAAAGTGAAATCGGCATCGGTTAAATCAGAAGATTTAAATTGCCCTCTGACGAGATGGGCACTGACTAATTTAGCCCGGTGAAAGCTATTTTCAGATAAATTAGCGGCTTCCAAATCGGCGTGAGTTAAGTTAGCCATTTTAAATTCACTTTGTTTTACTGTCGCTTGACCCATTCGTGTTTTAATCATGTGCGCATGATTAAACTTGGATTGATTAATTTGAGCGGCGGTAAAAGAAGCACAGGTTAAATCGCTAAAAGATAAATCAACCTGATTTAAACTCGCGTTATTTAATCTTGCACCTTTGAAATTAGCCCCCTTTAAATGTAAGTCAGTGAATTGGATACCGGATAAATCAGTTTGTGAAAAGTCAGCTCGCCTCGGGTCGGCCAGAATCTCTTTTATCTGAGTTGCAGTCAGGTTTTCCCAGGTTATAGGATTATCCAGCTTATAAGTCGATATCCATTCTGAATGCTGTGTTGCAATAGCCTTGATTTGGGTTTGATTGGGCTGCTTTTTTAACTCATGCAGTGGGCAAACAACTTCCATATCCGGGTCTGAGTCAATCAATAATCTTGGATTAAATTCTGCATATGAGAATAAACTGACTAATGACAGGCCAAAAATAAGAATTAATTTTATTGTTTTTTTCATCCGTGAGCTTGGGGTGAATTGGTAAAAAGATGCCTGAATTATAGCTTAGCTTTGTACTTATTGGGATCCGGCGGAGTCATTATTTGCAGGTAGATTTTTTTGTCATTGAAGTGTTACATTTATCCCGATTGGCACACCATACACTGCGTTAAAATGCAGATTATAAATACCACTTTGCCCAATTCCCTTTCTATATTAAATAAGTACGTCAGCGGGTAGTAAATCCATAGACGTTATAACGATAGGGTTCCAACTATGAAAATACTCACGAAAATACCCAATTTAGCGGCAACACTTTGCATGTTATTAATCATTTCACTGTTTAGCTTTTATGCCTATTCAGAAGAAAACTCGGCTGTATTGACTGAAGTGCATTGTATGAAATCGACGTCGTTTGACTATGAAAACCTGGAAAAAGAATTGTGGCGTCCTGTTCATCAGCTGATGGTAGATGATGGTAAAAAACTCTGGTGGGGCTTTTTTGGCGTTGCTTACGGTGATAAAAGCGATTGTGATTTTTATACATTTGACGTTTATTCAGCGGATGCTTTTGAATATGGTCCCGATTTTGGCAACGCCATTGAAAAGCTTTATAAATCTGACTTTGATGCTATCTGGAAACATACTTATCAAAGCCGGCGGATAGTCAACTCTAGTTTATGGCTAGGTCTGGACAAAACGACAGTTACCGATTTTAGGTATATTAAATTAAATTGGATGCAGGTAAACGAAGATGATGCTGAGCGTTATATCAGTCTGGAAAAAACTTACTTCAAACCCTTGTACCAAAATATGGTTGAAAACGGCCAGTTAGGTGGCTGGTATTTGTTACGTTTATTGCAGCCAGAGGGCAGCTCTGTACCTTATCAATTTTTAACTGTGGATTTATATAAAAAACTCGGACCCTTACCGGTTGAGGGAGCGCTTAAAAAAGTGCATCCGGATATTTCTCCTGAAAATTTGTATAAAAAAGCAATGAAATCAAGAGAAATGATAGCTTCAAAAATCCTTTATCTGATTAGCTCTACCCAGCCAGCAAACCCATAATTTTGGATAAAAAAGGGGCATAGGTTAACCTATGCCCCTTGCACAAACCCCGTGTCAAAGTAGATTTGTGGAAACTTTCAGTATTTAGGGTCTGTTGATCTTTCGCATTCATTTTTGCAGCAGTCCGCATGGTTTTTATACAAGGCAGAGCGATTGCAGTTTAGTGCGCTACATCAATGAGCGATAAAGACTTTGTGCTCCTGCAAAGTCACCTTACCCCACATCCATGTGGGGCAACGCAGTAGAAAGGCC
>CAJXMO010000046.1 GCA_913056495.1 uncultured Alteromonadaceae bacterium | reverse complement strand
CTTGAGGCAGTACGGGTAAAGAAAGTTAACAAAAATTTTAAATTAGCGCATATATTAAGGTTATAACAAGATGAAAAAATTCACAAAGTTAGCATTATCTACACTGGTTGCAATGAGCGTATTACCATCAGCACAAGCTGAAACTTTCTGGAGCGACAATAGTTTCTCGTTACTGCAGGGTAAAGAGCATTCTGATTTTTACAGTGATAGTGCAGATAATACGGTTATTACACTAGAGCATGCTTCAGGCCACAATTGGGGTGGGTTGTTTATGTTTATGGACCGCACTGAAAAGAATGATACACCGGATAATACGAATACGATTTATGGCGAAATCTCACCGGATATCAGTTTAAGTTATTTAACGGGTGCTGAATTGAAAGCCGGTCCAATTAAAGATGTTTATTTATCGGGTACTTATGAATACGGCGGTGGTGCAACCGGTCAGGACGATAACTATTTATATGGTTTAGGCTTGGGCTGGGATGTGCCTGGATTTAAATACTTTAAAACCAAGTTTTTGTATTCTGCAAACGAATCCATTGATAATGACTATTTATTGAGTGTGGTTTGGGGCTATAAATTACCAATTGACGCGGTTGATGTTTCATTTGACGGTTATTTGGACTGGTCATCTGCAGCTGACGATCATGAATCAGATTTCCATTTTAATCCTCAGCTATTATTAAATGTCAGCCCGTATTTAGGCATGACTAAATCAAAGCTGGAAGTTGGCTTTGAATATTCATACTGGAATAACAAATACGGTAGTGCCTTTTTAGCTGATGAAAGTGTATGGAGCATCATGGCGAAATATCACCTGTAATATCAGTCAGCCCGAAAGGGCTGCTGAATGTGCTTCTCCCCGGCTGATTGGTTAATTTATATAAACCTACACTCCCAAGTAATGTTTATGCCAGTAGCCGGGTTTTTTTCAGATTTTTAATGAGAATATTATGTCAACACACAGTTTACCTGTTATTGATTTTTCGCCCTTTTTAACCGGTGACGCCATATCTCAGCATGCGGTGGCAGAGCAAATTCTGGCAGCATCAAAAGAATGGGGCTTTTTTTATTTATCTAATTTTGGTTTAACCGAAGAGCAAGTTGCGCAGGCATTTGCGTTATCTGCGCGCTTTTTTGCGCTGCCGGAAGCTGAAAAATTAAAAGTAGCTTGGCAAAACGCACAAAGCAATCAGGGTTATATAGCGGTTAAGCGCGAAACGCTGGATCCGTCAACTGCACCGGATTTAAAAGAAGCTTATAATATCGCCACTGCCAGCTTAGGATCAGATGAC
Organism: uncultured Alteromonadaceae bacterium; assembly: GCA_913056495.1. Lineage (GTDB taxonomy): Bacteria > Pseudomonadota > Gammaproteobacteria > Enterobacterales > Alteromonadaceae > Catenovulum. Next base: position 2,008 of record CAJXMO010000046.1, on the reverse strand, counting down.
GATCAGGTTTATTACCCAAAAGTTTACCCAGAGTTTAAACACCAGATTACTGATTTTGTAAATCAGTGCACTCAAGTGGCTGATTTAGTTTTAAAAGCTTTTGCTATCTCCTTAAAGCAGCCAGCAGATTTTTTTGTTGAAGCGCATGATAAATGCCAGCATACTTTCAGGTTATTACATTACCCGGCGATGCCTACAGGATTTAAGCCGGAAGATTCGCAAAATCGCGCTGGTGCCCACACAGATTATGGCAGTATCACTCTATTATTTCAGGACTCGGTTGGCGGATTAGAGGTGAAATCACGCAATGGAGGTTGGGTGAAAGCGACTCCGATTCCGGGCACTATTATTATCAATACCGGTGATTTAATGCAGCAGTGGACCAATGATGTCTTTTTATCGAACCCTCACAGAGTACGTCAACCAGAAGACAGCCTGCATAAAGACAGGTACTCAATCGCTTATTTTTGCAGTCCAAATAACGAGAAGGTGATTCGTTGTATCGATACCTGTCAGAGCGAAACACAGCCAGCAAAGTATCCGCCTGTCACCACTAGCGAATATATGATATCGCGTTTAAACCGAACCTATTAATTTATACCCGTGCTGCCTCAATATGCATCTTGAAGTAGCACGGGTATATACCCATATATGACCCGGCAAACCTGCTGGTTTGCCGTGACTGAGTTTTATCATGCACATACATCTGATATTAATACATGGCGCCTGGCAGGGCAGTTGGGTATGGCAGCCGAGTCTGCCCTATTTTGAGCAAAAAGGCTTATTTACCTACCCGGTTGATTTACCCGGCAGTGGATCGCCCGGCAACCAAATTGAAGATATCGGGATAGAGAATATCCAGATAGACAGCTATGTTAAAACCATATCTGATGTGATTAGCCGTATAGAACAAGGCAAATCATTTAATCCCCGTCAGGATAAAGTTGTATTGGTTGCGCATTCGGGTGGTGGAGTGGTTGCCACTCAGGTTGCTGAAAATTATGCCAGCCGGATAGATGCGGTTATTTATTTGGCAGGCATGATGCTGCCGCCCCTAGTTTCATTTAAAAACTTGTTGGAGCAGCTTAAACAGCAAGGATTTGATTATAGTGGTATTGAAACTTGTTTAAAATGGAATGCTGATGGAAGTGTCAGTGAAGTGCTGACTGAAGCCGGTGCGAAAATATTTTTAAATGATTTACCCTACAATCAGGCGATAAAGTCAGCCGCTAAACTAACCGCTCAGGCCACTTCAGGTTTAGCGATTGAAGCTAACTGGAGCCAGGAAAAATTTGGCCAGATTCCACGTTTATATGTTGAATGTATGCTCGACAGATCGGTTAAACCAGGTATCCAGAAAATAATGCAGCGTCTGGTTCCCGGTGCTAAAAAGGTGAGCTTAAATACAGGCCATGCTCCTCATGTCAGCCAGCCTGAACTCACAGTGAATGTTATTTCAGCGTTTTTATTTCAATTATTTGTTGAGCAGTAACCCCTATATGAAAATGAATCAATTTAATATGAAAACCAAGATTTTTATTTTGGTCAGTTTTATCTCTCTGATATTTATTATTGCTTTGGTATTTATCAAATTGGCAAATAATAAAATTGCCGGTAATTTTAATCAGTTTTATCAGCAGAATTTTTTAGTATCCGTTTTATTTGAAGAAATTAAGAGCAAACAAAGCAATCTGATGATTAATGTACGCGGATTGCAAATTGTCTATCTATTGGAACTAGATGATCAACTGGCTGATGTGACTCAAAAAATTGCAAAAGATATGCAAGAAACGCCAGATCTTCTGGACAGGTTCACTAAAGAGTTCCCCGGTGATGCCAGTGAATTACATCAGTTGAATTATCATATCAGTAATTTTCAGGGCAATGCGCAAATCTTTATCGATGCGATGAAGTATATGCCGGGACATAAAGCAGACTTTGCTACTTTTAATGATTTTATTACCGCTTATCAGGACCTGACCGACTTGAATACCCGTGCTACCTCAAT
>CAJXMO010000045.1 GCA_913056495.1 uncultured Alteromonadaceae bacterium | reverse complement strand
GCTTAGGATACGCTTTGCGCGACAGTGGCCATAAACGTGAGCCTGAGCCACCGGCCATGATTACAGGTAAAAACATAAAATCAATCCTTAAAATCTAGTTATTCTATAAAGAAACACCTGCAAAGCAGGTGTTTATGTTATTTTTTAATTAAATTTTCAGCGTAGGTTATCTCAATTCAAAAAACGCGCTGCGCAAACGTTCTTTATTCTGGTAAAGGTAGGCTAACCCGGCTTTGTCAAAGTTATTAAAGTGATTACTCAAGGTGTAGAAGTTACGGGCTTCATTTGCTGAACCAAAGGTTAAAAAGTTCAAACGCTCACCAATTAAAGTTTCAACGACAAAGCTATAATCCGCTCGACCACGCACATTTACATAACGGTTATTATAATCCTTACGAGAACCAATCGGGATGGTAAAACCAATCCCTAACATTTTGGTATATTCACTTTTTAAACTTTCGCTACCACTGTGACTGTATAGGTCACCTGCTTTAGTTGCTCGTAAACTTAAGTTAATTTCAATATCATCATAAAAATGGCTTACTACAAAATGATACCCTAAGTCACCGGCCCAGTACTTACCATATTTAACCATAAAGCTTGTATTTAAAGGTGCTGAATAATAGCGGTATTTAGCCACTTGAACTTTCGCATCTTCTTCGTCAGCCAATAACTTATAGCAATCCAATAAAATAGTATCAGGATCATTTAAACAATTAGCATCAAAACCATAATGTTTATCGCCCTGGTATTCATAATCGCCCGCAAACAAAGAAACTCTATGAGCACCATCATCAGACATCCAGTCTGCTTCTACACTCTTCTGTAAAAAATCTTCTGAGAACCTGCCGTAATTAAACATCACACGGCTATTAAAAGGTAAATTAAAGGCTTGATGAAAAGTCGCGTTTAATAAGGCAGAATCAGGCTGTCGTCGGTTTGCAAATGCCCGACCATCACGATAATCGCTGCTTTCAGTTAGTTGAGTGACATGAGCCGCAGTTATTGCTGCACCTTTCCATAAAGGTAACTCCAAGTGAGTCATCAAACCTAACGAATAATCGAACATACCATAATCGGTTCCAATTCCGGTAGACAAGCTAGGAAAGAAAGTAATTTTGGGTTTAAGAATAAAATTTGATGTTTCATCAAGCCAGTCTATCGAACTGGAAGATATTTTTTGGCCACTCGTAATCTCAAGTGGTCCACCTTTCAAAAATTGCCGATAGCTTGACATAGTGCCCGAAACAGACTCAATGACAATATCAGCTTGTTTAATCCTAACTGTGAATTGCTCCACCGTATCGGGTAAATATTGAGACAATAAGCCTAAAGCAACGGCAAGAGAGTCAATATAATTGCGACTGTAAGCTGAATTATCAAACTCTAAAACGACATGAGTTTGATTTTGGGTAAAACCTAACTTAAATTCACTAAACCCCTTACGAACAAGCGATCTCGATAATAAATTGACATAATCATTAATGTCAGAATCTTGTTCGGCTTTACTCTTTTCAATCATCTCAAGATCTGCAGGCGTGATTTTTTTTCGCTGCTGAGTCAACGGGATTTGAATGCCTGCATTGAAAAAAGTTTCGTTATCCAGTTCAGGTTCACTCGCGCCTAGCATCACTTTAGAGTACAACTTAAAACGATTGTTGAACCATTCATCAGGCGTACTTACTTCAACACCATAGTTTGTACTACCACCGTCATATTCTGCAGCCAATCCTATCCAGTTATATGGCTGCCATCGAATAGCACCTATAGCTCCATTCATCCGGCTAAATTCAGAATCGCTCGAAGCTGCGCCTAAGGTTATATCAAGCTTGTAACTTTCAAAGTACTTACTTGCTACAATATACTTTGAATCAAAAAAACCAACTTGACCACCTAAGTCCTGTGCACCAACAGATAATTTAAACCAGTCGTGTGGTATGTAAGGTATGTTGAATTTAATATTCGCAGATACATCAGAACCGCCGCCAATTGTGCGGCTATAGGCTGCATTTCTGGCATTAATCTCAACATGCTCCCACAGACTAACCGAGGCTAAAAAATTATGTGTGTCTAGATAATCTGTACGGCCGCGATACTCGCGTTTAACTTCTGTTTGGTTACCGTAACCAATATGAGCGGTCCCGCTATCAGGGATATAAGCTGAGGGGGTATTAAAATAGCCAGTATACCCCTGAAAAGACATACTTTTCGCAGGTTCTTCAGCGATAGCCATAAAACCAGAAGTCACTAAAGGGATGGCTACAAGTTGTGAGAATCTATTTAAGAACAAACCGGATCTCCATATATCCAAATTTAAATGCCGTAGTTAGTCTGCTTCAGTTTTCTACTGGCTACAATCACCTTAAATAGCACCCTATAAACTAACTAAGTATCAATATAAAAATAAGTTGTTGTAGGTCGGGCTTTAGCCCGACAAGTAAAAATGCAACAGCCAAAAATGAGCACGGCTCAACGCTTACGGCTTAAAACCCAACCCTAAGCCGCATTTTTATGGATGAAGCCTTTCAAAAGGTCATCATAATTATTTTTATATCCAATATCAGCGACCAGTTTTCGATATACTCAAGATCATAAGTATCAATATAAAAATAAGTTATTACTGTAGGTCGGGCTTTAGCCCGACAAGTAAAAATGCAACAGCCAAAAATAGGCACTGCTCAACGCTTACGGCTTAAAACCTAACTCTAAGCCGCATTTTTATGGATGAAGCCTTTTAAAAAGGTCATTGCAATAATCTTGATATCCAAAATCAATGACCAATTCTCAATATACTCAAGATCACATTCAATACGTTTGTTCAAATCCGTATCACCGCGCCAACCATTAATTTGGGCCCAACCGGTAATACCTGCTTTAACCATATGCTTTTTCATATAACCAGGAATCTGAGTCTTAAATTGTTCAACAAAAACCGTTCTTTCAGGTCTTGGACCAACAATCGACATATCCCCCATTAGCACATTAATAAACTGAGGTAACTCGTCTAAACTGGTTGCGCGAATAAAACGCCCGAAACGAGTATTGGTTTTATTTTTAGCATTTCCCCACTCTACACCACTGGCCTCATTGTTAACCGGCATAGAACGAAACTTCAGCATATAAAAAGGTTTACCATTCCACCCCACTCTTTCCTGACGATAAAAAACAGGACCGGGTGAAGTTAATTTTACGCCTAGAGCCAATGCCAGCATAATAGGTGATATACATAATAAAATAAAAGCAGCTAATACTCTGTCTTCTACCGCTTTAATGACTCTGTTGAAACCAAACATTGGGGTTGAGCTTAAATTAATAACCGGCATGCCAGACACCATGCTTACAGAGTGGTTAATTAAATTAAAACCTTCAAACCCTGGTATATAGCGGATATCTACAACACTCAGTTCAAGCTGAGCAACAATTTCCTGCACTAATAAAGCGTCAGAAAGTGGTAGCGCTATCCAAACTTGCTCCGCCTGATCAGGATGCTGCTCCATGTGATTTTGAATATCATTATAATTGCCCAAATAAGGCGCTTGTAACTCTAAGTCTTCATCACCAAAGTAGCCAATGACATTGTACCCGGTCCATTTACTTTGCTTAATTCTGCGTACTACAGAGCGAGTGACTTCATCATCCCCAACGATAATGATATTTTTAATGTTGTAGCCTTTACTACGAATCCAGTTCAAAACCATTCGAACGATTAAGCGACTGGAAACACTGGTAACTAATCCAACTGCATACCAAATTACAATCAAATTTCGTTCGGACGCTTGAATTGTACCAATCGCAAAACTAATAGAAATCCCAACAATAAACACAGTAGACCATGCAACTATCATAGTGGCCAGTTCACGTGTTTTTTTCTCTCCTCGCCACGGCCGATATAAACCCACGGTTTTATATAACATCATAGATAAAACTAATACAATTAAGGATGTTATTAAAACGGGTTGAGCCAGAACAAAGGTGCCAGCATAAAAGTAAGATGCAATACACGCAGTTAAAACAACTGAAAACCAGTCAGTAATTTGATGGACTTTTATTAAAGCTGACTGGTACCCACTAACAGCTCTGCTCCTACGCATATAACTTATTCCTCTATTAACGTAAGTTTTATAAACAACGGAGTCCATTATAAAAGTTTTTGGCCAAAAAAATAGCGTCTTAGCGTGATCCAGTTAACTTTTAATAAAATTGAAAAAGTAAAGCGTTTAACCTATACAAACAGCCAATACAACAACAACAGATATTTAAAAACTATAACTTACCAATTAAACTTGGGTTAATAACACCTTACGTAAAGCACTCCTCCAAGCAGATGCGGGTAAATCATATGTTGCGGTTAACTTAGAATTATCCATGACTGAGTATTTAGGTCTGGTTGCAGGGACCGGATACTCATCTGTATTAATTGCCCGTAATTCTGGACTCTTTTCAATTAATTTTAACGCTACAGCATCGGCAAAAATGGCCCTTGCGAATCCATGCCAACTCGTAGGTGAATCCCCACAATAGTGGTATATACCAAAAGTTGCTTTATCATTAGCTATGTATGTGCATATTTCAAATATTGCGTGAGCTATATCTCCGGCGTAAGTTGGACACCCGTACTGATCAGCAACAATGCCAAGCTTATCCCTTGACTGAGCAAGTTTCACCATAGTTTTAACGAAGTTATTGCCATATTCGCTAAATACCCAAGCAGTGCGTATAATAACATGTCTGGGGTTAGCGCCAATTACCGCCTTTTCACCCGCTAATTTAGAGGCACCATAAACACTTTGCGGATTAACTTTGTCACCAACCTGATAAGGTTTAGTTTCCTCACCATCAAAAACATAATCGGTAGAAATATGAATAATAGGCACTTGGATCTTAGCTGCGGCCTCGGCGAGATATTTAGGGCCAAGTTCATTAACAGCAAAAGCTCTTTCTCTTTCAGCCTCAGCTTTGTCTACTGCAGTATAAGCGGCGGCATTAACAATGATATCTGGCACATATTCATTAACCAAGCTAGATACTGCAATATTATCTGTAATATCAAGCTCGGCAGAGCCACAAGCTAAAAGCTCTAACGTGGAATCATTTTCTTGTGCTTGCGCAATAACATCCCAAAAACAGCGTCCAACTTGACCATTTGCACCGGTTAATAATATTTTCATAACAATACCTTTTTGTCGCGCTAAAGCACGACCTACAACTACCTAAAAACTTTACACCAATAGCTTGTGCATGATGCTTTAGCCTATAACTTTCCGCTTACAGCTTATCGCTTATCGCTTAAAGCTTATAGCTTATAGCTCTTCCAACTTTTTACCAATCTGGTCTTTCGCAGACAAAATAGGTTCAATTCCCTCTGGCCATTCAATACCGACACTTGGGTCATTCCAAATTAAGCAGCCTTCATCAGATGGATCATAATAATCTGTGCATTTATATTCAAAATCAGCGGTTTCAGACAATACAACAAACCCATGCGCTAACCCAGGTGGCACCCAAAACTGGCGCTTGTTTTCTTCCGACAAAATCACCCCAGCCCACTGGCCAAATGTAGGTGAGTCTTTACGAATATCCACTGCAACATCAAAAACTTCACCACGAACAACTCGAACCAACTTACCCTGAGGTTTTGAGTTTTGAAAATGTAATCCGCGCAACACATTTTTCCCTGAGCGAGAATGGTTATCTTGAACAAAATCCTGCTCTATCCCACACATTTCTTTATAACGTTCCGCCTGAAAGGTCTCTAAAAAGAAACCGCGCTCATCACCAAATACTTTTGGCTCGATAATCACAACATCCGCGATGTTGGTTTTAATAACATTCATTAATTACTCCGTTTTAGCTGTAAGCTGTAAGCTGTAAGCTGTAAGCTGTAAGCTGTAAGCTGTAAGCTGTAAGCTGTAAGCTGTAAGCTGTA
>CAJXMO010000044.1 GCA_913056495.1 uncultured Alteromonadaceae bacterium | reverse complement strand
CCGGTACTGGAAGATGAGACCTTTTTTAATTCAAAAGTCATTAAAGACTTAAACGAATTTAAGCAAATCTCGGATGTAATCGTATCTAACCGAATGGCGGATGTTTTGCAGGATGTCGCGGACAAAATTTATACCCGGGATTTATTTGGCAGTGATTAATGAATTATTGTTTTTTGAACCACCGTCATCCCCGTTTTTGATGCCGACATCCCCGAGAGGTCGGAGATCTAGAGCCAAACGCCGATGTTGCAGGTAAAACCATGGATACCCGCCTTCGCGGGCATGACGGTTGTATTGCCGGCCAAAAACTGGAATCCGTATCACACTCAGGTCTTTGGTGGCTTACGCTCATGCTTCGCTAAACCACCCTACTGTGGAATGACGGGGAGGGCTGCGCCTACATTGTAGGTCGGCATTTATGTCGAAAATGAATTCAATGCTAAACAAATGTGCAGCAATTAAATATCAAGCCAAGAGTTAACTTTATGCTAAGCTTTTTATTTATTTGTATTTAAAAGGATTTAGTATGGAAATGCCAGAGGTAGTGCATCATGGCGCAGTAGATGGCGTGACAGGTTCTTGCCATGAACTCAAATTAACGCCAGATGAATCTATATTAGTGGATTGTGGTGCTTTTCAGGGCGCTGAGGTTTCTGGTTCTGCTCATGCAAATAACCCTCATATTAATTTTGATGTTGCTCCGCTTCAGGCGCTGATTGTTACTCACTGTCATATTGACCATGTCGGTCGTATTCCCTGGCTGGTTGCTGCCGGATTTCGAAAACCAATTTATTGCACTGAAGCAACTGCTCAATTATTGCCATTAGTACTGGAAGATGCGATTGAGCCGGGGATTACCCGGGACAAACACATTGTTAAATCATTTTTGACACTGATTAAAAAACAGATTATCGCGGTTGAATATAAACGCTGGTTTGAAGTTTGCATTGGTGGTGTAAAAGCAAAATTTCAGCCTGCAGGGCATATTCTGGGTTCGGCTTATGTTGAAGTTGACGTGAAAAAACCGGATTGTAAACATAGGTTTGTATTTTCAGGGGATTTAGGCGCGCCTTATACACCTTTATTACCTGCCCCTAAATCGCCTTATAAAGCGGATACTTTAGTCATTGAAAGTACCTATGGTGATAAATGCCACTCTGGCCGCAAGCAAAGACGAGATCAGTTAAAAAATGTGGTTGAGCGTTGCTTACAAAATAAAGGCGCGGTATTAATTCCGGCGTTTAGTATTGGTCGCACGCAGGAGCTTTTATATGAAATTGAAGATATTATTAGTCGCTCGCCAGGCTCTGAACTTTGGCAGGATATGACGGTTATATTAGATTCGCCCCTGGCGGCTGAATTTACCCAATATTACCAAAAACTGTCAGCGCTTTGGGACAAAGAAGCAAAGGCCAAATTAAAAAAGCACAGGCATCCGCTCGATTTTGAAAATTTATATACGGTGAAAAGCCATGATGAGCATCTTGCGGCAATTGAATATATACGCAGCAAAGGCTCGCCTTGTATTGTGATTGCTGCATCCGGTATGTGCAGTGGCGGGCGGATCATGAATTATTTAAAAGCTTTATTACCGGATGAAAGAACGGATGTGGTATTTGTGGGTTATCAGGCAAAAGGCACGCCGGGGCGTGATATTCAGCAATATGGCCCAAAAGGTGGCTATGTTATGATTGATGATAAACGAATTGATATTAAAGCGGGCGTTTATACCTTATCCGGTTATAGTGCACATGCGGATCAAAAAGATTTACTGAATTTTGTCAAACGGATGAGATATAAACCTAAACATATTAAGATTGTGCATGGCGATGATGAGGCCAAAAATGAATTGGCCCAGTGTTATAAGCAGTTATTAGGCGATGCTGTCGAGGTTGAAATTGGCAAGTAGGGTGTGGGGCGAGAAGAGAGAAATTAGAAATTAGAATTTAGAGTTTAGGTTTGAGAGGTTGGGGTTTTGGGTGCTAGGTTTTTTGCTAGTAGCGAAGCGTTCTAAATTCTCAAATCTAAATTATCGAAGAACGTAGGTACGATTAGCCGCGTGGGCGCGTAATCGTACAATCGCGTTTGGTTTTGGAATTGATTTCGACATAAATGTCGACCTACATCGTAGGGGGGTTTAGCGAAGTATGAGCGTAAGCCACCAAACACCTGAGCGTTGATGTGGAATCCAGTTTTTGCCGGTAACACCTGTGTTGAGTTCTGGATTCCCGCCTTCGCGGGAATGACGGAATAAAAAACAGGGATGAAGGGAAAAAACCGGGAATGACGAAATTGGTTTTCGACATAAATGTCGACCTACACCGTAGGCGCGGAGCTTGCCCGCGCATTTGGGTTGATTGTAGATACGGTAGGTACGATTAGCCGCGTTGCGGTGTAATCGTACAATCGCGTTAAAGCATTTGTATACCCGACACAACTTAAAACAATTGTAGGTTCGGCTATATTTGCCCCGAAGGGCAATTTACAATGAATTTTTAAAAAATATCAGTTGTTAAATTGATTTATAAAATTAAATGGTGAAACAGGAATGACTCAATTAATTACAAAAAATGTATTGGAAGGTTCAGGCGTTAAGTTTGGAACGAGTGGGGCACGTGGCTTAGTAACTGATTTCACCACGGATGTTTGTGCGGCTTTTACTCACGCATTTGTGGCTGCTATGCAAACAAACTTTAGGTTTGATACAGTAGCGGTTGCGATAGATAACCGTCCAAGTAGTTATCAGATGGCACAGGCCTGTGCTCAAGCGTTAAGTCAGCTCAATATTAAAACAGTTTATTATGGTGTCGTGCCAACTCCGGCACTGGCTTATGCGGCTATGCAGTCAGGAATTCCGTCGATTATGGTTACCGGTAGTCATATTCCGTTTGATCGTAATGGCTTAAAGTTTTATCGTCCGGACGGCGAAATCACTAAAGCTGAAGAGCAGGCTATTAATCATGCTGAGGTTGAATTTGAATCTATTCAAAGCTTACCTGAACTCCTTGTTGACCCTTTAGCTGCAGATACTTATGTTGAGCGCTATACCTCATTATTTGATGAAAGTTTTCTCGCGGGCAAACATATTGGTATTTATGAACACTCAAGTGCCGGGCGGGGTTTATATCAGGATATGTTCACCCGTTTGGGCGCTAAAGTGACTCCACTAGAGCGCAGTGACCAGTTTGTGCCAATTGATACAGAAGCTGTATCAGAAGAAGATAAAGCCAAAGCGATTGCCTGGTCTGAGCAATATGGTTTTGATTTAATTTTTTCTACCGATGGTGATGGTGACAGACCTTTATTAGCCGGTGAAGACGGCAAATGGTTGCGTGGTGATATTCTCGGGTTATTAACCGCGCAAGCTTTGAATATTGAAGCTTTGGCTGTGCCGGTGAGCTGTAATACGGCAATTGAATTGTCTGGGGTCTTTAAGCATGTAGTGCGTACACGCATCGGTTCACCTTATGTTATTGCAGAATTTGACGCGTTGAATTCAGAGTATGCGTCTGTGGCCGGGTTTGAAGCGAATGGTGGGTTTTTATTGGGTTCTGATGTTGCGCTCAACGGACAAACTTTAAAAGCCTTACCAACCCGGGATGCAGTATTACCTGCGTTAATGTTATTAGCTGCGAGTAAAACGCAGGGCGTCGTGAGTTTATTAAATGCATTGCCTCAAAGATATACTCATAGTGATCGTATTAAGAATTTTGCAACTGAAAAGAGTCAGCAAATTATTGCTCAGGCAAGTAAAGCGCCAGAGGGATTATTATCTCAACTTGGTTTTGATGGTATTTCAGTGAGCAATGCGGATACAACCGATGGCTTGCGTATGACTTTGTCAGACGGCAATATTATTCATTTGCGCCCATCCGGCAATGCACCGGAATTAAGATGTTATGCGGAATCTGATAAGGTTGAAACGGCAGTTAAATTAGCTAATCAGGTGTTGGGGAATATTGTTCGTTTGTAGAATTTGAACGCGGATTGCGTGCGCAACTTATATATATCGCGTGCGCAAGCTGCACGCCTAGGGTTGGGGTGGGTGTTTATTTGTAGGCGCGATGCTTGCTCGCGTTTTGGGTTTATAAAAGGATTTTTATGATCACCAAATTCGAGAGAGGTGTTTTGCGTGCGCAACTTATATATCGCGTGCGCAAGCTGCACGCCTACGGTTGGGGTGGGTGGTTATTTGTAGACGCGAAGCTTGCTCGCGTTTTGGGTTTATAAAAGGATTTTTATGTTTTCATCAAGGAAGAGGTTGAAAGGGCGCGTCTCTAAAGCATTTTCATTTTATTCTGTGACTTTATGCTGTTATCAACGGCAAAAAATTTTTCAAAATTTTGATAACGCGTGTATCGCTTGTAAATCCATATCACTTCTTGAACAGGAAGGGTTCGTCAATAATATTTGTTTTACTCTGATGCCGGATCATTTGCACTGGATGTTTCAGCTTGCAGACAAGGCAAACTTATCTACGGTCATTAAACGATATAAAAGTCTGACAGCGGTTAAAATCAACCAGGGTAGTGGTTCTGGGTTAAGAATTTGGCAATCAAATTTTTATGATCATCAAATTCGAGATGAGTCAGATTTGATCCATCAAGCTCGTTATATTGTTGCTAATCCATTGCGTGCCGGGGTTGCGGAACGTGTTGAAGATTACCCATTTTGGGATTGTATTTATTTGTGATCGCGAACGGGAATTTGTGTTTTGCGTGCGCAACTTATATATATCGCGTGCGCAAGCTGCACGCCTACGGTTGGGGCATCCCCAAAAACAAAAAACGCAGGGTTCTTGCGAAGCCTGCGTTTTTTAATCTAAAGCTTTAAGCTAAAGTTTAGTCTTGTTTGTATGCGTCGTTATGAACAGCTGATACTGCACGGCCTGATGGGTCGGCCATTTTTGAGAAGCTTTCATCCCAAGCTAATGCTTCAGGTGTACTACAAGCTACAGATTTACCGCCCGGTACACATTCTGCACATGAAGGGTGTGGGAAGTGCTCTTCAAAGATGCTTCTGTAATAATAAGCTTCTTTAGTATCCGGTGTATTATGCGGGAATCTGTGTTCAGCGTTTGCTAATTGGTCATCAGTAACATTTTCAGCACAATGTTCTTTTAAGCTATCAATCCAGCTATAACCTACGCCATCACTGAATTGTTCTTTTTGGCGCCATAATACTTCATCCGGCAGGTAACCTTCTGCAAAAGCTTCACGCAAAATATTTTTCTCAGGCTTGCCGTTTTTACACATTTTAGCTTCCGGGTTGGTACGCATAGCGACATCTAAGAACTCTTTGTCTAAGAAAGGTACGCGTGATTCAACACCCCAAGCTGACATGGCTTTGTTTGCGCGTAAGCAGTCAAACATATGGAGCTTGCTTAATTTACGGATAAGCTCTTCGTGGAACTCTTTAGCATTAGGGGCTTTATGGAAGTATAAGTAGCCACCGAAGATTTCATCAGCACCTTCGCCTGACAACACCATTTTTATACCCATGGCTTTGATTTTACGCGCCATTAAGTACATTGGGGTTGATGCACGAATGGTTGTTACATCATAAGTTTCAAGGTGGTAGATAACGTCTTTAATTGCGTCAATACCGTCTTGAATTGTATAAGTCATCTCGTGGTGAACTGTACCAATCGCATCGGCTACTTTTTTAGCCGCTTTTAAATCCGGTGCACCTTCTAAACCCACAGCAAATGAGTGAAGTTTTGGCCACCAGGCATCACCCTGATCATCCTCTTCAATTCGTTTGGCAGCAAATTTTTGAGTAATGGATGAAATGACAGAAGAGTCTAAACCACCAGATAATAATACGCCGTAAGGTACATCTGACATCAGGTGAGACTTAACTGCTTTCTCTAGTGCTTTGTTAATGTCTTCCGGTTTTGCTTCGTTGTCTTTAACGGCGTCATATTCCATCCAGTCGCGCTGGTAATATTTACGTAACTCACCATCGGCACTGTGTAGGTAATGCCCCGGAGGGAATTCTTTAATGGATTTACAAACCGGAACTAACGACTTCATTTCAGAAGATACATAGAAGTTTCCGTGTTCATCCCAACCCATATAAAGTGGAATGATACCCATGTGGTCACGTGCGACTAAATATTCATCTTTAGTTTCATCGTACAGAATAAAAGCAAACATGCCTTTAAGCTCATCGATGAACTCAATGCCTTTTTCCTGATATTTAGCTAAGATCACTTCACAGTCAGATTTAGTCTGGAATTGGAAGTCGATCGTTAAATTCTTTTCCAGCTCTTTGTGATTGTAAATTTCGCCGTTAACCGCTAAAACATGATTTCGATTTGGATTGAAGAGAGGTTGGTCGCCTGAATTTACATCCACAATAGCTAAGCGCTCGTGCGCTAAGATTGCATTTTCGCCTGCATAGATACCTGACCAGTCAGGGCCACGATGGCGCATTAATTTTGACAGCTCTTTAGCTGTCTCTCTCAATTCAGCTCGATCAGTTTTTAAATCGAGAATACCGAAAATTGAACACATAGAGTTTATTACTCCCTCTTCAATCAATAAATCTTTAAAGTTTCGAAATCACCGAGTCAATCACTCGAAATGTAAGGTTTGTCAGCATATTCATAAAAAAATAGAATACAAGAATATATTGCCGGTTTGGCTTAATTTTTTTAGTTAATTTGGCCATTTCGTACAATTTCAAGCGACAGCGCTGTTATTTTGCTGTTTTCTTGCATTTTAATTTTCAACGAAAGGCCAATATTATATCAAAGCCTGCATAGCATGAACATAAGAAATTAGAACTTCTGGGCGCTTCGCTTTGAGAGTTTAGATATTAGATTTTAGATTTTAGACTTGTTGTTTATGGATGAGGGCAGTGGAATCAATATGAATTTAGGCTAGCATTATAAGATGGGTTAAAACAGGATGTTTTTGATGCAATTTAAACAATTAGATGTATGGAAGCGCAGCTCCCGCTTATCTGTGAAAGTATATCGATATAGTCCTCAGATTAAGGATTTTGGATTCAGAGATCAGCTAACACGTTCAATCTTGTCTGTCGCTTCTAATATTGCAGAAGGTGAAGATCGTGACAGTATTAAAGATTCAATCCGGTATTTAAATATGGCGAAAGGTTCAAGTGCAGAAGCCATCACGCAAATTTTTATTGGTATTGAGGCAAACTTTATCGATAGAAATGTCGGCTTTGATTGGCTGGGCGAACTTGAACAAATTAATAAAATGATTGCCGGTCTGATTAAATTTAAAAAATTGAGTTTGCAGCAGCGATAAATTATCAGAAGCTTTACCTGTCTAAAATCTAAAATCTAAAATCTAAAATCTAAAATCTAAAATCTAAAATCTAAAATCTAAAATCTAAAATCTAAAA
>CAJXMO010000043.1 GCA_913056495.1 uncultured Alteromonadaceae bacterium | reverse complement strand
CTGAGCGCTTCCAACTCTTTGTTGCTCGGTTTTTATATAGAATAACTATACTACAGCCCTCGCGCCGCGATTTGAAATCGCTCAGTTAGAACAAAATTTGTACTCGAAAGATAAACAGGCCTTAGATACACTTGATATAAATTAGATTGGAGCGCACAGGCGTTAATCATTTGCACTTGAGTCATATTAAGCGCGATTCTGCATCATTAGAATGGTAACTTAACAAATAAAGCCGTTATCCCTGAGATAATTAAAACCAGTCCAAATAGTTTGCTCGCGGCGGGACCAAACGCAAACAGCTTTTCAAACATAACCCAAAGCGTTAAAACAAAAATCCAGAATAGATCCATCACACCGGTTACAAATAAAAGTGCCATTAAGAACCAGCAGCAGCCTACACAATACTGCCCATGTTTAAAGCCCATATATACGGCGCCGCCAACCCCTTCACGCCAGTATTTTGAAAATAAAGTCATCGGCGAATGACATAGCTGAAGACACTGCTGTTTTAGCGGTGTCCACTGGTAACCTCCGGCCACAATAAGCAAAAAAGCCGTAAAGCCTGAATGATGACTGACCATCATAGGAGACAATATATAAGCTGTATGCAAATACCACTGGATCAGCGTAATAAGCAAACTGTAAAGCGTCCAGGCCAATAAATACCCAACTATAAAATATAAGGTGTGAGTATAGGGGCTACCACGCTGTAGCCTTTTATGATTGAGTTGGTTCACCAAGGCGATAACCGGAAAAGCCGAAGGTAACATCATGCCTGCCATCATCACAGCCCACATAGACCATAAGGCAAAGAGTTGAGAATACCGCCACTGCTCAACTGGTGTCATATCCATAGACATCTCATACAAGATGTAATACCAGCTGGCGGCAACTAAAAGCAAAACAGTCAATACCCATGAGCGACTGTCCCGGCTTTTCGTTAAACGGGCGAGAATCAAACCTAATTTCCCCAATGGGCGATTGCTTTGGCGGCAAATTGCCCGGTGTGATCAAATGTCATAGCGCCAAAATCAATGGACATCTTTTCAGAATGTCCGATATTGCCATCGTCCCACATAAAACCACCGGACGGAAAAGTAATATGTACATTTTGCTCTTCGCCTGTTACCGGATTAATTAACGGCGTCTGCGCTACATCTAAAATGCCCTCGATTGAAAAAGAAGCATGTTTTTCATCAGGGTTCATATGAATTTCTTTAATAACGGGCCCTTCAAACTCAGTAAAAGTACCCGCAATCGCTTCAACAGGCATGCCTCCTAATTGCCCAGACATAATTTTAGCCAGAGCTGTAACCTGCTCAGAACTGGCCGAACTGTCTATAAATAAAGCGCCTGAGCCATTCCCTTCATGAATCGCTTTTGGCCACTTTGCAGCAAAAACCATTTTAATACCGCTTAAATCGAGTTCGTTAAGGTGGCCCTCTATGATCAAAAAACCCAATAAAGCCTGACACCCACCACTTTCGCTATCCGGAAATCCACCAAACTGACATCCACAACCATGACTGCAATTACAACATTCTATTTGGTGCATTGATAAAGACCACTTATTATCAGCCGACATAACCCAGCCCTCCTTTTGATTAATTATTAATCAATTATAGTTGATTCATCGCATTGCTCCCTGTAAAGGTTCCCGAATCAAACGAAAGCAATTTGAATAACTAATGATAAATGGACAAATATTTTTACAACGCTAAAAGCAAGCCAAAAAACGTCCTGACTCTTCACCAACAAAAACACATCAAAATTATTAAACAACTCCGATCAGAGGACCTGTTCACACTCTTAATTTATTATAAGGGGTTGTTTATATTATATTTTATTTTAATTTAATGACCGCCCGACTTTTTTAAGAATCAGGTCACAAGTCTGGCTTTTAACAGCCAATATCCACTTTTAATCAGTGAATGTGCAAGCAAAGCGTACTAACCTAATTGCGATTTTTTCGTAACTTAACTGATAGAAAAGAGGTAATCAGATGAAGCAAATCAAACATCTAAAAAAGACAACACTCGCGCTGTTAATATTATCAGCGACAGGTTGTGGTAACAGCTCCAACAGTGACGGAGATACACCAAACGGAAGTGCTAACCGGGTTGGTGCGATAGATATTTCTGTTTCTGGTTTACCAGACAATACGGATGCCGATATCCAAATATCGGGGCCGAATTACTCAAAAAATATAAAATCCGGCGATACGCTTGATGATTTACCTGAAGGCGAATATCAAGTTGATGTCAATTCAGTCTCTAAACAAGGTATACACTATGCCGTTTCAAACCCATCTCAATCGGTCAAAATTACCCAAGGTCAAACTTTAACCGTTGATTTAGCCTATCAGGCCCCTACATCAGCAAAAGGTGTAGTCACAGCATTTGGCAGTGTTTATATCAACGGGGTTAAATTTAAAACAGACAAAGCCAAATTTTCTACAGATGATGACGAGAACAGCTCAGAGGATGCAATTGAAGTTGGTATGGTCGTCACCGTAAAAGGTAAAGCCGGCGCAAAAGGTAAAGGCGCCAGCGCAACTACAATTAGCTACCAGTCGGATGCCGAAGGTCCGGTTGAAAGCATTGATTTAGCAGCCGGTAGCTTTATTGTACTGGGACAAACCTATTATGTTGATGAATTCACTGAATTTGACGGTACTGCATTTGAAACGCTAATGCCAGGTGATTTAGTTGAAATCAGCGCACTGGAAAACAATGATGACAATCTGGTTGCAACCCGAGTTGAAAAACTCGAAGCGACAAGTGAAGTAAAATTAGTCGGCACAGTGTCAGCTTTAAATGAAAGTGAAAGTACTTTTATAATCGGTGATTTAACCGTAGATTATTTTAATGCTCAGGTTGAAGGCGATATTGAAAATGGTAGCAAAGTAACGGTGGAAGCCGTTTCAGCGCCGACAGATAATGTTTTAACCGCAACAGATATAAAAGTAGAAGCAGAAGCAGACTACTCAGGCCAGCTAGTCACCTTTACAGGCGAAATAGATGACTTTGTATCAGCCGAAAAATTTACGGTAGATGATCAAATTATCATCACAAACGCAGATACCGAGTTTGAAGGCGGCGAAAGTTCAGATTTGGCAAAAGACATAGATGTATTTGTATTAGGTTATTATGATGAAAATGCATTTTTTGTTGCGACCAAAGTTCGCATGGAATTAGCGACTGAATTAAAAATTGAAGGTTTAGTGACCAGTGTTGATCCTGATAATCATACTGTCATGGTAATGGGTAAAACAATTATCACAGATGATTATACTCGCTTTATCGACACCTCAGATGCCAAAGTTCGCCGCTTTAGCGTTGACGATATCGCACAAGGCGATAAAGTTGTCATTCAAGCGTTCGAAAATGATGGCCAGTTGGTTGCCAGCCAGTTAAGAAGACAACACACTTCAACTCAAGTTGACCCTGATACTTTTGTCACTCAGTTAAGTGGTAAAGTCAGTTCAATTTCTGATAATACATTCATGGTCAAAGGCAGCCAAGTCGAAGTTTCAGAAGCCACCTTGCTTGAATTACCCAACGGAACAGAGTTAAACAGCGAAGCTTTTTTCCTTTCTCTTAAAGAAGGTAAACGTGTTGAAATGAAAGGTATTGTTCAGGCTGACAATTCATTTCTCGCGCTTCAGATTGAACTCAAAGGCGCTGATAAATCACAAGGTAAAGATGATGCCGACCCTTATGTTGAATTAACCGGTGAAATTGACAGTTTTGATTCGCTGACCAGCTTTAGTGTCAACGGACATGCCATTACCACTAATTTAAATACCCGTTACAAAGAGGGTAGTCCGGATGAGCTCATGCTGGGTGTCACAGTAGAAATCAAAGGTCATCAGTTAGCCGACGGCACCATTTTGGCTAAAAAGATAGAAATTGAATCAGCTGAAGAATCAGACCGTGACGCTGAATTAGAAGGTACTATCAGCGAGTTTACCAGTAGCACTGACTTTAAAGTGGGTGAGCAAACCATCACAACCACTGACAATACTGAATATAAACATGGCAGCACAGACTCTCTTGCATTAGGCGTACATGTCGAAGTGGAAGGTTTTATCAACAATGAGGGCGTGCTGGTTGCGACTAAGATCGAGTTTGAAGAAGCTGAAGCTATCTCAGTTGAAGGCATGATCAGTGAATTTGTCTCTGCAACTGAGTTTTCAATCGGTGATCAGGCCATTACGACGACGGCGGAAACCGAATTTGAAGACAGTAATGCAGATATGCTGGCACTAGGCGTAATTGTTGAAGTTGAAGGTTTCTTAAACGAGCAGAATATCCTGGTTGCAAGCAAAATTAAATTTGAAGAACCTGAATCCGCAGAAGTTAAAGGTGTGATTAGCGTATTTAACTCAGCACAGGACTTCGAGGTAGAGGGTGTTAGCATTACAACAGATGAGTTTACGGCTTACAAAAATGGCGATGTGGATTCACTCATGTTAGGCGCAGAAGTTGAGGTTGAAGGCTATCTGGATGCAAATGGTGTATTACACGCGATTAAAATCGAGTTTGAAGTGACTGAACTTGAAATTGCGGGTGTGATCAGCGAGTTTAACTCACCATATGACTTTACGGTCAACGAGCAGGTTATTTCGATCACGGATGAAACTGAATTTAAAGACGGTAGCGTCGAAGATTTATCAGTTGGTACGATTGTCGAAGTTGAAGGTATCTTAAATCACTTAGGCATTTTATTGGCCGACAAAATTGAAATTGCCGAAGTTGACGAGGATGATGATACTATTACCGGCACGGGTACAGGGACAGGAACCGGCACAGGGACAGGGACAAATGGTTCAATTGAGTCTTTAAACTAGTTAAACACACTCCCTGATTAAGCTTTTTGTTGAGTCGACCTTTCAAGGCAGAAAATGTCTGCTTTGAAAGGTCATTTACCAATATCCAAAACGCCCTGCTTACTGCAAAATCCGCTTTCTTCTCAACCACATTAATAATCCACTTATACAAGATACTAAAATACCGACTCCCACAATGGCATAAGGTACTTTGCTGTATAAGCCGGCAAAATTGCCAAAATGCAGTTCACGTAAACTATCTACCAGTTTATTTACAAAACTTTGTTCACGAATATCGTAAGCCGAGATAAAGGCCGCGGTTTGTTTATCAAAGCTAACAGTCGAACCATATTCACTGGCGAAAATATTCATCGTCGGAACTTCACCAAAAATGGTGAAATGAAGTTCAGGCTCATAAGGAAATAAAAAATAAGTTGGTTTAAAGCCTGATAGTTTACGCTGACTTTCGAGTAGCATTTCATCAAAGTTAACTTGATCATTATACAGTCGGGTCTCCATTATATAATGACCAGCGCCATCGGCATGCTCTTCCTGCTCATGTAAAAACTCAACCAAGTTAAAATAAATGCCTGTCATCCCGATAATCAAAAAAATGGGCGAGCTCCAAATACCAACCTGACGATGAATTTCTCTGTATTGCGTTTGACGGTTTTTACCCGGTTTAAAAGTTAATATTTTACGCCAGAATTTACGGTAAATAATCAGCCCGGATACACCCAAAAATGTCAGCATTATGGCCACAATTAATCCGATTAATGTACCTAGCTGAGGTTGTTCGTGCCAGAGATCATTTAATAACAAGGTATAATGTACTTCCAGTAGCCAATCCGTGAAATAGTGATTAATAATCTCGGGTTTACTGAGCATTTTGCCAGTGTATGGATTTAAAAATAATTTATACCATTGCTCGGTGCCTGTTTTAATCAGATAAACCCGGTCAGCTTCATAACCATCATCAAAAAGTTCCCAACTGCCAATTTCATAATCCGGGTTAGATCGATTCACACCCGCAACCAGTTGGTTCATCGGCATTCGATTTTGCCCGGCTTCACTGATAATCGCCCTGTCTGACAATAACAGGCTGTCCAGTTCAAACTTAAAAACTAATAAACTGCCTGTTAACGCGATAAGGATTATCGGAATGAGCGCTAGTAAAGCCAGATAGCCGTGAACTTTAAATAAAATTTTTCTAACATCTTTCATAATTAAACATAACTCTACTGATAGTTATTATCATTTGCATTTCCACTTGATATTATATTACCATTTAATAAAGGATGAATGAAGCGCCGCTATGGATTCATCAATTTTGCGCTCTAAATTATTTTTATTACACAACAAGAGTAACTCTAATTATGTTTTCAACTGCCATTTTCACTAAAAAGCGACTCTCACTCGCGATTTTAGCTGCTACATCATTATCCTCATTACCAGCTTTAGCAGAAGAAGCTGACGTAGAAATCATTCAGGTTTATGGTGAGCAACGCGCAACGGCAACTGCAACCAAGCTAGATTTATCAATTTATGAAACACCACAAACGGTCACCGCTATATCCAGTATGCAAATCCAGGATTTTGAACTGGACAATACCAATAAATTATTAGACTACACACCAGGTGTTACAGTAGAAGAAATAGAAACTGACAGAACTTATTACACCGCTCGTGGCTTTGATATCGTCAATTTTCAATATGACGGTGTTGGGGTTCCTTTTATCGGAGGTTTAAACCTAGGTCAGCAAGATACTGCTATCTATGAAAAAGTAGAAGTGGTAAAAGGTGCAGCCGGTTTAATTACCGGTCTGGCTAACCCCTCAGCAACCATTAACTATATAAGAAAACGTCCAACGGATGAACTTAAAGCCAGCTCATCATTATCATTGGGTCAATGGAATAAGCGCCGACTGGACGGAGATGTTTCAGGTTCACTCTCTACATCGGTACGAGGGCGCGCTGTTTTAGCCTATGATAAAAGCGACTCATACCTTGACCGCCACTCAGATGAAACTCAGCTCGGTTATGGGATTTTAGAATTTGATTTAACCGACAATACACTACTGACAGTAGGTCACAGCATAGATAAAAGTCAATCTGACGGTGTATTATGGGGTGCCCTGCCACTGGTTTATTCAGACGGCTCTCAAACCGATTTTGATGTATCCACCAGTACGGCCCCGGAATGGACGTTTGCAGACGCCACTCAAACCCAAACCTTTATTGAGTTAGAACAATGGATTAATACCGACTGGCGCTTTAATGCAATCGCAACCAAAAATAAATCTGAATATGAATCAGAACTCTTTTATGTTTCTGGCTCGCTAGATCGTACAACCGGCACCGGCCTTTCAGGTTACGCCAGTGCTTATGACAGAGAAGAAAAGCAACTCAACATTGATGCCTATTTTACAGGTGATTTTAGTTTTGGCGGCCAGTACCATCAAATTGTTTTAGGCTACAGCCATTCAGATACAGACGTTATTGAAGCTTCTTATTATAACTATGCAGAAGGTTTACCCGTTTTAGAAAGCGACTGGGCTGAAGGCAATTCACCAAGACCTGATTTTGTAGACCATAACCCTGCTGCAAATACGACAGATATTGAACTCACTCAGGAAGCCTTCTACCTTGCAACCCGCTTAAATATAACCGACCAGCTCTCCGTATTAGCGGGCGCAAGAAAAGTAGACTTAGAGCAAACAGGCGTCAGCTATGGTGGTGATTCAAATACATCGGCCAATGAAACCGTTCCTTATTATGGTGCAACCTTCAAGTTTACTGACGATATGCTTGCATATGCTAGTTATAGTGAAGTCTTTAAACAACAGACATGGGTCAATGAGGAGTTTAAGCCACTTGGGCCGGTCAATGGCGAAAGCAAAGAGTTCGGGTTTAAGAAAACCTTTAATAATAAGCGCGCCGTTCTAACCTTGGCACGGTTTGAATCTGAACAAAATAACTTTGGGGTATTTCGTGAACGCATGCAAAATGAGGCAGGCAGTCTGATTGCAGTTTATGACGCTTCAACAGTAGAAAGTGAAGGTTATGAAGTAGAACTTTCTGGCGAGGTATTCTCAGGCTTTAATTTAGGCATGGGTTATACTCAGGTAAATATAGAAGATGCCAACGGTGCAAAAGCACGCCCTTTCATTCCTAAAAATCTGGTAAAAGTTTCAGCATCTTATATTCTCCCGGCTCTTCCGGCACTTAAACTGGGCGGGATTGTAAAATGGCAAGATGATACACAAACAGCAAGTGGTGCTTATAAACAAGATGCCTATGCTCTGCTTGATTTAATGGCAAGTTATCAGCTATCAAATAACTTAACCGTGTCTGTAAATCTACAAAACCTAACGGATAAAAAATACATTAACAGCCTGTATTGGGACCAGGGCTACTATGGTGCGCCTCGTAGCGCGTCGGCTTCCATTCGCTGGACATACTAATTATTTAACCTCAGCTCGGTTTAATGAATATGTTTCAATACACCTTATCCCGAGTTGAGGTTATTTAAAATGCGCAAGGATGCGTATCAATCAGCAATCGATCAAAAAAACCTGGCTGTTAAATTTAACAGCCATCCCGCTTTATTTTGTTTTCCATTTCATAACTGAATCAATTTCGCCTGATGCACATTTGTGAATCGGTTGTGACATTTACGTGATATTTGAGCACTACCTTTCAAATTACCTGATGATTAATCAGGTAGCAAAGTGACCTATTAAACTTTAACTGAAAGGAAAATATTATGTTTAAATTAATTCGTGTGACATTAGGCTGCCTGCTATTAGTGCTTGCCAACCAGTCTATGGCTGATCCCGGCAAACCCAATTTTATGCCTGCCGTATACGGTGACGGAGAAGTATGGGGCACCAAAGGCACAACCAGCCTGCCCGCACCAAAAGGGGCAAATACTAAATCATTTGATAAGCTATATGTCATCTCAAATGCAAACGATCCAGATATAGCACAACTGCCAGTCTCAGAAGCTGCGCCCGGCAATCCGCAATATAATGGTGGTCGCTGGGATTTACAACTGGCAAGCTGGAATCAGGATGCAATGGATGCTTATGATCCCCTACCTGTACTGATGTCAGCTGAACAAGTGCATTATTATCTAGATATGGGCTATCTGGAAGTTGAATCAGGCGAAACTTATTTTCAGTGCCCACTACTGCCGGTTAAATACTAAAAGCAGACCTTTACGGCAAAAACCATAAAAACCCGACTGCTGTCGGGTTTTTGTTAGCCTGCTCTTAGCCCTCAGGGTACAGTATTTGCACACCCTAAATGAACGTCTGGTTTAAAGGATTTAACTAAGGGTGTCATTTATGCAAGTGCAAGCATTTATCCAGTCTGTCACGGATCTACTACCCGTATGGTCGGTTACGCCGCTGGCCACCCTGCTTATTGTTCTGGTGCTGATCGTCATTAAACGCATCATTTTGGCGCAAATCAGGCATTTAATAAACAAAACCCCCTATAAAGCCGATTCTCTACTGATTTGTTCAATTGAAACACCGGCAAGCATTGCCATTATAGGGCTGGGAGTTTTGCTTTATAGCGTTATAGAACAAGAATACACCCATTCACAAGGCTGGATAAGCCTGCATGCCACTCAAATCAGCCAGCTGTTTTTAATTATTTCACTGGTCATTTTTGCCAATCAGTTTATTACGGGTTTGTTATGCAATTATGCCGAACGTTCAAATACGCTGCGTAATAGCCGCAGCATTATTCAAGGCATTAGCAGTGGTGTCATATTCGGTGTGGGCGCTCTGGTATTACTGGGTACAGTCGGCATTTCAATTACACCGCTTATCGCGTCTTTAGGTATCACCTCACTCGCGGTTGCACTGGCGCTTAGGCCAACTCTCGAAAACTTTTTTTCGGGTGTCCAGTTAGTTGCAGACAAACCCATTCGAGTTGGTGATTACATAGAAATTGATTCCGGAGAGCAGGGTTTTGTCGAAAAAATTGGCTGGCGCTCAACCTGGATAAAAATGCTGCCCAATAATACTGTAATTATGCCCAACAGCGTATTAGCCCAGTCTAAAATCATTAATTATTATTATCCGGAAAAAGAATTATCTGTGCCGGTAGAGCTGGGTGTACATTATTCATCGGATTTAGATCAGGTTGAAAAAGTCACACTTGAAGTGGCGCGCAAAGTTTTAAAAGAACATGAATGGGGCGTCAGTAACTACGACACCTTTGTCGTATTTACCGGGTTTGGTGACTCCAGTATTAACTTTACTGTCATGCTTAGAGCAAAAGAATATTTTAACCGGTTCTGGGTCAAATCTGCGTTCATTAAGGCACTGCATAAACGATTTGCCGAAGAAGGCATTAATATCCCATTCCCAATCAGAGCAATCAATTTAGATCAGGAAAACGCAGCACAGCACCTGAAAGCTAAGCTTGATTAGGTTGTATTTAGCTTAATCTTTCAGATGCATTTATTAGGCTCAATCAAACCTGACAGTAGCATTGTGCCAGAAGCAGAAACTCAAGCGCGTATTATCGAATGTCTGCTATAGGCTAGTTAGCTGATTCAAGCAAGATACGCAAAAAAAATTAACGCCCCATTAAGGGGCTGATAAATGCTTGGCTAAACTAGTGCAGCGAAGCGAAACCGAGCCAAGCTTTGACAGT
>CAJXMO010000042.1 GCA_913056495.1 uncultured Alteromonadaceae bacterium | reverse complement strand
AAACCGCACTCATTCTGCTTTGTTAATGATTAAAATAGCCTATTGCTCAAAAATAACACAAAGATAAACAGGCTCTAATAAAACGAAGTTAAATACAATTGTTTCTAATTGTCGATTTTAGTCATTTTAGCAGAGGGAGTAGCTTGACTGCTCGCGGGCTGAAGGCTTTAAGGAGCTGATTTTTCATTTATCTTGTACTCAGCTCAATTTATCTTTGGGTCTTATCTCGGTTGAGTGATAAAATTACCCTCATTAAGCTGATAATAATCTGATTAAATCATCATTTTTCTGGATTATTCTCAAACAGTGTATGGCGATATCCGTCCTGAAAAGGGCAATGGCTGCTTTATCCCTGAAGTTTCTTTCATTTAGAATAACTAAACCACGTTCATTCCACTATGTCAGAGAATGAAATAGCCTATTGCAATACACATAAATTACACGGCCCAAAGTGCAAACGAGGAGTGGTATTCACGTGATTCAGTACAGAAATGCAAAATTTAAAATAAGTTCACCCAATATTGAGGGATTAGGTGAAGACTCGGGTTATGAGGTCGCATTTGCCGGGCGTTCAAATGCAGGCAAATCGAGTGCACTTAATACATTAACAGAACAAAAAGGGCTTGCCCGAACCAGTAAAACACCGGGTCGAACTCAACTGATAAATGTTTTTGAATTAGATGAACAACGACGCCTGATTGATTTGCCCGGTTATGGTTTTGCTAAAGTGCCTTTAGAGGTTAAGAAAAAATGGCAAAAATCACTCGGTGAATATTTACAAAAGCGAGAGTGTTTGGCTGGACTGGTCGTTTTAATGGATATTCGTCACCCGCTTAAAGAACTGGACCAAGATTTAGTTTTCTGGGCTGTTGACAGTGATTTGCCTGTGCTGATTTTATTAACCAAAGCGGATAAGCTCAAACAAGGCGCTCGTAATACAGTTTTGAAAGAAGTCAGAAAAGCCAGTGAAAATTTTGAAGGAGATGTACAGGTTGAACTATTTTCGTCTCTAAAAGGATCTGGTGTGCCAGCATTAAAGCGTAAACTGGATCAATGGTTTGAAGCTGATGCCGAACCTGAAAAAGTGGTTGAAGCATAAGCTCGCTAGCTGGATAGATTAAAAACTGATAAAGCCTCAACCAGAGGCTTTATTTTTATTCTCAGAATATTTGTTCCATCTCGGTTTCAAGCACTTCACCTGCCTGACTGGCATTAATGATTTCCAGTTGAGGTGCGTTTTCAATATGCTGAGTTGGCTCTGTGCCTGAAACAAAATACTCAAATAAAGCAGTATGATCCGTTTTGTTGGTTAATTTACCCGTCTCTCTGTCGATCCTAACCGTTGTAATATTTTCCGGTATCGATTGAGTTTGATTTGGTTTATCTTCCAATGCCACTTTTAAATAATCAATCCAGGCCGGTAGGGCTGTTTGTGCACCAAACTCTTTACCATACACTTGCTCTTTGCCTAAATTATTATTATAGGAACTGGCGCCCAGAGCTCGCCTGTGATCATCAAAACCTACCCAACTGGTTACAACAGAACCGGGCGCATAACCACTAAACCAGGTATCTTTTGCTTCGTTTGTGGTACCGGTTTTACCGCCAATGTCTTTTCGCTTTAATACGCGTGCGCGCCAGCCGGTACCATTCCAGCCTGTCCCTTTATTCCAGTTACCACCGCCCCAAATGGTACTTGTCATTGCATCTGATATTAAAAAAGCATTTTGTTTTGAAATTGCTCTGGGCGGATAAATAACCTGAGTTATTTCAGCTTGATTGTCTTGCTCTGTCATATTGACACTCAAGCTTTCTTCGGCTTTGATGTTATTTGATTCACAAGGCTGGTCGCAAAGGATCTGCTTAGGGGCCTGATAGATGATTTGCCCTTCACTGTTTTCTACCCGGTCAATTAAATAAGGTTTGACAATAAACCCACCGTTGGCAAACGCAGTATAGGCTGTTGCCAGTTCAAGCGGCGTGAACGATGCAGAACCCAGAGCCAGAGATTCATTTCTGGGTAAATCATCTCGAGAGAAGCCAAATTGAGTTAAATGGTCTACCAAGTCATTGATTCCGACTGAACGCAATAATCTAACCGATACCACGTTCTTTGATTTGGCAAGCGCGACACGCATTCTAATGGGTCCATCATAAACAGCCGGAGAGTTTTGAGGTCGCCAAACTGTGCCCTGACGTCTGTCCCACTGATTGATCGGTGCGTCATTAATGATACTGGCTAGGGTAAAGCCATGTTTGATTGCTGCCGAATAAATAAAAGGTTTAATATTTGAGCCGACCTGACGTCTGGCCTGAGTGACTCGGTTAAATTCACTTTGTCTGAAATCATAACCGCCAACCAACGCCTGAATAGCCCCTGTTTCCGGGTTAATTGCTACCAGAGCCGCGGAGGCATCGGGAAACTGAGATAAATGCCATTGACCATCGCTTTGGCGAACACTGACAACTTCACCTACATGAACAATTTCAGTTACAGATTCAGGCTCCTCGCCTTGGCTGTCATCATCAATAAAAGCTCTTGCCCAGCTCATACCGGACCACTCAACAATACCGGTTTCACCATTTTTTCGTAAGAATTCAAATTGATTTAATTCAGGGTCAACTGACAGAACTGCAACGTTTTCTAACCAGCCAAAGTCAGGGTGTCTTTCCAGCGCATTCAGAATATCCTGCTGCGAAGGCTGTTCTTCCTGATCATCAATCCAGATTATGGTTTGAGCACCGCGATAGCCGTGTCGCTCGTCATAACTATGAAGGTTTTGTCTGAGTGCATGCATTGCTGCCTGTTGCGACTTAGATGTTACGCTGGTATACACCTGGAAACCTTTTGTATAGGCTACTTCTTCACCGTACAGGTCGACCATTTCTTGTCGGACCATTTCTGCAATGTAAGGACTGTCCAGTTCTATTTCTGCGCCATGATATTCTGCTGTCAGAGGTAAATTGATTGCTTGTTGATATTCAGCCTGACTCAGGTAACCAACATCCTGTAATCGCCATAAAACTGTATTACGTCTGAACAGGGCTCTCTCGGGATTACGCAGTGGATTATATGCCGTGGGCGCTTTGAGTAGGCCGGTTAACATGGCCATTTGCGCTATATTTAGCTCGTCTATATTTTTGCCGTAATATACTTTCGCTGCTGCACCAAAGCCAAATGCCCGGTAGCCTAATTCAACTTTGTTGATGTACAGAGTCAGGATTTCTTGCTTGCTTAGTTCGCGTTCCATTTTTAGCGCAATGAAGATTTCTTTTATTTTACGGACATAGGTTTTATCCCGATTTAAGAAAAAACCTCTTGCAAGTTGCATTGTTAGCGTACTTGCACCTTGCTTTTTGGAGCCACTGGTTAATACTGTAATAGCGGCTCTCATAATACCTATAAAATCAACGCCGTTATGAGAGAAAAACCGATAATCTTCGGTCGCGAGTAAAGTTTCTATTAATTTAGGTGGGATTTGCTCATAACTTAACGGTATTCTGCGTTTTTCACCAAATTGAGAGATTAATAACCCATCGGCTGAATAGACTTGCATCGGTGTCTGAAACTCAACATTCTTCAGCGTTTCTACTGGCGGCAGGTCATCTTTAAAATGAAGGTAGGTTAAATAAACGGTTAAACAGCCCAATAAGCTAGAAATAATAAAAAAATAAATTGAGTATTTAATAACTTTTTTCACAATAAGCATCCGGGCAGGTGTTTATGAATACGAAACAAAGCTGATAATACCAAGTTTCAGCATCATTTTGTTATAAAAAATTGTAATTATGCCAAGTATTCGTCATTTAGTGCTAAGCTAATAGAAAACTGCATGTTTTTGCCAGATATAACGAGAATTTGCTGATTTGTATTGATCACGCACTATATTAATAATTATTAAATGGTTAAACACATATGTTTGAGCAATTGTTAGGGAAAAAAAACTCTATTCTAATCGGTTTGGATATTGGCTCCTATGCCATAAAAGCTGTGTTGTTGGAATTGCATGGTAGCGAATATTCGCTGCTTCATTTTGCAAAAGAGCTAATGCCTAAGGGTGTTATGAATGATAAAGAAATTCAGGACATAGAAGCCGTTAGCAAGGTCATTAGTCGAATTCGCAAAAAGATCCCCAAACAATACAAGCAAGTTTCTGTTGCCGTCTCAGGTTCAACTGTTATTACTAAAACCGTTTTCATGGACGCTAACTTTAATGATGATGAGTTAGCAACTCAGATAGAAATTGAAGCTGATAGCTTGATTCCATATCCGATAGAAGAAGTCAGTATCGACTTTGAACGTGTTGGTCTCAATTTGGCGGATAAGAATAAAGTTAATGTATTATTAAGTGCAGCCAGAACCGAAAGTGTTGAAGCCAGGGTTTCGGCGGTTGAGTTAGGCGGCCTTACTGCCAAAGTTATGGATATTGAAGCCTATGCTCTGGCCCGAGCCGCTAAGTTATGCTTAAGTCAGTTACCGGAAGATGCTGAATCCAGTTTAGTGGCAGTGGTCGATATTGGTGCTCATATGACGTTAATGAGTGTAATAAAAGGGGATGAGGTCGTTTATACCCGGGATCAATCTTTTGGTGGTGACTTATACACTAAAAATATTATCAATTATTACAACAAAACCTATGAAGAAGCTGAGCAGGCTAAGCTGAATTCAGATTTACCACCCAGTTATACGTTTGAAGTGCTGGCGCCTTTTCAAACAGCGATTATTCAGCAAATACGTCGCTCCGTTCAAATGTTTACCACGTCCACAACTGAAGAAAAAATTGATTATTTAGTTTTATCCGGTGGGACCGCACTGATCGAAGGCCTTGCGGATGTTGTGGTCGAAGAGCTGGGTATTCCGTGTGTTGTTGCTGCACCTTTCCAACAAATGAAAAAGAGTGAACCGGTTTCAACAGAAGTATCCGATCAAGCCAATTCTGAATACTTGATTGCGTCTGGTCTAGCTATGCGGAGCTTTACAACATGCCACATATAAATCTACTGCCATGGCGCGAGCAGGCGAAACAAAGAAAACAAAAAGAATACATAGCGATATTGTTATTGGTTGCGATAGCTGCATTGGGCGTCATGCTGCTGATAAACAGTTATTACAATAGTTTGATTTCTAATCAGCAAATGAGAAATCAATATCTGGCAACAGAAATTGCGATTCTTGATGCAAAAATAGAAGAAATCAAAGAGTTAAAAGCAAAACGTAAAAACTTGGAACAACGCATGGGCCTGATTACGGATCTGCAAAGAAACAGAAACCTGGCAGCTCAAATTTCCGATGAACTAGTCAAAGTGGTACCGGCGGGGATATTTTTAACCAATTTAGAGAAACGTGATCGACAAATACTGATAAAAGGTAAAAGCGAATCTAATAACCGGGTTTCTGCATTGATGAGAAATATTGAGAGCTCGTATCTGTTAGAGCGCCCTGTATTGAATACAATAGTGTCTGCACGCTCCGGAACAGAGTTAAATATACTCAGTGACTTTTCAATGTCTATTCGGGTGAAATCGCCAACAGAACAGCTTGAAGCAGGTGGAGATCAATAATGGATTGGAAAAATTTTGACCTGAAAGATCTTAACGAGTTAGAGCTGGATTTAAATGACATAGGCAATTGGCCAAAACCAGCCAAGATTTTTGTTGCTATACTATTGGCTATAGTTGTATTTGTTCTGAGTTATCAGTTGCTTATTAGTGACCAAATTGACGAATACAAACAAGTCACAGCGAAAGAAAATGAGTTAAAACTTGAATTCAGAGCCAAGTATCATGTGGCAGTGAACGCAAATGCTTATCAGCTTCAAATGGAGCAAATGGAGCAAAGTTTTTCAGAACTACTTAAAAAATTACCAACCGAAACTGAAACTCCGGGATTGCTGGACGATATTACTTATGTCGGTACAACGAGTGGCTTAACCTTTAAAAAAATAAACTGGGAGCCTGAAATAGAAAGAGAGTTTTATACAGAACTTCCGCTGACTCTGGAGGTTGTGGGTGGATATCATGAATTTGGCAACTTTTTAGGAAAGGTTGCTGCATTGCCAAGAATTGTTACTTTGCATAATTTCTCTATTGTAAATCAACAAGATGGGCTAACATTGAGCTTATTAGCTAAAACCTACCGTTACAAGGAGGTTAAAACTAATGAATAAAAAATTATTGCCGATAATAATGCTCTCATTGTGCGTCACCGCATGTGGTGATGATGTCAGCGATTTACAGGCTTTTACCGAAGAAGTTAAGGCGAATGCGCAACCCAGCATAGAGCCTATGCCTAAAATAAAAGAATATAAGAGTTTTGAATATTCAGTGGAAAATCTGAGAAGTCCGTTTGTTAAACCTAAACCTGAGTTAGTCGAGGATACAACGACACTTGCACTCGATTGCCTGCAACCCGATTTTTCGCGTAACCGGGAAGCTTTGGAAAAGTTTCCGCTCGATACCATTACAATGAGAGGTACTCTGGGTGAAACAGGCAAGCTTTTTGCTTTAACTTCAGTAGCCGGTGGTGCTATTTACCGTGTTCAGGCAGGTAACTATATGGGCTTATTCCACGGTAAGATTGACCGTATCACGTCAGACAAAATAATATTAACCGAAATGATACCTGATGGAACTGGCTGTTGGGAAACAAGAAAAGCTGAGATTTCTATATTCGGAAAAGGTACAAATTCAGGAAGCCAAAGAAATGAAAACTAATATTGTTATGCATAAAAGAATAATTCAAATGACCGGTTTGATGGCTTTGTGCTTGATGAGTTTTGTACTCTGTATACCGGCAATCGCTAATCCAAATACGAATGTACCTATTTTGTACGAGATTAAATACAAGCCGAGTATGCAGGACGAGATAGAAATTGAATTTGTATTTGATAAGACGATTATCAGCCGTCCGGAAACCACAGTTGTTAATAACCCGGCTGCAATAAAAATTGATTTTGCTAACGCTGAATTTGAAAGTTACTTAGCGGATACCAAAATTAATCATGCCGGTGTTGTCAATATTTTGGCTCAGAAGGTAGCTAGTGGCAGTCAATTTGTTATCAATTTAGATAGCTTAAAGGTTTATAAAACACGTCTTTCTGACAAAAGCTTTTTCTTATCCGTTGCCAATGAATTTGGTATGACGTCATCAAAAAATATGGCTCAGTCTGCACAATATTTAAATACAATTGATGCGATTGATTTTCGCCATGGTCAGGATAAAGACGGCCGTGTACTGGTGTTCATGAAAAACAGTATTGCAGCTATCGATGTCTCTGAACAAAAAAATAAGATCATTGCTGTCTTCCATAATACGGATATTTTAAATGAATTAATTTATACCATGGACGTGACAGATTTTGGCACTGTTGTAGATAACGTAGAGACATTTAAAACAGACAAAAACACCCGAATTGAAATTACCATGAATCAGGCATTTGATTATCAGTATCAGCAATTAGACTCTATTTTTAGTCTGCAGGTAACAAAAGCCAAGCAAGAGAAAAAAGATTCAGAACTGGCCCGCTATAAAGGTGACGCTATTTCACTCAACTTTCAGGATATTGAAGTCAGAACCGTATTACAGATCATTGCTGATTATAACAACTTTAACTTAGTGACCAGTGACTCTGTAGCGGGCAATGTAACGTTAAGATTAGATGGTGTGCCTTGGGATCAGGCTCTAGACATTATTCTTAAAATTAAAGGTTTAGATAAACGCATGGAAGGCTCAATACTGTTAGTTGCACCAAGCGAGGAAATTGCTGCGCGTGAAGCCAAAGAGCTGGAAGCTGCAAAACAAGTTGAAGAATTATCGCCACTCTATTCTGAATTTATCCAGATTAATTATGCTAAAGCATCTGAAATAGCAGCAATGCTAGAAGGTGAAAACGCCAAGATGATCTCTGAACGGGGCGCTGTTTCAGTCGATGAGCGAACCAATACTCTTTTGATCAGAGATACATTAGTTAATATCGATAATGTGAAAAAGCTCGTTAAAGTATTAGATATTGCGGTGAAGCAGGTCACGATTGAATCCCGGATTGTCACTGTGAATGATAATCTGAGCGAAGAGCTGGGTATTCGTTGGGGATTTAGCGATCAGCAAGGTTCAGATGGTGTATCAGGAACACTCAGTGGTGCAGAAACGATTGCATCAGGTATCATCCCATCTATAAACGAAAGAATGAACGTCAATTTACCCGTTTCTAATGCGGCCGGCAGTATTGGTTTAAGTATAGCCAAACTAAGTGACGGGACCATTCTTGATTTGGAGTTAACCGCACTAGAATCTGAAAATAAAGGCGAAATTATTGCAAGCCCGCGTATTACAACAGCCAATCAGAAAACTGCTTATATAGAGCAGGGGACTGAAATACCGTTTGTTCAGGCTGCATCCAGTGGTGCGACTGCAGTGACCTTTAAAAAAGCTGTATTGAGTTTACAGGTAACACCGCAAATCACGCCGGACAACAAAATTATATTAGATTTAATCATTACTCAGGATACAAGGGGCGATACCGTTTCTACTGCGACCGGCTCTGCGGTTGCGATTGATACTCAGGAAATTGGGACTCAGGTTTTAGTCGATAATGGTGAAACTATTGTGCTGGGTGGTATTTATCAGCAACAAACCGTAAATGCAGAATCTAAAGTACCTTTATTAGGTGATATTCCTTACGTTGGACGTTTATTTAAGAAAAGCAGAGAAT
Organism: uncultured Alteromonadaceae bacterium; assembly: GCA_913056495.1. GTDB lineage: Bacteria > Pseudomonadota > Gammaproteobacteria > Enterobacterales > Alteromonadaceae > Catenovulum. Next base: position 6,399 of record CAJXMO010000042.1, on the reverse strand, counting down.
TTAATGAAAAGAAAGAGCTCTTAATTTTTGTAACACCAAAAATTGTCACAGAAAAGCTTTAATCAACAACAGATTTAAGTAAAATCCGGATAATCAATCCGGCGGATTCTGTTTAAGAGCTCAAAAACAATCATATATGTATGTTTTTTAGCTTATTGACCTCATTTTTGGTTGCTAAGCTTGCTTTTACTCATCAATTCTTGGGATAATCGCGGCTCTTTTCAGGATACTGGATTTTCGGAGCAACTTAACTTAATAGATGTGTAAAAACTAAAATGGCCGAGAAACGTAATATATTCCTTATAGGCCCGATGGGGGCCGGTAAAAGTACCATTGGTAGACAACTAGCAAACGAACTTCATTTAGAATTCTTTGACTCTGATGCTGAAATTGAACGTCGCACCGGCGCAGATATTGCGTGGGTTTTTGATGTTGAAGGCGAAGCAGGATTTCGTGCGCGTGAAGAAAAGGTTATTTTTGATTTAACTGAAAAACAGGGCATTGTCCTGGCTACCGGTGGTGGTTCTATAATTAGCAAAGAAACTCGAAATCGACTTTCTGCTCGCGGCTTTGTTGTGTACTTGGAAACCACAATTGAAAAGCAAGTCGCAAGAACTGCACGCGATAAGCGTCGTCCATTATTACAAAATGGCGAACCTCAAGAGATACTAGAAAACCTTGCTGAATCCAGAAATCCTCTATATGAAGAAATCGCGGATTTAGTGGTTAAAACAGACAACCAAAGTGCAAAAGTTGTCTCTCGCGAGATTATCGATAAATTAGGTTTTTAATAATTAGTTTAAATATATGAGCAATACAGAACTTCAAGTTAGCTTGGCAGAGCGTAGCTACCCTATATTAATTGGCAGTGGATTAATTGATCAGGCCGAGCTATTTGAAAAAGCAATCAATGGTAAACGTGTTGTTGTCATTACTAATACGACTGTGGCGCCTCTATATTTAGACCGACTGGTTAAAAGCCTGAGCAACTTTGATGTATTGACCTATCAACTGCCTGATGGTGAACAATACAAATCTTTAGAATACTTTGAAAAAGTAAACAGCTTCCTGCTAGAACACAATTGTGCCCGTGATGTGACCTTAATTGCATTAGGCGGCGGTGTGATTGGTGATCTGGTTGGCTTTGTTGCCGCCTGTTACCAAAGAGGTGTTGACTTTATTCAGGTGCCCACGACTTTATTGTCACAGGTAGATTCATCTGTTGGGGGTAAAACAGCGGTCAATCATCCGTTGGGCAAAAATATGATAGGGGCGTTTAAACAGCCTGAAGCTGTTTTTATCGATATTGATTCCTTATCAAGTCTGCCAGCTAGAGAATTTGCAGCGGGTATGGCTGAAGTGCTCAAGTACGGTATTATTTTCGATCGTGAATTCTGGCAAAGTCTAATTGATAATAAAGCTTCAATATCAGCGTTAGATAATGAAGAGTTAATTAGAATTGTCAGACGTTGTTGTGAAATTAAAGCTGAAATTGTCGCTGCGGATGAAACCGAACAAGGTGCACGTGCGTTATTAAATTTAGGCCATACTTTCGGACATGCCATTGAAGCAGAAATGGGCTACGGCGTGTGGCTGCACGGTGAAGCAGTCGCAACTGGTATGGTGCTGGCAACACATTTAGCGCACCTACGTGGTTATATTAATTCAGCTGACTTTGAAGAAGTTAAACAAACAGTCGCGAGCTACGATTTACCCATTGAAAAGCCGGACTCTATGTCGGTTGCTGACTTTGTTAAACACATGAAGCGAGACAAAAAAGTTCAGGCAAACGTAATGCGTTTTATCATACCAACCAAGATTGGCAACTGCGAAATCATGAGCGATGTGACTGAAACTGAGCTCGAGTCTATTTTGGCGTAATCATGGCCATTCGAATTAAAATAACAGGCATAATTCAACGTTAAGGCATATTAAGATGAGGCCACAAAACTGGGATCGTCTGCTCTACAATTTGTCTTTTAGCAATGCTGTTATTCTATATTCAGAACCTCAAGATGCATTAATCAGATATTTAAGCGATATTCAGGAAGAGTTTCGCTTAAGTTACATTCCAAGCCTCAAAAACCTGACAGAAGATAAGCTGATAGCTCAGATCGCCAAGCAGCTTTTTAATGCCAGCAATGCAACTGGAATGGACCTAAAGCAGTTAGTTGATCATTATGATGATAATAACAATTGTTATGTCGTGGCAATTAATGGCTTACCGGGTGACGGTGTTATCAATCAATTGCTACAAATGATGCAATATTTGGCTGGTCGATTTAACGTTATTTTTGAAGTGGATGCGGATCAAGCCAGTCAGTTTATGCTTGATTATCCGAGCCAGACGATTAGTTTTATTGGCAATAGAGCAAAAGCCGAGCGTGCAAGTCGGTCAGTTACAAAGCCGCTTAATAAAGTGAGTTCTGGTTCCTTGAACCCAACTAAAGGTGGCAAGCCAGCGACAAAATCAGCTAAAAGCGTGTTCTTCTGGTTGGCTTTAGCCATGATTTGCATTGCTTTTTTAGCAACGGTTGGCTGGATGATTTTTAAGCCCAAAGTAGAGTCGCAAGCGCTACAAACTACCGAGCTTAAAGCCGAATCTGTCCAGGCTGAGACTCAAACCGGAGAGGAAACGGCAGAGCCTCAAACTGAGCAAGCGTTAGATTTTGTTGAACAAGCGATCAGTCAAAAGGATATGACGGCTGCAGAATACTTTGCGAAAAAGCAGACAGAACTGAAAACTGACTCTGAGTCGCCTGATATAGAATCCAGTTTAAAGCCAAATGATGGCAAGCCTGAGTTGGCTGCAGAGGCGAGCGAGCAAGCTCAAATGCCCGGCTCTGAAGAGTTATCAGACAGCGAACAGCAAGAAGGTGATTCTGAGGCATCCGATCTAGGTGAGCCTGTTACAGAGCAATTAGAGGAGACTGTACCGCCTTTTGTGGAATCTGAAGCGGTTGCAGAACCTGAACCTTATGATAATAATTGGTATCAGTTACAAAACCAGAGTGAATACGTTGTTCAGCTGACTCTGGTGAGTTCTGAAAAAGTTTTAACTGAGTACTTGGCGCAAATGGATAACTTGGCGGAGTTAAAAGTTTATAAAAGTGACAAATTTTATGGCGTCACTACTGGCCTTTACTCATCACAAAATGAGGCTTATCAAGCGATACAGGATTTGCCTGACAAACTAACACGCGAAGGTGCATTTGCAAAACCTGTCGCAGCAATAACAACATTAATATCGAACAAGAATTAATTTTGAAAAAAACACGAGCATTTTTAAAATGGGCTGGCGGTAAATATGCCCTGGTTGAGTCAATAGTCGGATTGTTACCAAAAAGAGGCACTACTCTGGTTGAGCCTTTTGTTGGTGCGGGCTCAGTGTTTTTAAACAGCCAATTTAAAAATTATATTCTGAACGATATTAACCCTGACTTAATCGCTTTATATAAGCACCTAAAAGCTACGCCTGAGCAGTTAATCCATGATTGCAAAGATATGTATCAGGATAAATATAATCAGGAAGATGCTTATTATCAGATTCGAGCTGAATTCAATCAGGAAAGAGACAGCTATCGGCGTTCGATATTATTCACCTATCTGAATCGCCACGGTTATAATGGATTATGTCGTTATAATAATTCCGGCCATTATAATGTTCCTTTTGGTCGTTATGTCAGACCATATTTTCCGGAACATGAAATGTATTTTTTTGCGAATAAAGCGCAAAATGCCGAATTTATGTTGACGGATTTTGAAACCTGCATGCGTGCAGCGCCCGCTGGTAGTTCTATTTATTGCGATCCGCCTTATATCAGCCTGAGTGAAACAGCCAACTTTACTCAATATTCAAAATCAGGTTTTAATATTCACGACCAGAAACGTTTGGCTGATGTAGCGCATGAATTATCTAGTTCAGGCAAAAATACTGTATTAATTAGTAATCATGATACACCTGTCAGCCGGCATTTATATTTACCCGCTAAAATTAAAAGTCAGAAAGTGAAACGGGTTATCAGCCAAAATGCGGGGACAAGAAAGGCAGTCAATGAAGTTCTGGCGCTATATAAAGTCAACAAGCTTAAACAAACCTGTATCTAACTAACGTCAGCTGCGTATCAGAATCGTTGAAATAAAATTGGACTTTATTTTCTGAACATAGCCACAAGTTATCAGTTAGCCCGTTACCTGAATTGCAAACTTAACCACGCCGACTAAAACCAATATAAAGATCAGTACTAAAATAATCCCGCTAATAATATAGCCCAGTGCAGATCTTTGTTTGAAATCCTGTTCTCTGTTTTTTTGGCTCTGAATGCCTATAAGTGCTGCTAAGCTGGCAAGCAGATATCTGAATAGATTCTTTAATGGTTGCACACCCAAAATCCTGAACACATATTGTTAATCGTCTTTTGAGTATAGGATAAAAAAAAGCCCGCAAAAGCGGGCTTTGTTCAGAGAAGATAGATATGTTTTTATAATTATTATTATTCTTTCGGCTTAGATTATAAGTCGAAATCCATTGCGTAAGAAACGTATGCTTCTAAGCCTTGGCCGTCACGGTCAGTTTCAACTAAACCAAAAGTGAAACCATCTTTAGATAAAGATGCACCAATATCTACACCTTCAACCGCGAAGTCACCGTCATAAGAACCGATATGGAATGCAGCTTCTAAACCTTCAGCCACTTCGATAGCATAATCAGCTGAAACATAAGTTGAATCACCAAAATCAAAGTCACCTGATTCAGTGTTCGCTAAAACAGCTAAACCTAAAGTTAACGCATCAAAAGTCACGCTACCGTAGATTTCACCGAAATCAGCAGCTTGGCCAGCGTTACCATAGTTGAAGTATACATAACCAACATCGTAACCAACAGTTTCAGTTTCACCGCTGAAACCAACATACAAGTCAGTTTCTGTGTCACCTGAACCGAAGTTTACATTTGAAACCCAAGTACCAGCGTAAAAGCCAGAAGCATCCGCGTAGTCAATACCACCCGAAACAGCTGCTTCGTCACCAGTTTGAGTCATACCACGCCAGAAGTAGTTAGAAGTTACTGCTGCATTTGCAGATAAACCTTCAACAGCGATAGCTGAAGTTGAAGACATTGCAGATACTGCGCCCAAAATTGATGCTACAAGTAATGTTTTTTTCATGCTAGTTCTCCCAATTGGATTTTTTTATTTCAAAACTAAATGTGCTGCTTAGGTAATAGCAATCACTGTGCCTATTTTAAATATAAATTTAAAAAATGACTTAATTGATTGTTAAATAAGGTTTTTATTTCCGTGTTCTGTTTTGTTTCCATTTTTAATTGGATGGACTGAGGTCTTATCAGTAAACGCATTATAACCATTATAGTGCACAATAAAATACGTATGTTTTATTTTGGTGCGTTTTTGTGATGTTAATACAAAATTGCACCTTTTTTATGAAACGTTAGAGAAGCTTTTGTGATTTGCTCAGCTTGCCTGCTCGTGTAAAATACAGATAAATGTGGTTGAGGTTGGCTCAATTACCAGGATTTTTTTAAAAGGTTGAACATGAACCCTTATTTTATTGCACCTTCAATTTTGGCGGCTGACTTAGCAAAGTTAGGCGAAGAAGTAGAAAACGTTGTCGCGGCAGGCGCAGATATTGTTCATTTTGATGTAATGGATAACCATTATGTCCCTAACTTAACGTTTGGTCCTTCAATTCTGGAAGCGCTGATTAAATATGGCATTAAAGCAGATTTTGATGTGCATTTAATGGTTGAGCCTGTGGATGATTTAATTAATCAGTTTGCCGACGCGGGCGCTAGCTATATTAGCTTTCATCCGGAAGCAAGTCGCCATGTTGACCGCTCAATATCACTGATCACAGAAAGAGGCATTAAAGCTGGTTTAGTATTAAACCCGGCAACACCATTGTCTGTATTAGATTATGTCTTACCTAAACTAGATTTTGTCTTATTTATGTCTGTTAACCCGGGCTTTGGTGGGCAGTCTTTTATTCCTTATACGTTAGATAAAATTCGTCAGCTTAGAGCTCGAATCAATGAGCTGGGCTTAAATACTCGAATTGAAGTTGATGGCGGTATTAAAACAAATAATATTGCCGAAGTGGCTGAAGCCGGCGCTGATATGTTTGTTGCCGGTACTGCGATATTTGGGGCGGATGATTATAAAGTGGCTATTGATGAAATGCGGTCTGAATTAGCCAAGGTCAGATAGCTGTCAAGCTTGCTTTCGAACAACAGGCTAAAAACATTTGAGTAACTCAAAGTATTTTAGCCTGTTAAAATCTAAAATCTAAAATCTAAAATCTAAAATCTAAATTCTAAATTCTAAATTCTAAATTCTAAATTCTAAATTCTAAATTCTAAATTCTAAATTCTAAATTCTAAAT
>CAJXMO010000041.1 GCA_913056495.1 uncultured Alteromonadaceae bacterium | reverse complement strand
GGGCGCATTATAGGGACTAATTAACCCCCGTCAACGCTTTTTTTGAATTAATTTCAGTTTTTTGTTTGATTGCTTAATTAAGCTGCAACTTGCTTATTTATTGGCTTTATGTCTAACTTATAGTTAGGTTTTCACAACAATTTTGATACATATGAAACTACATAGAAGCTATAAGAAAATATCCCCCACCATTGCCAATACTGCTTATATAGATGAAAGTGCAGTATTGATTGGTGATATTGTAATTGATCAGGACTCAAGCGTATGGCCTTTGGTAGCAGCCAGAGGTGATGTTAACTATATAAAGATAGGCCAACGGACTAATATTCAGGACGGTAGTGTTTTACATGTAACTCGTCAGTCTGGTGCAAACCCGGATGGTTATCCTTTAATTATAGGTGATGATGTTACCGTAGGACATAAAGCTATGTTACATGGTTGCTATATAGGAAACCGGGTTTTAATCGGGATGGGTGCAATCGTTTTAGATGGTGCCATTGTTGAGGATGATGTAATGCTGGCAGCCGGTTCTTTGGTTTCACCTAATAAAAGATTAGAGTCAGGTTATCTATATAAAGGTAGCCCGGCCAAGCAAGCAAGAAAATTAACGCAGGCAGAAATTGATTTTCTTAAACAGTCTGCCGTTAATTATGTCGAACTAAAAGATGATTACCTTTAGTAATCATCTTTTATTCTCTGAGTTTATTTTGCTAACTCACCGCGACGTAGTTTATCGACAACTGGCAAAATAGCTGGTTTGACCCCACGCCAGATATAAAAGCTTTCAGCCGCCTGTCCGACCAACATTCCTAACCCATCCAGTGCCAATTTCACACCTTGCTCATATGCCCAATCGACAAACACAGTTGGCTTATCTCCATAAGCCATGTCATAAGCAAAGCCATTTGATTTAAATACTTTCTCTGTAACATTTGGTAGCTCATTGCTTAGGCTGGCTGAAGTTGAGTTAATAACCAGATCAAATGACTGATTTAATTCCGTAAATGCAGATGCACTAATATTGCCCTTATCAGCAAAACGCGATGCTAAGTCTTCCGCTTTACTTTGTGTTCGGTTAGCAATCACTAAAGATTTAGGTTGCTGTTCCAATAAAGGTTCAATCACACCGCTAGCAGCACCACCGGCACCAATGAGTAAAATCGTTTTTCCTTTTAGCGGAATGCTATTTGCCAGTAAATCATTTACTAAACCAGCTCCGTCTGTAGTATCAGCTTCAATTGTGCCATCAGGTAAAAACTTTAATGTATTGGCAGCTTGTGCCAATTTTGCTCTTGCTGTTGCAGACGTTGCCAGTTTAAAGGCGCGTTCTTTAAAAGGAACTGTGACATTACAGCCTTTACCACCGGCCTGAATAAAACTTTGAATATCCTGCTCAAATGCATCCAGTTCAGAAAACTGTGCGGTATACTCTATCGCTTGCCCTGTTTCTTTGGCAAACTCGGCATGAATCAAAGGTGATTTACTTTGTTTTATTGGGTTACCATATACTTTGTACTGATCCATGAAAATCCTATTTAATATATTGAGAAACAATTTGTTTGGCATTAAAAAGATATTTGCAAAGAAAAACAAGTCAGATATGCAGCAAAATACCCCTTATTACTTAATTGGTGGCGAAGCCATTGTCCATAAACTCGCTAATCGCTTTTATGATGTGATGGAAAGTGATCCCCATGCAGCAGATTTATTAGCGATACATCCAAAACCACTGGATGGCATCCGTGAACGCTTTTTCGAATTTTTATCCGGCTGGCTCGGCGGTCCGGATCTGTTTGTACAAAAGTACGGGCATCCACGTCTTCGCGCACGTCACCTGCCTTTTCAAGTCACAGCCCGGCAAAGAGATTTATGGATGTTATGTATGAATCAAGCTTTGGAAGAAGTGGTTGAAAACAATCAATTACGTCGCGAGTTGCAAAAAAGCTTTTATCAACTCGCAACACATATGATTAATTCAAATTAAGCCAGTCTTGAGGTTTTAAATATCTTTGATATAACTGAGCTTCCGGGCTACCCGGCTCCGGCTGGTAATTATATTCCCATCTGGCCAGTGGTGGCATCGACATCAAAATGGATTCTGTTCGACCACCGCTTTGCAATCCAAACAAAGTACCGCGATCAAACACCAGATTAAACTCAACATATCGTCCTCGACGATATAACTGAAACTGTCGCTGAGCTTCAGTAAATTCCGTATCTTTACGCCTGTTAATAATAGGGACATAAGCATCGATAAATCCCTGACCCACAGCTTTTATATAGTCGAAGCAGGTTTCAAACGGCCAGTGGTTTAAATCATCAAAAAATAACCCACCCACACCTCGGGTTTCTTGCCTGTGTTTTAAATAAAAATAATCATCGCACCACTTTTTATGTTCGGCATAAACTGACTCTCCAAAAGGTTTGCACAGATTATATGCGGTCTGGTGCCAATGAATAATATCTTCTTCAAACGGATAAAAAGGCGTTAAATCAAACCCACCACCAAACCACCAAACAGGCTCTTCACCTTCTTTTTCTGCTATAAAAAACCTGACATTGGCATGTGATGTTGGAATATTCGGATTTTTGGGATGAATGACCAAAGAAACGCCACACGCCTGCCAACTGCGACCTGCCAGTTCGGGTCTGTGAGCTGTGGCTGAAGGTGGCATTTTTGAGCCATACACATGAGAAAAGTTAACCCCGCCCTGTTCAATAACAGCTCCCTGAGTCAAAACCCGAGTTCGACCGCCTCCACCTTCTTCTCTTTGCCAGGCATCCTCTACAAACTTAGCTTTACCATCTGCCGCTTCTAAAGCCTGACAAATAGTATCCTGCAGTGTTAATAAATAGGATTTAACAGTTTCAATATTGATTTGACTCATGATCTGAATACTTGCTGAGTTAAAGGGTTAATAATAGTGCTGGGTTTGTCTGATTCACCAATCATGCCGGGTAGAATATAATCAAGCTCAGTTTTAAAAACAGCTTCGACTTCTACTGCTGTTTTAGCTGAATCCTGGCCCGATAAATTAGCACTGGTTGATACAATCGGCTTACCAAACTGGCGGCATAATTCTCGTGCAACCGGATGAGCGGTCACTCTGACGGCAAGTGTATCAAACCGTCCAGTTAAGTAGTCAGGTACACCCTGCTTAATTGGCAGTAACAAAGTAAAAGGCCCAGGCCAATGTGAAAACACCTGATATCGCTTATCCTGTGGAATCTGTGCATCATCTATATATCGGGTTAGCTGTGAATAATCGCTGGCGATTAAAATCACACCTTTTTCAACCGGACGTTGTTTTAACGCCAGAATTTTCTCTACTGCCTGTTTATTATCAGGATCACAGCCTAAACCAAAACAGGATTCTGTTGGATAAGCAATGACGCCCCCCTGAGTAAGCCCTTCAACGGCTTGCTGATACGTATTTTGCGAAAGTTCAGACATATAACTTATATTGAAGTAAATAAAGATGGCCGGATTATAACCTTAAGCGAGCTTATTTTGCAGTTAAGCTGAGCTATAAGTTTATTCTTTATCTATTTTACAGTTACATTTTTTTTGCGGACAGACCAGCTTGCTTTTACCCCTTAATGTTTTTTCCATCATGACAGGCCAGTCGCATTCAGGACAAGTGTGTGCTACAGGTTTGTAATTTAGGGCATATTTGCAATCAGGGTAGCAGGAACAGGCATAAAAAAGTTTACCGTATCTATTTTGCCGCTGAGTTAATTCACCTTTATGGCATTTTGGACAACCAATATGGGTATTTTGGGTTTGAGCCTGATCAGTATGGTCAACGAATTCACAGGAGGGAAAGTTTGTACAGCCGATAAATATACCAAAGCGCCCGTGTTTTACTGCCAATGGACTCTGGCACTCTGGGCACTGGGAACCTTCAATAATTTTGTTGGTTTGACTCTGCTCCTGATGCAAAGGTTTAATGTATTCACAATCAGGATACTGGCTACAACCTAAAAAGGGCCCTTTTTTGCCTGAACGAAATACGAGCTCGCCTCCGCACTCCGGGCAAGTATGAAACTCTTTATCGAGTGCGTGAGCAGTTTGGGCAAATAATTCGGGTGATTTATCGGACATACATACAAGGTAACATCATCAAAAAACCACCACAAGCCTGCTTAGTGTAATAAACCATCTGGCTCGTCAAAGACTAGTTCTTCCATTTGGTTATAAGCCGTTTCATGGCCGGGCACATTAAACAAGACCATTAAAATAACCCACTTGAGGTCGTCTAACAGAAACTCAGGCGTATCCAGAGCCATCACTCTGTCTATAACCATTTCACGGGTTTCAATGTCTAGCACATTAATTTGCTCTAAAAACATAATAAACCCCTGACTTTTTGGATCCAGTCGGGATTGCTCTTCGGCAGTATAAATACGAACGGAAGGGCTCAGTGATGGTTTGGTCAAATAGGGAATTGTGTCAGCATTTTGCAAGTCTGCGAGTTTTTCAAGCCAATTAAGTGCTTTATAGATCTCATCGACTTCAAAGCCAGCTTTAAGTAATTCATCAGTAAGCTGGTCATGGTCAACCATAACTTCAGTTTCACTGTGAATATAGTTCTCAAACAAATACATGAGGATATCAAACATATCTATTCCCTCCTCAATCGAATGTAACCACCCGAAGTAGCTGCAATAAGACCCTGAAGTTCAAGATCCAGAAGTTGAGATAAAACCAAATCGACGGGCTGCTGTGTCCTTTCGACCAACTCATCAATCGAAGTCACCTCATAGTCTAAGTTAACCAACAATTCATGACTTGTGAAGTTTTCTTTCGAATTTTTTTTATCATTTTTCGAAAAATCAGATGAAATCATAGGTTTATGTTCAAACGATAACTCATTAATGACATCTTCTATAGTTTGTACCAGTTTTGCGCCCTGTTGGATCAAATAATGGCATCCTTTACCTCTGGGATCATGGATACTGCTTGGAATAGCAAATATCTCCCGGTTCTGATCCAGCGCATATTTTGCGGTAATCAGCGAACCACTTTTTATCGCAGCTTCGACCACTAGTACCCCTAAACTTAATCCACTGATTATTCGATTGCGCCTTGGAAAATGCTGAGCTCTGGCCTGAGTTCCAGGATAAAACTCAGAAACCAATAAACCTTGCTCACTAATTTGCTGATATAACCGAATGTTTCGTTTTGGATAAACCACATCCGGCCCTGTACCTAATACAGCAATTGTCTGACCAGAAGCAGCTAATGCGCCTTTGTGGGCATATCCATCTATTCCCGCTGCAAAACCACTGGTAATAGTCAATCCCTGCGCAGAGAGCGATTTAGCGAACTGAAATGCATTATCCTGTCCGTAGTAAGAACCGTTACGGCTGCCCACAATTGCCACTTGTGGACTATGCAAAAGGTTAATATGCCCAATTGCAAATAATACTAAAGGTGGGGAGCTGATTTGTCTGAGTTGTTCTGGGTATAAATCGCTTTGGAAATGAATGATATGGTGATTCGGGCTAGCTTCAAACCAGAAGATTTGCTTTTCAATCAACCCATAATCAATATTGCGAATTTGTTTAATCTGCTCGGGTTTAAACCCAAACCCAGCCAAACTTTTGTCATCGCAACTAAAAAGATATTCAGGTGAAATAAACTCGAATAACTTCAAAAGATTAGACACCCGAATGCCCTTTAATTGCTTTAAGGCAAGCCAGTGCTCGATTAAGTTTTGCAATCCTTTGCTCCTAAATCCCGGTTTTCAGTTCAGATGTTATTCAGGCTGGGCCACTAAATCTCCAACCTTCAATGGTTTTTTACTTTCCGTTACCAGCGCGTAACTGGCATTTTCATAAACTTTAAACACAACTAAATCACCGACTTTCTCTATCGGCATATCCAGTGTGTCTTGCTCGAATAAACGGGCATATTTACTCGCATCTTCAAAATAAACCGGCTGACCATTATCCAGCACCACTGTCGGGCTTTGTCTGAAAATGCCCAGTACATGGCCAGCTCTTAATGAATCTTGATAACCAGCATTAATCAGCACAACTTCTAATTTACTAAACTCTCTTAAATCAGATGAAGAGGCTAAGATTTCAGCATTAACGGCTTGTTCGGGCATGCTCAGGTGAAACAGAGTCGGCATAGCCTGATCGTCTAACAAAGGAAATAATTTTTCACCCTGCTGAACTTCCATCAGGCTGGATTCTAATGTCAAGCGCGTCACCTCTCCGGCCTGATTGACGGCTCTGGCAATCCCGGTCAATTCAAGTTCAACATATTGCCTATCTGTCGCATCCGCTAACTTCTCATTACTGGTTGAGCGATAAATGCCGTATAAATTATCCTTAATCAGTTGGCCCTGACTATAAATTAAATCGCCGGCTACTTTACGTTTAGTATTAGTATCGCCACCTAGTACCATAGGTGCCTGACTAAAGTCTGTTTCAGTAACTATGCGCTGGTTTTTTAAATATGGTTTGATCGTATCTAAAGAAATGCTGGCAATCGCATTTTGATCTTTTGGCGTGATTCGTTTACTGGGTGACAGCTTGACTTGCTTTTTACCTTCATTAACGACCAGCTTAGGATTACCGTCAGCGTCAAAAACCAGAGACAAAACATCTCCCGGAAAAATCCAATGTGGATCGGCAATTTGTAAATTATTGCCCCATAATTTGGGCCAGTTCCAAGGAGAGTTCAAATATAGCGCAGAGATATCCCACAGAGTATCCCCTTTTTTAACAACATATTTGTCAGGTGCATCCGCTCTTAATTTAAGAACATCAGCTGCAACTCCCAAACTGATCAAACTTACAGTAAAGAAAAAAATACGACTAAACTTAAGCATGTGGCTTCCTTGTTTTACGATTTATTAGCCATCGCAATAATAAACAGGTTAAAATAGTTATTAATATAAAGGATAAACTAAATTTTATTAACGTACAGAAACATATAGAAAATTATGGCAATTTATCAAGTTTTAAAATACCCAGATGAGCGGTTACGTACCGTCGCCCAAGAAGTTAAAGAAGTAACACCAGAGGTTACTCAAATTTGTGACAACATGATTGAAACCATGTACCAGTCTCAAGGTGTCGGCCTTGCATCAACTCAAGTAGATGTTATTGAAAGAATTTTTGTCGCCGATTGCAGTGAAGAGCAAAATGAACCTTTGGTTTTTATCAACCCGGTTATTACCGAAAAAAGAGGTGAGCGCGTTCATGAAGAAGGCTGTTTATCGTTTCCGGGTATCTATGCAAAAGTTGAACGAGCAGATGAAGTGAGTGTCACTGCATTAGATAAAAACGGTGAAACCTTCACTATGGATGCAGACGGTTTAATGGCGATTTGTATTCAACATGAGCTAGACCACTTAAATGGCAAATTATTTGTGGATTATTTATCACCACTAAAACGCCAGATGATTCGTAAAAAGTTAGAAAAAGAAGCCAAGCTAACTGCTCGATAATTCCAATAGAATAGGAAAGTCTTTTGTCACTGAATATTGTCTTTGCAGGTACACCTGATTTTGCAGCGCGCCATTTGGCAGCGTTGATTTCATCAAAGCATAATGTCATTGCTGTTTATAGCCAACCAGACAGACCCGCAGGCCGGGGAAAAAAGCTGCAAGCCTCTGCCGTAAAACAAATTGCGCTTGAGCATAATATCCCGGTTTATCAGCCGGAAAACTTTAAAACTGAAGACGCTCAACAAACTTTAGCTGATCTCAATGCTGATATTATGGTGGTAGTGGCTTATGGTTTGCTATTGCCCAAAGTCGTATTAGCGACACCTAAGTTAGGCTGTATTAACGTACATGGTTCCTTATTGCCCAGATGGCGTGGCGCCGCACCAATTCAGCGCTCTATTTGGGCTGGTGATGACACTACAGGTGTCACTATTATGCAAATGGACGAAGGCTTAGATACAGGCGATATGCTGCATACTAAAGCTTTACCTATCGACGCCACGGATACTTCAGCTAGTTTATATGAAAAGCTGGCAGAAGTTGGCCCGGATGCACTCATTGAAGCACTTGAAAACATTGAGGCAGGCTCGGCAAATCCGGTTGTACAAGACGATGCTCAGGCGAATTATGCTAAAAAACTGAGTAAAGCCGAAGCGAAAATTGACTGGCAGCAAAGTGCTAAGCAGCTAGAGCGCAATATCCGCGCTTTCAACCCTTGGCCAATGGCGTTTTTTGATTTAGCGGATAAATCCATCAAAGTGCATCAGGCAAATGTTGTAGACGCTAATTCGAACGTCCCGGCCGGTACAATTGTCGCGGCAAATAAAGAAGGTATAACGGTACAAACCGGAGAACAAGCTCTGCAATTGGTGAAACTACAAATTCCAGGTAAAAAGCCGATGCTGGTCAGCGATATTTTAAACTCTCGAAAAGACTGGTTTAATGAAGGAGCTCAGCTTTGAGTTTAAATACTCGCGCCATCAGCGCACAAATTATTTTTGCTGTTTTAGATAAACAACAGTCTTTAGGCCAGTGTTTTGATCAATATACTCAGGATTTAAATCCAAGCCAAAAAGGCCAGGTACAAGACTTTGTTTATGGTGTATTACGTCACTACAGCCAATTCAATTACTGTATCAACCAACTGACCCATACTAAAATTAAACCTGAATTTAATCTGATTCGCTACCTGATTGCGATTGGTATTTACCAGTTAGAGCAAGACAGAGTTGCCGATCATGCTGCGGTAGGTGAAACCGTAGAAGCATGCAAACAGTTGGATTATGAAGGTTTTTCAAGTCTGGTGAACGCCTTATTACGCAGTTATCAGAGAGAGCAAGATAATCTTGCTGAAAAGTTAAAAGCGGCTCCGGCGCAAATAACGAGTGCACACCCAGACTGGTTGCTCAGACGACTCAAAAAAGCCTACCCGAAAGGCTGGAAAAAAGTCATTAAGCAAAACCTGGCTAAGCCACCCTTCTGGCTGAGAATCAATCAGAATCATCAATCTGCTGAAAACTACAAACAGCAACTCAAGGAAGCTGAAATTAATTTTACCGCGGATGCAAAACAAGCTGAAACCATTTTACTTGAACAAGCGATAGCCGTTGATGCCCTGCCCGGTTTTTTTGAAGGGAGTTGCTCAGTACAGGATAAAGCGGCACAGCAAGCGGCCAGATTATTAGATGTAAAAAGCGGTGACAGAATACTGGATGCCTGTGCCGCACCAGGTGGCAAAACGGCACATATGCTGGAAACTTGTCCGGATATCGATTGTGAAGCGCTGGATATTGATGAGACTCGACTCAGCCGTGTCAGCCAGACAATGCAAAGATTGGCTTTAAACTGTAAAACCTTATTAGGTGATGCCAGCAAGCAGGATTGGTGGAACGGTCAGGCCTATGACAGGATTTTATTAGATGCCCCCTGTTCAGCAACCGGCGTAATCAGACGACACCCTGACATATTATATCTAAGACATGATCAGGATATTGAAGCATTAAGCCAGCTACAGCAAAAAATTCTAATCAATATGTGGTCCATGCTCAAACCCGGCGGGACCCTGCTTTATGCGACCTGTTCAGTTTTGCCTGAAGAAAATAAACAGCAAATCAAGCAGTTTTTAAAAACACATTCAGATGCAAAACTCGACCCTATATTCGATAATGAATCTGTAGATGATCCGGGTTGGCAAATTCTGCCCGGTGTTCAGAATATGGACGGGTTTTATTACGCACGTTTAATCAAACAGCCAAAATAAAAAAGATTTGATACAGCTATGAAAATAATCATCTTAGGTGCAGGTCAGGTAGGCGCAACGCTCGCAGAAAACCTGGTGGGTGAACACAAAAGTAAAAATGATATCACTTTAGTTGATAACGACTCGGCCCGTTTACACGAGTTACAAGATAAGTTTGATATTCAGGTGATCACCGGACATGCCAGCCACCCGGATGTACTGCGCCGGGCCGGTGCCGAAGATGCTGATTTATTAGTTGCGGTTACCAACAGTGATGAAACCAATATGGTTGCCTGCCAGGTAGCTTATACCCTGTATCATACGCCAAATAAAATCGCGCGTATCCGTTCTCACCAATATACACGTTATCGCCAGCAACTCTTTCACAACCATGATATGCCCGTTGATAACATCATTTCACCAGAGCAGTTAGTTACTAAATATATAAAACGCCTGATCGATTATCCAGGTGCGCTTCAGGTCATGGGATTTGCCGGCGGTAAAGCCAGCCTGGTCGCGGTAAAAGCTTATTATGGGGGTATGCTGGTTGGCCATGCGCTCTCGGCATTACGAGATCATATGCCGAATGTTGAAACCCGGGTTGCCGCCATCTATCGTCAGGGTCGACCCATCCGCCCCTTAGGTACAACTGTCATTGAAGCGGATGATGAAGTGTTTTTCATCGCAGCAACAAAACATATACGTGCGGTGATGAGCGAACTGCAAAAACTGGAAGCCTCATATCGCCGGATTATGATTGCCGGCGGCGGCAACATAGGTGAAGGACTAGCGCGACAATTAGAAAGCAGTCATAAAGTTAAACTGATTGAAAGAAACCCAGAAAGAGCAGCTTACCTATCTGAACACCTTGAAAATACGATTGTTTTTTGTGGTGATGCGTCCGATCCTGAGTTATTGAATGAAGAACATATAGAACAGGTTGATGTATTCATTGCGGTGACCAATGACGATGAAGCCAATATTATGTCTGCGATGCTGGCCAAACGTTTAGGTGCCCAAAAAACTATGGTGCTGATTCAGCACAGTGCTTATGTTGATTTGGTACAGGGTGGTGAAATTGATATCGCAATTTCGCCCCAGCAAGCGACTATTTCAGCCCTGTTAACCTATGTCCGTAAAGGCGATATCGTAAATGTTTATTCATTAAGACGCGGGGCAGCTGAAGCCATTGAAGCAATCGCACACGGTGATAAAGAAACATCAAAAGTAGTTGGCCGTGCAATCAAAGATATCAAACTACCACCGGGCACAACCATAGGGGCAATTGTTCGAAAAGATGAGGTAATCATTGCACATAATAATACAGTGATAGAGTCAAACGACCATGTCATTCTCTTTCTGGTTGAGAAAAAATATGTCAGTGATGTGGAAAAACTTTTCCAGCCTTCAGCAATTTTCTTTTAATCCAGCCCGGTTGGATCAACCCGGTCAACAGGCCGGGTCTTAACTGAGTTATACAGGGCAAGTAACTGTATTTGGAATCGGCTCCAGCGCCACAATCTGGCCATTTTGATCAAAAACGACCTGTACTAACTGAACCTGACGCGTTATTTGCTGCCAGTTTGTTTTGTAGGTTTTGGATTGTCTGCGATAAACAAAAGACTGACTATTCTGGCAATAAACCAACTTATTATTGTCTTTTTCTTTAATCACCTGAGCAATACGGCTGTATAAAGGCTGAGCGGGTTGCTCGATATAGGTTTGCTCTAGTAAATTCAACTCATCTCTCAATTCCTGATTCAGCGATACTGCCAGCGCTTTATTTTGCGCTATTTCATGTTCCAGACGAACAATAAATTCAGGCTTTTTGCTTTCCGGTAAAATACTTAATTCACTCAGCGCAATATAATGTTCATCCGGCGTCGTAAAATCAGGCTGCATGAGTTTAACTGAAACAACCGCAATAAAAACGGCGCAGGCCAGTGCTGTCCAACTGGTCCAGTTAATCATCCTATGTGTTTGTTTGTTCTCTGCCACTTTATTTTTAACTGAGTCCAGAATGACTTTTTCTAGATGTCGGTCTGCTTCTATCTGAGAGTCTGCTTTAGCCTGCATTCGCCTCAGAGCATACTCAAATTCAGTATCAGAATTGTTTTTTGAGTTAAGGTTATTCATCGGCTTTCTCTTTACCTTTTTAATCGGTTGGCCAAAATTTGCTTTAAAGCTTGCTTGGCATAACGGATTCTGCTTTTTACCGTTTCTTGCGGCTGCGCCACTATTTCACTAATCTGATGAAGCGAAAACCCCTGTAACTGCAGGATCAAACTTTCGCGTTGACTAAACTTTAATTGCGATAGCGCTTGCTGATATATATCCACATCTAAACAATCAAGTTGTTCAGCTAAAATGGCAACATCCCGCTCTCCTTCTCCTGCCAGCTCAATTTCATTATCAAAGACCAGCTTGTTTGAACGTCGGAATTCATCTACCAGTAAATTACGTGCAATCCGGTATAACCAGGGTTTGAACTGATACTGTTCTGTATATAAATGCTTTTTTTCAATCAGCTTAAGCCAGGTTTGCTGGCAGATATCGGCAGCCAGTTGAGGATCTGATTGCTGAACAAGAAAACGGTATAAAGCTGTCTGGTGCTGATGAACCAGAGCTTCCAGCCATTTAGCATCCTCGCTCTGAATATACCTGAGCATAGCATCGTGACTGGAGACATCAGCTGTTTGCCAGAAAGGAAACTTGAGCAACTTCAGCATATATTGTCCTAATATTTTGAGAGTTAAAATCAGTTTTGCTTCAATGATTATCCAGCATAAAACCCAGCTAGCAGATTAGTTCTCGCTTAAACTAAAGCTTAGCTGAACACTTTGCCCGGTCAATACCATCGGCCGACCCTCTTTTAATTGAGGTTTATAACGCCATTTTTTTAATGCAGCCACAGCAGCTCGGTCAAAAATACGTTTAGGCTCTGCATCCAGTACCCGGATATTTTCAACTTCACCGGTTAAACCTATATCAAATAAAAGCGTCACCCAACCTTCAATGCCATCTCTTGCTGCAACAGGCGGATATCTGGGTTCCATTCTAAACATAGGTGTAGCCTGTGCATTAGCGGGCAAAGATACCATGTCACCGCCTACTTCAACCTTTGGTGTTTCTACACGTACCAAATCAAATGTATCCGAACTTTCAACTGCATTCGATTCCGCGGTAACCGGCTTCATTTGCGGGGGCTGAACCATTTCTGGCGGCGGTGGTAACTTTTCTATCTGATTGGGCCGGACCTCTGTTTTGTCCATAACAAAATCAGGCACGATGAGGATATCTTCTTCAACAACCGGCACTATGATCTCTTTAGAGATTAAGGTGTGCATTAAAATAAAAAGTGCAAAGCTGACAGCTAAACCAAGCAGAGTAAACCCAGCGGCTTTGATGACAGGCTGGATAAAATAAGCAACGGGATTCGAGTAAGTTGTAATCATGCTAGATTCCTTATTTTACAGGGGGTTCCTGTACAAAACGATCTAGCAGGATCAACGGGGTTAAATATTTAAATTTTATTTTAAGCTAATTAACCTCAGCTGCGTATCAGAATAGTTGAAGTAAAATTGGACTTTTTAATTATGAACGCCAGAATGTCGGTGTGAATAAAACCAGTAAGGTAAAAATTTCCAGTCGCCCAAATACCATAGCCACTACTAGAATATGTTTAGCCGAATCCGGAATGTCGCCAAAATGCGCAGCAACTTCACCTAATCCCGGACCTAAATTATTTAAACAGGCCGCTGTTGCAGAAAAGGCCGTTAAATCATCTAGTCCGGTTGCAATTAATGAAATCATAATAACAACAAATACCAGTGCATAAGCCGAGAAAAATCCCCAAACCGCATCAACGACTTTATCCGGTAAAGCTTTACGCCCAAGTTTAATCGAATATACAGCTTTAGGGTGAACTAAACGGTTTAATTCACGAACGCCCTGTAAATAGAGCAAAACCACCCTAACCACCTTTAAACCGCCGCCTGTCGATCCGGCACAGCCACCAATAAAACTAGAAAAAATGAGTAAGATAGGTAAAAACACTGGCCATAAGGCAAATGAGTCAGTTGCAAAACCGGCTGTCGTACTGATTGAAACAGCCTGAAATGCAGCCTGATTTAGCGCCGTTTCCGGTGACTGATAAACCTGATGGTCAAGCAAAACCCAGAATGCCAATAAAATAATGACTAATTGAATGGATAAAAAGGCTTTAAATTCGGGATCTTTTAAATAATTGAGTACAGATTTACTCTTTAAAACCCCATAGTGCAGGGTAAAGTTAATGCTGGATATAATTAAAAATATAATGCAAATCCAGTTAATCCAGGCACTGTCAAAATAGCCAATACTGGCATCATGTGTCGAAAATCCGCCAATAGCGATCGTTGAAAATGAATGACAGATAGCATCAAATACACTCATACCGGCAAGCCAGTAAGCCAATGCACAAGCAATGGTTAAACCAAGATAAATAAACCACAAGTGTTTTGCTGTGTCAGCAATTCTCGGTGTCACTTTAGTATCTTTAACCGGGCCCGGAATTTCTGCGCGATATAACTGTAACCCACCAATGCCCAGCATAGGTAAGATTGCAACCGCTAATACAATAATCCCCATACCTCCAAACCACTGAAGTTGCTGGCGATAAAACAAGACAGCTTTAGGATAAGAATCCAGCCCGGTTAATACGGTTGCACCAGTTGTTGTTAGGCCTGAAAAGCTCTCAAAAATAGCATCAGCCATTGAAATAGAAGGCGTATCCATAAATGCAAAAGGCAGGGACCCGACCAAACCCAGTACAGTCCAGAACAATACAACAATCAAAAAGCCCTCTCGCGCTTTTAAGTCGCTTCTGTCATTGCGGTTTGGATACCATAAAAACAAGCCACCCAGGATAGTTGCGATAAACGCCAAAATAAAAGCTAAGCCGCCACCATCTTTATAAATCAGTGAGATCAGCGCAGGTGGCAACATAAAGATGCTAAAGATACCTACAAGAATGCCTAATATTCGGGTTATAGCGCGATATTTCATAAATTATTATTTTTGCTCTAAACGCTGCAAGCTCAGTTGAAGATCATTTAATTTAGATTGTAAATTGTCGCTGCTTGCTTCAGTCAGCGCAAGTAGCAATTCAATTTTATCTGAATATTGGGTTTCTAATATATCGCCTTGCTCTAGACTAAGCCAATACTGAATTTGATCAAACTGAGCATAATCACAAGTTAAGTTAAACTTTGCTTTGGGTATCATCCACTGCGTCTGCAGTGAACTTAATGCCAGCTTAACGCCTCCAGCGTAGGCTTTAACCAAACCGCCGGTTCCCAACTTAACACCACCAAAATAACGAATAGAAACAGCCAGTATGTTTCCAATTTGCGATCCCTGCAATACAGCTAACATAGGTTTTCCGGCTGTCCCACTTGGCTCTCCGTCATCCGAAAACCCCATCTCATTAAAGTCAGTGGGTGCACCGGCAACAAATGCGCTGCAATGATGGCGGGCATCCGGAAACGCCACTTTTACCGACTTGATGACTTCTTTTGCCTGCTCTGCAGACTCAACCGGATATATCTGAGTAATAAACCGGCTATTTTTTATTGTTTCTTCTACCTGATGAAAAGCATCCGGAATTAAATAGGCATCTGACATAATAAAATTCAAGCGCTGATATCAAATAAAGTGTCATCACAAATTCATCTAAGCGCTATTGTAAATAGATATAAAATAATGAAAACTAGACTAACATAATCAGGAGAAAATACAGAGCAGCAAAATGTCAGATCGCCAGCACGCAACGCCCTTTAAACCTAATGGTTCAGGTTTGAACAGAATAATTAAAGCGGCCAGCTGCTCATTTAAAGGACTAAAAGCAGCATTTAAACATGAAGCAGCTTTTCGCCAGGAGTTAATTTTGTGTCTGGCTTTGGTGCCAATAGCTTTATTGACCAGCGAGTCTTTAACCCGATTTATGGCACTTATCTCTGTCCTGATTCTGGTTTTAATTGTTGAATTACTAAATTCTGCGATTGAAGCAACGGTAGATCGTATTAGTTTAGAACACCACAAACTCGCCGGACGAGCCAAAGACATGGGTTCAGCCGCAGTTTCACTCAGTCTGCTGACCGCATTAATTGTCTGGTTTGGTCATATCTATTTATTCTTTTTTGGATAAACAACAGAATATAACGCAAGCCAAAAAGTTCAAAATAAGCTTCAAAATCTAAAAAAAAGTGCTTCAGATCAAGTGAAACTGCGTTTTCTAGGTTTTT
>CAJXMO010000040.1 GCA_913056495.1 uncultured Alteromonadaceae bacterium | reverse complement strand
ACGAACCTGAAAGGCAGCGTCCGTATGGCCTTTCTACTGCGTTATCGCTCATTTATGTAGCGCACTACACTACAATCTCTCTGCCTTGTATAAAAGCCATACGGACTACTGCAAAAATGAACGCGAAAGGTCAACAGCCCCTAGCGAATAGCTTGCAATAACTCTGACCCCACTATTACTATTGTAGCTGGGAAGACTTACCGTCACACAATTGAGTAAAGGGATATGACAGCACAAAAGATACATATGGAAAATGTCGTAAATGATGCATCAGACTTGATCAAATCAATCAGTCGCCTGACTAAATCCCTTTATTATACAGAAAATATCGACCAGATGCTTGACCTACTGCATGCAGAAATCAAACAGCAGTTCGGTTTTAATCTGATTTGGCTATATGAATTTGTCGACAACCAGCAAGCCAAAATCAAGTTAATGGGTGTTAAAGGCGCAATGAAACATAAAATTGAGCAAAATTACCCGGTTATTCACGCCCAAAACGACCAGATGATTGAAAATATTTTTGAGCAGAATATGCCCGTTTATATAGAGGATGCACGAGTTGACCCAACTACAGATAAACGAATGGTCAAAGCTTGGGGCAACCGAACGCTCATCAACTGCCAGTTGTTTATTAAAGGCAAAAGCATAGGCACATTAGGCACAGGTTCATTTTATGACGAAGGGGTAAAACCCATGAGCAGTCAGGACATTGCTTATTTTGAATCGTTAGCAAATGCGCTGTCTATTGCGTTAGACAGAATTAATTATAAAACCATCTCAATGCTGGACCCGCTGACCGGGCTGGATAATAAACGAGCATTAGAAATCAATGCCAACACCCTACTCAGGCTGGCAAAACGTAACAAACAAAAAGCCGCAGTTATCTTCATTGATTTAGACAATTTTAAACCAGCCAACGATCAGTATGGTCATGCGTTTGGCGATAACGTACTCAAATTATTTGCTGCGGGTCTTAAAAAAATTCTGCGTGCTTCAGACATTAAAGCCAGATATGGCGGTGACGAGTTTGTACTCATATTACCGAGTATCAAAGATGAATCTTCCGTTAAAAAAGTCATTGATAATATTAGTGCGCATTGTACAAAGATAACTATGGGTGAAATCAGCTACCAAGTTCAATTTTCAGCAGGTTGGTCAGTCTACCCATATGATGGACAAAACATCCATGAGTTAATCACACAAGCCGACTACAGAATGTATTCAGATAAAGCGTCAAATAAATTTGAGCGTTAAACGGACAAACGCCCATTGCAAACATACAGCTAAAGGCAGACAAATAATATTGTAAACACAGGCTTCTCCCCTGTTAAGTGCCTGAATCGCTCACATCAAAAATTAAACGGATTATGAATCTTCCTTCAGCAAATTTACCTGATCTGAGGGAGCAAACCCGCAAATCAGGCTCAATGCAAACTGGCCGCTAAAAAAATTATAAACCACTATTTGTGAATACGATTGCCGCATCAGCAACAAATCGCACTTTAATATGTTTACCGTCTTCGTCACCCCAGATACAGGTTAAAGTACCCAAGTTTTCTGAACAATTATCAGCTGAGCCTAGAATAGACTCGACCTTTTTCTGATCCATTCCAACTTCCAGCTGTTCATAATTATCTTTGTTCAGCTTTGAGCAAGCCGCTAGCGCAAGAATAACCGGTAGCGATAATAATATACTTTTCAATTTCACGTTAAGCTCCTTAATAAACACATTAAAATATTGTTAAGTGTTTCTTAAATATAACACAACAATTAAAGCCAGCGATTAAATTTGAACGATATTCTAATAAGCTGTTTAAAAAAGGATTTTAAGTTTAATTCAGATGTATATATTTCGCATAAATGCGTAACCGACAAGGGTTTATTCCCTACCCTAACTGCTTGAGCTTATGATAAACCAGAGGATCATCCGGCACGATTTGTTGCGCTGTTTCTAATAATTGAATGGCATCTTCCGGGTGCTCATGCTGATGTTTTAGCGCAATATCAATCAGTGGCTGAACATCAATTTGGGCTTGATGTTCCTGCACATGTGCCTCTTTTTCATCAATTAAAATATTATGCGCCTTACTCAATAAACTCAGCCTGTGTTTTGAATAAGCATTGGCCTTATTCAGACTATCGTAATAATCTTCTTTTAGGCGTAAAGTACGGGTTTGCTGGCGAAATTGTTTAATATCAATTTGCTGATGACGGATAAAATCAACGGCTACCTGCTTATAAAAACCAAACTTGCTCAAATAACTGGCATGCGTGCCATGACCCATACCATAAACACGCAAGTGATTGAGCTCTGGATAGCGTTTTGCGTGCAGGCGATCAATCCGGTTGGTTGGGTCATAGATGATATAACCTTTGGCATGACCTAATTCCAGATCGTGATACTTATTTTGCCAATCAAAGGCTTGAGCTAAATCAGTACTGGAGCGATCATCCCAGGGCACTATCGCTTTATTTTTGGTACTCACCGGGTGAAATAATAAAACCTGATCAAGTTTAAGTAGCTTTGCAAAAGCGCCGACGCCAAAACCACCCCGGCTCAGGCCATAACCTAATTTAGTTTGAAAGGGTTCGAGTAAATCAGATAACTGTTCAAGAAAAAAGATTAAATTCTGGCTGCGAAACCAGTTCACCGTTCCTAAGTGCTGAAACGCGATAATATTCACTTTTTGTTTTTGTGCAAGATGAAATCCCCAAGGCGCAAAATCGGCATGTAAATCCTGCTCTTGAAGGTTAGTACCGGCGGGCGAAAAGGTGAACAGCAAAGGTTTTTCGGGATCAACAAATTCATATTTAACGAATACATCATCCAGTAAATCTTCTCCGGACATAGGCAACTTTGCTTTTTGCTCACCGTCCGAAAGGCTCAACCATTCATCTAACCAATACAGTAACTTCATCAATCCTCCAACAAATTGGGGCGCGGATTGTATCAAAAATAGCCAACCTTTTAAACCGTGCCTGATGTAAGCTCAGTTCAGGCTCTAAAAACCGACCTTTCAATAGGAACTCATATTGCAACTAATACAGTTGTAAACAGTTGGACTTCTGGGTTAGCATTAAAACTTGTAGGTCGACATTGATGTCGAATAAGTAAATAGGCTCTAGTGCAAACAACACTTTTTATATTTTTTACCACTGCCACACGGACAAGGCTCATTGCGGCCAACTTTTGAACCAAGGCTGCTAACAGGCACACTATTTTTTACAATGAAATTTTCGTCAAAAATCGTATTTGCAAGCAGATTATTTTCAGACAGCATACGCGCCATTTCATCTTCGACACTCTCCACTGAAGGCGCTTCACTTTTGCCATTGTTCTCCCAGGAATCAAGTATTTCAACCAGATTGAAATCGGCCTGAATCAAGCCAGATTCAAACTGCTTGACGCCATTAGCACTGTCCCATGCTCTGATTTCAGCTAGCGTTGCTCTGTCTTCATCAAAAATATCCTTGTTGCACAAAGCACTGAATTCATTTTTAAACTCATCCAATTGATAATCAATACAGGATGTCGCCAGTACGCTCATTAAAAAACGATTGGTAATACCGGGAGAAGCTAAAAATGAAGACTGCCATAAAGATACATAATCCAGTATCTCAGATTTTGAAACCACGCCTGCTTCGTACTGAGCAAATACAGTTTCAATTGCAGAGCCTTTACTATACATAGCGAGATGATCACCGAGAATAAAATCAGATAAAACTTCCGGGTTACCATTTGCCAAAATATAAAATAAGCTGGGAACAAGTTCGGTAAGAGTATCACCAAATACGGATTCAATCGGTGTTAAAAACGTATCCTGACAAGCAAAAAGCTCAAGTACTTTATCCAGTGCCGGGGTATATTTCAGCTCAGCCAATAAAAAAGTACCATAAAATAAAACGGCTTCCTGCTGCGCTGTCATACTTTTTGGATTCGCAACAAACGCATCTATCGTTTTAACCAATTCGGGATAAAACATAGCCCAGTTCGCTTTGGCGGCATCAAGGCCTACAAGCGGTAGTTCGTTTTCATCTACTTCCATTAGAGCAGATAAAATGTTTTCTAAATTCATACTTATCCAGACTTTATTTTATACTAATGCCGAAATTTAGCGGTTAAAGCCTACTAGTTTACCGTTCGATTTAATAAGCAACAACCTGATAATAAAATTATTAACCTTGTCGGCTAACCAACTCGCTTTGATGATTTTCGTGACTTGCTTTGGGTTTACGATAAGCTTGCCGCCACAACGCCTCAACTGGCCCAAGCTTAAGCCAACGAAAATAAAGACTGGCAAACATCAGTTGCATAACAATACAACCAAGCGCTATTGCAAGATAATCTAATCGAGTTGCGGTTAAGTTAAACTCAGGAATGACCCATCGCAGTAATGTGCCAATAATGACCGACTGTGCAAGGTATAAAGTCAGAGCCAGTTTACCCGCTGCTGCAAGCCAGTTCACCAAGCGACTATGGCTCGCATTAACCCATTTGATAATCCAGTGAACATAAATTAGGCTAATAAAAATTGCTGAGGTTGATGCTAATTCCATGGATACTGATGCCGCTTGCTGAAAAAAATAATAGCGAACAGCAAGATCACTGCCACTTAGCGCCAGCCCAGCAATCAAAAATTTAGGCAAATAACCGCTTTTAAATCCCTGAGTGAAAAAACGCGTGCGATAAAGAAATACACCTAAAAGCATCAAACCGGCAGTTTGCCAATACAAGACAATGGGCATGAGTATTAATACAAACACAAGATAACTCGCCTGAGTAAAAAACTGTAACCAATAATCTCCGTACCAACTCGTATAATATTCCTGAAACGCTGCAGATTCTCGGTACATATTTACAGACTCATCATATAGCATTACATCAGATATCACGCCAAATACGAGACCCACTATCACGCCTACAATCAGGTAGTTTTTACTCAGCCGTAAAAGTGTTTTTAACGGCAACTCCAATTTTCGACGTACAACGAGCGCACAAATCGCATAAGAAAACAAAATATCACCGGCAAATACAAATGCACAATGGATTAAACCTAACATCAGCAACCAATTAAACCGAGATTTGATAAAGCTCTGATAATTTATTTGATGCTTTTGGCAGTAAACATACTGAATCGCCATCCCTGCACCAAGTACAATACTTAATAAAGTGCGAAAACGCCCGTCAAAAAAGAGCCCGTTAATTAGGTAAATAATTTGGTCTGATAACAGTGAGTTGGCGAAATCTACATAGCCAAAATTAATATCACCCAGATAATAAATATTCATCAGTAATATGCCCAAAATGGCAATTCCTCTGGTGACATCGATTGATTGAATACGCATAAAAAATCCATTTAAAGTTAGACGGGCAAATTTACCAAAACAGGTCAGTCTAAACAAGCCAAATACCGCAAAAAGAAAAACTAAAATATCTATTAAAAACAGTTAATTACTTTATCTAACAGGAATAACCTTCAGTCCTATTTAAATTAATTATCGCTGGCGATTCTATGCTAAAAGTCCAGCCAATAATGCTTGTGCTACCTATAAAAACGTGGTTGAATTCACTCATAGGACCTTAACAATAAACAGCTACACAAGGATTGTAACTGTGAGCAATGCCTCTGAATTACTAAACTCAATTAATCGTTTAACAGATAAACTGTATCAAATAAACAGTGTTGAGCTCATGCTGTCGTTATTGCATGCAGAGCTAAAACTTATGTTTGGTTACAACCTTGTCTGGTTGTACGAATTTTTAAACAACCGCAAGTCTCAAATCAGATTGATTTCGGTAAAAGGTGAGCGCCAACAGCACATTGAACAAACCTACCCTGTGATCGATATTCGCGAAGACCAAATGTTCACCAACATTTTTAGCAGTAGCAAACCCGTTTATCTTGAAGATGCCAGAATTGACAATACCCCAAATCAAAAAATGGTAGAAGCTTGGGGTAACAGAACTCTGATTAACAGCCAACTATTTATCCACGACAAAAGCTTAGGCGCCTTTGGTACTGGCTCTTTTAATGACGAAGGCGTAAAACCCCTCACAAAAGATGAAATAGCCTATTTTGGAACAATTTCAAATGTACTTGCCATTGCGCTGGATCGCATTAACTATAAAAGCATGTCAATGCAAGACCCGCTTACTGGTTTAGATAACAAACGATCGCTAAAAATTAATGCCGATTCAATTCTAGCTCTGGCAAAACGCAATCACCAAAAAGCCGGAGTTATCTTTATTGATTTGGATAATTTTAAACCGGTCAATGATACCTACGCTCATCACTTTGGCGATCAAATTTTGAAATTATTTGCAGATGGTTTAAGCCGGATATTGCGACGTTCTGATATTAAAGCCAGATACGGCGGTGACGAATTTGTGCTTATTCTACCCAGTATTACAGACGATTCCTCAATTAAAAAAGTCATAGGTGAAATTAATACCTATTGTACCAACTTAAGTGTGGACGAAATTCATTATCAGCTGCGATTTTCAGCCGGTTGGGCAGTTTATCCGTACGATGGAGAAACCATAATCGAATTAATCGAACACGCCGATAGCAGAATGTATTCAGACAAAGCCGCCAGCAAATTTGATTACTGATAAGACAAACCGGAAAAATAGAAGCGATGAACAATACTCACGAATATAAACCTAGACAAGTTGTTAAAAATCCGGCTGATGAGTTCAGAATTGGCGAAGGGAAAATTAGCGGCTGTATTTCAGCCACTTTGGGCTTGTTAAGTTTACTCGCGGTATTAGCTTATTTATACCCATCTTATTTGACCACTACTGAAATGCGCAAAATTTATAACGCGCAAGATTTACAGCTGGTGCTGAAATACGGTATGTATTTTTCGTTATTTTTTGGTCTACTTTCATTTTTACTAATTAAAGCGAAATATAAAGTATTAGGCTTATTTGGAGGTGGGTTAACACTGTGTGCTTTCTTATTAGGTGGCTATCAAATTCCGGTTGCAGCGGTTGAACCTATTACTTTGTCTTTAGGCGTCGACTGGTTAATCCTCGCTTTTTTAGCTTCCACCTTTATTTTTATGACCCTTGAAAAATGTTTTCCCAAATACAAAAACCAGCTAATCTTAAGGCCTGAATGGGGTGTAGATTTATTCTATTTTTGTTTCAATCATTTAGCGATTTCCGCGATTCTTATTTTTGCCAACTATCATGCGAGTCATTTTGACTGGGCGCTGAGTGAATCAGTACAAAGTTTTATTCAGTCGTTACCCGTTTGGCTGCAAGTCGTTATGATTATTTTGGCGGCTGATTTTGTGCTGTATTGGGAGCACAGAGCCTATCATGAAATAAACTGGCTGTGGCCTATTCATGCCGTACACCATAGCGTTGAGAATTTAGACTGGCTCGCCGGCTCACGCGGCCATTTTGTTCAAGTATTTTCTGAACGCGCTATGGTGATGATACCGCTTTATTTGCTCGGAGCTGACCAGACTGCATTAAATATATATGTCGCATTTGCTGCGCTGCAGGCTGTGATTATCCACTGCAACATAGGCTTTACGTTTGGCCCGCTAAAATATATTTTTGTTACACCTCAATTTCACCACTGGCATCACGGTTCAGAAAAACCGGCGCTTGATACCAATTATTCAGCGCATACCGTAATTTTTGACAAACTATTTGGCACCTACCACCTGCCGCAAAATCACTGGCCACAATATTACGGCACAACCAAACCGCTACCAAAAACTGTGATTGGTCAGACTTTGTATCCGTTAAAAGAATGGATAAACAGAGTTAAGCGGTTCTAGAAAACCAGTCTACACCGCTTAACTCAATAGACATGATTGCGCGCAGCTGAGGCTATTTATTTAAACACATTATTATAAAACTTTACCCTAAGCCCAAAGATCAATAGCTATTTTAAAATCTGTACATTGCGGCTAAACGAATCCTGAAAACCTTCGGAATCAGTTACAGTAAAATGGACTTTGTAATCGCCTTCAGTTGAGTACTGATAAGTTGGGTTTTGCTCGGTTGATGTTACCCCATTTCCAAAATCCCACAGCCAATCAACCACTTCGGCCGTACTCTGGCTATTATCTGAAAAACTGACCTGACTATTATTTTGTTGCAGTTTAAAGTGGCTTAAAACGCCTTGTTCAAATAGCTGAATTTTGACGGCTTTAAAAGCGTCAATTACATCGGCTTCGCTACCACCAACCGCAGCGGCTTGCAGTTTAATACACAGTGCAGCATCCTGCAGGGAACCATCCGCTTGCCAACAAGTTTTAGCAGCATTTAGGTATGCCTGATAAGTCGCTTCTAGGCCCCATTTTTGACTCAGTAAATAAAATGGGTAAGTAATCATACCGATACGCAAATAATAATTTTCACCCGCATCGTCATAGTCAAAATAGCTGGCAATGGCCTGCGACTCAGTTTGTATCGAGTCTAATTTTCGAACCCGTCCATGATTCTCTCCACCATGTAGCCAGTCTGCACTGCCGGTCTTATCGTATTTAGCCATTACACCACTGATATCGCCAAATGCCTCGTGCAACGTCATCGCATCTTTATTCAGCGTATTGAGGTGTGGATTTAGCGCAGATATGCGGGTTAATACGCCATGGGCAACTTCATGTGCAACAGAGTCCAACGACAACATTGAATATTGAAAAGGGTAAGCATCGCCAAAGTTGGCATAGGCGCCGTCCCAGTAAACAAAATCTTGCCATCTTGCACCGTAATGCACGCGCAATCTAATTTTATCATCCAGTGCTGGCTCACCTAAATATTTAATAAAAGTATCGTAAACCAAAGTTCCGTAATACATAGCATCATTTAACGTCGAATAGGTCCAAATACCAATTTCATCTGAAATTTCGCGAAACGTATTGACCGGCTCGTCACCACATTCAAACTGATAAGGCGGAAACAAATTATCATCCGCCATATAGGGTTGAGTGTCATCATTATGATTTTGCCAATGGCTATCTTTTTGGTTTGCCATATCAATCACACTGACCAAACCGTTATCAAAATAGCAAGTTTCGTTTTGTTTTCGGATGACTATTTTTTCTCTAGATTCACCGTAATACCATGATTCAGCTTCATTTCCACCCGGCCCAGATAACAGGCTATTGCCGGTAAAATCGTCAAAACGGATAGCTAATCCCTCGGTCGCCTGTCCTACACGGTTAACCAAAAACGCTTTAATCATACGCGTATCTGGCGGCACAATAACCGAAGCAGAAATTTGAACTTGCGATAATTCATTTATTTGCGATTGCTGCCACGCGTCACCCCGCGTATCGCCATTGTCATCCGCCCAATAAAAACGGATATGCTCAGCCCGGCTAGCTTCATCTGTTAGTTCAGAATTGTTTTGTTCAATAAATCGAATCGTAATAGTGCCACCAATTTGACCAAGTTGCGGATTGGTATCGCGGAACACAAGTTGGCGTATGCTATTTTCCGGTATCGACGTAATGGGGGTTTCGTCTAAGGGAATTTCATCAACCGGACCAGACGATTCACTGTTACCACAGGCAGAAATCAATAATGTAAAACTTGCCGCTGTGAGCTGAAAAATTAACTTGGGTATTTTAAATGGCATTGGTTTTGTCCCTAAATTGCCAGAATAATGATACTAAAATCAGATCATTACTCATTTTTCAAAGCGCGTAATTTAACATTATTCCTTAAATATATTTGTAACCAAATGTAATGATTGAAAGCTAAAGTCGAGCTTTAGCAGCCCTGTAAAGGATAGAGCAATGGATAATACAATGAAGCAAGATGATTATGCCTGTACAAAAGCGGGTTAAAGCAGGATTTTTGATTTTTTGAATTGAATGATTTAATTTTCTCCCACTTCATAGTTTGCAAACGAAGCTAGGCAAACCTATGCCACAAATGGGAGAAAACCATTGGATTAGATTAAATAAACAACACAGAAATTAACCTGTTTCCTCCTGCGCTCGCAAAATTTCTTCCAAGCTAATTTTAGGGCAAACCGTGTCTTTAATATAATCAACCAAACTATGCGCAGAGCGGCGAATGAGTTTTTCCATTTCTTTATTCAAACAGTTGCCATGCTCATCAAATACTTGATTCACTCTGTCAACGGATACCACCATAGGCAAAGGTATTGCGCCAACATGGGCGCAAATCGCCCTGAGCTGTTCAGTGGATTTGATAGCACCAATTACCCCGGCAGCAACCCCAAGTATTGAAATCGGCTTGTTTGCCAACATACTGGGAAAACCCAAATTATCAATTGCCAGTTTCATTGGACTGCTTATGCCGCCATGATATTCAGGAGAGCCAAGCAAAACACCAGTAGCACCTTTAACCGTTTGCTGAAATGCTTCTATTGCTTGTGGGTTTTTAGCTTCAAGTCCGGGCAATGGCAGATCGAGTGTTTCAAGAAAAATCGGTGTGACTTCCACATTGGGCATTTGTGATAACTCATCCTGAGCAATTTTTAACGCCTTAGCGGTGTAATTGCCTGGCCTAACGCTGCCACAAATAGTGACTATTTTGATAGTCATAGGTACGCTCCTGTTGCTTCGTTCAGATATCGGCTTCGACTATGTTCTAATCATTGAACATGACCTTAAACAGTATAGTACCCACTTTAGTAGGATACTAAACCCACACTTGCCTAAATTAAGTTTTTAGTCTGCGCAATTAGGCATAAAATTTAGCCGGCTTATTCGATCGCTTTAGTCGCGTTAAAAATTGGCATGTTAAAACGCCGGATAATTTGAGCAATTTGATACTCTGGCACATCAAAAAACCATATGATATATTTATAACTATCATTTGATATTAAGAGACATAAACATGGTTCAGTTTAATCCGGTTGTTGAAGATAAGCAGAGCGTATGGGACAGTCTAGGTATCCCACCGCGCGGCAGTGAACTTTATGCACTTTTAAATGAAGGTTTATCGTTTGAAGTTTTTATCCAAATTGCCGAATTAACGCAACTGGATAAAAAAGAAGTAGCGAATGTTATTCATCTAGCCCCCGCTACACTCGCCAGACGAGCTAAAGCCGGCCGTTTTAACCGCGAAGAAAGCGATAAATTTTACCGTCTAACCGAAGTCGTTAATGCCGCCGTTGAACTGTTTGAAAACGATATTAACGCCGCCAATCAATGGTTAAAACGACCAGCCAAGGGGTTAGATGGCAAAAAACCGATAGAAATGTTAAGCACAAGTGCTGAAAGTGAAGCCGTACTTGATTTAATTGGCCGCTTAGAGCACGGCGTATTTGCGTGAACCAGATTTCAATATACCGGATAGTTAAAAAGAAATGGGCAGATTCGGCTTTTGACGGCGAAGGCGCAAGACTATTTGGCGGACGCTGGAACAATAAAGGCAAATCTTGTGTCTATGTGGCCGGCAGTGAATCGTTAGCACTGTTAGAAATATTGGTTCACCTTGAATCAGACGCTATTTTAAACGCTTATTGCGTGATTAAATCCAATATTGATAATAAGCAAATCATGACACTGGGTAACTTACCCAAAAACTGGCAGGCCGAACCGGCTCCACCACAAACAGCAATAATAGGCGATCAGTGGTTAAAAAGCGGACAAAGTCTGGCCCTTAGAGTGCCTAGTGTAATAGTACCAAGAGAATATAATTACTTGCTTAACCCGAATCACCCAGACATGGCACAGATGATTCAAACAACTGAAGTAATAGATTTAAACATAGATCCCAGATTACATAATCCGGCATAGTGTTTCATACCTGCTTACGAATTCGAATGTCAGGCTACAAAAAAGAGTGACATTAACAGTCTGACTTTACCAAAATACGTACCGAAAACCCTGAACCAACTAAAACTCAGCCAATACCGATTAGCTCATAGTAATTTTTTTAAATTAACCAAGACACTTGACTAAAAAAAGCCGATAATTCACAGTAATTTTTTTGCACTGGCTTTTTGTCAGTGCCACAAGTTTTAAATTGGTAGTTAAAATCATGGAAATCAAAGTAAATTATCTTGATAACTTACGTATAGAAGCTAAGTTTGACGATTATAGTGTTATTGCAGATCAACCTATTCGTTATAAAGGCGATGGCACGGCACCGGGTCCGTTCGACTACTTCCTGGCTTCATCAGCTATGTGCGCCGCTTATTTTATTAAGGTGTATTGTAATACCCGCGATATTCCAACTGATAACATCCGTGTTTCACAAAATAATATTGTTGATCCTGAAGACAGATACAAACAAACCTTTATTATTAATGTTGAACTACCAGAAACAATTTCTGAAAAAGATAAAAAAGCGATTTTAAAATCGGCTGAGCGCTGCACGGTAAAACGCGTTATTGAAAATGACTTAGCGTTTCAGGTGAACGCAGTTGAAAGTTTAGATAACGACAAAGCTGCGCTGCTGACCATAGCGCCGGATAGCACGGAAGAAACCTACATTTTGGGTAAAGATTTACCGCTTGAGCAAACCATAGCAAATATGACCGCTAAGCTTGCCGAGCTTGGCATGAAAATCGACGTTTCTTCATGGCGTAATATCGTACCAAACGTCTGGTCGCTGCACATTCGAGATGCCGCGGCTGAGCTTTGTTTTACCAACGGTAAAGGCTCAACCAAAGAAAGTGCCCTATGTTCTGCCCTTGGTGAATTTATTGAGCGTTTAAGCTGTAATTTCTTTTATAACGATCAGTTCTTTGGTGAAGAAATTGCCAATGCCGAATTTGTTCATTACCCAAATGAAAAATGGTTCCCACTTGAAGATGACGACTCATTGCCAACAGGCCTGTTAGATGACTACTGTTTAGACATTTATAACCCGGACGATGAGTTATGCGGCTCACATTTAATTGATACCAATTCGGGCAATATTGACCGCGGTATTTGTGCCATTCCATACAAGCGTCACTCAGACGGTGAAACCGTGTATTTTCCGTCTAACTTAATTGAAAACTTATTTTTAAGTAATGGTATGAGCGCCGGTAATAACCTGGCCGAAGCTAAAGTGCAGTGTTTATCTGAAATTTTTGAACGCGCGGTAAAACGCCAGATTATCGAAAATGAATGGACCATGCCGGATGTGCCACAAGCGGTTTTAAACAAATATCCAAGTATTGTTGCAGGCATTGAAGCACTTGAAGCTCAGGGTTTTCCGATTGTGGTGAAAGATTGCTCACTCGGCGGCCAGTTCCCTGTGATGTGTGTGACCTTAATGAACCCCAAAACAGGCGGTGTATTTGCCTCGTTTGGTGCACACCCAAGCTTTGAAGTTGCACTGGAGCGCAGCTTAACTGAACTGCTGCAAGGGCGCAGTTTTGAAGGTTTGAATGATGTGCAAAAACCGACTTTTAATTCAAACGCAGTCTCTGAACCTGAAAACTTTGTTGAGCATTTTATTGATTCAACCGGCTTAATCTCATGGCGATTCTTTAGCGCTAAACATGATTATGAATTTGTTGAGTGGGATTTTTCCGGTACAAACCAAGAAGAATGTGACGCCCTGTTTGGCATTTTAGAAAAACTGGGCAAAGAAGCTTATGTGGCTGAATTTACCGACATTGGCAATGCCTGTCGAATTTTAGTACCGGATTATTCTGAAGTATATGGCGTTGAAGATTTAATCTGGGACAATACCAACAAAGCGCTTGAATACCGCGAAGATATTCTGAATTTGCACTCACTGGATGAAGACGAGTTAATTTCGTTAGTTGAGCGCTTAGAAGAGAGTCAACTCGATAATTATATCGACATTACCACCTTAATCGGTATCGAATTTGATGAAAATACCGTTTGGGGCCAGCTCACTATACTTGAGCTAAAAATCTTAATTTATCTGGCGATTGGCGCATTGGAACAAGCGCAAGAGTTAGTCGGCTTATTCCTGCAATTTAACGACAATACCTATCCAGGCCGAGGCATGTTTTATCAAGCGATGAGTACAGTCCTGGAAATTGCGTTAGACGATGATCTGGAATTTGAAGATTACGAGCACAATTTAAGACGCATGTTTGGTGAAGACGTCATGGATGCCGTTGTTGGCTCAATTACCGGTGATGTGACCTTCTACGGTTTAAGCAAAACCAGTATGAAGCTCGAAGGCTTAGACAAACACTTGCGCCTTATTGAAAGCTACAAAAAACTGCACAAAGCGCGTGCAGCCATAGCGGCCGCTAAATAAGTTGACAAAAAATGTAGGTCGGATAAGTCAGAGACGCATCCGACATTGTCGTGATAAGAAACCCCGTAGGATGCGTTGAAGCATGAAACGCATCTTCCGTGTTCAATGATTTGGCGGCTACTCGCTACCAATGCCGTCAAAATCATCCATGCTCGCCCAATCTTGTGGGTAAATATTATTTTTTACATACTGATGAAAACTCGAATAAGGCCAATCTTTAACTCGCTTGACCAAACCATGCTTAACCGGATTCCAATGAATATAGTCAATGTGCCGGGCGTAGTCTTCATCATCCCTGATAAGATGTTCCCAAAATCGCCGTTGCCATATCCCACGTTCTTTTCTTTTTTGACGACTTTGAGAACATTTTTCGCCTGGCGTAAACTGCCTTGAAAATCCCGATTTAATCAATGACCAACGAATACCAAAATTTGCGTCGTTTGGAGGTAATGTCCAAATACAATGTAAGTGCTCTGGTAAAATCACAATGGCGTCTATAGTAAATGGATGCGTTACTTTGACTTTGCGAAACGTATGACGAAGTGCAGATATATTATCGGTTAACACTGAATTATTTCTTCGCTTCGCACAAGCGACAGTAAAAAAGTAGGTCCCGCCTTGGACATCTGCCCTTCGGTAATTTGTCATTATATTCATTTATATCCTTATACCATAAGTATCAGAGTAGCATATTATTGAAAATTGATGCGTTTCCTTCGTCAACAGCATCCTACAAGAATGGACTTCACCCGCAGGTTGGTGTTTTTTATTTTAATCGCGAGTTAAGGTTAAAGAAAATTTCAGAATTTCATTTGAACTATTGGTAATTTTGTCTAAGGTTTAATTCTCAGATTACGAATTATTGTTATTTGTGATTGAAGGTGGCTTGTAATTGTATCAAGCAATATCAGTAAAAGGATACCGGATGATGTTACTGATATATTCGCTCGAGGGTTTCATATGAGCTGGAGATAATTAATGGACTTAAGGGAATTTTATGTTTTACAGTCAGCCAATATTGGCCAATCCGCATACAGCTACAACTAAGCTAGCAAAACCTTTCTTTTAAAAAGAATCTTATTTTTAATGCCATTAGTGAGTTGTCCTGCACTTGCAGACTCCCAAGCTGAACAAGAATGCAGAGCTCAATATTATAACGATCTTGACGCTGCATATGGTGATGCGGGAAGAAAACAGACCGCCGAAGAAGACTACAAGAAATGTTTGAGAGATATTGAAAATAAGGAGACGATATCGGTTCGTGGGCAAAGGTCACCATCTTATACAATTCAATATGGGATGTTTTTTTCTCCGAATTACGGAAACTATATTTCAACTAATTCAATGTCTGCGCCTACCAGCTCAGGTGGATCGTATCTATCAACAGAAGATCAAGACAAAGCGAAAGAGGATTTGTGTGAAGAGGCCAAGATTGACGCTGAAACTATTTATGCAAAATGTGAACTTGATGCACAGAAAGAATTTACTAGAAAGCTCGAATCAGAGTGTATAGGACAACCTTCAACCAGCTATTCTTTGAATTTTCAAGGAGGCTATAGAAGAACTAATTTTGGTTTTCAATATTCATCTTCTGTAGATCACTATACTCAGTGCCGAGATCGAATTAATGCCGATAGGGAGACTGCGAGCGACCAGTGTACATTTGGAAAAGCCAAGAATATTGCTAATGTTTGTGGTTAATCATTAAATTACTAGATTGTTAACTATTGCCAATGATTTTGGCAATAGCCAGCGCTAAATGGACGTGAAAATATGAGAATGAATAAAACATTAAAAATAATCACCGGGGTTGGCATTGTTTCTATTGTGGCTGCGATGTTTGTTGTATTGGCTAATCAAGATACTGATACAAAGGAAGTGGTTGCCAATCCATCAGTTGATAAGCAATTAGTCGAGCCGGTTGAAATTGCCAAAATAGCCGTTACAAGAAACGGGGTTACCCAAACACAAACACCGGCAGAGCAAATTAAACAGCAAATTAATAGTTTAATTGTCCAAGCTGATCAAGCTTATATGGATATTATAAACTTGACCGGTGAGTATGAAACACGCCCATTAAATTATGACGATAATTGGTGTGTTCCATCAGAAGATTTGTCTGAGCAAGATAATATTTTTGTTAAAAAAAGAATAGATGAATGGAAGTTAAACCACGTTAATATTGTTCCGCAAGAGCAACTGGAAAAGGTGTTTGGCGCAGAAAAATATGCACACCTTCAGCTTGAAGGTGTCAATGATGAATATTTAGCGCCTTATAAAGATGCGGATAGAGATACCCTTATTCGGTTAGCGAAACAAGACGATATATTTGCGTTGTATACGTTACAAAATGATTACAACAAATATCAGCTTGATTGGCAAAGTCTACTCATTATTTCAGAACAATTAGTGATGTTAGGCGATACAAACATGGGTTTAAATACCTTGGTCATAGAAAATCTATCTAGAGCCAAAATTGCGATGCGAGAAAACCAAAAAGATGACGCCGTTGATTTTATTAAATCAGCCCTCGCTTTGGTTGAATTTGGTATTATTCGCAACGATATAACTATCATCTCAAGCATATTTTTTTCTGACGAAAAAATGGCAGATGTCACTTCTAATATTATGTCGTCACTGACCGAAAGTGATTATGCTGAAATTAATCAAAAAGCCCGTGGGTATTACAAGCAATTTAATAAAGCTAGAGCGGAAAGAGGATTAACCAATTTTGATGATATGGATGAGGGTAAAATTACAGATGCCATTCACGCGCGAAAATTATCCTTGCTCTATATGCAATATGAAGATTTGTTAACCGACTCGCTTATCCCACAAAGATGGAAAGAGGATTATTTACGCGTAACCCCGTGTGCACAAAGACTGATTGCGCGACGTAACTTTCGCCAGAATGAATTACCTGAGTTCAGACAAAAAATCGCCGACTTGGAAAAACGTTTAACGGCACTTCTTGACAAAAAATAAGGACATTAAGGTCTTTCTTTTTGACTCCAATGTAGCTGTTTCTTTTTCAGGCCAGTAAGACATGGCGTCTACTACATCTTCATAGGGTGGATCTTCATTGCGCTCATGCATTATAACTTGATTTCTCACCTGCCAATTTAACTCAGGAATTTTTTTACTGAGATATTTTTCATATTCAATGGAGATATCAAAATTTGTTTCATCTCTATCGAAAAATATGACATCGACATCATTTAACTGTGATGGGGAATCAAATTCATGCAGGTGATCCCAAATTAAATTCCTAACAAAACCAGCAGCGATATAACCATGCGGTAGATTGAGGTCGTAGACGCAATTTAACGCTCTCATTCTCAATTCGTCTTTTTGTATTAGCTTGGAGATAATGTCCATTCTATATTAGCGGCCTAACGCCTTTAGCATAGGCGCAGCTTAGCTGCGTCCTATGCCTAAACTTGTTGTACGTAATTTGGCGCGATGCCTAACTAACCGCCTATTAAAACCTCGCTGCATTAGCCATAAGACCTCTACTGCATATACTGGCAGGGAGGAAAGCATTAGCCACTTATGGTAAGGGTTCTCATCCCCCATCGGTATCGAGACGAAGGCATAGGCTGCAGACCATGCTAGACATGCGATTAGAAATAAAATGAAATATCCATTCTCTTGGATAATTTGCTGAATAACCAGTATGTCGTCGCTTCTGATTCTTCGAATTTTTCGTAACCATTTGAGGCGAACAGTTCTTTTTAAGGTTGTTTTGTAGCCTGGTATTATTTGAATGAATATTCTTGATAAGAAAGGAATTCCATATCGTATAAATGCGGAAAGTACTAATCCAAATAGCACAAAGAATATTCCGGTGAACCACCATGAGGGATCTTGTAGGTTTGTAAGTATTTTTTCCATATCTCTACTTTACGTACAACAAGACTGTAGAAAAACCTATTTTTAATAGCTCGGATTTTGCCACAATCTACTTAATTATTAATTTATAACTCACTTTTACCCATTTTCTTCAATTTATCAACTATTTGATAAATATCAGTTAGCTTATTCAGGTCAATTTAGAATGGATATTTAGGCTTATTTCGGCTGATTTCTGGGTTTATTCCCACGTTAATGCCTTAATTCTCCATAATTTGCGAGTTTCTCAACATTGTGTACCAAACAATACAACTGCCATTGGCTATTCACTTTATTTTTGCCACGTAAGCTAAATTTATTAAGTCGTTTTTGGGTGCCTATATTGGCAAACACGGGTTCAACCGTCGACATTCTATGGCTATCATTTGTTCGTGGCGTTGTTGCTGAGCCACATTTGTTGTTTACGCTTCCTCAAGCTCAGGCGTATTCAACTCTGGTTGAAAGTGAAGCTGGCTGAGGTAATACCAAAACCACGGCCCAAGATAATTTGCCCTTGCTGCCACCATGAAATGGTTTGTACTGGCGTGGTGCGCAAACGAATGAATATGACGACGAGGTAAAATAAGGAAGTGTTCACGGCTGTATGGATGATGGCTCACCCAAAGCATTAAACAAACTAAAGGAGAAACAAAAACTAATATGAAAACAATTCGTTAAAAATCATGGCCGAAAACGGTCTAGCTTCACTCGCCTTGAAAAAAGTCAGCCATGACAACAAATTTATTTCCTATATAAGCAGAACTCGACACCGGGCTTGTGACGCGCAAGGATGCACTAATGCCGTGACTGCGGGATGCAGAGGAACGGCACAACAATAGGATTAAGTTGCGGCTTCGCGCAACCTATCCTTATTTATTATACGCGTTTTGGCTACGAAGAAAGTTTGACTGCGTTCCATCCTTTTTGCTGCCAACGCTTCAAAAAGTACTCTTGTTCCTCCGTTACATTTGAACAACGTAAATGGATATCGCCATCGTTACATAGTTTAAATTCAGTACTTCCCACCCAAATAAACAAATCATCTTTGCCAATTTTACCCAAACCCTTATCTTCGATGTTTTCGATGAATGCTTGCAATGAGTCGAGCATTATTTCTTCCTTTTCCCATTCATCTGAGGGGTAATATTTTATGCCCCAGCCGAAACCGAGCATAACGTGGCAGGTGTTAACCCCAACTGAGGTAAAGAACGAAATTATTTCTGCAACTTCAGTGAGTAACTTTTCTTTGCCCAAAATATCAGTGTGGAATTCCATTTCAGCCTTAAAGCGTATAACGCTTAAAACAAAGGTTATTTATAGCATTTAGAGAATCGTTTATAAATAACCCTTTGATTTTTCTTGTTGCTTGGCAGTTTGCACATTAGTG
>CAJXMO010000039.1 GCA_913056495.1 uncultured Alteromonadaceae bacterium | reverse complement strand
AATTTCGTTATTTTTGCCTTGTCTAAGACAATTTTTTCTCTCAGCTCAAATTATAAACAAAGATAAACAGGCTCTAAGCGAACCAATTAAAATTTAATCGTCACTATCCGTATCCAACCCATCTCCGATATCATCCGATAAGTCGACATCATCATCTGAGTCATCGCTATCATCAATATCAATAGACTGTTTTTTATTTCCATATAAGCTGCCCAGTTTAGGGCGATTTAATCTTGCCTGATATTTTTGCCAAGCTAACTCTTCAATTAACTCAGCGGCTGATTCACCACGCATAATGGAGACAATTCGATTATCCTGCTCATCAACCGGTTCTATTTCGCCTTTGTATAAAGCGTTAAACAGACTACCGTATTTAGACAAGGCGTCAGATTCACTAATTGAAAAATCTCCGGAGCGACGGAAACCATAAGGGTAGTTTTTTGGATCATCATAGATTCGAGATAGCAATTGCTGCTTATTTTTTGCCATTTAGGACCTCTCCAATAGAAAAGCATTCAGGCATTCACACAATTGATTGAATGCGATCTGATTTTTAGCGTTAAAAATCAAATCTGTCAAAACATTCTGTATTAAATTTTTATTTATTTTTTGCAGAAGCGGATTTTTGATTAATTTGCAAACAAAAATCCGCTTAATATGAGGGACTATTCAGCCATCTTAGGTTTAAAACTCTTCCCAATCATCATCATCAGTAAAGGATAATGCATTCGGCGCAGGCTTAGCTGAGAGCGTAGATTTAGCAGTAGAGGCTCTCGGTTTAGGGTCAAACTGAGTTTGGTTAACAGAAGAGCTGATAGATTCAATATGACGACTATCCGCCCCCGACTCAACCGTGAAAAAAGACAGTAATTGTCTCATGGCCCTTGCCTGTTCAGACATGGATTCACCGGCCGCAGATGCTTCTTCAACTAATGCCGCATTCTGCTGAGTCATTTCATCCATTTGGGTAACGGCTTTGTTCACTTGCTCGATACCTGCGCTTTGCTCTTTAGAAGCCACTGAAATGTCAGCAATCATTTGGCTAACTCTCTCGACAGCAGCAACAATCTCAGACAAAGTTTCACCGGATTCATTAACTAATGCAGAGCCATCTTCCACTTTAGCCACACT
The DNA here is from genome assembly GCA_913056495.1 of uncultured Alteromonadaceae bacterium. Taxonomy (GTDB): domain Bacteria; phylum Pseudomonadota; class Gammaproteobacteria; order Enterobacterales; family Alteromonadaceae; genus Catenovulum. Next base: position 18,737 of record CAJXMO010000039.1, on the reverse strand, counting down.
ATCTCTGATTAAGTTTTTAATTTCTTTTGCGGCCTCAGCACTGCGCTGCGCCAGATTTCTCACTTCACCAGCGACGACAGCAAACCCTCTCCCCTGCTCCCCGGCACGCGCAGCCTCCACCGCAGCATTTAAGGCTAATAAATTAGTTTGGAAAGCAATTTCATCGATAACCCCGATAATATCAGCAATTTTTTTGCTGGAATCGTTAATCTCAGCCATGCCTTCCACGGCGCGCTTAACTACGGCGCCCCCTTCGGTCGCTTTTTTCTGTGCATCATTTGCCAACTGATTTGCAACCACTGCGTTATCAGCATTCTGCTTCACTGTGCTGGTCATTTCTTCCATACTGGAAGCCGTTTCCTCAAGTGATGATGCTTGCTCTTCTGTGCGCTGACTCAAATCAGCATTCCCCTGAGCGATTTCATCAGCACCGGATGCAACTGTATTCGCAGACTGATTAATTCTGGCAATAATTTCGGTCAGCTTACTAACGGTTGCGTTAGCATCATCTTTTAGTTTAGCAAAGGTACCTGCATAGTTGCCGTCAATGCGTTGCGTCAAATTACCGTGCGCCATTGCATCCAGCATACTGGCTGTATCCTGAATTACACCATCTGAAATTGTCATTAATCGGTTAAGTCCGGTTGACAGGTTGAGGAAAAAGCCTTCTTTATCATCTTCTCTAAGTCGACTGCTTAAATCGCCCTGTACAGCTTTATCAATTAATTCGTTAACCTCTTTTTCAACCGCGACTTCACTGGTTCTGTCATTCCACTCAACCACAGTACCTATCTTTTCATTGTCATCATCTAAAATTGGATTCGCAACTAAGTTAAAGACTCGACCTCCGACATTTATTTCGGCTTCATAAGTTGATTGCATACGCTCGATAATTGCTTGCTGGTGAGCCGGATTTTTATGGAATATATCTATGTTCTGATGTAATAAATTATCCACTCTAAAGTTAGGTAATTGAGTCTGAATATCTTTTTCGGCACGCTGTAACATAGTAATTACGGCACTGTTCAGATAAACAATCTCGTTATTATCGTCGGCAATCATGGTATTAGTTGAAACATTATCCAAGGCTTGCCTAATACGTAAGTTCTCATTATTAACTCTACGAGCTTCAGCTTCTTTACGTAGCGATTCGGTAATATCCCGCCATTCAACCACAGTCCCGATTCTTTCATCGCTATCATCAAAAACCGGTGTTGCAATTAAATTAAAGGTTAAACTACCAATTGAAATTCGGGTGCGATAAACATCTTTTAGCTTGCCTAATAAGCCTCTCTGGTGCTGCGGATTTGCATGAAAATCATCAATGCATGCACCAATTAATTTATCAGCTCTAAATTTTGGCAACGTTTTTTGAATTTCAGACTCGTTATGCTGCAGCATTTCAGATAATGACTCATTCATATAAATGATATTTAAATCTGTATCCGCCATCATAACGTTCGCTTGGCAAACATCTAACGCAGCTTTAGTTCTCGCGTTATTTTTGGCAATCAGGTCTGCCTGTTGCTGTTTTTTGAGTTCTTCGGTGATGTCTTCCCATTCAACCACAGTGCCGATTCTGTCACCATCAGAATCAAACCAAGGTGTGGCGACCAGACTAAATACTAAACCGGCAATATTGAGGCGAGTTTCATAAGCTTCAGTCAGATTATTGATAATTTGTCTCTGATGACCCGGGTGTTTATGAAAATCATCAACACAGGTTCCGATTAAACGATCAACAGAAAAATTAGGCAGGGCGGTTTGAAGTTGGCTTTCTCTGTGCTGCAGCATTTGACGAATGGTATTGTTCATATAAACAATTTTTAAGTCTCTGTCTGCCAGCATCACATTTGCCTGACACAAAGCCAGTGCACTTGATAATTGCGAAGTCTTCTTAAACGTTAATTCCTGTTCTTTTTGTTGGGTAATATCAGAAGCAAATTTAATCACTTTTATCGGTTTACCGGATTCATCCATGATAGGATTATAGCTAGCCTGAAGCCAGACAACCTGACCTTTGCTATCAATGCGTTTAAACTCACCACTCACAAACTCGCCACTGGCTAAACGCTGCCAGAAATTCTTATAATCAAAAGATTCAGCATAATCTGGGGTCACAAACTGACGATGATGAACCCCGATAACCTGATCCAAGCTATATCCCATTACAGACAGGAAGTTGTTATTAGCGTCCAGTACCCTGCCATCCAGATCAAACTCAATTACGGCTTGCGAACGATAAATAGCATTAACCAATGCCTGATTATCATTCCCTTGTTTTTTGCCGAGAATATTTTCAAAAATCCCCATAATCGTCCCCTTTCTGACGAAGTCGTCTAATCTAAAATATCGTTAATTTTATACTATAGAACTTGATCTAAGTTTAATAAAATCAAAGTCTTGTTTTCTACCTGTGCCAGTCCGGTAATAAACTGACTGTTCTGGTTTTGTTCTAAGCTGGGCGAGGTTTTAAACTGTGATGCTTCGATACCATAAACATCCGATACAGCATCTACAACAATGCCTATAATCTTATCCATGCCTGCCTGTTCAATTTTTAGGACTATAACCACAGTTACAGCAGAATATTCAACAGCCTCCAATGCAAATTTCTCGCGTAAGTCTATGACGGGAACCACTGTACCTCTGAGGTTCATAACTCCCTTAACATAACCCGGTGCATTTGGAATGGCCGTTGTTTGCTCCCACCCTCTGATTTCCTGAACCGTTAATATATCAATACCATATTCTTCACCAGCCATCAGAAAGGTCAAATACTGTTTAATACTTGTATCTTGAATCAGGTCCTGATTTTCAGCTAGCTGCGCATTTAATGACTCTATATTCATGCTTCTAATTGCTCAATTTCATTCATCTGGTTTGCAATCATAGCTTGTTGTTTACCGGTTAATCCGGCTAATCTGACGATACCGGCAACATCCAGTATCAGAGATACAGTGCCGTCACCCAGAATGGTCGCGCCTGATATGCCGTCCACTTTAAAATAATTAGCTTCCAGACTTTTAATTACCACCTGCTGCTGTGATAAAAGTTCATCCACGAAGATACCGACTTTTTCGTTATCACTTTCAACAACCACCAAAAGCCCTTCGCTGAGCTGATTGGTTTTAGGCTGATGATTAAAAACATCGTATAACCGAATAATTGGTATATATTCTTCTCTGAGTCTGAGCACTTCCAGCTCGCCCCCCAGATTTGAAAGTTGAGCACTGTTAATTTGCAAAGATTCAATTATATTAACCAAAGGAATAATATAAACGTGCTGGCCAACCTGAATTAACTGCCCGTCCAAAATAGCTAAGGTCAGCGGTAGTCGGATTGTAACAACCGAGCCTTCACCTTTATTCGACTCTAACTCAACGGAGCCGTTTAATGCTTGGATATTACGTCTGACCACATCCATCCCCACCCCTCTGCCGGATAAGTCGGATACTTGATCAGCGGTTGAAAAGCCGGGCTCAAAAATCAGTAAATTAATTTGATCATCGGTTAAACCATCTGCTTCACTCATTAAGCCATTAGCTATCGCTTTCGCTTTAATTTTTTCAGTATTTAAACCCCGCCCATCATCAATAATTTCAATAACGATATTGCCGCCTTGATGATATGCATTTAACGTTATGCTGCCGGTTTCAGATTTACCAGCTTGAAGACGCTCATCCGGCGTTTCGAGACCATGATCCATTGCATTGCGGACCAAATGTACCAGAGGATCCGAAATTTTTTCCATCAGGGTTTTGTCTAATTCGGTTTGTTCCCCCAACAACTTAAGCTCTATTTTTTTATTGAGCTTTTTGCTGGTATCTCTGACTAATCTGGGAAAGCGACTGAACACAGAACCGATAGGGAGCATGCGAATACGCATAACACTCTCCTGCAGGTCTCGGGTATTATGCGCCAGTTGTGCAATCCCTTCTTTCAGACTAGTTAATTTTGCCGGATCAAAGTCACCGTCAGATAACTGAGTGAGCATAGCCTGAGTAATCACCAGTTCTCCGACCATGTTAATCAAAGAATCTACCTTTTCAATTCCAACTCTGATAGAGCCCGATTCTGTGGTTTTGGTTTGTTTAGGTTTATTGCCAGATGAAGCAGCTTTAGCTTTATTTTCTGGCGGTATATTTTCTGGTTTTGTCTCTTCTATTTGAGAAGTTCGCTCAGCATCAACATCTGCTTGTTTAACCTGTGATGTCCCTTCAGCCTGAGCGACCAAATCCTCTGAAGTATTGGTTTGAGCAGCTTGTTCGATATGGATTTCACACTCATCTTCAATCCATTCGAAAATCTCTTCGATTTGAGCTTGAGCGCAATTAGCTTGCAATTCAAACTGCCATTTAAAATAACAGTCTTCGGCTTCTATATTTGTCAGATCGGGGACAGTTGATACATCTAATACCTGAGTTAATACGCCTAATTCAGCCAGTTCCTGAATTAAAAATAACGGCTCATTGCCCGTTTTTAGAATGTCCCGACCCGGTATAAAACTGATTTTCCAGTAAGTTTCTGTTTCACCCGCAGATTCAGAGTCCGGGCTATCAGCCGCTTCATTGCCTTGAAACTCTGCATCGCTGCTTTCAGACAATATCTGATTGAACTGAGATTTTAATTCATCTGCTTGCTGCGTTTCAGGCTCTTCTCCTGACTGGAGCGCTGTTAGCATATCTCTCAAGCAATCAACCGATTGCAGCAGCAAATCGATATGTATCTGAGTCAGAGCCCTTCGACCGTCTCGTATTTGGTCTAATAAAGTTTCAAGCACATGAGTAAAATCAGCCACGGAGGTAAAACCAAAAGTACCGCTGCCTCCTTTTATCGAATGCGCAGCTCTGAATATGGTATTTATGGTTTCATTGTCAAAGTTGCCGGGCTGCAAATCGAGCAGCTCAGCTTCCATGATATCTAGGCCTTCGAAACTTTCTTCATAGAAAACTTCGAAAAACTGACTGAGATCTATGCTCATTTGATTATCTTAATACTTTACCAATGGTTGCAATAAGTTGATCCGGGTTAAATGGTTTAACAATCCAGCCTGTTGCCCCTGCTGCTTTACCTGCCGATTTTTTTTCAAGACCGGACTCTGTTGTTAACATTAGCATAGGCACAAATTTATAGCTGGATAATCCTCGTAAATTAGAGATCAGAGTAATACCATCCATATTAGGCATGTTGACATCCGAGATAACCAGATCAAATTCAGATTGTTTGGCGATTTCCAAAGCCTCAACACCGTCTTTTGCTTCTGTTACATCAAAACCTGCTTTTTTAAGCGTAAAACTTACCATTTGTCTCATTGAAGCAGAGTCATCAACCGCTAAGATTTTTTTCATGAAAAATTCCTATGTACTTTCATCAGTTAAGCTAAATTCTAAAATATGGGTTAACCCCATAGTATTGACTGCCTGTGAAAAAGCGTCACTTGCTGCACTAAAAGTGAGCGCTAATTCTTTATCAGCTAAAGATTTTTTAAGGGATACGATTAATTGCAATACAGCAGTGTCAATCCGTTCTACTTCACTAGCGTCAAGTTCAACAGGCTGACCCAGTACAAATAACTCACGAAAATCTGCCAGAATTTTTTCTGCCTGAGTGATATTTGCCACCGAATTGAGTTGATATCTTGCTGTTTGGGTCATATTCAGTTTCGCCGTCCCTATTTTAATTCTTACGTTTCCAAAAACTGGATATCAGGATTTATTCTTATAATAGAAGTAACTACAAAAAAATCCATTCGATTTTGTGTATTTAATTGACGTTTTTATGATTTGGACGATAAATAATCCATTAAACTAACTAATTGTTGATAATCTATTTTTGCAGGTTGCTGACTCATATCAGGTTTCACTCGGGCAACCAATTGACCTTCAGGGTTAACAATTACCAATGAAGCAGAATGATTGACCAGATAATTGCTGCCTTCTCCGCCCATTGAATAAACCAACCCCAACTCACGGGTAAAGGGTAATAATTGCTTGTGCTGCGCCGTTGCAGCCACAAAATCGGGATTAAAAAAGTGAATATACTCAGTGATTTGTTTTTTATTATCTCGTTTTGGATCGGCTGAAATAAATATAACCTGAGCGTTTGGTACAGATTGCTTTATCGTCGGATAGACTCTCGCCAAATCAGATAAGGTCGTTGGGCAAATATCCGGACAATAAGTATAACCCAAAAAGACAATGCTCCAGTTTGACTTTAACGAATCCAGCGTCAGGTTTTCAGCCTCTGAACTGATTAACTCAAACTCGCTGATGTGCCTGACCGGTTCAAATAACTGTACATTATTAAAGTTAGGTTCAGGCTCAGAACAAGCAGTTAACGCCAGATTGATCATCAGGCAAACATAAACAACTGGGTTAAATATTTTTTTACTCATTAAAAGTTTGTATCCGCCAACATAATTATAAATAACAGCATTAAATGCCAGATTGAGAATTTAAAAGTTTTAAAAGCAAGGCCTGGACGGTCAAACCACTTTAATCTGACTGCGTAACAAACAAACTGCAAATTTAAAACCAAACTAGCCGCTGCGTAAAGATTACCAAATAATCCTGATAACCAAGGTAGAATACACACGATAGTGAGGATAATACAATATAATAAGATCATGGTTTTGGTAAATTCAACCCCATGAGTAATAGGTAACATAGGTATTTTAGCTTTGGCATAATCAGTTTTACGATGAATAGCCAACGCCCAAAAGTGGGGGGGGGTCCAGGTAAATATAATTAAGACAAGCAACAAAGCATTCGGATCTATGGTATTGCTCACCGCAGACCACCCCAGCAAAGGAGGCATAGCGCCGGCTAATCCACCAATCACAATATTCTGAGGCGTCGCTCTTTTTAAATACATAGTGTACACGAATGCATAGCCAACCAATGAAGCCAGTGTTAACCATGCCGTCAACTGATTTACCATAAACCATAAAATGGCGAAACCAGATATACCAATCAGGCCAGCAAAACTCAGAGCCTGACGCGCAGATACTCGCCCTTTAACCACAGGGCGATGATATGTTCTCGCCATTTTCGCATCAATTTGTGAATCTACCACATGATTAACGGCAGCGGCAGCACCCGCGAGCAAAGCAATTCCAGATAAAGTTGTTAAAAATAGTGCAGGGTCAGGTAATGCATGGTTGGGTAAAACCATACCCACAACCGCAGTCAGTAAAATTAAAGCGACGACTTTAGGTTTGGTTAACTCAAAATAGTCTCTAAACCGGCCGGTGTTAAATATTCTATAACTGATGACTTGGCTACGATTCATAATAACTCCCACTGACTTGGTATATTAAACTTGCTGAAAATCTGGATTGGTTTTAACAACTGACTTTTCATAAACCGAAAACTGGCAAAGTGAACAGTAATAAAGATTAAGCACAAATACGGTTAATAAAATTAACGCAAACGCATTATGCATAACCGCTACCGATATCGGCAGGGATAAGACCACATTAGCAATGCCCAAACTAAACTGAATCGCTAAAATCGCCAGTAGCGCAAAATTTATCCGAAATAATGATTGATGGTGCGCCGTCCAATGGGCTCTGGTTTGAGCGAGCCTTTTAAAGATAAACGCAGACCAAAATATTAAAGATAAAACAGTCACAACAGCCCAAAACCTGTGCCCGATATGTATGGTCATCCGAGCAGAATAATCCAGCACACCATACTGATAGGTATCAGCTTGCGGGCTAATCAGATGGAAAGCATTAAAATCCAGCCTTTGCTGCCAGCCAGATTCACAAATCGGTAATTCAGTGCAGGCTAAAGCGGCGTAATTAGAAGAAGTCCAACCGCCCAGTGCGATTTGAAAAGTAACAATAAACAAAACTAACCAGCCCCCTTTGGGTAACTTGGTTAAACTCGAAGCGGGTATATTGTTATGTTTTAAATGCCTACCCAGCAATATCAATAAAATAAAAATTGAGAAACCACCTAATAAATGCGCCATGACAACGGCTGGCATCAGAACCAAAGTGACAGTCCACATGCCTAAAGCAGCTTGAAAACAGACTAACGCTAATAAACCTAAACTGAACTTTTTAATTCTAGCCGGATACTGGTGGCGAAAAGCCAGGATGGTAATCATTAAAATGGCCAGCCCCAGAGTTCCGGCAAAGTATCTGTGGATCATTTCATTCCAGGCTTTCTCAGGCTCAATAGCTTGCTGCGGGAACCTGGCTTGAGCAGTTTCTAACTGAGACTCGTTAGGGACCAGCATATGGCCATAACACCCAGGCCAGTCAGGACAACCTAGTCCAGCGTCAGTTAACCTAGTATAGGCTCCCAAAATCACCACACTTAATGCCAGTACAATAGAGAATTTAACCAAAATTCGCATCAGCCCACCCGTGACAATTTTAATAGTTTTTTAAGGTCAGCCAGCATATGTTTGCCAGCCATAAGATTATTATCTCTTTGCTCGCTGACTGGGTATCGCAATATGATTTGTCCAAGTGGGTCAGCAATATATATATATTCTGTTAAAAGCGAATTCACAGACAGCGGATATTTAAGCTCATTGCCCAGGGTTTGAATTTCAGCATCAGCGGTATAATAGCGGGCAGCCATAACTCTGTCGGATTCTCGACCTAAGGCAAGATCCGTTTGCTCAGCGACATAAATTGATTCTTCACATAGCTGAGCACAATTCTGATCTGTTGGAACCAGTATTAGCCATTTACCGCTTAAGGAGTCTGGAAGTTGTTTGGCATCTAAAGATAAAGCGGGTTGAAGCAACTCTCCCTGATTAGTGGATGCGGGTTTGAACCAATTGCCTCCTAACGCTAAATAAGCCAGTATGACAGGTAATATAAAAACCAATGCAATTATCACTAAATTTAATCTTGGCGATGTTTTTTGAATTAAACGAGCTTGTTCCATCGGACTGCCTTTATTATCATTATAATGCTTAGCGCCACTGCCAAACCAAACCACTGAACAGCATACCCAATATGCTTTTCTGCTGGCATAACAACAGGTTGCCAATGCGGTTTAAATGTAAATTGAGATTTTTTGTCTACTACTGCAAGTATAGGCAATAAACTCAAGTTTGCCTCTTGTTCGAATTTACTGATATCCACTTGTTGAACAAATGAAAAACCAGATCTTTCTAAAATATCTGAATCCTTAAACCGGTTAAAACCGGGAATGCTTAATCTCACATTCAGGTTTTCAGCTTGTCTGCTTATCGGCCGGGGTAAAACCGGCAGCCTTTGTTGATCAACCGGAACCCATCCCAAATTAACCAATATATAAACAGATTCCTGTACCGCTTTATGCAATTTGACAATGACCAAGCAATCAGCGCCCAATTGTTTGTCCAGCACCTGATTTTCGATATACCAAACCTGATTGGTTAAAACCTGTCCATTCAAAGTGACTTTGTAATCCTGATACTGCGACCAAGTATCGACTCCGGTTACAAGTTCAGTCAGATTTGTACGGCCATACTGATTCAGGCTTTCAATTTGATCAGTTCGGATTCGCTTGACCTCAGAACGATTCAATTGCCAGTTACCCAGAGAGATCAACAAACTAAAGCTGAATATATAAATAATAACCGGCCAGGTTTTTACATTTAACTCAAGTCGACCTAAAGTTAAAACCACAGTGTTAACCTAAAGAAAATAAAAATGCTCAAACTCATCATTGTCTTATTATTATTTACCGTCATTTTTAATTTGTTCCGCGCTTTGTTTGCAATGACTAAGAATGATAAAAACCAGTTAATGACCAAAAAGCTTGGTCAAAGGCTGATTTTTTCGGTTCTGACTTTGCTGTTTATTTTAGTCATGGTAAATCTGGGTTACATCACGCCCAATGTAAGACCCTATTAACGGCTCTCCTTAAAGTATGTAAACAAATACAAACAGGCATAACCAGACAACATCAACAAAGTGCCAATACCAACTGGCTGCCTGAAACGCAAATTGGTTGTCAGCAGAAAAGTGCCCCGCCAAAATACGGAAAAAAATGACAATTAAAAAGAGCGTCCCTAAAGTCACATGCATACCGTGAAATCCGGTTAGCAAAAAGAAAGTATTACCGTAAACACCCGAATCTAATTTAAGTCCGAGATCCTGATAAGCGTGAATATATTCCTCTACCTGAAGCGCTAAAAAGCAGCTACCTAATAAAATGGTAAAACCCAGCATCCAGGCCACTTGCTTACGCTTATCTGCTTCCAGTCCAGTATGAGCAAAATGAATAGTGACAGATGAGGTCAATAAAATCAGGGTGTTGATTAAAGGCAGGCCCCAATATCCCATTGCTTGTGTAGTATTGCCCGCGGGGGTGGTAGTCAGGGGCCAGATAGCTTCAAAGCCGGGCCATAATATTTCCCCTGTCATCACATTGTTACTGGCACCACCTAACCAAGGCACAGAAATCATTCTGGCGTAAAATAAAGCACCAAAAAACGCACCGAAAAACATAACTTCAGAAAAAATAAACCAGCTCATCCCTTGCCGATAGCTGATACCGAGTTGCTGATTGTGTAACCCGACTCTGGATTCCTGAATCTGATCTTTAAACCAACCAAACATCATAATAAATAATACAAATAGCCCAGCCATTAAAACCATTTGCCCCCAGCCAGCTTCACCGGTCTGACTTAATTGCGCGACCAGAGTACCAGCGCCCACAGCAACCAGAAAAAAACCAAAGGCGCCCACGATAGGCCACGGACTTTGTGTAGGAACATAATATTGAGAGTGTTGTTCTGTCATTATTTTTCTCCTATAGAACCTGAGCCGTCGTTACTGGCTGCTCAAGCGGATAGAGGGTATACGCTAAGGTCAGCACCTTAATCTCCTCGGGCAAATCTTTATCAATAAAAAACTTGAGTTTAAATTCAGTTGTTGCCTGAGCAGCAATAGATTGCTGGTTAAAACAGAAACATTCTGTTTTATTCAAATATAAACTCGCTTGTCCGGGAGAAACTGAAGGTATCGCCTGTACAAGCTGAGCGCTGCCCTTTAAGTTATTAACTGTAAAAGCAACCTCTTTCATTTCGCCCGGATGTACCTCAACATAAGCTACTTTAGGTTTAAAATCCGTTTGCATACCGGTTTTATCCAAGGTAACAAATTCGATTTTGACCTGTCTGGATTCATCAACCAGAGTCTGAATCTGCGTATCCACACGCTGTACAGATCGTCCGTTTATTCCTGTCAGATCACAAAACACGTCATATAAGGGGACAAGTGCAAAACCAAACGCAAACATCCCAAATACAATGGCTAATAAACGAGTAACCAGTTTTGCATGAGAAACCGTTTGCATCTTTGATACTCCTATTTAATTTCAGGGGGGGTGGTAAACGTATGATAAGGAGCTGGAGATTTAACTTCCCATTCCAAACCAGTTGCACCATCCCAGACTTTATCCGGTACGGGATCGCCTTTTTTACGACAAGCTTTGATGACCAAAGCTAAAAAGATGAGCTGAGATAGCCCAAAAGCAAATCCGCCCAAGCTAATGATTTGATTCCAGTTTGCAAACTGAATTGAATAATCCGGAATGCGTCTGGGCATACCTGCCAGTCCAACAAAATGCATAGGGAAGAACAAAACGTTGACCGAAATTAACGAACACCAGAAATGTAGCTTAGCTAGCCCTATGTCGTACATTACACCAGTCCATTTAGGCAACCAGTAGTAGGTAGCAGCGATTAATGAAAATATAGCGCCTGTTACCAGAACATAATGAAAGTGAGCAACAACAAAATAAGTATCATGGTATTGAAAGTCGACCGGCGTAATTGCCAACATCAGGCCTGAAAATCCACCCATGGTAAATAACACAATAAAGGCGATAGAAAACATCATGGGAACTTCAAAGCTAAGAGCGCCGCGCCACATAGTGGCAACCCAGTTAAATACTTTGACCCCGGTCGGCACAGAAATTAGCATAGTACAGTACATAAAAAAGAGTTCAGCAAATACCGGCATGCCTGTCGTAAACATATGATGTGCCCAAACAATAAAAGATAGAAACGCAATTGAAGCTGTTGCATAAACCATGGATGAATAACCAAATAAAGGTTTACGACTGAAAGTTGGTACTATGGTTGATATGATCCCAAACGCTGGCAAAATCATGATATAAACTTCGGGGTGACCAAAAAACCAGAAGATATGCTGAAACATAACAGGATCACCACCGCCTGCGGCGTTAAAAAACGACGTGCCAAAGTATTTATCCGTCAACACCATAGTCACTGCACCGGCCAACACCGGCATTACAGCAATTAAAAGGTAGGCAGTAATAAACCAGGTCCAGACAAATAAAGGCATTTTCATCCAAGTCATGCCCGGCGCTCTCATATTCCAGATGGTGACGACAACATTGATAGCCCCCATAATGGAAGAGATCCCCATTATATGTACGGCAAAAACAAATAGCGCCGTACTATCCCCACTGTAAGTAGTTGAAAGAGGAGCATAAAAAGTCCATCCGAAAGCAGGTCCGCCGCCTTCAACAAAAAGACTGGAAAGTAAGATTAAAAACGCAAAAGGCAGGATCCAAAAACTTAAGTTATTCATTCTGGGCAATGCCATATCCGGCGCCCCAATCATCATAGGTATCATCCAGTTGGCCAACCCGGTAAAAGCCGGCATGACAGCGCCAAATACCATAATCAGACCATGCACAGTTGTCATCTGATTAAAAAAGTGGGGCTCAACTATTTGCAACCCAGGCTGAAATAGCTCGGCCCGAATCACCATAGCCATAGCACCGCCAACTAAAAACATAATAAATGCAAACCATAAATAAAGCGTACCTATGTCTTTGTGGTTGGTCGTAAATATCCAGCGTTTAATACCTTTTGCCGGACCATGGTGATGTTCATCGGCATGAGTTGGTGCAGTTTGAGTGATTGTATTCATTTGGCTCTCCTTACTGATTCTGCATCAATTGATGAACATCTTTAGGCTGAATTAACTCTCCCGAGTTGATTCCCCAAGCATTTCGCTCGTACGTTACAACCGCTGCAATCTGTTTTAACGTAAGTTGTTTAGCAAACGCTTGCATAGCTGTCCCGTTTTTTCCGTCTAAGACAATCTTGATATGGTCTTGAGCCGGACCAGCAACAATCGCACTGCCCACTAAAGCTGGGAAAGCACCGGGTAATCCCATACCGTTGGGCTGATGACACGCAGAGCAATATCCGTTATAAACAGACTCGCCTTCGGCCATTAAATCCTCTTTCGTCATATTCATTGCCAGCAGCCTTTTCTCTTCAGCTTCTGCAGCTGCTTTCTCTGCTTTTTTATCTGTTATCCACTGATTAAATTCAGATTCACTGACGGCTTTCACCACTACCGGCATAAACCCATGGTCTTTGCCGCACAGCTCTGCGCATTGGCCTCGGTAAATGCCCAGCTCATTAATCCTAGTCCAGGCTTCATTAATAAACCCTGGATTAGCATCTTTTTTAACCGCAAAATCCGGAACCCACCAACTATGGATGACATCATCCGAGGTCATTAAAAAACGAATTTTTTTATTGGTTGGCAAAATTAAAGGCTTATCTACTTCCAACAAATAAGTATCCCCTTTTAACCACTTGCCCTGAATTTGTTCAGATGGCGTAGCCAGTAAACTATAAAATTCAATATCATGGTCTAGATATTTGTAGTGCCATTTCCATTGTGAGCCTGTCACCAATATGGTCAGGTCAGATTCAGACGGGTCTTCCATCGCGATAAGTGTTTTTGTTGCAGGAATAGCCATAACCACCAGGATAATCACTGGCACTATGGTCCATGCGATCTCAACCTTTACACTTTCGTGAAAATTAGCCGCTTTTACACCTTTAGATTTACGATGGAAAATAATGGCGTAGAACATGGCTCCAAAAACCACGATACCGATGGCGACACAGATATAAAATATAGTCATGTGCAGGTCAAAGACCTGATGGCTGATATCAGTAACACCTGCTCTTAAATTCAAATTTGAGCGCCCGACTGCTTCGTTTGCGAAAATACTCGAGCTATGCAAAAAAGAGAATAAAGCAAGGATAAAAGAGAATTGTCGGCCCACAGCTTATGCTCCTTGTTATTTTAATTTGATAATGCTTCGTTTGGGAATTTCCCGCGCAAAAAACAAAGCATGTATAAAAATTAGCCAAGGATTTACAAATTTACAATTTTTTAATTAAAATAAAACGTGAGTTTAAATAATAACTTAGAAAGTGAAGCCGAAAAAGAAGGCTAAAGATGAGAACAAAATGGAAATACTAACCTTGAGTGATGTTGGCTGGCGCAGGGCTACTGCCAGCCTGTAATTATAAATAAAGAGATACTGTTTTCGATTAGATCCAATTTGAATTGCGGATGACACCGACTGCCAAACCTTCTATTGCAAAAGGTGTTGTTTTTAAATCAACTTCTATCGGAGCAAATTCTTTATTCTCGGCAATTAAAGTAACTTTGTTGCCCTTTTGCTGATATCGCTTAACAGTGACATCATCTTCAACTCGAGCAACAACCACCTGACCGTTAACTGCGGTTTGAGCTTTATGAACCGCTAATAAATCACCATCCATAATGCCAATCTCAATCATACTGTCGCCCTGAACTTTTAATAAATAGTCTGCTGTCGGGCGAAATAAATGAGGGTCAACCTGGTAATGATCTTCGACGTGTTCTTGTGCCAGAATAGGTGAACCAGCTGCCACCTGGCCGATTAGAGGTAGCCCGGTTTCAGTCGCTTCGGTTTCATCTGCAACCAAGCGAATTCCACGGCTGGTACCGGCCATAATTTCAATCGCACCTTTTTTAGCCAATGCTTTTAAATGTTCTTCTGCCGCATTTGGAGACCGAAACCCTAAAATAGAAGCTATTTCAGCGCGCGTAGGCGGCATTCCGGTTTCCTGAATATTATCTTTGATAAGTTGTAAGATTTGACTTTGACGTGGCGTTAAAGCTTTCATTTAGTGTTTATCCATACAGTATACATTACTGTTAGTATATACAGGCTAATTTAAAAGGCAAATAGAATATAAATTTAAATTGTTAGACTCTGGGTAAGCCTTACATGTTAGAATATAAGCAAATAGTGACTTATATATTTTATCAATGACAGATTTTAAAAAATTATTCTCAAGCTTGCTTCATATCCCTATGAAGTTGTTAGTGAAGACAAAAGTGATACTGGATGAGCTGAACGATATTGAATTGGGCGCTAAAAAGCAGCCTATTTTTTATGTTTTAAAGCATGACTCATTAACCGATCTTATCTCACTGAAAAAAGCCTGCAAAGATTCAGGGTTGCCCGATCCTTTTAAACCGGTAAAAGTCAATGACAGGCTATTCAGACGTTATGTCTGTTTGGATAAGTTACAACCTGTATTAGCTAAACAAGCCGGCAAAACTGACGCGCATGAACAAATGCAGACCGTTCTTAAACTGCACTTAGAAGACGATGAGCTGGATGCTAAACTGATTCCTTGTTTTGTTAGCTGGGGGCGTTCTCCGGGTAAAGAAACAGATAATCTGAATGCTTTATTCAATCATCAAAAAAAGCCCAACTGGCTCAAAAAAATATTGGTAGTACTGTTTTCGGGTCGGGACAATTTTGTTTCAGTCAGCCAACCTTTATCATTACGTTATGTTGTTGACCAGTACGGCTGTGACGATGAAATCACTAAAAAACTGTTACGCGTTGCACGGTTTCATTTTCAACGCCAACAGCTGGTCATGGCAGGGCCCAGACTCTGGCAAAGAGAGCAGTTATTAACGGCTTTATTAGCAGCCCCTTCCATCAAGGCTGCAATTAGTGATGAAATAAAAACAAAAAATATTTCTCAGGAAAAGGCCAGACAGCTTGCTAAAGATTATTTAGAAGAAATCGCCGCGGATTATCGTGATAGCTGGATCCGTATAGGCGATAAAGTGCTCACCTGGGTTTGGAATAAACTCTATTCAGGTATCAATGTAACCAACGGAGAAAAAGTCAGAAAGCTGGCGCAAGAAGGCCATGAAATTATCTATATGCCTTGTCACCGAAGCCATATGGATTACCTTTTGCTTACCTATGTGATTTATCACCAGGGCTTAGTTCCGCCGCATATTGCAGCGGGTGTTAACTTAAATTTCTGGCCTATGGGTGGAATTTTCAGGCGCTCAGGTGCGTTCTTTATGCGACGTTCATTCCGAGGCAATAAACTTTACTCAGAAGTTTTTAAAGAGTATGTATCGCAGCTTATCAATAAAGGGCACTCGATCAAATTTTATCCCGAATCCGGCCGTTCACGGACAGGGCGTTTATTAAAGCCTAAAACAGGTATGCTAGCTATGGTTGTCCAGAATATGCTAAAAGGACAAGACAGACCCGTTAGCATAGTGCCTGTTTATATCGGCTATGAGCACGTAATGGAAGTTAAAACTTATCTCCGTGAATTGAGCGGTGCAAAAAAGAAAAAAGAGTCCGCTTTACATCTGTTCAGCATACTTAAAAATCTGCGCCATTTTGGTCGCGGATATGTAAATTTTGGTGAGCCGATCAATTTATCCAAATCGATGGAAGCATTTGAACCCGGCTGGCGAAAAAATCACGAAGCCAATATGAAGCCAAACTGGTTGCCAAATTATATTAATAATTTAAGCCAAGATGTGATGTGTAATATTAATCATGCAGCGGCCCTCAACGGCGTCACTCTAACCGCAATGTGCTTATCGGTTGCCAACCAACAAACTCTGTTTAAAGATGATTTAGTCAGACAGATAAATATTCTGATTGATCTACACAGGCAAAATACACCATTTGCAAACCTGAGCTTACCGCCTGAAGCATCCACTCGGGATCTACTCAACAATGCGATAAAAATGGAAAAGTTTACTGAAGATAAAGAACGTCATATCATTTCTATTCCACAAGAAAGTGTTGTTGAGCTGAGTTATTATCGAAATAACATCATTCATCTTTATATTATTCCATCGCTGATAGCGGCTATTTTACTGGAATCAAGTCATGTTAAAAAGTCTGCATTAATGGCACAAATTAAGAGTCTATATCCATTAGTGGCAAACGAATACTTTTTATCGGTTGAGCCGCAAGCGTTAGAAGAGCATTTTGAAGCTTGTCTAAATGTCATCATTGAAAATAAGCTAGCGCAACAACAAGAAGACTCATTGACAGCTGTTGACCATTCAGATAATCACTATCTGCAATTACATTTGCTCAGCTTAATTGCTCAGCAGACCCTGCAAAGATATGCGATTGTACTGAACTCGATTGAACGAGCAGAAAAAGGGTTAACCCGATCCGCTATTGAACGTGATTCACTGGAAGTGGCTAAGAACCTAGCTAAATTGCATGATATCCGTTCGCCAGCGTTCACTGACAAATCAATATTGAGCCAGTTTGTTGGTGAATTAAAGGATCAGCAAATGATTGTTATATTGGAAGAAGGCCGCTTTGTTGCAACCACGGAACTCAAAACGCTTGCAACACAAATCTATAAACTAATAGATGGCGATATACTAAATACCATACGACACGCTTAGACTCACAGTTAAGATAATGGTTGTAAAGCTATTATCTTAACAACCATTCTGTAGGGGTGATTTTTTTGCCCTTTTTCTTCATCAACTCTTCAATTAACGGCGTAATAATCAGTTCCATAGCCAGCCCCATTTTGCCACCAGGTACCACCATAGTATTAACCCGGGACATAAAAGCACCATCTATCATCTGTAAATAATAAGGGAAATTGATACCCTTGGTTCCCCTAAAGCGAATAACAACAAAACTTTCATCTAAGCTTGGAATATCTTTCGCAGAAAATGGATTAGATGTATCGACTGTAGGCACACGCTGAAAATTAATATGTGTGCGACTGAATTGAGGTGTAATGTAGTTTATATAATCGTCCATACTCCGCACAATCGAAGCCATAACGGCCTCATGACTATGACCTCTGTCAGTCGTATCTCTAATTATTTTTTGTATCCACTCAAGGTTAATAATAGGGACCATGCCAATTAACAGATCTACATGCTTAGCCACATCGTTTTCTTCTGTTACCACGCCGCCATGTAGCCCTTCATAAAAAAGCAAATCGGATTCGGGAAGCTCTTCCCATGGCGTGAAAGTACCCGGCATCTGATTATAAGGCACGGCATCATCAAATGAATGCAAATATCGTCTGAGTCGGCCTGTTCCCGTTTCCCCATAGGTCTGAAATAAGTCTTCTAATAACCCAAAGTCATTTGCAACCGGGCCAAAGTAGCTGATATGGCGACCTTGCTCCTGAGCTTTTCGGATTTCAACTTCCATTTCAGCGCGAGTAAAACGATGGAAACTATCGCCCTCGACTTCTGCAGCTTTTATATCAAAACTTCTGAATATATGTCGAAATGCCTTGGTCGTGGTAGAAGTCCCCGCACCGGATGAACCTGTAATAGCAATAATAGGTGATTTAGTTGACATATAGAGTAGCCTTAAAAAGAATTAATCTATTTATACGGGATTCATATGAAAGATCAATAGATGAAAAAAAGAACAAATTTATAATTGATTTAAAACAAAGGTTTGGCTTTAAAATTTTTTATTATACCCGCCTAATACTATTCATATATCTATGATTAATAGAGATATTATTCCAATTATCCAGATAACATTATTTTAATTAAATTCCCCAAACGCAAAAAGCCCGACTCTTTCGAATCGGGCTTTTTAATACTGTCAGTCAGA
>CAJXMO010000038.1 GCA_913056495.1 uncultured Alteromonadaceae bacterium | reverse complement strand
TTACTAGCGAATTCAACGCAGTTATCAGGAAAAATAGCCACTAGAAAGCAATTTGTTATCCAGAGTTGAGGTTAATTAATACAGAAAAAAACCATTCCAACGGCGACACCCATGTCTGACTCTAAAAATTATTGCCGGCATAAATGCCGACCTACAAGGTAGGCGCTGGGCTTGCGCACGTGAGGTTTGTAGCAATTGCTCTGTGTTGCCTTAAATTTTGAAACGCGAGCACTATCGGCAATTGCTCCCTGCATTGCTCTACGACCTATATCCCTATAGGCCAGCTTCGCGTTTACGGTGTTTTATGTCAGTTTTGCGTTTGTGGGGAGCGTGGTTTTAAACCTCGAACCTAGCGTCTGAATCTTAAAACCTCAAATCTTAATGGTGGCTGACGCTCATACTTTTTATTCCTGCGGAACCTCGACTACGCTCATGCTTCTTGTTCCTTTGGAACCTCGATTACGCTCATGCTTCACTAATCGAGGCTACACCTAAAACCTAAACCCTAAACCCTAAATCTAAAATCTAAAATCTAAAATCTAAAATCTGAGCTTTGTATATTTGATAATTAAAAATGAAAAAGCCCCGGTCGTATAGTTAATACGACCGGGGCTTTCAATTTTAAACTGGCAGTAAAGCTAGACTTATTCGTCTAAAAAGCTTTTAAGCTGCTCAGAGCGTGAAGGGTGACGAAGTTTACGTAATGCTTTCGCTTCAATCTGACGAATACGCTCACGCGTTACATCAAACTGTTTACCAACTTCTTCTAACGTATGGTCAGTATTCATATCAATACCGAAACGCATACGCAATACTTTAGACTCACGAGCGGTTAAGCCTGCGAGGACTTCACGCGTTGCAAACTGTAAATTCTCAGACGTAGCCGCATCAACTGGTGAGCTGATTGTACTGTCTTCGATAAAATCACCTAAATGCGAATCTTCATCATCACCAATTGGCGTCTCCATTGAGATTGGCTCTTTGGCGATTTTCATCACTTTACGGATTTTATCTTCCGGCATTTGCATTTGTTCGGCTAATTCTTCAGGCGTTGGCTCGCGTCCTTTTTCCTGTAGCATCTGACGTGAAATACGATTTAATTTGTTAATCGTTTCAATCATATGAACCGGGATACGGATAGTTCTTGCCTGATCGGCAATCGAGCGAGTAATCGCCTGACGGATCCACCAGGTTGCATAAGTTGAAAACTTATAACCGCGACGATATTCAAACTTATCAACGGCTTTCATCAAGCCAATGTTACCTTCCTGAATTAAGTCGAGGAATTGCAAACCACGGTTTGTATACTTTTTCGCGATAGAGATAACCAGACGTAAGTTAGCTTCAACCATTTCTTTTTTCGCACGGCGAGCTTTGGCTTCACCAATCGACATACGACGGTTGATATCTTTAATGCTAACAACACTTAATTTGGTTTCTTCTTCGATCAGTTTTAACTTCTGAATACAGCGTAAAATCTCTTCCTGATGCTCAGCTAATGCTTTAGCGTAAGGCGCATCACCTGAAACAGCTTTTTCAATCCAAGCTGTCGAGGTTTCATCACCAGCAAAAGCTTTAGTGAATTCTTTTTTCGGCATTTTTGCGTATTCTACCGAATACTTCATGATGATGCGTTCCTGAGTTCGCACTTTATCCATCATGGTACGCATGCTGCTAACAAGCTTATCAAATTGCTTAGGGATCAAACGGAAGAGTTTGAAAATTTCGCTTAATTCTTCAATAACAACACGTGTATCCGGGTGACTACGACCTTTTTCATCAATTACGGCCATCACTTTTTCATAAGCCATGCGTAACTGAGTGAATTTTTCACGAGCAAATTCAGGATCTATGCCTGTATCTTCCTCTTCTTCATCATCCGAATCGTCATCTTCATCATCCAGCTCATCCTGAGATAGTTCAGAGCCGACATGAGTTGCTGTTGGTGCCAGAATGTCATCATCTTCATCCGGGTCAACAAAACCAGATACAATATCAGTTAAACGAATTTCTTCAGCTTCAACTTTGTCGTACTGATCTAATAAGTAGGTGATTGCTTCCGGATATTCAGCGACTGAACACTGAACCTGGTTGATCCCTTCTTCGATTCTTTTTGCAATATTGATCTCGCCTTCGCGAGTCAAGAGTTCTACTGTACCCATTTCGCGCATATACATGCGAACCGGGTCAGTTGTTCGACCAATTTCACTCTCTACCGAAGCTAATGCTTGAGCCGCGGCTTCTTCAGCATCTTCATCAGTTGCTGTAGTTTCATCCGACATCAACAAAGAGTCAGCGTCAGGTGCAGCTTCGAAAACCTGTATGCCCATATCGTTGATCATACTAATGATGTCTTCAATCTGATCTGAGTCGACTATTTCTTGCGGTAGATGATCATTTACTTCTGCGTAAGTTAAATAGCCTTGCTCTTTACCTTTCGCAACGAGTAGTTTAA
Organism: uncultured Alteromonadaceae bacterium; assembly: GCA_913056495.1. Taxonomy (GTDB): domain Bacteria; phylum Pseudomonadota; class Gammaproteobacteria; order Enterobacterales; family Alteromonadaceae; genus Catenovulum. The sequence goes on along the minus strand of CAJXMO010000038.1, from coordinate 18,316 downwards.
GTTGTGACTGACGGTTTTGCTCCATACAGATTCCGCTTACCTATGAAATGAAATTAAATACGATGCAGTGAACTCGACATTATAGCATATTTAACGAATTAATATACAAGCCGGTTCAAACTATAACTATAATACAGCTAAATTATGGTCATTTATGTTGCCATAGCTTAGCGTTAACGCTTACTTTATCTTTAATAAAGCTAAATATTCCTGCTTCTCCTGCGCTGAAATCAGGTTCATTTTTGCTTTTGTTTGCAACAAGGCTTTTCGCTTAGTTACAAATAAGGATAGTATTTTTTCAATCGAGTCTAAAAAGACGACTTCAATATTTTCAGCCTGCACATGATGTTCCCACATCATAATTTGAGACACGATTTTTTCTTTTTCAGTTCCGCGCCAATGTTCTAAAATTTGAGCAGCCGTGCAAGCTGCTTTACTCCGGCAGAACAGCAAGAGTTCAACAAAAAACTCAATACCGGGTTCATCCATCTTAGCCAACGCATTTAGCTGTGCATCCGACATATTAGCCAGATGTTTAACTAAATGGGGTTGCTCAAGTAATAATGCAACCGCTAAACGCACTGGGGTTACTTTTCGTGACGTATTCGACGAATATTGAGCCTGTTTCGCTTTCGCCTGCGCTATTTTGTCAGATTTGTTTGTACTGACCGCTCTTTTGAGCTTAATTGACAGAGTCTCGTTAATGGCGTGTTTATATTCACTCTCTGGCATCTGTTCTATCAAAGGCTGCGCTAACTGGCTTAATTTAGACCGAGCAAATTCCCCTTCACTCTGCCCTATTTGATTATAGAGCTCCTGATAAAAAAAGCTGACAAAATCCTGCGCATGACTAATTAATTGCTCAAATTGGTCTTTGCCATGCTGTTTTACGTATGAGTCCGGGTCTTCACCATCAGGTAAAAATACAAATTTTATCTGAATGCCATCTACCAGACTCGGCAGCGCATTTTCCAATGTCCGCCAAGCTGCTTTGCGCCCGGCAGCATCTCCGTCATAACAACAAACAATTTCACTGGTTGAGCGCATCATGAGTTTAATATGATCGCTGGTTGTCGCTGTGCCTAAAGATGCAACGGCATAAGTGACGCCAGCCTGAAATAAAGCCACAACGTCCATATAACCTTCAACCACCAGCAAGCGTTCCAGTCCCCGGTTAGCATTACGGGCTTGATATAAGCCATATAATTCACGACCTTTATGGAATATTCGGGTTTCAGGTGAGTTCAGATATTTAGGTGTACCATCGCCAATCACCCGACCACCAAATCCGATACATTTGCCGCGCCTGTCCAGAATTGGAAACATTAAGCGATCACGAAATCTGTCGTAAAAACCGGCTTTTCCGTCTTTTTCGATCAACATCCCCAGATCGGCCAGTTGCACGGCTGATTGTTTGCTCTGGCCATAATTTTTTAGCAAAGCATCCCATTCATCCGGCGAGTAGCCAATTTGAAACTGCTCAATAATTTCAGCCGATAATCCGCGTAGCTGAACATATTCTGTGACTTTTGAAGGTGCTTGTTTAAGCTGCTGCTGATAAAATTGAGCGGCTTGTTGCATGACTTCAAAATCTTGTTTTATCTGAACAGCCTGCGCTCTTTCTTGCTGTGGATTGGCAACTTGTTCGCGTTCAACTGCAACGCCATTAATATCCGCCAGCTCTTCGATTGCATCAACAAATTCAAGATTATCGTATTCCATTAAAAACGAAATGACATTGCCTTTTGCGCCACAGCCAAAACAGTAATAAAACTGTTTATCCGGAGCAACGGTAAATGAAGGTGATTTTTCGTTATGAAACGGACAACAAGCCGAATAATTTTTACCGGTTTTTTTTAATCGCACACGGCTATCTACCACGTCCACAATATCTGTGCGTGCAATTAAGTCATCAATAAAATGTTTTGGAATTCTGCCTGCCATATATTTCTTATTTTAACGATAAACAGATAAATTGATTTGCTAAAAGCTTGGTTTAGATTATCAGAATAAATAAACGATAGCTAAGCAGAAAAACTCTGCCAGTATTTTTTAGACTCTATAAATAACAAAACCGCACATAGGTGCGGTTTTGTAAATCATTGGCAAAAGCGTTTTTAAGCGGTTAACTTAGCTTTAACAGTTTGGCTAACCTGACCCATGTCTGCTCGACCTTGTACTTGAGGTCGAATAACATTCATGACTTTGCCCATGTCCTGCATGCCTTGTGCACCACTCTGTGCAATTGCATCAGATACAATTTGCTCGAGTTCATGAGCGCTTAACGCAGCAGGCAAGAAGTTTTCAAGAACAGCAATCTCGGCCGCTTCAATATCAGCCAAGTCTTGACGACCGCCTTCAACATACTGAGTGATGGAGTCTTTACGCTGTTTAACCATTTTAGTTATAACAGCCAAAACCTCGTCATCAGAAAGGCTTTTTTGACCATCTACTTCTTGCTGTTTAATGGCAGAAAGGGCTAATCGGATAGTTCCCAAACGTACCTTTTCTTTGGCACGCATAGCGTCTTTCATCGCCTCTTTCAGCTGTTCAGTAAGAGTCATGTCAAGATATTCTTAGTATAATTTTACGCGACGAGCGTTTTCACGAGACATTTTTTTAGCGTGACGCTTAACCGCTGCAGCTTTTTTACGCTTACGCTCTGCAGTTGGTTTTTCATAGAATTCACGGCTACGAACGTCAGCTAAAATACCCGCTTTTTCGCATGAACGCTTAAAACGACGTAGTGCGACGTCAAATGGTTCGTTTTCTCGTACCTTAACAATTGGCATTAAATATCACCTCAGGATAATAAAATACACCGCTTCGATCAATTTTTGAGCGGCTAGACTAAAAAATGGTGCGCAATTCTAATCCAATTCTTCTACTAAAGTAAAGTTATTGAATACAAAAACTGGTGAAACTTATATGAAATCGCTAAAATGCCCACCAATTTAGTCTGACAATAGGTATTCTATGCGAGTTTTAGGCATTGAAACATCCTGTGATGAAACAGGTATAGCAATTTACGATGATGAAAAAGGCCTATTGGCACATCAACTTTACAGTCAGGTCAAACTGCATGCTGATTATGGGGGCGTTGTTCCGGAACTTGCATCGCGCGATCATATTCGAAAAATTATTCCATTAATTGATGAAGCGGTTAAACAAGCCGGTTGCGATAAGTCCAGCATTGATGGGATTGCTTTTACTTCCGGACCCGGATTAATTGGTGCACTACTGGTTGGTTCAACGGTTGCCCGAGGCTTGGCATTTGCCTGGAATAAACCAGTTATTGGCGTTCATCATATGGAAGGCCATTTGCTGGCGCCTATGCTTGAAGATAAGGTGCCTGAATTTCCGTTTCTGGCTTTACTTGTCTCAGGCGGACACTCCTTGATTGTTGAAGTTCAGGGCATTGGTCAATACCAGATTTTAGGCGAAAGCATTGATGATGCAGTTGGCGAGGCTTTTGATAAAACAGCGAAAATTATGGGCCTGGATTATCCGGGCGGTCCGCGTTTAGCCAAATTGGCAGAACAGGGTACGCAAGGCAGATTTAAGTTTCCGCGCCCTATGACGGATAGGCCGGGCTTAGATTTTTCATTTTCAGGCTTAAAGACCTTTGCAGCTAATACGTTAAAAGCACAAGGAAACGATACACAAACATTGGCCGACATTGCCTATGCATTTCAGGAAGCGGCAGTGGATACGCTTATCATTAAATGTAAACGTGCGCTTAAACAAACCGGGTTAAAGCGTTTGGTGATTGCCGGCGGCGTCAGTGCCAATACTGAATTACGCCAAAAAATGGCCGAGTTAATGCAATCCATGCGCGGTGAAGTCTACTATCCTAGGCTCGAATTTTGTACAGATAACGGTGCTATGATTGCTTATGCTGGTTTGCAACGCCTCAAAGCCGGACAAATCAATCAAAATATCGAAGTCAGACCACGCTGGCCTCTGAACGAATTAGAAGCGGTTTAGCTTCTATACCCGTGCTGCCTAGGGCTTGATTTCAGTCGGAGAAAAAGCGCATCTTGAAGTAGCAGGGGTATAATCATTAAGCAGTCATTTTGGCTGCTTAATTTAAATATTGATCCATTTAAACAGAACATCTGTTTGCAACTTGGGTATAATCCCCATCAAACTCACTAGCCAAGGCCAATTCCTGTGTCACAACCTACTTTTAAAACGGTTAACTTAAAACCAGAGTTATTAAAAAATTTAGAATCCTTAAAATATGATTCAATGACAGATATTCAGGCACAAAGTTTACCTGCCATTATCGAAGGACGTGACGTCATTGCACAAGGCAAAACCGGCTCAGGTAAAACAGCCGCATTTGGTTTAGGCCTGCTTAATAAGCTCAATGTGAAACGATTTCGTATCCAAACTCTGGTTTTGTGCCCGACCAGAGAATTAGCTGATCAGGTGGCTACAGAATTAAGAAAACTCGCCCGGACCATTCACAATATAAAAATCTTAACTTTGTGTGGCGGAGTTCCGATTGGCAAACAAATTGATTCTTTGTATCACGGTGCACATATTATTGTCGGTACACCCGGTCGAATAGAAGATCATTTAAGTCGTCAGACACTCGACTTATCCAATGTAGATACCTTTATCTTAGATGAAGCCGATCGCATGCTGGAAATGGGCTTTCAGTCTGCTATCGACGCTATTGTTAATGAAATGCCAACTGACAGGCAAACTTTGCTCTTCAGTGCAACTTTCCCGGATAAAATTGAAGCTATCAGCAAACGAATTATGCAAAAGCCGGTTATGGTGAAAGTAGAGTCAGGTCATGACCAAAGCAGTATTAGCCAGCATTTTTATCAGGTTGAAAATAATGAAGACAGATACCAAGCCCTAAGACTATTGCTCCTGCAACACCAGCCTGAGTCCAGCGTTGTATTTTGCAATACCAAAGCAGAAACTCAGGCCGTTTGCGACCAGTTAAATAGGGACGGCTTTAGCGCGCTTGCCCTCAATGGTGACTTAGAACAGCGTGAGCGGGATCAAACACTGGTTCAGTTTGCTAACAAAAGTATCTCCATTTTGGTGGCGACTGATGTCGCAGCACGTGGTTTAGATGTGGATAATTTGGATGCGGTATTTAATTACCAGTTGGCGCATGATACTGAAGTACATGTACACAGAGTTGGCCGTACCGGAAGAGCGGGTAATAAAGGTCTTGCCTGTTCATTCTTTTCAGAAAAAGATAATTATAAAATTCTGTTATTGACTGAATTATTAGACCGTGAAATTCGAGGTAAAGCTCTACCTCGCCCGAGTGTATTAGAGCGTGCAATTGAACCGGCCAAAATGGCCACGATTCAAATTGATGGCGGCAAAAAACAAAAAGTACGTGCCGGAGATATATTAGGCGCTTTAACTCGGGATAAAGATGTACAAGGTCAGGATATAGGTAAAATTCAGTTATTTGATAACTGGGCCTATGTTGCTGTCAGCCGTGATAAGCGTAAACAGGCATTAAGTAAAATAGCCAATGGCAAACTGAAAGGCCGAACATTCAGAGCTCGCCTGCTGCGTAACTAATGTCGGCCAGATAAGACTATCCGAAAATAAATAATTTGAGAGAGTTATGGAATTTGATGCTTTATTAGCCCCGATTCATTCTTTTTTGCAATGTGAAACGCCAGATGCCTGGATTGAAAAAGCTCAGCAGCCTGAAAATCTGCGTATGTTGTTAATCGATCACATGATTTGTGAGTTAAAAGCCGCTCAAACAGCTATGTGGTTGATTCGAAAATATGCGGTCGATAAAGAAAGTGGTGATGCTCTGCTAGCCTGGCTCAAACCTTATGAAGATTTCATTTACCGTAAACAAGGTGATTTTGACAGCTTATCCAGCCTAAAACTCGGGTTATCAAAGCAGATAAAAGCCCGGCAGAATTCGCCTTATGGACAGGACTTGATTGATAAAATGGTTTTGCTGATAAAAGAAGAATTGCACCACTTTTATCAGGTACTGGAAATTATGACAAACCGAGACATTGAATACGATAATATCAGCGCGGGTCGTTATGCCAAAGGCCTTATTCGCCATGTAAAAACTCACGAACCTGAGACTTTAATCGACAAGCTGATTTGCGGTGCTTATATTGAAGCTCGCTCCTGTGAGCGATTTGCAAAGTTGGCACCTCATTTAGATGCTGAACTGGAAAAGTTTTATATTTCGCTATTACGTTCGGAAGCACGCCACTATCAGGATTATTTAACTTTAGCAGAACAAATTGCAGGAAAAGATATCACAGAGCGGGTTCAGTTTTTTGGGCAACAGGAAGCAGCACTCATCCAGTCACCGGATGAAGATTTTAAATTCCATTCTGGCTGCCCCCGCTAATCCAGGCTGAATGATACGGATAAACTGTCGTTTTAATGGAAAATCAATGATCAAAATATGGAGTGATATTATGAAAAAAACACTCAGCTTGTCTTCTATTTTGTGTGTTTTATTGTCTTTCCCGCTATTGGCTCAGCAGGATAATCAAGACGATTGTTATATTGACGCCATTAAACAATCAGGCGAAGAAACGCTGGTAAGCGATATAATCAAACAATGTGAAGCCGACAAACCAGAAAAAAGTAACGGCGCTTTAAGTGAGCGAATTGATGCAGAGCGGGAAACTTTCTTTAATCCGTATGTTATTACACCGCATAAAATGAATTATATTCTGCCTGTCACTTATACCAGTGGATTCAACGACAAGATTGAAGTTGAGCCAGAAATTATAGAATCAGCCCGCAATACAGAAGCTAAATTTCAAATTAGCTTTAAGGTTCCACTCAATCATAAACCCATTTTTACCGAGGGTGATGCCCTGTTTTTTGGTTTAACACTGCAATCCTGGTGGCAACTGTATACGACTCAACTGTCCAAACCTTTTCGCGAAACCAATTATCAGCCTGAAATCTTTTATTATTTGCCGGTGAATTGGCACTTACTGGATACCAATACCAGTTTAGCCTTTGGTCTTGAACATCAGTCTAATGGCCGGGGTTTACCTTATTCTCGCAGCTGGAATCGTATTTATCTGGCAGTACTGGTAGAAGATGATAATTGGGCTTTAAACTTTAAGCCCTGGTGGCGGTTACCTGAATCCGATACGCTGGACGAGACAGATCCAAACCGGGATGACAACCCAGATATCGCCGAATATATGGGATATTTTGAACTCTCAGGTGCTTACCGAATTGATCAGAATATGCAGGGTCATTTTACCGTCAGACAAAATGTAAATGCAGGTAAAGGCGCAGTAGAAATGGGCGTCACTTTTCCACTATGGGGTCGGGTTACCGGCTATCTTCAGTATTTTAATGGGTACGGTGAAAGCCTGATCGATTACAACTTTGCTCAGCAAAGAATTGGATTGGGAATAGCCATCACAAGTTTGCTTTAGGTTGTAGCAAAAACACGATTAAGTTTCGGTGGAGCTTAGATTAAGTTCATGCTTCTTGTTTCGCAGGAACCTCGATTACGCTCATTCTTCGCTAATCGAGGCTACAATATCAAAACGTATGCACAGCGACACAGGTTGTGGGTTCTAAACATTTTTTCGACATAAATGTCGACCTACAAGTAGGCGCGGTGCTTGCCCGCGCGAGGTTGGTGGCAATCGCTCTGTGTTGCCTTTAATTTAGAAACGCGAGCAAGCTTCGCGTCTACGGTTTTTTATGCCTGTTTTGCGTTTGTGGGGAAAAGTGGTTTTAAACCTCAAACCTAGCGCCTGAATCCTTTTTCTATTACCTATCATCTCAAATCTAAATTCTCGAACGACGCAGGTACGATTAGCCGCGTGGCGGCGTAATCTTACAATCTCGTGGGTAATGTGTTCGTATAACCATATGGATGCGAGTTTAACCGCTTAAATAACCCCGGCAAGTGTTAACACAGCAATAATGCAGACTAGAAATAATAAAGCGCGTTTGGCCAATTTAAGCATTAAGCAAGGTTCAGTTAAGCAATCGGAATCGGGCGCATCCACAGTTTCAGCCGCTTTTGCCACTTTTTCCAGATAACGTCGAGAGTCAGATTCAATAGACAATGCGCCGCTGAGCCAAACCGGAAACGCTTGTGAAAAATGCCCGACAAATAAATAAGCTAACCCGGTAATACGTGCAGGCACCCAAACTAAAATTTCAAGCAAACGGTTGGCTGATTCCGCCAGCCAAAATTTGTTTTCCTCCAGTTGGCTGTATTTTGCAATATTACGAGTAAATACATAAAACACTGCGCCGGCAGCCCCGAGCACAACAAACCAGAAAATCACGGCAAAATAATGGCGGAAATTAAGCCAGATAAGTGCTTCGCCCAAAGATTCACAGGACTTTTCATTTTCATCATCGGTGAAAGTCTGACCTAGCTTTTCGGCATAATGAAAGCAAGCTTGGCGATCGTCACGACAAGCCGCTTCAATATATTGCTGATACGAACGTCTGTGCTGAGGACAGCCGTAACAAAGAAATAAAATAAAGACACTGAAAATAAGCCCTAACAGGCCTTGTCCGATCGTATGTTGAATCGCGGCCACAATAACAGCCGGTATCGCCACCCAGATTAAAACAAACAATTCAGGCTGGCTGACTGTTTTTTTATTAAAGTAGCTTGCTGTCGCATCTGCATATTTTGAAAAATAAGTACGGTAGTGAAACGACTCAGTCGGTTTGATTAAACGCTCCAGTAAAACCACCAGAACTAAGCTGAGCAATGTCATATATTTTCCTTATATTGGTTTCAATAAATTATAAAACGTTTGCCAGTTAAATGCCCGCCCGGGATCGGTTTTTCTGCCCGGTGCAATATCACAATGCCCAACAATTCTTTCGTCAGTAATCGCAGGATAGGCTAACTGCAGCTGTTTGCAAACTTTCGCGAGCACCTGATATTGAATTGTCTCATATTCAATATCATCGGCACCTTCCAATTCAATTCCGATAGAATAATCGTTACAGTTTTCAACACCGTTAAATTCCGAAACACCGGCATGCCAGGCGCGTTTATCAAACGGTACATATTGAATTAAAGCGCCGTCTCTTCGGATAAGTAAGTGCGCTGAAACTCTGAGCCCGGCTAAATCTTTAAAGCTTGGGTCGGCTGAGCAATCTAAACACCCTAAAAATAAATCGTCTATGTAGTTTAACCCAAATTGCTTTTCAGGCAGTGAAATACAGTGGATCACTAACAAATTAATCAAATCCGGCTCTGGCCTTTGATTAAAATGTGAAGATGGGCGAAACTCTCCCCCGGTAACAATATGATTTATAATTTGATAATTACGGGTATTACTCATGGAACAACCTGACGCAAACCAGAAAACCGGTAAATTAATGAATTACGTTGCATGGATCCTTGGTTTTTTATTATTAACCTATTGGTTTCAAAATTATTTAGACAATAAAGAAAACCCGAACCAGCAACCTGTCAGTGAATTCAATCAAACCGGAGCGATTGAAGTCAAACTAAAACGCAATGCATATGGTCATTATGTCACAAATGGTAGCATTAATCGCCAGACTGTCACTTTTTTATTAGATACAGGCGCAACTCATGTTTCTGTCCCAGAAACTGTCGCCAAACGACTGAGCTTACCTTACGGTCCAACACAAAAAGTAAATACAGCCAATGGCATAGTTGATGTTTACCAAACCCGGCTCGATACGCTGACAATAGGCGATATTACGCTTAGAAATGTGTCTGCCAGTATTAATCCATATATGCAGAGCGAGCAAATCTTGTTGGGTATGAGCGCATTAAAACGAATTGAATTTAGTCAGCGTGGCAATGAACTAACGCTGAAGCAATATTGATGTTAAAATCAATTTATTAGGCTCTATTTAATTATTAACGACCCAATATGACAACTTTGATCACTTCTGAACTCAGAACCAATATTCAAAAACAAGTAGAACAAGCTTTATTTGAAGATTTAAACGGCTTAGATGCCAGCCATGATATAACTGCTCAGTTGATCCCGGCAGAAGAAAATACTCGGGCTGAAATTATCACTCGGGAAGACTGTATTTTATGCGGTCAAGCCTGGTTAGAAGAAACATTTCTCCAGCTTGGCAACGAAGTTCAAGTTGAATGGGCAGCAAAAGATGGTGATAAGTTATCAGCCAATCAGTTAATTTGTACCTTAAGCGGCCCTGCCCGGATTATTTTAACCGGAGAGCGCACTGCCCTAAATTTTATCCAAACGCTTTCAGCAACCTCGACTGCGACTTCCTGGTATGTAGAAAAAATAAAGCATACCCAAACAAAATTATTAGATACACGTAAAACCATTCCGGGCATGCGTCTGGCTCAAAAATATGCGGTTCTGTGTGGCGGTGGTGTTAATCACAGAGTCGGTTTATATGATGCTTTTTTAATCAAAGAAAATCATATTATAGCAGCAGGCGGAATTGACAAGGCGGTTGCTAAAGCTCACCAGATAGCCCCAGGTAAAGCCGTGGAGGTTGAAGTAGAAAACAACGTCGAATTGACTCAAGCGCTTGCAGCTGGAGCTGATATTGTCATGCTGGATAACTATTCACCAGAGCAAATTGCTGAAGCCGCTAAAATTAATCAAGCAGCCAGTAAACCAGCTAAGCTGGAAATGTCCGGTAATATTACCTTGGATACCATAGCTGATTATGCGCAGGCCGGTGTCGACTTTATCTCAAGCGGCGCATTAACCAAACATATTCAGGCAATTGATTTGTCACTTCGAATTGTATAAAGGTTTTAGATTTTTCGGCCTAAAGGCCGACCTACATGGCTCTACTGTAGGGGGGGTTAGCAAAGCATGAGCCTAAGCCACCCTACACCTGTTCGTGATACGAACTCCATGGTTTGCCTGCAATAATCTTGTAGGGGTCTGGAGCCCCACTCTGCAGGGAAATGCGTCAGGCATAATGCTCGATTGATGATACTTTTCGGCCTAAAGGCCGACCTACATGGCTCTACTGTAGCGTGGTTTAGCAAAGCATGAGCGTAAGCCACCCAACACCTGTTCGTGATACGAAATCCCTGGTTTACCTGCAATAATCTTGTAGGGGTCTGGAGCCCCGCTCTGCAGGGAAATGCGTCAGGCATAATGCTCGATTGATGATACTTTTTGGCCTAAAGGCCGACCTACATGGCTCTACTGTAGGGTGGTTTAGCGAAGCATGAGCGTAAGCCACCACCCCCCTGTAGCTTGATTTAGCCAAATAGGAACGTAAGCCACCTGCAAATTAAATTTGCATTGCTAGAGCCTGTTTATCTTTGTTTATAATTTGAGCTGAGAGAAAAAATTGTCTTAGACAAGGCAAAAATAACGAAATTTAGTCGTCTAAAAGAATTATTTTTAACGCCGTATAAGACAATTTTGGCCTCAGCCCGAAGGGCAATGGCTATTTTAACCCTTAACTTCATTAGAATTCGTTTATTTAGAACAACTAAACCACACTCATTCTGCTTTGTTAATGATTAAAATAGCCTATTGCTCAAAAATAATACAAAGATAAACAGGCTCTAGACGCTTAAATAATAAAAACAATTAAAAAAAAGGGCTGCCAGTGGCAACCCTTTTTAAATTTAATTAGATACTTAGCTGAGTAATTAGTGATTAACCACCCACTAACGCAAGCAAGATACCAGCTGCAACCGCAGAACCCAGTACACCCGCTACGTTAGGACCCATAGCGTGCATTAATAAGAAGTTATGAGGGTTTGACTCTAAACCAACCTTATTTACAACACGCGCAGCCATAGGCACGGCAGATACACCTGCAGCACCAATTAATGGGTTAATTTTACCGCCAGTCATTTTGCTCATTAGTTTAGCCATAAGTACACCACACGCTGTACCTATACCAAATGCAACCGCACCTAATGCCAGAATACCTAAGGTTTCAACCGTTAAGAATTTATCAGCAGATAGTTTTGAACCAACGGCTAAGCCTAGGAATATAGTGACAATATTAATGAGTTCGTTTTGAGCCGTTTTACTCAAACGATCAACCGCACCACATTCACGCATCAGGTTGCCTAAACAGAACATACCCACAAGTGGCGTTGCTTCAGGTAAGAATAAAATAGTGATACCTAAAACCATTAACGGGAAAATCATTTTTTCTTTTGCAGAAACCGGACGCAATTGCTCCATTACAATTTTACGATCCGCTTCAGACGTTAAGGCTTTCATAATTGGCGGCTGAATAATTGGAACCAGCGCCATGTATGAATAGGCTGCAACCGCTATCGCACCTAATAAATCAGGCGCTAAACGCGAAGCCAGGAAGATTGCAGTCGGACCATCGGCACCACCGATAATCGCAATTGCAGAAGCGTCTGCCAGCGTGAAATCAAATCCAGGTACAAAGTTTAATAAGATTGCACCGAACAGGGTCGCAAAAATACCGGTTTGCGCAGCCGCACCTAATAATAACATTTTAGGATTCGCGATTAGCGCGCCAAAGTCAGTCATTGCACCAACACCCATGAAGATCAATAACGGGAAAATCCCGGTATCAATACCAACATGGTATACGTAATACAACAAACCGCCTTCAGCCGAAAACCCGGCTACCGGTATATTGGTTAAGATCGCACCAAAACCGATAGGTAACAGCAATAAAGGTTCAAATTTTTTCGAAATAGCTAAGTATAATAATCCAAAGCCTACGGCAATCATGATCAGTTGTTGCCAATGAAAATTGGCAATACCGGTTGATGCCCATAGTGTCGCTAAACCGTCCATATAAATCCTTACGATAAGCTTAACATAGGCTCACCAGATTGAACTGAGTCGCCGGTTTTAACAAATACTTCGATGACTTCACCATCTTTGGTTGCACGGATTTCCGTTTCCATTTTCATCGCTTCCATAATGATCACCACATCACCAGCGGCAACATGATCACCTGGTTTAACATTCACTTTGAAAATGTTACCCGACAGTGGAGAATTCAGTGTTTCAGCAGCTGAAACTGAAGCAGACTGAGGTACAGTTTCATCACCACCAGACTGAACATTCTGAATATCCGTAATCGCACCACTTGGCGCAACTTCAACTTGATATACTTTGCCATCTACACGCACGCTATACGCAGCGGGTTCACCGGCTTTAACCGGAGCTGGTGCAGCGGCTTTATCTGATTTTTCTTCTGATTCAGCAGTTGGCGCAGGTTCAAAAGCATCTGGGTTATTGCGGTTTTCAATAAATTTAAAGCCAATTTGCGGGAATAATGCATAAGTTAATACATCATCAATTTTTTCATCCGCTAATTTAACTGATTTTTCAGCTGCTAGTTTATCCAGTTCTTTTGTTAAGCTTTCTATTTCAGGCTCTAATTTGTCAGCCGGACGACAAGTAATCGCTTCACCGCCGTCTTTTAAGACGCGCTCTAATAGCTCACTGTTAACTGGCGCAGCCGTTGAACCGTATTCGCCTTTTAATACACCGGCCGTTTCTTTAGTGATTGACTTGTAACGCTCACCGGTTAATACATTCAATACCGCCTGAGTACCGACAATTTGTGAAGTTGGCGTTACTAACGGAATAAAACCTAAATCTTCACGTACTTTTGGAATTTCTTTTAATACATCATCCAGCTTATCTGCAGCGCCCTGCTCTTTTAACTGGTTTTCCATGTTGGTTAACATGCCACCTGGAACCTGAGCCGTTAAAATACGCGCATCTACGCCTTTTAATGCGCCTTCAAACTTAGCGTATTTTTTACGTACGTCACGGAAGTAAGCAGCAATTTCTTCCATTTCTGTCAGGTCAATACCTGTATCGCGCTCTGTACCTTCCACAATCGCTGCAATGGTTTCTGTTGCAGAGTGGCCGTACGTCATACTCATTGAAGAAACCGCAGTATCCAACATATCAATACCGGCATCGATAGCTTTCATGTAGGTTGCAGTACTTAAACCGGTTGTCGCATGACACTGCATTGCAATTGGTACATCAACCGCTTCTTTTAAGCGGGTTACCATTTCTTCAACAGTATAAGGTTTCAATAAACCAGCCATGTCTTTGATACAGATTGAATGAACACCCATGTCTTCTAACTGACGAGCCATATCAATCCACATATCCATAGTGTGAACCGGGCTTACTGTGTAAGACAGTGTACCTTGTGCATGTGCACCCACCTGAATTGCAGATTTAATCGCAGTTTGTAAGTTGCGAACATCATTCATTGCATCAAAGATACGGAAAACATCCACTCCATTGGTGTGTGCTCTTTCCACAAATTTTTCAACAACATCATCAGCATAATGGCGATAACCTAATAAGTTTTGACCACGCAATAACATTTGCTGCTTGGTATTTGGCATCGCTTTTTTCAATTCACGAATACGATCCCAAGGGTCTTCACCTAAATAGCGAATACATGAATCAAAAGTTGCACCGCCCCAGCTTTCAATTGACCAATAGCCAATTTTGTCTAATTTTTCTGCAATAGGCAGCATATCATCTAAACGAAAGCGAGTGGCAAGGAGTGATTGATGTGCATCTCTTAGTACAACATCTGTAATTGCTAGTGGCTTAGCCATAATAATCTCCCGAAAATTTATTTATTATCCTGACGATATTGATGGATAGCAGCTGAAATAGCCGCTTTTACTTTGTGGTCTTGGCTAGCTGAAGACACTTTTCTGCCACCACGGTTAGTATTAACTGGTGCAGCAGGGACAGGGGCGTCACCACCAACGATTTTTGACATTAACTTCATTAAGAAAATAAGAATGCCTAAAAACACAAATACAACGCCCATACCAACAACTAATAAGTTGGCAGCTTCAAGTAGCACAGCTCCAATGTTATTTTCCATATCTTGTCTCAACTGGTTAAGTTCATGCGAAATACGGATAGCATGAGACTGATTATAAATCAATCAATTTAAATTTTAACTCGAGATTTAACCCGACTATGAACGCAAAAAACAAACTAAAAATTCATATCTGAGTATTTCAGAGGTCTATAGCCCTAAAAAGTATAAATTATCAGTTAGTTTTTTGTACAACGTAAAGGAAATCAAGACTTGAGCTCATTAAGCATAGCTTAAATCTTCATCTGCACTAAATTTGTTGTATCTTAATTTGGCTTAGAACAGTAAACAAATTCAGTGTTTTTACATTGTAGTTAAAAAATATTAACTCTAAGGTGTAAAAGTACAAAAATACAACCTTTTCACAATTTAACAACACTGCTCATTTACGTCTATAAATAAATAGATGAAAAAAGAGAAGTGGCGCGTGTGGAAGGATTCGAACCTCCGACCGCCTGGTTCGTAGCCAGGTACTCTATCCAGCTGAGCTACACACGCGCAATTTAAACTTTACGAAATGGCGGTGAGAGAGGGATTCGAACCCTCGATAGAGCTACAAACCCTATACTCCCTTAGCAGGGGAGCGCCTTCAGCCTCTCGGCCATCTCACCGTTTTCGTGGGGCGCATATTAATGATTCTCAGATTTTTGTCAAACCTTTTTCATAAAAAAAATCATCTTTTTTTTAATTACTTAAAAATCCACCACCTTTTGTTTAATTATAAATCAATCTGCAGGATTTTGGCACAACTGGCAATGAATAAAGAAGAATACAGTGTTATTTAGAGACGCACTTATATCTGATCCTGTTGTCAAGACAGGAAAGTTTAAGATTGAGCCCCTAGGATTCTAAAACGCTTCGATGCTAGGGGAGAGTTTAGAATTTAGAGTTTAGAGGTTGGATTTCAGGGCTAGGGTTTAGGCTCCCTTCCTTCGGGGGATGACGATCCCCCCCGCCGTCACTCCGCACAGCAAGAGACGAGCGTGATGTGGAATCCATGGTTATTTTTTTCTGGTTCCCACGCTCTGCGTGGTAACTCAAGTTTGAGACATGAGACAAGTGTGAGAATGAGTATTTGATTGCAGCACGGCACCATCATTCAGCTACGGAACGGTTTAGTAAAGCATAAGCGTAAGCCGCGTGTTATTTATGAATTCCAAATGAGCATCCAGTTTTATCTAATGTAACCCTGTTTGGTTTTGCACCACGAATTCTTGGCGTTTATGGTATGACTTTCGACATAAATGTCGACCTACACCTGGTTTGCTGGTTTGCTGGTTTGCTGGTTTGCTGGTTTGCCAGAGATTTTGGCGTCAAAAAACAAGTTAACAAAACAATTCCAGAAGCAAAGCGCCTTACTTATCAGTCAGCGCCAGCCTTCTGTAAACAGTTTAAATATTAATAGGCAGAAATAAGAGCCGGAAGAAAACCCTCCGACCCTTATTGGAGTGAGTATGAGCTCACCCGTTTGGCCTATTAACCCGTCGCACTACCTCCTGGCTTATCCCAAACGGGTGGAAGCAGAGCTTAAGTCAGGAAGCTAAATTAACCTAATAGCGATAACGCTGATTGTGGTCTTTGGTTAGCCTGACTTAAAACAGTAGTACTCGCCTGTTGAATAATTTGGTTTCGAGTTAAGTTAGCAGTTTCAGTTGCGAAGTCTGTATCTTTAATACGTGAACGCGCGCCTGATACATTCTCAACAATGTTACTCAAGTTACGAATCGTTGACTGGAAACGGTTTTGAAGCGCACCCAAATCAGCTCGTGCAGCACCAATACTTGAAATCGCTGAGTCAATCGCAGTCAACGTACCTGATGCTAAATCAGCTGTGCTCACATCAAAGTTTGCACCACCTAGACCAGATGCACCAAAACCACCTGAACGAGACAAGTTAACAGAAATCGTCTGGCCACCATTTGCGCCGACTAAGAACTTAGCAGAGTAACCACCCGTTAACAGATCAACACCGGCAAACTGAGTAGTTGTACCAATTCGACTGATTTCGGTTTTTAACGCACTAACTTCTTTTTGCAGTGCCGTTCTGTCTGCTGAGGTATTAATACCGTTTTGAGACTGAACAGCAAGCTGGCGAATACGCTGCAAAGAAGTAGTGATTTCCTGCATTGCACCTTCAGCGGTTTGCGTTAAAGAAATCGCATCATTTGCGTTTCGAACGGCTTGGTTTAAACCTTGAATTTGAGTCGTCATACGATCAGTGATTTGAAGACCCGCAGCATCATCTGATGCACGGTTAATTCGAAAACCTGATGAAAGACGTTCAAATGAAGTACTTAACGCGTTACCAGAGTTGGTTAACTGGCGCTGCGCATTTAGTGACGATACATTAGTATTTACAAACATACCTGACATAATACTCACTCCTAAATAGAATGTTCTTTTATCATATATAGGCTCTAACAGCCTAACTCAGACAAAAGCCACAAATTGATAATAAATGTGTCATTGTCTATTACTATATCGACCATTTAACCATCAACTTTAGAAGTTATTTTCTATTTTTTATTTATTTTAGGCAAAGTTAATAAAAACTATTGAGCAATAGAAATAAAAATAAAAACAGAACTAAGTTTTAAACACTTATTTAAAAATGTGGGGTGTAAAGTGAGTAGTAAATAAAACCGCCGGGGAAAAATTCCCCGGCAAACGCAACACCAGTCAGGAGAGTGTCTGCGAGATGTAAGGTCTGCCTTAGTGCCTACCTGTTAATTTCTATCTATATAAAACCATCACTGGCTGCTTTCAAAGAAAGCTTGTCTGAAAAACAGACAAAATATCCTAACCCAACTCAATCGAGCCATTTATCCAACTCGTCTGAATACCTGGGTGTTCTATCTGTAACCATTAACTCATCGCACTCGGTCGCTTGCTAGTTTTAACCGTGACAAAACTCAAGCCAAAAATACAGCTTCACCGCTTACATTTCGCTTAATGACCCAGCCGAGATACCAGCATCAGATTAATCTGAAATCCGGTACGCTCATTCCCTTTGTCGTGGCTGAGTAATAGATAGCTTACCTTTGCCTTTAATATGCGTTTCGATACACATCCAAGAGATCAAAAGTGCCGCAATCATTTCATCAGCTATCGATTGATTTTTCGCATCGATAATCTGGCCACTAGTCAAAAATCGAACCCGACATCCAGCTAAAAAATACGGGATGAGTTAGCTTTTATCCGTTTCTATCAATAAGCATTAATTGACTAAAACTAAATCAACCTTGGTTTTAATCTTTAACATTTATTACAAGCGCTAACTAATCAATACTGTTCAGTTCAAACACTTGCATAATTTACAGACCAGGTGGTCATACATACCACCTGTCCGAGTTACCAAAAGCGTATCAGCTCTGGGCTAAGGTGATTAACCTAATAACGATAAAGCAGCTTGTGGTCTTTGGTTTGCCTGGCTCAATACGGTAGTACTCGCCTGCTGTAAAATCTGATTTTTTGTCAAAGACGC
>CAJXMO010000037.1 GCA_913056495.1 uncultured Alteromonadaceae bacterium | reverse complement strand
AATTCTAAATTCTAAATTCTAAATTCTAAATTCTAAATTCTAAATTCTAAATTCTAAATTCTAAATTCTAAATTCTATAAATTATAGGCACAAAAAAAGGGCTATACAGCCCTTTTTTGACAAGTCTTAAGCTAATCAGCGATTAAGCTAAAGCTTCTTTTGCTTTCTCTACTAATGCAGTGAAAGTTGCTTTATCGTATACAGCGATGTCAGCTAAGATCTTACGATCGATTTCAACAGAAGCTTTTTTCAAGCCATTGATGAATCGGCTATAAGATAAACCGTTTTGACGAGAAGCAGCATTAATACGAGCAATCCATAATTGACGGAATTGACGCTTACGCTGACGACGGTCACGGTATGCATATTGACCTGCTTTAGTAACAGCTTGCGCCGCTACACGATAAACACGGCTACGAGCACCGTAATAACCTTTAGCTTGCTTTAAAACTTTTTTGTGTGCTGCGCGCGCAGTTACACCACGTTTAACTCTAGGCATTATTCAATCTCCTCTTATGCGTATGGTAACATGCGTACGATTAATGGAACATCATTCTGATGTACTTGAGTTTTCGCACGTAAGTGACGCTTACGCTTAGAGCTCTTCTTAGTCAGGATGTGACGTAAGTGAGACTGTTTACACTTAAAGCCGCCATTAGCTGTTTTTTTGAAGCGCTTTGCAGCACCTCTATGACTTTTAATTTTTGACATTTCGCTACTCCGCATTGTCAATTTAACAAATATAGCATGGTGAATTAGCTTAAATAGCTAACTACTTTAAACCATGACTACTTCTTAATCGGTGCAAGTACCATTATCATCTGGCGACCCTCTACCCGTTTAGGGAAAGATTCGCACTGAGCAATGTCAGCTAAATCGGTTTTAACGCGATTCATCATTTCAATGCCGATTTCCTGGTGGGCCATTTCACGACCGCGAAAACGAATCGTTACTTTAGTTTTGTCACCGTCTTCAATAAAGCGCCTCAGGTTGCGTAGTTTTACCTGATAGTCGCCTATATCAGTTCCAGGTCGGAATTTAACTTCCTTAACCTGAACCTGTTTTTGCTTTTTCTTCTGCTCTTTGGCAGTTTTACTTTTTTCGTAAAGGAACTTGCCATAGTCCATCACGCGGCAAACCGGTGGTTTTGCATTTGGACTGATTTCAACTAAGTCTAGCTTAGCTTCGTCCGCCATATCTTGTGCTTCACGTAAAGATACAACACCAGCTTGCTCTCCATCTGCATCAATTAAGCGAACTTCTTTGACATCGATTTCTTCGTTGATACGTGCTTTGCCTGCTTCAGGGCCTTTTCTACCACCTTTAATGGTTCATTCCTCCACGAAATTATAAAACTTTATTGTCAACATCGTTTCGTAAACGAGCGATAAACTCATCTACCGAAATACTGCCTAAATCGTCACCTTTACGTGAACGGACAGCGATTTGACCACTTTCTAGCTCTTTGTCACCTACAACTAACATGTAAGGGACACGCTTTAATGTATGCTCACGGATTTTAAAGCCAATCTTCTCATTTCTCAAGTCAGCAGAGGCTCTAAATCCATTTTCGTTCAATATTTTAGCAACTTTTTGACAATATTCAGCCTGTTTGTCAGTTATATTCAATATAACGGCTTGTTGTGGTGCCAACCAGACCGGAAAATGACCTGCGTATTCTTCAGTCAAAATACCGATAAAGCGTTCAATTGAACCTAAAATTGCTCTGTGAATCATTACCGGTATTTTACGATCGTTATTTTCAGAGACGTAACTAGCGCCTAATCTTTCCGGTAATGCAAAATCGAGCTGAATAGTACCACATTGCCAGGCTCTGTCTAAACAATCGTACAAAGTAAATTCAATTTTAGGGCCATAAAAGGCACCTTCGCCTGGTTGAATATCGTATTCGATTTCATTTGCCCTAAGCGCTTCTTCCAAAGCCAGCTCAGCTCGGTCCCACATTGCATCTTCACCAATGCGTTTTTCAGGACGAGTTGATAACTTAACAACAATATTATCAAAACCAAATGTTTTGTAGGTATCATATACCATTTTGATACAACTGCTTACTTCTGCCTGAACCTGTTCTTCAGTACAGAAAATATGCGCATCATCCTGAGTAAACCCACGCACCCTCATCAGGCCATGCAAGGCACCTGATGGTTCATTACGGTGACAGCAGCCAAATTCTGCCATTCGCAGTGGCAAATCACGGTATGATTTTAATCCCTGGTTAAAAATCTGAACGTGGCCCGGACAGTTCATCGGTTTAACAGCATACTCTCGTTTCTCCGATTCAGTCGTGAACATATTATCAGCGTATTTGTCCCAGTGACCTGATTTTTCCCAAAGTGAACGATCCATCATCATAGGACCTTTCACTTCCTGATAATCATATTCACGTAATTTGGTACGTACAAAATCTTCCAGTTCACGGTAAATAGTCCAGCCATCGTTATGCCAGAAAACCATACCCGGCGCTTCTTCCTGCCAGTGGAATAAATTTAGGGCCTTACCGATTTTTCTATGATCGCGTTTTTCCGCCTCTTCAAGACGTTTCAAATAGCCTTTTAGTTGTTTTTTATCTGCCCATGCTGTGCCGTATATACGTTGCAGCATTTTATTATCAGAATCGCCGCGCCAGTATGCGCCGGCCACTTTCATCAGCTTAAAGTGATGACAATGCTTCATGTTTGGCACGTGCGGTCCACGACACATATCAGTGTATTCTTCGTGCTGATATAAAGCCGGTTTATCATCCTGACTGATGTTTTGGTCCAGAATTTCTATTTTATAACTTTCATGGCGCGATGCGAATGTATCTCTGGCTTCTTGCCAGCTCACGACTTTTTTAACAACCGGATAGTTGGTTTTAGCCAACTCCAGCATTCTTTTTTCCAGCGCCTGAATATCTTCCTGAGTCAGTGAATGCTCAAGATCAACATCATAATAAAAGCCATTATCTATCGTCGGACCGATTGCCATTTTGACATTCGGCCAAAGCTGCTTAATCGCATGACCTAATAAATGCGCACAAGAGTGGCGAATTATCTCTAAACCATCTTCATCTTTTGCGGTAATGAGTTCTAATGAAGCGTCTTTATCAATTAAGTCACAAGCATCTACTCGACTTCCGTCAACTCGTCCGGCTATGGTTGCTTTGGCTAAACCAGGGCCAATAGATTCTGCAACTTGCATAGGAGAAACCGGATTTTCAAACTCTCGTTGACTGCCATCAGGCAAAGTAATAATTGGCATTCTTTATCCTTTATTCCAGTGGTGACCACATACCAAGGGTCACATGTCGTTTTAATAATAAACCTGAACCTTTAATCATCATTTGCTTTCGAAGTACTTGTGATCAAGGTAAAACCGGATTGCTATACAGTTCTGATTTAAGCGCTGTGAACTTGTATCTGAACTCAGCTATTTGCCCGGCCTATTATCCAGAGTTCAGGTTAATAAAAATGAGCCCGGATCATACCTATATAATGAGCCAGTGTCGATACTGACAAGAACAAAACTGTTTTTTTAAACGCTTACCGTTATAATGGCGTAATTCACCCCGAAAATAGTAAGTTCTATTTTAAAACACCTTTTAAATGAGTTGCTTAATGAATCGAAGTCAGTCCCTACACGCTGAACAACTGAGTGTACAAGCTAAAATATCACGAATGCAATTAGCCTTGCACTCCGAGCCAATCAGTCAGTACTTGTTACTGCCTCAACTCACACAGTTTATCGAAAAGGTCAAAAAGCGTAACTTTGACATTTATTTACTGGCCGCAAACTACCCGGTCGAAGATTATTTATCCTGGTTAAACTTTGATAAGCAACACCTTGAGTTAAATACGATTGAATATTTAATCGGTCATTTCCAGGCGAATATTAATGGTAAACACACTTTTAACTCAGGGGCTATTTTTAACAGCGATTCGCAATTTTGTATTTTACCCGCACATGCACTGATTCAAGATGAAAAGTTATTATCGCTTGTCGCTAAAGTGATAGAAAACCGCTGTTTGTCCACTCGCTGGCTGGTCAATGATGAACAGGCAAATAATATAAATCGTCAATTCAGACATAAACAGTTGCCGTTTAATAAAACCGTTATCATCAGCGGTGATTATGAAACGCTGCAAACTATTTGTTATTTGTTGCCCTCTTTTGCACAGCGCTGTGCTGGCGAAATTACTGAAGCGGATCATATCGCAGAGCTTAAAATAGATACTCTGATTGCGTTTAAGCAATTTATCCAAACACACATACTCGCCAAATTATCGGATGACCAACTCAGCAGTCTGATTTGGGCGTTATCCAGACTGGTTGAAGAGCAGAACTGGTTTTCTCTTGATTTAACCTATATCAGACGATTAGTGAGTCGCTTAGAGCCCAATTTTACCCAAGCTGATGTTGAGCTTGCGGTACAGGATATCAATGGCTTTAATTCTTCCAGCCGGTTATATAATTTTGAACAAATTTTAAAAGATACCATTAAGGTTGATTTTACGGGTGAAGTGGTTGGTCAAATCAACGGCCTGACGGTTGTTGAAACCGCGTTATCAGAATTTGGCGAACCGTCCAGAATTACCGCGAATATATTTGTGGGTGAAGGCGATATTGGCGATATTGAACGTAAGTCAGAACTGGGCGGCAATATTCATGCAAAAGCCATGATGATTTTATCCTCATTCGTTTCACGCGTATTTGCCAAAAACGAACCCTTACCAATTTCGTCAAATATTGTATTTGAGCAATCTTATCATGAGGTAGATGGCGATAGTGCATCACTGGCAGAATTATATGCCCTGCTCTCTGCCATCTCAAATGTGCCGATTCGACAAAATGTGGCACTGACAGGTGCAATCGACCAATTAGGTAACGTATTGGCGGTTGGCGGTGTTGATTTAAAAATTGAAGGTTATTACATACTCGCTAAATTAAAAGCACCGACGCAAACTCATCATATAATCATCCCACATGCCAATATGAGCCACCTTAATCTGAGCAGCGAAGTTTTGAATGCGGTCAGTCAGGGCAGCTTAAAAATACACGCCATAAAACATGTTACCGAAGCATCCGAAATTCTGACTGGACTACCGGCAGAGTCTGATTCTGAGGAAAGCTTATATGCTAAAGTGCGTCATGAACTCGAGCATTTTGGTCAGGAACTCGAACAATCACGCTCTTTTTTAAGGAAATTGGCATTTTTTTTCACAAAAAAGCACTAAATTTCGGCGATAGACTTGTTTAGCGAACACCTGTTCGCTAAAGTATGCGCGAAAATTTCTTGAATTAAAATAGATGACACTAATGAATCAAAACAGTTTTACAAAAGAAGAGCTTTTAGCTTGTAGCAGAGGCGAGCTTTTTGGACCTGGCAATAGTCAGTTACCTGCACCGAATATGTTAATGATGGACAGAATTGTTCAAATCACTGAAGAAGGTGGTACTTGCGGTAAAGGCTACATTGAAGCAGAACTGGATATTACACCTGACTTATGGTTTTTTGATTGTCACTTTCCGGGAGACCCTGTAATGCCGGGTTGTTTAGGTCTGGATGCAATGTGGCAGCTTGTAGGCTTTTTCCTTGGCTGGAGCGGCGGACCGGGCAAAGGCCGTGCATTAGGCGTAGGTGAAGTTAAATTCACCGGTCAAATATTACCGACGGCTAAAAAAGTCACTTACAGAATCGACCTTAAGCGTGTGATTAAGCGCAAATTATTCATGGGTATCGGTGACGGGACTGTTGCAGTAGATGGAAAAGTGATTTATGAAGCGAAAGATTTAAAAGTAGGCCTGTTCCAGGATACATCTTCGTTTTAAATCATAGCCAGATTTACACTGCGTATAAAAGAAAAAAGCCCGTAAGGGCTTTTTTCTATTTTCCTCCAAAAAACGTTACTCTATCATCGACAGCACTTCGCCACCCTCCAAGCCATTGAGCCTTAATATCAGCTTCCTGATAAGGACAACACTCTTTAGTTTTACCGACTAAACCTGCTTGATAGCCTCTGGACTGGGCTCTTTCTAAACGATCGCGCTTTTGTCTTTTCATTTAGCTTTTCCTTATCCACATAAATTCGGATGAAAATTATATTTTGCCGCAAACATGGCCTGAACGCGTCTATTAAATGACCGCTAACCAATGTTTATCAGTCAAACTGAATCACAGCGACAATCTAAAATTAGCTAAATAAAAAAGCGATTGCAATAGGGTAAAATTAGGCGGGTATTAAAGAAAAAAGAAAATTGTTCACTAACATGCTGATTTAAAACACGTTAGTGAACTGAATAAGAGACAGTTTTTATTAGATTGTTTTAGACTTAATATTACGTTTCTTAAATAAAAATGTAATAAAGAATAAACATAACCAAGCGTAGCTAAATGAAGCCCCTTTACGTTTAATTTTAACTTCATTATCCGGTGCATCACAGCTGTCACCTAAAGTAGAATCCGGGATTAATCTGACTGTATATTCAACTTGTTCAATAGCATCGCCGCCACTGGTTGAGTTAGTCACAACCTCACCCATTAAGTTTCGTCTTGACTGAGTGTAAGAAGCACGAGCCAAAATCGTACCGTCATCATTAATATCAACCGCATCCGTAATTGTAAAATCCGTTTCACAGCTTAACAGGTTGTTTAAGTCATACATCTGCTCTGCATCCAGATCAAATATAAAACCATGTTTAGGTTTACTGCCACTGGCTAGCTCAGAAGCCTCCGTTTCACCAACAATCAGATTTTGTTCATTGATTGCTTTGGCTTTGGTATTTGCACTACTGAAAAAGTCATCAATCAGCTCCACATTCACACCACTGCTGTCTATATCATAATAGAAGCTTTTAGTAACGCCCGTTAAACCGGCTCTATCGGCTAGGATACCAATGACAATTCCATTATTATTAATTGCAATACTGCGACTACTTACATATTCCTGCGGATTCGTTAACGGGTAAACATTATCTTCAAAAAAGATAACCGCTTGCTGCCTAACTCTTTCATTAATGTCTATAACATGAGACTCGCCCACAGCGATACCTGCGTCATTTACACCAAAAGCTCGGCTCATATAACTATTACTTTCTGCCAGTTCAGGGTCATTTATCGCGATTCCCAGTTCTCTACGAGCGGTAACATCGCCATTTCCATTCACTTTCCACATATAAGCGCGTGTTTTAAATGCGCCAATTTGGCCATTTTTATTATTGCCCAGTGCTTTCCAGATACACACCTCTTCAGGTACAGTATCATCCTGAGCTTTACAACTATCAGTTAAACTGTCCAATGCAGGGCTACCGTCAACAGACGCATACCCTACAACATAACCTGAGTCAGAAATATCAGTTGCATAACTAAAGCCACCTAACGCATCTTTATTATCGTACCTGGATTCTAATGTGATTGCCTGATTGGAGTATTTAACAAAACCTCGGTTTAAAAACTCAGGCATCAACCAGGTTTCACCATCAATTTCAGTTTTAGTCAGTGGAGAGCCAGTTTCACCGGCCAGCCAGGATAAATTATTAATCGAATGCACATGCTCCGGATGAAAATACGTATATTCATCGGTTTCCGGATTTTCCCGATCAAAAATGGCTAGCTCTTCCAATAAAGTATCATCAGAAAAAGCAGAGCGAATACTGGCAATTTGCTGATGTTGTCCATCGCTTATGTTTTGATTCAGATAAGCCATTACCATACTGAGTGAAGTCGCATTATACCGACCGCGACGAATAGACTCCCAATAAACAGCCACTAGACTAGTAACAAAGCCAGTATCACCAAACTGGCCAGATCGAACCAAATCATTAATAAATTTTTCAGGTGTATCTACGTCATTGAAGTCCAATAAAGTCTCATCAATGGGAAAGTCGAAACGGTTGCCCGATATTGGCAAAGCGCTGGCGACATCGCCCTGGTTGTTTATGCCGATTGGGAAACTGTTTTTAAACTCTTCCGGGGTTTCAACTATTTCTAACCGGTAAGTCGTATTGAGAGCCCATGCAGAAGTTTGCAAGGCTAAATAGCTGATAATGATAGTGCTTGATTTTAATAGTTTATTCATCATAGATTATTCGTTTTCCAGGCTTTCAAGTTCTTCCCACTGCTCAAACGCGGTCTCTAACTCTTCTTCTAATTTATTTAAGGATTCCAACTTAGCTTGTGTAATATCGGCTTCTAACGTAAAAAATTCCGGTGAATTAATCTCATCCTGAAGCGCCGATATTTGAGTTTCAAGAGACTCAATTGTCTGAGGCAATGATTCTAACAAACGTTTTTGCTTATATGACAGCTTTACTTTTGTATTTCGAGGTTTTTCGACCGCCTTTTTCTGACTAGGTTCAGATTTATCGTTTTGAATTTGTTTTAATCTGGCTTCTTTCTCTTTTAAATACGGGATAATGGCATCGTAGCCACCCATAAACTCTTCGATTTGCCCGCCACCATGAAAGAAGAAGCTGGATGTTACTGTATTATCAACAAATTCTCTGTCGTGAGAGACTAACAATAAAGTGCCCTGATAGCTATCAATTAGCTCTTCTAATAATTCCAGAGTTTCCACATCCAAGTCATTGGTAGGTTCATCCAAAACCAGTAAATTAGCCGGTTTTAGGAATAACTTTGCTAATAGGAGCCGGTTTTTCTCACCGCCTGATAAAGATTTAACCGGCGAACGCGCGCGTTGCGGCGAAAATAAAAAGTCTTGTAAATAGCCAAGCGCATGGCGGCTTCGGCCATTAAATACCACATCCTGCTTGCCATCAGCAACATTATCAATAACGGACATTTCTTCGTCCAATTGATCCCTGTATTGATCAAAATAAACAATATCTAAGTTAGTGCCTAGTTTAACCGAGCCGGAATCCGGCGTTAACTGACCTAAAATAAGTTTGATGAAAGTAGACTTACCACAGCCATTCGGGCCGATTAAACCAATTTTATCGCCACGCATAATGACGCAGCTAAAATCTTCAACAATATTGAGTTCATCGCTATAGCGATAACTTAGGTTTTTCACCTCAGCAACCAGTTTACCTGAACGTTTAGCTTCATCCAGATTCAGATTTGCAGTTCCCTGAACATCGCGTCGCTGAGCTCTTTCTTTACGCATTTGCTGAAGATGACGGACACGCCCTTCATTACGGGTTCGACGCGCTTTTATACCTTGTCTTATCCAGGTTTCTTCCTGAGCTAATTTGTCATCAAATTTTTTATTTTCAACTTCTTCGGCTTTCAAAAAAGCTTCTTTATCAATTAAATACTGTTCATAACCGCGCTCGTAACTAATTAAGCGGCCACGGTCCAGGTCAACAATACGATTCGCGACATTGCGGACAAAGGCCCTGTCATGGCTGATAAATACCAGTGCGCCATTGTATTCTTTTAAAAACTGCTCAAGCCAGTTAATCGACTGATAATCCAAATGGTTGGTCGGTTCATCCAATAACAAGATATCAGGCTCAACCACCAGAGCCTGAGCTAATGCCACTTTACGTAACCAGCCGCCGGATAACCCACTCAATTCAGCGTCAGCCTCTAACCCTAAGCGTGAGATAACCTGCTGAATTTTAGGTTCAAACTGCCAACCATCGAGCTTATCGATTTTTTGCTGAATATCTGCTAATTCATTTAGATCGGCCTGAGTATCCTGGCTCAATTGATAAAACCGGGCTAAGGCCTGCCCGACTTCACCCAACCCCTTTGCCACATATTGATAAACCACGCCATTGGATTCTTTTGGTGGGTCTTGAGGTAAACGCGCTATTTTAGTTTCACTGCGAATATTGGTTTCACCACTATCTAGGTGCAAATCGCCGGCAATCACTTTCAATAAAGTTGATTTACCCGCCCCATTACGACCTAAAATACAGATTTTTTCACCACGATTAATGTGAAAATCAGCGTTATTTAATAAAGGGTGATCACCAAAAGCCAGCTCGGCTTTAGTTATCCGGTATAAGTTCATATTGTGTATTTAACCAATCTAATAAGCTGGCTTCATCAAATGGCCAGCATAAAGTTTGCTGAGTAGGTAGATCAATTAGCACTGGAATTTTTTCACCATAACGCGTAACCAGTTCTTCACTGTTAGTTTCAAGCGCTATATCGATCAGCTGAACCTGATCTAAAATTCCCAGATGAGCTAGCACCGCTTGTGCTAATTCACATAAATGACAGCCTTCTGTCCCATAAAGGGCTAAGTCACTCATGATTGTTTAGTGATTTTCCAGGCTCGTCGAATATTCGCCCGACGTTTAAAATCAAACGGCAATGTTTGCTGACTGATTTCGGTAAATGTCAGCCCTAGCTGATTCAACCCTGCTTCATCTAATTTAAAGCTGCGTAAATTATTTGAAAAATAAATCTCACCGCCCTGATTTAATTTAGCGAGTGCATTTTCAATTAAGGCCAAATGGTCTCTTTGCACATCAAAGGTATTATCTAACTTTTTAGAATTTGAAAAACTCGGTGGATCGATGAAAATCAAATCAAAATTTTGTTTGGTATTTTTTAGCCAGTCGAGTGAATCCTGTGCCACAAACTGATGCCAGCTTGGGTTAATATTATTCAACTCAAAATTTTGTTTGCCCCAATCCAGATATTTTTTAGACAGGTCAACAGAGGTAATTTGACTGGCACCGCCCAGTGCAGCATGAACACTAACACTGCAGGTATACGCGAATAAATTCAGCACCGTTTTATCTTTTGCCTGCCGTTGAATCAGTAAGCGCATGTCTCTGTGATCCAAAAACAAGCCTGTATCCAGAAAATCATGAATATTGACATAAAACAGCGCATTGGCTTCCTGAACCGGGAAATAGTCGTCCCGTGTGGCATTTCTTTGATACTGCTCTTTACCTTTTTGCCGTTTTCGTACTTTAAGCGCGACTTTGCTATTCTCTATACCCAATATTCCAGGTGCTGTTAATAAAACTTCATTGAGTCTCGCCTGAGCTTTTTCCGGTGGAATATTTTTTGGTGGCGCATATTCCTGAATCACTAATGAATCACCATAAATATCAATGGCTACATTATAATTGGGTAAGTCTGCATCATAGACGCGGTAGCATTCTGTTGGGACCTGCTTAGCCAGCTTATTAAA
Organism: uncultured Alteromonadaceae bacterium; assembly: GCA_913056495.1. Classification (GTDB taxonomy): domain Bacteria; phylum Pseudomonadota; class Gammaproteobacteria; order Enterobacterales; family Alteromonadaceae; genus Catenovulum. The sequence goes on along the minus strand of CAJXMO010000037.1, from coordinate 11,285 downwards.
CTGTTTGATATTCTTTTTGAGCCGGTTTTGAAATTCAATGGCCATCTTTTCACGGGGATCGCCCCCGTCACTGGCTTCGATAGTATATTTTGCAATCACACAATCCAGCGCGGCATTTTTTACTTTATATTTTTTACTGGCTGATAATTTTAACTGGCGTAATTGCTCAACCGCTGAACTGATAACAGTCAGTTGCCAGTTCGGATATCTGGCTTTAATTTCAGAGCCAAAGTCCAGATACAGATTTGCAATTTTAAGTTCGTCTTCGAGTCGTTCACCATAAGGGGGGTTTGAAATGATATGACCGACTTCGTCATTAAAATCTATCATTGAATCCAGCGCATTGCCCCGTTGGAAATGAATATATTCGCCAACTCCAGCATCTTGCGCGTTTTGTTCAGCGATTTTTAATTCTCGTCCATTAATGTCAACACCATACAAACGCAAATTAAGATCGCTTTTCACTGCACTGTCGGCTGCTTGCTTTACCTGATCAAACAAGGCTGCATTATGACCCAACCAGTGATCAAATCCCCATTCACGACGAAATTGTTGCGTTGGAATATTGAGTGCCATTTGCGCAGCTTCAATCAACAAAGTCCCAGAGCCACAAAAATAATCCACTAAAGGCTGCTGTGGTTGCTCAAGCCAACCAGAACGCATAACGACACCTGCTGCAATATTCTCTTTGATTGGCGCACGACCAGCATTTTCTCGGTAGCCGCGCTGATGCAAACTCTGACCACATAAATCAATGAAAAGATGCGCATTGTTTTTAATTAATCGGCCCTGGATGCGAATTTCAGCATTGGCTTTATCTACATTCGGACGGCGACCAAACTCTTCCTGAAATGTATCCACTATCGCATCTTTTACCACCTGCGCACTGAATTGTGTATTTCTAAGTTTGTCGGTCACACCGTTAAAATCGACACTAAAGGTCGTTCTGTCTTTAAATTGCATCGACCAGTCAACAGACTGAGCCAACTGATATAAGTCATCTTTGCCGGTGCATGGCGCGCTGGTTAACTCGAGAAAAACTTTATTGGCTAAACGTGAGCAATAGCATACCCGGTAAGCCTGCTCTAACGATCCTTCAAACCAAACGGATGATACTGAAAGCTTGATATTGTCTATGGCAAAACTTTGCAGCTCTTGCTCTAACAGATTTTCTAAGCCTTTTGAGGTGGTAACTAAAAAACGCGCCATTGAATACTCCAAAAATTTGACGTGGTATTATAACTGAAGAAGCGCAAAGCGTAAAAGGTTGATGGTATTAACCTGAGCAGAATTGCAGTTTAAAAACAGAACGGCTGGAAAATGGATTGCCAATCCGGTTTAAAGTCGCAGCCGCATCCCTATTTCTGAGGTATAACCAACCACTTTGTGAGTAACAACTCCGTTTTTATCAATCAGGTAGTAACTTGGGAAAGCGCTGACTTTAAAAGCTTTCTGAATAGCAGATTGGCCATAATAAACCGGAAAATTCAGTGCATGCTGCTCAATAAAATCATTAACGTCACTTTGTTTTTGATAATCAAGCGCAATCGCGACAATTTTTATTTGCTCTCCCTTTGATGCCTGTATCTCAACCAGGTTCGGCATACTTAAGTGGCAAATCTGGCACCAGGGTGCAAAAAAATACACAATAGTGCGGATATTGTTATCTGCAAAATTGAGTATTTGGCTTTTTTGAGTTTGAGCTGAGGTCAGTAAAAACTGGTTTTCAGGTGCCTTTGTGTCTGTATCCAGCATATTGCGCGTCTGAAATTTTGATATCAAACTCAACAATAAAAGAAAAATTCCGATCTGAATAAGGATATTGACGATTTTTTTTGACTTCATTTTAGGGTATTCTTTTTATCAGTTCTATTTTAGTCGGCTTTTTATCCGGGTGGTTCAATTGAAAATAAATAAATGGGTTTGGCATTTATTTAGTCTATCTACAGTTATATTCGCGTTATCTGCATGTGATTCTGGCCCGAGTTTACGCCAGATTTGTCAGGAACAAGCTCAAATTTGTAATGATTTAAACGATGACGCCTGGTGTAAACTTGAACGAAAAGAGGTCATTACGGGCCGTTATCGTGAATTGCAAGCGCCTTCTGATGCTGTACGTTACCAGTTAATGTTAGATCTGGAAAGCTACTCTGTCTGTGTGGAAAAAGCATCTCATATCGAACATATCAAATTAAAAGAAAAACAGGCTGGTCGAATAAAAGGGTATATTACCTCGCTAAAAGAATTAAACCGCTTATCAGATGCCACCAAAAATTCGAATGACCCCTATTTATTATACTGGCACTGGTCGCGTAACGGTGATGAAGTTGCAATGGAGAAGTTTTTAAAACTCAGAGATACTGGGATTTTACAAACGCCGGATCTGCAATTTAAGTTGGCCACATATTATGTCAAATTTGACCGGGACTTAACCATAGATACCTTATACCATGCGCTTTCAATTTATGACGGTACACAAATTCTAAAACCCGAAATATTTAAAACGTTAAGTACCCTATATATCAAAGAAGAAAAATTTAAACATGCTTATGTATGGGGTAAAATAGCTAAAGAATACGGAATTATTGATATTGATCTGGCGCCGTTAAAAGCCTTGCTTGATAATCAGGGCTCTAACCTGGACAGTTTAAATGAGTTGGCAGGTCGCTATTCTGAACAAATTAAAAACGGACAGTTTGTTCCACCGAGCCGTTAACGGCCTGCTTTCATACCTATCTACAAAAAAGCTCAGTTGCTTACCGTCAACTGAGCTTTTTTAGTTATGTCTGTTTGATTAATACCGCTTTAAACTAATTGGTTATGAGTTATCCAATTCAGCGATTTTTTTAGACCAGATTGCAGGGCCGGTTTGATGAACATTGTTTCCGGTTGAATCAACCGCGACCGTCACTGGCATATCTTCCACTTCAAACTCGTAAATGGCTTCCATCCCCAAATCTTCAAACGCAACGACTTTAGATTTTTTAATGGCTTTAGCAACCAGATAAGCTGCCCCCCCTACCGCCATGAGGTAAACCGCCTTGTGTTTAGCAATTGACTCGACCGTTTGCGGACCGCGCTCAGCTTTACCTATCATCCCGGACAAAGCAAAATCAGATAACATCATATCCGTAAACTTATCCATGCGGGTGGCTGTTGTCGGACCAGCTGGCCCCACGACTTCTTCGCCGACTGCATCAACCGGACCGACATAATAAATAAAACGGTTTTTAAAATCGACACCATTAGGTAGAGCTTCACCACGCTCTAAATATTCTTTGATGCGTTTATGAGCCGCGTCACGACCGGTTAAAATTTTTCCGGACAGCAATACAGTATCACCCGCTTTCCAGGTTTGAATTTCTTCTTTACTGATGTCATCAACATTTACCCGACGAACATTTTCGCCAACTTCCCAAGTAACTTCTGGCCAATCTTCCAGCTTAGGCACTTTAAGTTCAGCCGGACCACTGCCATCAAGATAAAAATGTGCGTGGCGTGTCGCTGCACAATTGGGGATCATAGTGACAGGTTTAGAAGCAGCATGTGTTGGGACAGATTTTACTTTAATATCGACTACGGTCGTTAACCCACCCAAACCTTGTGCACCTATTCCTAGCTTGTTTACTTTGTCGTAAATTTCTAAACGCAGTGCTTCTTCTGTAGATTGAGGACCACGCTCAATCAATTCCTGAATATCGACAGGATCCATTAAGCTCTCTTTCGCCAGTACCGCAGATTTTTCAGCTGTTCCCCCAATGCCGATACCTAACATGCCCGGTGGACACCAGCCAGCGCCCATGGTAGGTAAAGTTTTAACGACCCAGTCAGCTATAGAATCACTCGGGTTGAGCATCACCATTTTAGACTTGTTTTCAGAGCCACCGCCTTTTGCCGCTATCATGACTTCAATTTTATCCCCTTCAACCATGTCAATATGGACCACAGACGGTGAATTGTCTTTAGTATTGATGCGTTTACCGGCTGGGTCTTTTACAATAGAAGCCCTAAGTGGATTGTCAGGATTGGTATAAGCGCGACGAGTCCCTTCATCGACCATTTGCTGTACTGTCATATCCGTTTTGTCCCAGCTGACACCCATCCCAATTTTGACAAAACAAGTTACTATACCTGTATCCTGACAAATCGGTCTATGACCTTGTGCAGACATTCTTGAGTTAATTAAAATCTGAGCCATCGCATCTTTAGCAGCCGGGTTAATTTCCTTATGGTAAGCAGCTTCAACCGCTTTAACATAGTCTAATGGATGGTAATATGAAATAAATTGCAGTGCATCTTCAATGCTGTCGATAAAATCTTGTTGTTTGATCGTTGTCATCATTAATCCCCAGTGGCATGGTGATACAAAAAGTTAATGATATTAATACAATTAAATACGTGCAACGCAAATAGTTATATTAAATATCTACTATAAGGGCTATTTTAAATTACAAATATGGTAACCTTATTAGATCTATTTCGCCAAAAATATGGCTGGTATAAATTTAGATAAATGAAAAATATTCAACCAATCTATCAACTCGAACTCTCCGCCTCATTAAAAGCGACCGTCCTATTTTCCGTGGTTGCCAATGAAGATGGCGCAATTTTATTAGACTCGGCTGATGCAGAGCATGAAAATAGCCGGTTTGATATTATTTTATCTGCACCTTTAGCAACAATTACTCACCAGGATAATCAAACCAGAATTGCATTATTAAACGGCGGGTATCAAACCAGTTCAGATAGCAATCCATTTGATGCAGCCAAACGTTTATCAAAAGAGTTAATGCCTCAGTCGTTACCCGAGTCAGATTTACCGTTTGTTGGTGGTTGCGCTGGCTGGTTTAGTTATGATTTGGCGCGCAGTCTTGAAGACTTACCTCAAATTGCCGAGCAGGATATCACACTGCCGGAATTTCATTTGGGCATTTATGACTGGGCAATCATCAAAGATAATCAGACCGGACGCTGGTATGCAGTTGATCATCAGCCTGAACTTGCACGCGTAGACTCACTTATTAAAAAATATCAGAACCAGATGCCAGAATCAGTTTCGAAATTTAAACTGGTAACTGAGTGGCAAGCCAATATGAGTGAGCAGAGTTACGCTGAAAAATTCGACTCAGTTAAAGAATACCTGGTTGAGGGTGACTGCTATCAAATCAATCTGGCACAAAGGTTTAGTGCACAATATCAAGGTGATTGCTGGCAAGCATATCTTGCCTTACGAGAAAACAATAAAGCGCCCTTCTCAGCGTATATTAAACACAAAGAACACAGTATTATCAGCATTTCCCCTGAGCGTTTTTTGCAGTTGGCTCAACATAAAGTTGAAACCAAACCTATCAAAGGCACAGTCCCCAGAGGGCAGTCTTTAAAACAGGATAATGCATTTAAAGCGCAACTGAAAAAATCTGAAAAAGACAGAGCTGAAAACCTGATGATTGTTGATTTATTGCGAAACGACATCAGTCGGGTGTGTCGACCGGGCAGCGTCAGAGTGCCTAAACTTTTTGAAATAGAAAGCTTTCCGGCGGTCCATCACTTAGTCAGCACAGTCACAGGTGAGCTGTGTGACAATAAAAATGCGTTTGATTTGCTACAAGCCTGTTTCCCTGGTGGCAGCATTACAGGCGCGCCCAAAGTGCGGGCGATGGAGATCATTGAAGAGCTGGAGCCACATCGCCGCTCAATTTATTGTGGTGCGATAGGCTATATTGACTGGCGTGGCCAGATGGATACCAATATTGCAATTCGCACCCTGGTTGCCGATAAAAACCAAATCCATTGTTGGGCCGGTGGCGGACTGGTATATGACTCAATCATGAAAAATGAATATAAAGAAACCTTTGATAAAGTAAATAAAATCCTTCCGACTTTAAATGCTTTATAAACCTGTATGCAACTGGCCGACCTAATATTAAATTTACGCTTGAATCCTGCACCGGTTAAGCGCACAGGCTTCAAATCAGCCGGCGAAAACTCAGTTGCAGTTCAATCAGCGGTATTAGTTCCAATTGTAGAAACGAACAGACATGAATTGGAAATCTGGCTGACACAAAGGCCTGAACATTTGCGTCACCACCCGGGACAGATAAGCTTTCCCGGGGGCAAACTCGATTCTGAAGATACAAGCCTGTATGACTGCGCTTTGCGGGAAACCCGAGAAGAAATCGGGATTACGCCTGATAACTGGCAATTAGTCAGTCAGCTATCCAGCATTTCAACTTTAACTGGTTTTGAGATTTCGCCATTTGTTTCAGTCAGCCGCTTCCAAGATAAGAAACAGCCTGAAGTTACTCTCAATAAACAGGAAGTCTCAGCATTAATCAAATTACCGCTTAATGCACTTCTATATCACCTGAATATTCAATCGATTGAAATGTTTCGGGGAACGGATTCAAGACTTGTTTATGGATTCTATTTTGAAGATAAATTAATCTGGGGTGCAACAGCTGCTATATTAAATGAGTTTAAACAAAGACTGACCTGTCAGGTTTAGGTTGAATTTGAGGCAAGTGTGCCGGTAAAACCTAATTATGCGAATTAGCGAACCGGTAGTTTAAAATCTTTAAATAAATCATCTATCTCTTCTGCATTTTTTAACATGATTGCTTTATCAACAATATCCCGAGTTAAATGCGGAGCAAAACGTTCAATAAAATCATACATATAATGACGCAGGAAGGTCCCTTTTCTGAATCCGATTTTAGTGGTACTGGGTCTGAAAAGATGTGAGGCATCAATCGCAACTAGATCATGGTCATTTTTCTTATCCACCGCCATAGTGGCCATAACGCCTATACCAACGCCCATTCGCACATAGGTTTTTATTACATCCGCGTCGGTTGCCGTGAATACAATTTTAGGGTCCAGATTGGTTTTACTAAATGCATTGTCCAGTTCTGAGCGCCCGGTGAAACCAAACACATAGGTCACAATCGGATATTTAGCGACATCTTCGAGCGTAATATTTCGTTTTGTCGCCAATGGGTGACCACGACTAACGACCACACTGCGGTTCCAGTGGTAACAAGGCAACATGATTAAATCGTTATATAAATGAAGCGCTTCCGTTGCTATCGCAAAGTCAGCTTCACCTTTGGCGGCTGCATCACTAATTTGGGCTGGCGTGCCCTGATGCATATGAAGTGAAACTTTAGGATACTTTTTCATAAACCCGCTAATGACTTCGGGTAAAGCATATCTGGCTTGGGTATGTGTGGTAGCGATATTCAGCTTGCCTTGATCCGGCTGGGTATGTTCACGTGATACTGCTTTAATACTTTCCACTTTAGATAACATTTCACGGGAAATATTGATAATTTCTTGTCCAGCAGGTGTGACATGGGTGAGATGCTTTCCGCTACGACCAAATATTTGCACACCAAGTTCATCCTCCAGCATTCTAACTTGTTTGCTGATACCAGGCTGAGACGTGTAAAGGCTCTCCGCTGTTGCGGACACGTTTAGATTATGGTTGACGACCTCGACTATATATCTCAGCTGCTGAAGTTTCATTTCCCTACCACCGTTATGCTAAATGTGAATACTTGGCGTATTTTTTATTACTTTTCAATTAGTTTATACCGATAAACGTAAAAATTCGATGTTTATTTAGAAAATAAATTCATCTTTTCTAAAATATGAACCAATATTAATTTACTCTTTTATTTCGCCACTTTACGATTATTTTATGAGTGATCTCAATAGATACCAGAATAAAAAGTTTTTAATCGTGGATGACTTTGCAGAATTCAGAACCTCTTTGTCCAACATGCTAATTAGCTTAGGCGCAAAAGAAATTGATACAGCGGTTAATGCAGAGAAAGCCATTGAGCTCTACCAGAAACACAAGCACGACGTTATTTTATGTGATTATAATTTAGGCGATACCAGTCAGGATGGTCAGCAGTTACTCGAAGAACTGAACTATCGTGAAATACTGCGCAAAGATTCTATATTCATTATGGTCACAGCCGAAAATTCAATTGAAATGGTGATGGGGGCAATCGAGTTTAAACCAGACAGCTATTTAACCAAACCATTCACTAAACAATCGTTGAAAACCCGGCTAGACAAGGTTTACGAAAAAAAACAGTACCTTCTGCCTGTGCTTTCAGAGCTGAATAAACAGGATTATATCAGCGCTGTCAAAGTCTGCAATCAAATGCTAAAGTCCAAACATAGGTATGCTAGCAATTGCCTACAGATCAAAGGAGACTGCTTACTGAGGTTAGGGCTTTATCAGCAGGCCGCGTCTGTATATCACTCAATTAATAAACAGCGTCCTTTATTATGGTCGTTAATCGGTTTCGCTAAAGCACAAATGGGTTCCGGCCATTTCGAACAAGCTAATCGTTATTTTGAAAAAATAATTTCACTCAATCAGCACGCCGTAAACGCTTTGGATTTGCAAGCTGAGTGCCTGTTAGCGCTGGGCGAAGATGAAAAAGCTTTTGAAGTTTTAGAACAAGCTGTGAAAATCAGCTCAAAATCGATTAGCCGGCTTAGATTATATGCTGATTTAGCCGTTGCAATGACGCAATATTCAATTGCGCTTATGTATTATAAAAAAGTTATTCAACTGAGCAAAAACTCGGTTTCCGGAAACGAAGAGGATATATTTAAATTACTAAATACTTATATCAACTATATCAAAACTTTAAATGGCAGTCAGTTGAGTAAATCTAAAAATGAACTGCAGTCATACATCAAAAATTATCAGCAAACTCATAAATCAGACCTTCAATTTATTACAGCATTGGAGATCACTAAATGTATTTATCTTCACTATCTGGGTAATGAGCAGGATGTGACTAACTACCTGACTTCAATTTGTAAGAATTTAACAAGCCTGACCGACACGAGAGTTTTTTTAAAAGAGCAGTTAAGCTATTTTATTAACCATTTTCCACAAATCGTGCAAAGTGCACCAATTATTGCGGACTATTGTAAAAATCATTCACTGATTAAGTCTGCTCGCTACGATCCTCTCCTTGCCAATAAGCTCTATCAGCAAGGATTAATTGCGTTTGCGAACAATAAACTCATTGAAGCTGCAGACAATTTTCGAAAAGCCAGCATTTTATCGCCTCAAAACATAACAATTGCCTTGTTATTAATGACAGTACTGACCCGAATTTGTGAAAAACAAAAACAATCACAAGAGGTTATGCAAATTATAGAGAATTGTGTTAGAACTATTAAAAATTTAGATCCGGCAGATCAACGCTTTACTTTATTCAGAAAAAATTTAAAAACAATCCGAACACTATTGGCAGGAAAATAACGTGGAAACTAAACCAGATATCGATTTTTCCAGTGTACTCGCTTCTTCAGTGCATGATATGAAAAATTCACTTTGTTTGTTAATTCAATCAATTGATCGGCTCAGTGAACAGGCACAAGAGCAAGAAACCAGTTCAGAGCTGGCAAAACTGCATTATGAAGCATCACGGCTTAATACGAATCTGTTGCAACTATTATCACTTTACCGAGCTGAAAAATCGTCATTGCCGGTTAATATTGAAGAGCATCACATCTTAGATATAGTTGAAGAAATTATGACTAAAAACCAGCTCTACCTTGAAAATAATCAAATCAATGTCGACTTAGATATAGACGAATCCCTGAGCTGGTATATAGATATAGATTTAATATCCAATCTACTGAATGATATTTTTATTAATGCAATGAGGTACACCGACAGTCGCATTAAAATCAGTGCAAAAGTATTAGAAAATCAACTAATGATATGCATTGAAGATAATGGTCCCGGCTATTCTCAACATATGCTGGAACAAACCAGTATGACAATGCAGGACCTGAATTTGACAAACGGACGAACCGGCTTGGGTTTATTTTTTGCCAAACTGATTGCCAAGGCTCATCAAAATGAAGACCAGTCAGGAAAAATTGAATTAAAAAATGGTGGAGAACTTGGCGGGAGTCAATTTATTTTAACACTCCCGTAAATTTGACAAAACTTAAGTATACTTGTTCGACTATTAAACGATATTCTTGTACTATCGAAGGAGAGCAGTTTTGAGCATGAATATCAATCACCTGAATAAGGAAGAGTCATGGTTAAATGCTGTTATAATAATAAACAAAACGATTGTTAATTCGTAATTTTAGGAATTGAGATGATTTTTACCATTGTTATTGCACTTGTAATTGCACTTATTGTTCTGGCAATTTTAATTAATGCCGTACAACAGCACAAAGAAAAAGTGGAAGCTGAAAAAAGAACTGAGCTTGCGAAACATAAAAATACGGTAGAAGAGACTGAGGAGTTACTTATGAATATCAGTAACTACCCTGTTAGCCAACAACTTATCTTAATCCTTCATCAACGCTTGCTCGACGCGATTAAAGCTATGTCAGAACTCGCGCCTGATTCAAATGAACTCAAAACCCGCCTTAAAGATACCCAGCAAAGAGTGAAAAATATTTCACCGCAAGATCAGCAAAATTATAGTGATGACAGCTTTACTTTACCAGATGATGAAAGAGCAACCATTTCTTTAATCCAAGGTATTAAAAAGTTAAGGTCGGCCCTTCGTTCTGAACATACAAAGGGAAAAGTCGATACTCAAATTTTTATGCTCGAAGATAAACGGCTTGATGCATTGCAGTTAAAAATTAATGTTGAAAGTTTAATGAAACGTGGTCATGCGGCTCGTCAGACTCAAATGCTAGGCTCGGCACGTCAGTATTATGAAAAGGCACTTGCAACAATCGATGGTCAAGCTACCCGCACTGATTACGCCAACCAGCGTAAAGCAGACTTAACCAAACTCTTATCGGATATTACCGAAGATTTGAAAAATTCTAATGCTCAAGACAGACGTAAAAAAGCAGCAGAAGAAGAAGACGATTTGGATGTATTATTTCAACCTAAGAAAAAATGGTAAAATAAAAAGCCCTATTTAATATAAAAAACCACCTTTTCAGGTGGTTTTTTATTTCTGAACTTATATTCATTTCCAGCCTGATTTTCTATTTTATTAACGCCCTGGAAATTAATCTGTTGAGTGAGTGAAATTACTCAAAGTAATATATCCAGATGCGTAATTAAAAGTAAGTCGCTATAAGTTTGTGTTATGAGTTACCAGGCTTTCCAGGTTAAGAAGTGGCTTTATCATTCATCTAAGCTTTTATTGCTAAAGTCGTCCATTGCTATAGCAATCGCCCCAGTTTATTAATTAACCTGAGATCTGGTTAAGCTAATACCAAATTTGTAGTCTCTAACAATTCAAACTCTTGGGGTGTTAGAG
>CAJXMO010000036.1 GCA_913056495.1 uncultured Alteromonadaceae bacterium | reverse complement strand
TCAAAAGTGCCAGCTTGAAGTTGGTCTTCATAATTAATCACAACCATGCTGGTTTGATTGTAGTTGGCGGGAATAAACTTAGGCAAAATCAATCTCCTATGAAGATTTGATACACCTATTAGATCACAAACAGATCTGCGGTTAAAGCAATTTTTCGAGGTTTTTCTACAGTCTCAACGCCCGCCTAACAGGCGCAAAATACTTGGCTAAAATTAGGAACGAAGTGACGCAAGCCAAGTTTTTTGCGTCCTTTGTTGAGGCGTTTGTTAGGTACACTTGCTCTCATATTTAATTTTATAGATGCCATTAAACCCAAGCTTATCTGATGTGCCTCGGCTATTTTGAGATAAATTGATTTCTAAAGTGTTTTCTTGGAATTTAATATAACCTGAATGAACTACCACATCCCAGAAGTCACCATTTTTATCAAAATATTGCACTTTGACATTGTCGAATGAGTGCACACCTGTGGAATTTTTAACGAAAAACTTTCCCGTGATTCTGGATGTGCCGCTAAAAATTAAGCTTATTGGGTCGTGCGCCATATCAGGCCATTCAGAGTTAATGGCTATGGTACAGACGTCATTCTCCATTTTAATGGTTGCGAAATTGTCATAGCTTGGACTTCTCATTGCTCCACAACTTATTAATAACAATGCGGAGATTAAAACGACAAGTTTCTTCATGTGTATCTAACGCCAAGCTAAGCGGATTTTAGAGTTTGGCTAAAATTGGCGAGGTACGAGCCGAGCCAAACTTTAAAATTCCTTGCTTGAGCGCCTTGTTATGTTTCACCTAAATACCGCTATGTGAAACGATTAAAATTATAAAAGCGACACTAAAAATACAAACCAAAACGAGTGATTTAATTAGTGATAGTAAATGATTTCTCCAACCGCTTAATTTGAATGAGCGATACCAAATTAACGTGATTGAAATTAAACCAACGATAAATGCAGCATATATAAAATACCGGCCAATAGAAAAGTAAAGATTAGCGGCTTCAGGAATGAAAAGTAACATTGTTCCCAACGAACACAATGCAAAGCACAACACTCCAAAAAATTTATCGAATCTATTTTCTACCATCGGACTCCAGTGAAACATAACGCTATATAGACGGAATAGGCCCAAATACTTCAGCTAACTCTATCCACATGCTATTTAAATAAAATGTAATTAAATTAAGTTAAAACATTAAGTTAAAACTGTCAATGTATAAAAATCACTCTGATAAATTGGTTTTCAACTCGCAAAAACATGTATATAAAAACAGTATAAAAGTTGTAAGTTTTCCCTCGCTACACGAGTATTTTTGAGTGATAGCTAGATTCTGCCTATCCCTCAATGTGTGATAGGCGGAATGAAACGACTTTAAAACATCATAAATCTACAAAATCTAGTGGCAGAAAAATTTGGCTACCTGATTAAAGACGCAATGTCTCATTCGTAGCAATGATTAGCTGACAAAGACAATTCGAATACATTACATTTTAGTGCTGAATATAAGCTAAAAGTCACTCAGTCGGTGGTTGATCAAGGATATGCTAAAAAGGCTAAGTTCTGTGAATGTCGGACTCACTGAACCATTCGAAATAATCGAAAAACTCAATCAGAGCCAGCCGTTTAAATACTCAGCGAAGCAGCGTCAGCTACCGGCCAATCGGTCAACCGGCCAATCGGTCAATCTATCCATTACAGCGCCAGCAAGCTTAACGCCTACGTCGTAAATGCTGTTATATCGCTTGCCTCACAAATGGATTTATAGGCCGCCATTGATATCAAAATTATCCATTTTTCGGCGATAGCCAAATTTACAGAGACGTGCTGTTCGTGCAAAGTCGCCAAAGTTTAAAACTATCCATGCTAAAATATTGGCTAAACAATAAAAGGCGCAAAGTTTAAACGTCTGCACTTAATTCAATAAGGAAAACAATGGACTTTTACTGCGAGCGAATCGATTTAAGCTTTTGGGCTGAGCCGGTTAATGCTTTAACCAACTTAGGCTTTGTACTGGCAGGGTTATTGGCATTATCTTTATTATCCCGGCAACAAAAAGTGCAAACGCATAAAGCGCCGATTTATCTGACATTATTACCCGGCTTTATGATAATCATAGGTACAGGCAGTTTTTTATTTCATACCTTCGCCAGCTTCTGGGCCATGTTGGCTGATATCATCCCGATTTATCTCTATCAGATTATTTTTTTATGGTCTTATTTAAGGTTTGCACTTAAATTAAGTGCTTTAGCTTCAGTTGGCGTTTTTATACTTTTTATTGGCTGTGTAGTAGCCACTAAATTAATGCCATTTGATATCAATGGCTCTGAAATGTATTTACCCAGTATTCTGATTTTAGTGTTATTCAGTGCCGCGCATAAAATAAAGTATCATAAATTTGATCGGCCTTTACTCATTGCCAGTTTATGTTTTTGCATATCGCTAACGATGCGCACCATAGATAATGCCATTTGTGAGCGCTTTCCGCTGGGGACGCATTTTGGCTGGCATTTATTTAACGCTGCCGTATTATTTTTTACCTGGTACAGTTTATTTAAGGTGCAAACCAGAGCTGCCAGCATTAAATCAGACGGAGACCGCATCTAAAGCTTGTGACACGTCGGCGATAATATCGTCGATGTGCTCAATCCCTACAGAGATTCTGACCAGTTCTTCACTCACCCCTGCACTTTTTAATTGCTCAGCAGTCAACTGCCTATGCGTGGTTGAAGCCGGATGGCAGGCCAATGATTTGGCATCCCCTATATTGACCAAACGCAAAATCATCTGCAGCGCATCAATAAATTGAGCTCCGGCTTGTGCGCCCCCTTTAATACCAAAACTCAGAATGCCGGATGCTTTGCCTTTCACAATTTTCTGACAGTTTTGATAATACGGGCTCGTTGGCATGGCCGCATAATTTACCCAGTTTACTTTTTCATGAGCAGATAAATAACTCGCCAGTTTTTCGGCATTTTCACAATGGCGCTTTATTCTTAAGCCTAGGGTTTCCAACCCCTGTAAAATCTGAAATGCATTCATAGGCGCAATTGCAGCGCCTGTTACCCTAAGAGAGACCACACGGCAACGGGTAATATAAGCCAGTTCACCTAATGCTTCGGCAAAATTTAGATTATGGTATGCCGGCTCTGGATCATTTAATACCCGAAAACGCTGTTTGTTGGCCGCCCAATCAAACCGACCGGAATCAATGATCATGCCGCCCACTGATGTGCCGTGTCCACCAATATATTTGGTCAGCGAATGCACGACAATATCGGCACCTAACTCTATCGGTTTACACAAATAAGGCGTGGCAACTGTATTATCCACAATCAGCGGAATCCCCTGTTTATGTGCAATTTCGGCCAGCTTTTTTACATCCACGACATTTCCGGCAGGATTACCGATAGATTCACAAAAAATGGCTTTGGTATTGTCATCGATAGCGGATTCAAAACCGGCAAAATCATCTGCCGGAATGAGTTTTACCTCAACGCCCATCCGGGGTAATACTTGTGAAAATAAAGTATAAGTGCCCCCATATAACTGGCTGGTACTGACAATATTATCGCCAGCTTCTGTCAACGACTGAATTGCATAAGTGATCGCCGTCATCCCGGATGCCAAAGCTAAACCTGCCACACCGCCTTCCATTTCAGCAACACGCTTTTCTAAAACCTCGGCCGTTGGGTTCATAATACGGGTATAAATATTGCCTTTCACCTTCATATTATTTAAGTCCGCACCATGCTGGGTATTATCAAAGGTGTAAGACGTGGTTTGATAAATAGGTACAGCGGCCGCTTTGGTGCTCGCTTCGGCTTCATAACCATGATGTAAGGCGATCGAATCTAACTTCATGCAATACTCTTTTTAACTTGCGGTAACTGAGGCCAGGGCCTGGCTAACATCTGCGATAATATCGTCGATATCTTCAATTCCAACAGAAATACGAACCAGCTCGGCACTGACACCGGCACTTTTTAATTCAGCTTCATTCAGTTGTCTGTGTGTGGTTGAAGCCGGATGACACGCTAAAGATTTAGCATCGCCTATATTCACCAAACGTAAAATCATTTGCAGTGCATCAATAAACTGAGCACCGGCTTCGGCCCCACCTTTTATGCCAAAACTTAGAATCCCCGAAGCTTTGCCACCAGCTATTTTTTGGCAGGTTTTATAATAAGGGCTGTTATCAAGCGCAGCATAATTGACCCAACTCACTTTTTCGTGAGTGGATAAATAACCGGCCAGCTTTTCTGCATTTTCACAATGGCGCTGCATTCGCAAACCTAAAGTTTCCAGTCCCTGCAATATTTGAAATGAATTCATCGGTGAAATAGCTGCGCCTGTATTTCTTAACGGCACAACCCGGCAGCGACCAATATATGCAGCCGGCCCTAAAGCTTGGGTATATACCACACCGTGATATGAAGGATCGGGCTCATTTAATACTTTGAATCTGTCTTTATTAGCCACCCAGTCAAATTTACCCGAATCTACAATAATACCGCCAACCGAAGTTCCGTGACCACCTATGTATTTAGTTAATGAGTGCACCACAATATCCGCACCTAACTCGATTGGACGACATAAAAAAGGCGTGGCAACCGTATTGTCAACAATCAGTGGCACACCATGTTTATGCGCAATTTCAGCCAGCTTTTCAATATCCACCACATTGCCTGCCGGATTACCGATAGATTCACAAAATACAGCCCGTGTATTCTCATCTATAGCGTTATCAAATGCTTCAAAAGCATCGGCTGAAACCATACGCACATCAACGCCTTTTCGTGGCAAAGTATGTGCAAATAAATTATATGTGCCGCCATATAACTGGCTGGTACTGACAATATTTGTACCGACTTCAGTAATGCATTCAATAGCATAAGTAATCGCAGCCATGCCCGAAGCCAAGGCTAAACCGGCAATACCACCTTCCATTGCGGAAACTCTTTGTTCGAGTACATCTGTTGTTGGGTTCATAATTCGGGTGTAAATATTGCCCGGCACTTTTAAATCAAACAAATCAGCGCCATGTTGCGTATTATCAAATGTATAAGATGTGGTTTGATAAATAGGCACGGCAGCCGCTTTTGTGGTTGCTTCAGATTCATACCCGTGGTGTAACGCCATTGATTCTAGTTTCATAACTTCCCTCTTTTTTAGTGCTTGAGTTAGATTCGTTTACCAGGCTGATTTATGAGTTTGCATTTTTTGCCACCAGTCTTCATTTGCTTCTATTTCCCCCTGCTCATTAACATAAGGATACGGCAAACTTTTTTGACGGCATAATTCGGCAAAGACAGGATGACCACGTTCAAACAAAATTCGTTGCTGCTCGGCGTCATCCAGCAGGCCTCGGCCATACATATTCTTGGCCTGACGCTGTCGCATCGCCTCATATAATATCAAACCATTGGCGACCGAAACATTCAAAGATTCAGCCATTCCCAGCATAGGTACAACAATGTGGGTATCAGCCAGTTCAAGTGCCCGCTCAGAAATACCATACTTTTCCTGACCATAAATAATAGCGGTTGGCTGAGTATAGTCTACTTCGCGATAATCCACTGATTTTGCAGATAAGTTGGTAGCAAGCACTTGCATACCTTGCTGTTTAAAGCAGGATACCGCAGCATCAATGTTTTCATGAGTCATTAAATTAACCCAGTTTTGGCTGCCTTTTGCGGTACCTGAGCGTACCCGCGAATCTTTACCGGTTAATATCGCATGCGCATTATGAATACCGATTGCATCAGCGGTGCGAATAATCGCTGACAGGTTGTGCGTTTTATGAACTTCTTCCATACAGACGGTTAAATCCGGCTGACGGTTTAGCAGCATATCTTGAATTCGTTTTAATCTTTCGGGTGTCATTATTATTCTTAAAACTAAAAGAGCAGCCTAAGCTGCTCTTGAATTACGGTTTGTATTTGGGTTTAACCAATTAGTTAATACCTGGTATTTCTAAAATACCATCAATTTCAATTTGTGCACCTTTAGGCAACTGATTGATTCCAATGGCAGCACGAGCCGGGTAAGGTTCGTTAAAGTACTGAGCCATTACTTCGTTAACTTGTGCAAAGTTGGCTAAATCAGTTAAATAAATATTGACCTTAGCTAAATCGTTTAATGAACCACCGGCTGCTTCACAAACCGCTGTTAAGTTTTTAAATACCTGATGAGCTTCATCAACAAAACCTGTGGTGATCATTTCCATGGTTTCTGGGACTAAAGGAATCTGACCAGATAAATAAACGGTACCACCTACTTTCACTGCCTGGCTATATGTGCCAATGGCTGCAGGTGCATTTTTAGTAGAAATAACTTGTTTAGACATACTTAATCCTATTATAAAAATTAAATTTAGCTTCTGTGACGAACAATTCGCTGCACTTCATCTATATGGCGAACTTTTTTCATTATCTGAGCTAAATGAACCCTGTCATGGACAGTTAATATTAAATCAACA
Organism: uncultured Alteromonadaceae bacterium; assembly: GCA_913056495.1. Lineage (GTDB taxonomy): Bacteria > Pseudomonadota > Gammaproteobacteria > Enterobacterales > Alteromonadaceae > Catenovulum. The sequence continues at coordinate 19,037 of CAJXMO010000036.1, read as the reverse complement.
GTATAAATATAACTGTCTTTTTCTTCAGAATATAAACTTTGAATATTTGAACCTAACTGAGCAATGGCCCCTGTCACTCGGGCCAGAGCGCCGTGCACATTAAGCATTTCAATTCGCAGAGCACACGGGAATTCTTCTTCAGGGCTGTTATCCCAGCTGACTGAAAAATACTTAGAAGGTTCAACATGGTGATCGCGAACATTATGGCAGTTTTCGATATGTACGACTATACCTTTGCCCGGACTGACATGCGCAATAATATGATCGCCCGGAATCGGTCGGCAACATTTACCAAATGAAACCAGCATACCTTCTGCACCGCGAATTGAAACTGTCTTTTCTGAATAGTTCTCTACCGGCAGTTCATCATTTTCCTGCTGCAATAACTTACGGGCAATAACTATGCTCATTAAATTGCCAAGGCCTATTTCAGCCAATAACTGATGCACGGTTTGCAATTTGGTCTCTTCGAGCACCTTTGCAATTTTATCGTCCGCCAGTTCATTAACATCCATGCCGCCCAAAGCCACTTTTAATAAGCGGCGACCTAAATCAACCGATTCTTCGCCTTTTAGTTTTTTCAGGTAGTTTCTGATCGCAAGTCTGGCTCTTGGAGTAATCACAAAATTAAGCCAGGTCGCATTCGGGCGAGCTCGCTTAGAGGTCACTACATTGACAGTTTGACCATTCACCAGCGGCTGGTTCAACGGCATGGGTTTTTTATCTGCGGTTGCACCGACACAGGTAAATCCGATATCGGTATGCAAGGCAAATGCAAAATCAACCGGTGTTGCCCCTTTGGGTAATTCAATAATTTTACCTTTAGGGGTGAATACATAGATTTCATCCGGGAATAGATCAGATTTTACATTTTCAATAAACTCAAAGGAGTTACCGGCACTTTGTTGTAAATCCAGCAAGCTATTCATCCAACGCTGTGCTCGAACCTGTGCAGTTGTTCCGCCTGAGTCAGATGCGCCTTTATATAACCAGTGAGCAGCAACACCGCGATCTGCGGTCATTTCCATATCATGGGTTCTGATTTGGATTTCCAGCGGAATACCATGCGGGCCAACCAGTGAAGAGTGCAATGACTGATAGCCATTCATTCTTGGAATGGCAATATAGTCTTTAAACCTGTGATCTATGGGTTTATATAAATTATGCATGACCCCGAGCGTACGATAACAGGTGTCAATATCATCAACCAGAATACGAAACGCATAGATATCCATAACATCGTTAAACATCAGCTCTTTATTTTTCATCTTTTTATAGATGCTGTATAAATGCTTTTCGCGGCCTTTAACTTTGCACTGAATATTGGTTTCTTGAATGCGCTGGCGGATTTCATTGCCAATTTTTTCTATCACATCTTTACGATGCCCACGTGCTTGTTTGACTGCGGCACCCAGAGCTCTGTATCTAAGTGGATACATGGCTTTAAAACCTAAGTTTTCAAGCTCATTTTTAATATCATGAATACCGAGTCGGTGAGCAATGGGGGCGTATATTTCGAGTGTTTCTGTGGCAATGCGGCGGCGCTTATCCGGGCGCAGAGAATCAAGCGTTCGCATATTATGGGTGCGATCGGCGAGTTTAATTAAAATAACCCGGATATCCTGCACCATGGCCATGACCATTTTACGAAAGTTTTCTGCCTGTGCCTCTTTTTTACTGTCAAAGTTCATCTTATCCAGTTTACTGACGCCTTCAACCAAATCAGCGATGACAGCACCAAACACTTCAGCCAGATCATCTTTCGTGGTTTCAGTATCTTCAATCACATCATGTAATAAGGCAGCACACAGAGTTTCATGGTCCAGATGCATATGCGCCAGTATTTTTGCCACCGCAACCGGATGCGTGATATAGGGCTCACCACTGCTGCGCATTTGACCTTCATGCGCATCACGCGCAACAACATAAGCGTGCTCAATTAGTTCACACTGTTCAGGCAACAAATAGGATTTTGCTAATTCACCGAGATCTCGAAAAAGTTCCACAGACAGTTATTCCGCTCAATATTGTAATACTAAATATACTTGTACAGGCATCCTAATATAATTGATTCATACAAATCAATTATCAAATTATGCAGTCATAGAATCTAACAGGCTTATTCAATCGAATGTTGAAATTTAGCAATGCCCGGGGATGCGTTTGGATATATTGAAGTGGTATTTAAGCCGCATACAAATACGGCTTAAAAGACCATCAGACTAGAGCGTTTTGATCTTTTGAGTACAATTTTGCAGCCATTTGTTTTGGTATTTATCTAAGGCATAGCGATTGACGTGTAGTGAGCTACGTAAATAAGCCATCACGCAGAAGAAATGCCAAACAAACGCTACCTTTCAGGTTTGTTCTAAACACATTTTTCGCTTTGTTGCTCGATATTGGCATAGAATAACTATGCTACATATCTCGCGTCGCGAGCAAAACGCATTTAGTTAAAACAAAATTTGTACACCAAACGTCAACACGCTCTAGTGTCTTAATGGGTTATTCTTCGTGGTTTTGAGAAAAAGCAGCAACAGCAGCAATTTCTGCAGCTTCTTGCTCCTGAGTTTCACGGCGTTCTTGCTCGTCCATGATCTCAGCACTCATCAGGCCTTCTTCAATTTCACGTAAAGCGATAACGGTTGGTTTGTCGTTATCAATTTCTACTAATGGATCTTTACCTTCTGAGGCGATTTGACGTGCACGACGCGAAGCAACCAAAATCAAGTCAAAGCGGTTACCTACTTTTTCTACTGCATCTTCTACAGTTACGCGAGCCATATTTACTCCGCTAAAATCTATTATCTAAGTGTATAGGATGGGTTAGTTTACTTGATGATCAAGCTTTCGCCAAGAGTTCATCAAATAATGCTTGATATTTTTTTGCCTGTTTAGCCTGAGTAAGACGATTTGCCTGCAAAATTGCAGTTAATTCGGCCAACGCCAATTCAAACTCATCATTAACAATAATGTATTCAAATTCATCATAGTGCGAGATCTCATTCTGAGCTTCAGCCATTCGCTGGTTAATGACTTCTTCACTATCCTGACGACGGTGTAATAAGCGGGTTAATAAGGCAGCTTGAGAAGGAGGTGCGATAAAAATGGTTTTAGCATCTGATTTTAACTGTTTTACCTGACGAGCACCCTGCCAGTCTATATCCAGAAAAACATCAAAACCTTGCGCTAAAGTTTGCTCAATCGCAGCTTTTGAGGTGCCATAATAATTGCCAAATACTTCAGCCCATTCAAAAAAAGCATTCTCAGAAATCATTTTTTCAAACGTTTCACGATCAACAAAATGATAATGCTCACCGTCTACTTCACCGGGTCTGGGTGCCCGTGTAGTATGAGAAACTGAGACAGCAGCTTTCGCAATATCTTGTTTTAAATAGGCTTTTATTAAGCTAGATTTACCTGCGCCACTGGGTGCAGAGATGACATATAGAGTACCTGATGCTGACATATATTCCGCCAAAATAAATTCAATTAACTAAATCTGAGTATTTTAGCCAATTTTAACTCAAATAAGAAACTAACCCTGTGAAAACCTTTTTAGCTTTGCTAAATTTAATCTATAGCCGATTTAAGGGAAGCGTGGATGAAAAGCAGGTTATTAGAGGATCCGGAACTGTTTAACCTATTCAGTAAACAGCTCTATCATAATGCAATAAATCCGGTTTTTATTATCTGTAAAAACACTGGCCAGATCTGCCACGCCAATCAAAGTGCATTTGAGACTTTGCACCTGCAACAAATGCCAGCCAGCTTCTCTGATTTATTAGACTCAAAATCGGCTTGGCCTGAATTAATAGCCCAGCTCGAACAGGATTCAAATCTGGTACTGCAGCATGATCTTAAAACAGCCAATAAACAATTCATTGGTGTTGAAAGCCATTTTTATCTTTTTGATGATTATATTTGCTGTATCAGCCATAACATAAATGAAATAAACAGCCACATAGAACAAGCTAATCTGCTATTCAGTATTTTTGACAATACAACCGACGCCATCATGGTGACCAATGCCGATAATATTATCACCCATGTGAATCATGCATTTGAACGAGTAACCGGCTATAGCAAGTTAGATACAGAAGGGCAAAACCCCAGCTTATTATCGTCTCAGATGCATGATAAAGATTTTTATCAGAATATGTGGCGCAGTCTGAATGAATATGGCAGTTGGCAGGGAGAGATCTGGAACCGCCGCAAAGACGGTGAAGTTTATCCGGAATGGCTAACAATTGATTCAATTTATGACCAAGAAGGACAATTAACCCAGAGATTTGCCATATTTTCAGATTTAAGTCAGCAAAAACGTCAGGAAGAGCTGATTAAACATAAAAGCTACTATGATGCTTTGACCAATCTTCCTAACCGGATTATGTTTTATGACAGGCTCATCAATGCAGTGAAACTGGCTAAACGTCATCGTCACAAAGTTGCTTTATTATTTTTAGATTTAGACATGTTCAGTCTCATCAATGATACCTATGGTCATTTCCTCGGCGATAAATTATTAAAACAGGTATCAGAACGGCTTCAGCATATCTTACGTAAAAGCGATACCCTGGCTCGATTTGGCGGTGATGAATTTGTCATTATAGCCAACAATATTAAGCAAACTTCCGCGGCTCAACACATCGCAGATGTCTTATTAAGCCAAGTCAAACAACCATTTGTTATTGATGGTCATGAAATATTTATTACCGCCAGCATAGGCATAGCCCTGTTTCCGGATGACAGTTTAATCACGGAAGAACTCGTCTCTGTTGCCGATCAAACCCTGTATCACGCAAAACAAAGAGGCAGAAATCAGTTTCAGTTTTATACCGCATCTTTAGGTACTAAAACAAAACGCAAATTAAAGGTCAAAGATGCCTTATTAAAAGCTTTATCCGCAAATGAACTTTACCCGGTTTACCAACCCATTGTTGATGTGAATACCTTGCAGGTTAAAAAATTTGAAGTGCTGGCACGTTGGTATTCGAATTCCCTCGAAGAGCATATTTCTCCAGCTGAGTTTATTCCGATAGCAGAAGAATACGGCCTGATTCAAAAGCTGGGCGAACAGATAGCAGAGCAGGCCTTAACGGACATTTTGGAAATTAATCAAACATTAAATAGTGAGTATGGCATAGCGATTAACCGTTCAGTAAAAGAATTCAGCCAACCCCAAAATTATGCCCGCAGCTTAGAAACCCTGATAGCTGACTTAAATATTCCGTTTAACTGGGTCACTGTGGAGATTACCGAAAGCATGTTAATGGATGAACATACTCAGCAAAATTATCAGCTCAGTAAATGGCAAGAGCTAGGCTCTGAAATTGCCATTGATGATTTTGGTACAGGGTTCAGCGCACTGAGCTATCTGACCCAGTATCCCATTGATATAGTAAAAATCGACCAGAGTTTTATCCGTCTGATAGATAAAAATCCAAAGCATAAACATTTAATAGAAGCCATTATTAAATTAACCAAAACATTAAAATTGGCGACCATAGTTGAGGGTGTGGAAACCGAATCCCAGTTTGAATTTGTTAAAGCTTGTGGAGCCGACTACATTCAGGGATATTATTTTTCCAAACCACTCGAAAAAGCTCAGGCTATCGAGTTTATTAATCAACATAACAAGAGACTATCCAAAGACATGTAAAACTCGTTACAATAATGCACAGGGATAACAACCTGTTTTAATCCAGTCAATACAATTACATTAAGAGAGTTTTATGAGCGATAATCAGCAAGCACTAACTAACTTTGCAGAAGCGATTCGTGAAGAGCAAAAAATGTGGGCACTTACCGCAGGTAATGATGAAGACTGGGTAGTTGTAGACTCACAGTTTAATCCGGAAGATGAAGTTTTTCTGGTTTGGGATAGTCTTGAAGCCGCACAGGCCGCTTGTACAGATGAATGGGAAATTTATACACCGTCAGCGATTCCGGTACAGGAGTACTTAGATTTTTGGGTGGAAGAGTTAGGCTCTGACGGGGTTTTATTAGGTTTAAACTGGAAAGACGATCAGGAAAACATCGAGGTTAAAATGCTCGACTTAGCCAAAGTTCTGTTGGATACAGGTGTTTATAAAGACAAATAAATTCAATGTCTCAGCCATCTCCAAATATACAGTTAGGGTGTCCGCAATGGAGTCACCCTGACTGGCAAAAACATTTTTTTACCACCCGCTTGCCACAGAATAAACATTTGACTGAATATTCACGGTTTTATACCAGTGTTGAAGGCAATACCACATTTTATGCGTTACCTTCGGCTCAAACTGTTTTGAACTGGTCAGAGCAAGTGCCGGATAATTTCAGGTTCTGTTTTAAATTTCCACAGCAAATCACGCATAAACAGGGCCTGGCTCAAAGTGAAAATGAAATATCACAATTTATAAACTTATTTGAGCCTATGCTTGAAAACCAGCAGATAGGCGCTTTTCAACTGCAACTTCCGCCTTATTTCAGCGGTCGGCAATTAGCTGAACTCAATGCGTTTCTTAATCAATATAGTCAGACAATCCCATTGGCCGTAGAAGTTCGCCACCCTGATTTTTTTAATAAAAGCGACACTGAAAAACATTTAAACCAAATGCTTATGCATTATCAAGTTGATCGTGTCATGATAGATACAAGACCTGTGCATAGCCAGCAAGCTTCAACCCCAGAGATTATAGATGCACAACAAAAAAAGCCGAAACTGCCGGTTCATGTATTAGCGACGGCAAATCAGCCAATTGTGCGCTTTATCGGGCAAACCGATTTAGCGGCAAACCGGCACTTTATCAAGCCTTGGTTAATGCATTTTAAAAGTTGGCTTGAGCAGAATAAACAGCCTTATTTGTTTATTCATACTGCGGATAATGCTCAGGTTCATCAGCTAACCCGACTCTGGTTGGAAATGTTGACAGAATACCTGGGATACAGACCATTTAATTCTGAGTATTTCCCGGCGGAACTAGAGCAACAACAAAAGCCACAGGCTGAATTGTTTTAAGCCAATTAATCCGCCCAAAGCTGACTCTAATCAGAAAAACAAGTAAACTGGAAAATAAACAAATAGCGATATGACAATGACAGATTTAAATCAACCAGAGCTTGAAAAACAGCTTGAACAAGCCCTGAAACTGATTCAGTCAGGCGAGCAGGAAAAAGGCGATCAGCTGATTCAAAAAATTGCGGCAGAGCATCCGGATCACTACCTGAGTTTGTATGGTTTGGGTCTGATAGCCGCATTTATGGGTAATCACGACAAAGCCAAACACTATTTTGAGCAATCAATCACGATTGAGCCGGAATATGCACTCGCGCATTATAACCTGGGTTTTTGTCATCAAAAACTCAACCAGATTGATTTAATGATTAAACACTTTTATCTGGCACTACAAACGGCAACCGACGAAGAGCTTGAATTACTGGAACATGTTGATGAGGCTATCAAAGAATTCAGTGATAATTTACCTGCCGGTATTACAATGCAATCGTTTCTAAAAGGTATTAATTAAAAGTATAAAAAAAGCCTGCCGAAGGGGGACTTGGCAGGCCAAAATAGGTCTTGGGACACCTAATAAAAATCGGTTATTCAACAATAATATGCTGTGAAACTGGGCCTAAGATTTTTTTAACTCTTCAATGACTTTCGTCAGCCCGACATCCGAAATGCGGCGTACAATTTCTTTTTGTTTTGCGCCCAGTAATGAAATACCCTCAGCGACCATATCATAGACTTTCCAGTCACCTGATTGATCTTGACGTAACTTAAACTGTAAGTCGATTTCTGGCGCACCTTCATCTAAAATTCGCGCTTTCACCGTTGCATATTTACCGTCTAACTGCTGACTGTTTTGATCAAAAATAACTTTTTGGCCTTTATAAGCCATTAACGCATTGGCATAAGTGCTACTCAGGTTTTCTTCAACTGCAGCAATAAATGCACTTACTTCATTACGGTTCACATCACGAATATGTTTACCTAATAATTTAAACGAAACGAATTTCAAATCGACATAAGGAAAAAGCTCAGTTTTAACCAATGCCTTAAGCTCAGCTCGCTTTTGAGTTTTATCGCTGTCATCAATTTGCGCTATCTGCGCAAACATCTGCTGACCGACGTTAGTCAATAACTCATTTGGCGATTGATTTGCATAACTTACCGATGAAAAAACCAAAGTTAGAAGAAGAAATGCGCTAATGAAAATGTTTTTGTTCAATTCTGTGTTTACCTATATCTATTTGTCCTGATTTTATGACGCTAATTATAGAACAGATATAGTTGAAGATTTACCCCTATATTAGCAATTAATTAATGCCAAATGGGCAACAATAAACTATGCTACTCATCTTGATAATTTTTTCAGACAGTGAGCAATTATGGATTTAACCAGCCGGTTATTAATATTTTTAGAAGTTGTAGAGTTAGGATCATTCGCCAGAGCTGCTGAGCGAAGAAATGTCGATCGCTCTGTCGTTTCAAAACAAATTAGTAAACTGGAGAGCAGTCTGGGGGTTCGTTTGTTAAACCGCTCCACCCGCTCATTTTCATTAACAGCAGCTGGGGCTGAAATGATTAAAAAGGCGCGCGAAATGCGTTTATTGCTGAGTGAAACCGAGCATATTGCAGAAAATTATCACACTGAACCTAAAGGTTTATTGAAGCTAACCAGTCCCTCGATTATAGGTAAACGTTACATTCAACCGGTTATAAATGAGTTTCAGAAAAAATACCCTCAGGTGAATGTTGAAATGAGACTGGAAGATAGGTTGGTCGATATTATCGGTGAAGGATATGATATGGCTTTTCGAATTGGCCCATCAAAAGATTCAAACTTAATTTCTCGCCCTATTTCATCCGTCAGATTATTGATTGTCGCTTCTCCAGAGTTTATTCAAACCTATGGTGAACCTAAAACAATGCAAGAACTTGAAAAGCTGCCGGCGGCAACTTATGCCAGTGATACCAAGAGGATGGTTGAACTCCCCTACGTGGATGAAAACGGAGAAGAAGCCAATATTTTAATGCGCAGCGTATTTCAGGCAAATGATGGTGAATTATTAATGTTAAAAGCATTATCAGGTACCGCTTATACACCGGCTCCGGCTTTTTTAATTGATAAAGAGATTTTAAACGGCGAACTTGTACCTATTATGAAACATATTAACCTACACCCTTATTATACGATTAATGCCGTTTATCCGCACCGCGGGCTGCCGGTTCGCTCTCAGCTATTTCTTGACGCTGTGCGGGATTATATTGGCAATAACCCTCCGATTTGGGAAAAAAACATACCCGGATTTGAACAAATGTATGGGCATAAAGTCAGTATTCAAAACAGAATAAGCGCCTGACGCACTTGACCTTATAAGCAGGTATCAACAGACCCGAATACTGAATAATTTTGTTGATAAAGGCATAAAAAACCAATCACTTGAGTGATTGGTTTTTTAAGGTATCAAAAGAAACTAAATTTTAATCGCGGAAGTTATTAAACTGGAAAGGTTGTTCTAATTCAGACTCTCTGACCAATTGCATGACAGCTTGTAAATCATCGCGTTTTTTCCCAGTGACTCTAACCTGTTCACCCTGAATAGAAGCCTGTACTTTAATCTTGCTGTCTTTAATTAACTTAACCAGTTTTTTAGCGACCGGAGTTTCAATTCCCTGAATAAAGGTCGCTGTTTTTTTGAAGGTTTTCCCAGAATGCACTGTGTCGCCAAATTTAACCGATCTCGGGTCAACTTTACGTTTGGCTAGCTGACCGCGCAGCATGGTAATCATTTGCTCAAGTTGAAAGTCTGCTTCAGCATATAGTTGAATGCTGTCTTTGGTAAATTCAAAGCTGGCCTCAACGCCTCTAAAATCAAACCGGGTTGCCAATTCCCGCTCGGCATTTTCTGCCGCATTGCGGATCTCTTCCTGCTCGGTTTCAGTTACAATATCAAAAGATGGCATTTTTATTTCCTACTTATTTGTTTTGCTCACTGGCCTATTCTACCATGATTCATCTGAAGACGGTTTATCCAAGCGCAAAGTTAGCTAAAGCTTTTTGGATACCCACAACGGTTTCACCATTTTTGAGTTCGCGCTCTATCGCTGGGCTTGACTGACCACTGATCCAGATTTTAAGTTCTGAATCCAAATCAAAATGACCCGCAGTTTCTAAACTAAAATGGCTAATCGCTTTATAAGAAACAGAATGATATTCAACTTTTTTGCCTGTTACGCCCTGTTTATCAATTAGCATCAGTCTTTTATTAGTAAAAATATACATATCCCGAATTTCTTTACAGGCATATACGACTGACTCATCATCACCTAAAATCGGCTGTAACTCTTGCTGAACCTCATCGCTTTCAACCACACTAGCATTACCTAATAATCCATCCAATAATCCCATATTTATTTCCTCTGTGTTTGTAAGTTAGCCACTGAACAAAAATCATTCATTTATAAGGTATACATCAAATCTGTGCTTTTTTGAATCCACAGTAAAACTTGGTTTTTGGTGATTTAAAGGCTCAGCATAATCAGGACGTTTAACTACAATGCGTTTTGTCGCTATTTGTCTGGCACTATCCAATAAACCATCGGCATCTAAATCTGCTCCAACTAGTCCCTGAAAAACTTTCATTTCCTTTTTAACTGCAGCAGATTTTTTTTTGTGTGGATACATGGGATCTAAATACACAACATCTGGCTGGTGGTTAAGTTGCTGATTAATCCATTGTGTATTCATCGCTGAAGTATGGATTAAATTAAGTCTTTGCTCTACCCAGCTACCAATTTCAGGATCCCGTTTGGCCCGCTCTAAACCGTCAAATAGCAAAGCAGCGACAGCCGCATGCCGCTCCAACCAGGTGAGCTGACACCCTAAAGCCGCAAGCACAAACCCATCTCGACCTAAACCGGCTGTTGCATCTAATACGTAAGGTCGGTAATTAGGCTTTATCCCAACCGCGCGCGCAATGACTTCCTTTTTAATGCTGATTTGGCTGCGTCTGTACTCTGATTGAGCACTGCAAAAGTCAACCACCACCCCACCCTGATTCTTTAATTCGGTTTGAAATAATTTCAACTGATTATCCTGCCAGACCAGTTGCAGCGGCAGCCTGACATCAGTCACAAGTTCAAAGCCAAATTGTGTGCTCAGGTTTTGAATATAATCCGTTTGCTCGGATTCAAGCCGAATGGTGACAGTTTGGCTCATTCGCCCCTTCCTTGCATTCCAACAAAGTTATCGCCAACACCATAGGCAATCAGCTGACTCAGGGTTTGCATATCCAGGCCGGACTCCTGCTGCCACTGATTAAAACATTCTTGAATGATATTCAGGTTTCTTAAACTTGTGAGGCCACCTTCTATTAGCTTCTGACTTCTGAAATAGGCTTCAATATCCTGAGTTAATAAAAAGGTGTCTTTTCCCAGTGCTCTTAATGCATATGGCCCGGTATTTCCACCCAGACGGCTGCCGTGTTTTTTCAGATAAATCCAAAGCTTTACAATTTCAGAGCTTGGCCAGTGAGCAATCCACTGAGCAAATGTCATATTTTTTTCAATTTGAATATCATGGATCATTAAAGCGTTATCTCGAATGGTCATGACTTTTTTAGCATTGCGGATAATGGCTGGATCCTGTGCCCGTTTCTCCAGTAGCTCATCCGGCATCATAAGCACTTTATCAATATCAAAATTAAAAAACAGCCGTTCAAATTCAGACCATTTATTTTCAACCACACGCCATACAAAACCAGATTGAAAAATCTTTTTAGTGAATGCCGATAAAATGCGGCTATCGTCATATTTTGCTATATCCTGATCGGGCACGGCTTTATTTAATAAAAAGTTCAGTGCTTGCTCACCACCTTTGCGCTGAGCCGCCCTGGTATATATATTTTCAAAATGTTCCATATGGGCCTTTTAACGAATTTATTAAACATTTCTTATTGCAGCCACATGTTGAGGCTTCTAAACTAAGAGATGCAGACAAATTATAATATTAACAATAATAAGGATACTTGTGCTTAAAGCATTTATTCAATTTATTACTCTGGTATCACTCACGTTTTCTTACCAGTTAAAAGCAGAAGACAACTCAGCCTTTAAATCATTAGTTATGTTTCAAGCACTAAAATATGTTGACTGGAGCACGACTAAAAAAGCGTCTAAGCCTTTAAATTTTTGCAGTCTAACACAAAATGAGCATTCTGCAGCTCATACTCTTGCCCTAAAAAAACGGATCAAAAGTGGTCAACATATTGTTTATTTTAACCACTTTTACAGACTGGCTGAGCTTTCAGATTTTAACCTTGAGTTTGGCTGTGATATTTATTATTTCGATAATTTGTTTAGCCAACTAAATATTCGCCAGCACTTGGCAACAGCGGTTCAACAAAACAGTTTAAGTATAGGGAACAGTGATACATTTTTATTGCAAAATGGTACTATGGCATTTATCGAAAAATCGGGTAAAACCGTTTTACAAATAAATCCGCATCAGGCTGTAATCCAGACAAATGATAAATTAGCCTCATTTTTGGATATTTCTGAATGAAAATAACAAAAGTACCCAGTTGGCTCATCATTATATTGTGTTTATCTATAGGCGCGTTTGCGTCTTTTAAAGCTAAACAGCAACTTTTCGGTTTAGAACAACAAAACTGGTTAAGCACAGCAGCCCAGGTTAACTCAGACTTTTTATCCGGCATTAATCAGCGGTTTAATGAACAAATCAAACCGATTCAAAACTTTGCTGCACTGGCTATATCGAATCAAAATGACTCAAACGACCAGTTTGAACAATTTGCAGAATCTTACTTGCTTACTCACCCGGGTATAGATGAAATTTCAATTGGCTATTACCAGATAGATGAAAACAGATTGAGTCATCAGTGGTCATTCGGAACCGCCAGCCTGTTTTTAGATAATGATGAGTTAAAACCTAGTCTGCTCAATTTATACCGAAATGCCAAACAAACACCCAATCAACTCATTTACCAACTGGCACAAACTCAACAGAACTTTAATCCGAATTTGCTAGCAGGTTATTATTTTCAGCACAGTAATAAGTCGTATTTCTTCATCTCTGTTATCGATTTAAACAATCTACATTATGAAATTACTCAACTTATGGTGCCGGATCATTTATCCCTCAAGCTGGATTTTATGGATGACTCACACTCTCAGCTGTTCAGCTGGACCTTTAATCCTGAGCTTGTAAATAAAGAAAACAAGTCGCTTGAGACTATTTCAGTTGCCCGCTGGCACTTATCGACTCAGGTAGCAGAAAAATTCAATCAGGGTATTAATACATCAAAATCAGACAATATTTTTATCGCCGGGTTGATATTAAGTGTATTGATTGCATTATTTGTCAGCTTTTTAGCTATATTAAGATATTTATCAAGACAGGAACTTCAACTATCTCAGTTGGAATTAAGCGAAAATAAAGACCTACTGCTCAATTATCAGGAAAACCTGAAACGCAGTGCTAAATTTGCGGTATATAGCCAGCTTGCCCCTAAAGCAACTCAAGCTATACCGCCTTATATCAGCAATGTTATTAAAGCTTGTAGTTCTCTTGAAGAAAAAGGACTGCATTTTAAAAGTTTAATCAAAGAAAAAAAGGCGACAAAAAGCCAATATCTGTCCTTTTTAGATAATACGGTTGTACTCGCCCGAGGCTCTGCAGAAAGCATGTTAAAAGCAGGGACATGCTTGTTCAATTTAGAGAAAATAAAACAAGAGTTGGAGCAGGACTCTCTGAGTCAGGTCCATTTACAAACACACCTGCAGGACTTAGTAGATACCTACAAAGGTGCGCATAGTGAAGTGAATTTCATTATTACGGTTGCACCGGACCTTGTCATTGAAACGTACCCGGGATCTCTTACCCATTTATTAACGATTTTTTTAAATAATAGTCTGGAGCATGGTTTTAAAGACCAGAGCGATCAGGTACTTATGATAGAAGCAACCTTTAATAAAACTAAAAATAGAGTGAGCTTAAGAATCGAAGACAATGGTACTGGTATAGAACCCGATTTACTGGAAGCAATTAATACCAATCAGCCTCATCCCAAATGTGTGGGAATTGGTTTATCAATGGCCAGAGAAATTGTAGAAGCGCAAATGCATGGTGAGCTGGATATCAAAAGTAAATACGAGCGCTATACCCGAGTCAGTATGCAGCTTCCTAAAGATCAAACGGCTCAGCCAAAAACTGAGTCCGAAACCGAAAAACAGGACTAGTCTGCCACCGCTAGCCCCGCAGCGCTTAGCTTATAATTTTTATTTATTTGGTAAGCAGAAATTGAGTTAAAAGAATACTAGATTTTACCCGCTTCTCGGGGTAGATTAACCGACCACTAAATCAATGATGCCGGTTAAGCTGGTTTCAACCGCTTAGTGTAAAAGCAAAGTTTCCACATGCTTGATTTATAAAAACAAAATTTAAAGGAATAGAAAATAACAATAAAAATCAATAAGATAAAAACAAAAATAAAAAATCCAATTAAACACAACAGCCTAGCCTTTCAACTTTTCAACAAAGTTATCCACAGTTTACACAATTTAATTTGTGGAATTTACTGTGCCTGATAGAAACTTATTTTATACTCTAGCAAACTCAATAAACGGTCAATCAGTATTATGAGCAAAATAGCAGACAACCCACTCATCCTAGTCGATGGTTCCTCTTATTTATTCCGGGCTTTTCATGCGCCTCCTCACTTAACAAACTCTAAAGGCGAACCAACCGGTGCTGTATATGGTGTGGTTAATATGCTTCGTAGCTTAATTAATCGCTTTAAGCCCAGTCAGATGGCGGTCATTTTTGATGCGAAAGGTAAAACATTCCGCAATGACATGTACTCAGAATATAAAGCAAACCGCCCGCCGATGCCGGATGATTTGAGAATTCAGATCGAGCCTTTACACAAAATCATTAGAGCACTTGGTTTACCATTAATCAGTGTTGAAGGTGTGGAAGCGGATGATGTCATTGGTACACTTGCCCGGCAAGCCAGTGAACAAAAACGCCATGTATTAATCAGTACCGGTGATAAGGATATGGCACAACTGGTTAATTCACATGTGACCTTAATTAATACCATGACAGATACCGTTATGGATGAAGCGGGTGTTGAAGCCAAGTTTGGCATTGGCCCTGACCTGATTATCGATTATTTAGCGTTAATGGGCGACAAGGTGGATAACATTCCAGGATTGCCTGGGGTTGGTGAAAAAACAGCACTCGCAATGCTGCAAGGTATAGGCAGCATGGAAAAGCTTTATCAGGATCCAGAAAAAGTCGCTGGCTTATCTTTCCGCGGCGCTAAAAGCATGCCAAAAAAGCTCATTGAAAATGAGAAAGAAGCCAAACTCTCATATGAGCTGGCTACAATAAAAACAGACGTCGAACTGGATCTGGGTTTTGATGAACTGAACATTGAGACTCCGGATCAGGCGCAACTGATTGAACTTTACAAAGAAATGGAGTTTAAACGATGGCTCTCAGAAGTCATCGGACAGGAACAAACCAGTCAAAATGAAAGTGAAGTGGAAGAAATTGCTGAAAAAGTTGAAGGTAAATACAGTTGTATTTTAGACAAAACAGAATTCAACTTGTGGCTGGCTAAGCTAAATGAAGCCGAATTAATTGCATTTGATACTGAGACCACATCACTGAATTATATGCAGGCTGAAATAGTCGGCGTTTCGTTTTCAATTGAAGCTGGCGAAGCGGCCTATGTGCCGGTAGCACATGATTACCCGGATGCACCTGAGCAACTCGAGCGTGATTGGGTATTAGCACAATTAAAACCACTGCTTGAAGATCCAGCTAAAGCAAAAGTTGGTCAAAACTTAAAATATGATAAGCATGTGTTAGCCAACTATGAAATAGACTTACAAGGGATTGCCCATGATTCCATGATCGAATCCTATGTCTATAACAGTGTAGGCACCCGACATGATATGGATAGCCTGGCATTAAAATACCTTGGCCACAAAAATATCAGCTTTGAAGAAATAGCAGGTAAAGGCGCCAAGCAGCTTACCTTTAATCAAATTCACCTCGATCAGGCTGCGCCTTATGCCGCTGAAGATGCAGATATTACGCTCAGGTTGCACAACAAGCTTTGGGCCGAGTTATCAAAAGATGACAAACTCAAAACCGTCTATCAGGAAATTGAATTACCTTTAGTGCCTGTCCTGAGTAAAATTGAACAGAATGGTGTTTTAATCGACATTCACCAACTAGCTCAGCAAAGCCAGGATATTCTTCTGCGCTTAGCTGAACTGGAAGAACAGGCCTACGACATTGCCGGTGAAAAGTTTAATTTAAGTTCAACCAAACAGCTTCAACAAATTCTGTTTGAAAAACTGAATCATCCTATTATTAAAAAAACGCCTAAAGGTGCTCCGTCCACTGCTGAAGAAGTATTACAGGAATTAGCATTAGATTACCCGCTGCCAAAACTTATTATTGAATACCGGGGGCTTGCTAAACTTAAATCCACTTATACAGATAAACTGCCGGTTATGGTCGCAAATAAAACTGGCCGCGTGCATACTTCTTATCATCAGGCGGTTACAGCTACTGGACGTTTATCTTCAACCGATCCAAATTTACAAAATATTCCAATTCGTAATGAAGAAGGTCGTAAAGTCAGAAAAGCATTTATTGCCAGAGAAGGCTATAAAATTATGGCGGCGGATTATTCTCAGATTGAATTGCGGATCATGGCACATTTATCAGCTGACAAAGGTTTATTAACTGCCTTTTCAGAAGGAAAAGATATCCATAGCGCGACAGCTTCTGAGGTATTCAATACACCACTGGATGAAGTAAGCTCTGAGCAACGCAGAAGCGCAAAAGCAATCAATTTTGGGTTAATCTACGGCATGTCAGCTTTTGGCTTATCACGCCAGTTAGGCATCGCTCGCGGCGAAGCGCAAAAATATATGGATCTGTATTTTGAACGTTATCCGGGCGTACTTGAATATATGGAGAGTACACGCGAGTTTGCTGAAGAGCATGGTTATGTTGAAACCATTTTCGGTCGCCGACTGCAATTACCTGATATCAAGGCAAGAAACGGAGCGGTTCGAAAAGCAGCGCAACGTGCAGCGATTAATGCACCTATGCAAGGAACAGCCGCAGATATCATCAAATATGCAATGATTAAAGTGGACCAATGGATTAAAGCGCTCAATAATCAGGATATCATCATGATTATGCAGGTACACGATGAACTCGTATTTGAAGTAAAAGACAGTTTTGTTGAGCAAGCAAAAACTAAAGTTCAGCAAATAATGCAGGATGCCGCCAAGTTAGATGTTCCTCTACTGGTTGAAGCCGGTGTAGGTGATAACTGGGATCAAGCGCATTAAATAATAAATCAGCACATCATCCTAAATCAAAGTGCCTGTTGTTTACAGGCACTTTAATTTTCACTGCAACTCCCTTTCTTAAAACTTTGACAGAACCTTCCACACTATCTAGTTTTAATTGATGAATTAAACTTAAATCATCAATTTATGCAGTTCGGACTCAAATCGGGTATTAAATATATTTATTTTATCGCGGCTATCTCTATCTGGTTGCTAAGCCCCTTTGTAATCCATGCAGCGTCATCAGAGCAATTAATCACACTAAATGTATTAAAAGAGCCGGGAAGCGCTAGCTCACATGACACCTATATACAACTGGCGAAAGATTTTACCGCACTATACCCGTCCATCCGGATAAACTTTGTAAAACTTCCTCATAACAGCTACCGGCTGACAGTTGATGACTATTTAAAGGATACAAACAAAAAAGTCGACATCATCAGTTGGCATGCCGGAGAAAGGCTATTTAAATACGCAAGACAAGGCGATCTGGTTCCGCTTGACGATGTCTGGTCAGCAAATGAGAGCCACTTCCCGGATGTCATCAAATCTCAAATTAGCTTATCTAATTCGGTTTATGGCCTGCCTTTTTCGTACTATCAATGGGGAATCTACTACAAGCAGTCTTTATTTAAACGATTAAATTTAAAGCCACCCACAAATTGGTCATCCTTTCTTGACGTCGTAAAAAAATTGAAATCCCATAACATCACGCCTATCGCGATCGGCGCGCAACAAAACTGGGCAGCAGCCTGTTGGTTTGAATATATAAACCTAAGACTAAATGGGTACGCTTTCCATAATGATTTTATTAAAGGAAAAATTTCAGCTCAGAATCCAAAAATAGAAAATGTACTTAAGTATTGGAAACATTTAATCAAACTAGAGGCATTCTCAAAAGATGCCCGAAACAGAAGCATCAGAGATAGCTTACCTTCCATCTATACAGAAAAAGCAGGAATGACATTAGAAGGTAGTTTTATTGAAAGCTACGCACCTGATCATATGAAAGATAATATTGGTTTTTTTGAATTTCCGATCATCGAAGAAAATATTTTACCAACTCAGGTTGCCCCTACAGATGTATTTATAATTCCTAAAAAATCTGACGCGATAAATACAGCCAAAATTTTTATTGATTATTTAATCCAACCGCAAGTGCAAAGTAAAATAAATGCTAATTTATATCAATTACCTGCCAATCTAAAATCAACTTTTAAACAATCGAATTTACTCATAGCAAATTACCAATCCCTCAATAAAGCTAAATATTTAACTCAATTCTATGATCGCCAGGCAGATGAAGAGCTTGCCAATGAAAATATGACGCTTTGGGTAAACTTTTTAAGTAAACCAGATATTAAAGAGACCGCAGAAAAAATGGAGCAGGCGAGACAAAACTATCTGATCCGGCATAATCTTAACTAATTAAGAAATAACAGGGCGGGAAGATGAGATTATGAGCTAGCAAGCATTCAGAAATAAATAGCTGCCTGTAAACGCAAAAAGCCCGACTCTTTCGAATCGGGCCTTTTTATACTGTCAGTCAAAACTAATGTCTAGTCAGACTTTAAATTAAGAGCCTGGCAGTGTGCTACTCTCACATGGGAACTCCCACACTACCATCGCCGCTATTGTGTTT
>CAJXMO010000035.1 GCA_913056495.1 uncultured Alteromonadaceae bacterium | reverse complement strand
TTCCTTTACCAATATGCCTTGTATTGAAAGCGCTGTGATAGCTCTGAAACATGCATCTTGAAGTAGCACGGGTATAGGTTATTAGATTCAACGCGCTTTGCCTCCTGAATCATAATTCATCAAGATACCGAGAGCCGTAAAATGACACCACAAGCTAAAAAGCGGGTGTTTCATCTATCGGGCCAGCGTTAAAAACCCTTATAAATTTATGACTGCGTGGCCTGTAAAAAACCGTAAAATGATTTTTTACGGCTTTTTAAAATTGGTACGTCATAATCAGTATATAAGTATAAACTTCAGGCACGCCTGTTTATCCACCAGCATTGAGTGATTTTAAGGTATCAGAATGTCAATAATTGCCCGGGTCTTTCTTGAGAAGAGTCCGTTTTTAAAAAATTTCCTGAAAAAATATACGGGTACGGAGCAGGATATTGACGATATTATGCAAGAGGTGTATCTCAAAGCGCATCGGGCAGAAAAGAAAACAAAGATAGAAGAGCCGATTGCGTTTTTGGTTCAAATTGCAAAAAATATCGCCAGGGATGAGCTAAATAAAAAAGCAAGGCAAGCAACCGGTTTTATCGAAGAGCACCTTGAAGAATTGAAGACAGAAAAAACCGACAGTTTAGAAAGTGAACAAGAGGCAGAAGAATCCATCAGGCTCTATTGCCAGGCAATAGAACAACTACCGGCGCAATGTCAGAAAATATTTCTATTACGTAAAGTATATGGTCTTAAACACAAAGAAATCGCCAAAAAGCTTTCAGTTTCGCTCAGCACAGTTGAAAAAAATTTAAAGCTTGCCGGCCTGTTTTGCGATGAATACCTGAATAACCCGGCTAATATAACGCCATTAAACCGCCAGAATGCACAAACATCACCGATGAGGAATCAACCATGAGTTCTTTTGAACAGCTAACTCAAAATGTCAGTGAACTTAAATCTCAAGCCTGGGATTGGGTGATCCGATTAGATGGTGATGAGCCGCTGAGCGACGCAGAAAAAGCCGAATTTAAAGCCTGGCTATCCAGTGACCCAAATCGTATCGATGAAATATACCGACTAAACAGCAGATGGCATCAAGTTTTCTTAACAGAACTCGCTGATTTAACTGAGCTGAAATCAACGCCTGTAAAACCGGTTTCAAACAGGCAACAAAGCAGACTAAGCCAAGCACTAAATCCGGCCGCCGGGTTTGCATTCATTTGCTTATTAATTGTCAGCATCAGCCTGACTTTTTGGCCTGAGACACAACCTGAGCCGGTTTTTGCCAATACAACCTATACAACAGAAATTGGCGAGCAAAAAACCATTCAACTACTGGATAATTCCAGCTTGCTGCTTGATGCAGACAGTCAGGTTAAAGTGGTTTATTCCGATCACGAACGAAATTTCTGGTTACAAAAAGGCGAAGCCCATTTTAAAGTGGCCAAAAACAAACACCGACCTTTTAACGTTTATGCGCTCAATGGACGCGTGCAAGCTGTGGGCACGGCATTTAATGTCAGCTTACAGGACAACCGAAATTTTGATGTTTTGGTCACCGAGGGAAAAATCGCGTTAGCCATTGCAAAAAACTCAATACCCAGCACACAAAACAAGGCCAATATTAATCCATTAGCCGATATCTCTTATATGACGGCTGGCCAGTATACCAGTGTTAGTAGTTCAAGTTCATTCGAACAAGCTAAACAAGCCGCGCTCAATAACTTAACCACCTTATCTGCTAGTCAGATACAAGCCGCTCAAGCCTGGCAAAGCGGAGAACTGATTTTCTCCGGCGAACCTTTAGCCGAGGTGATAACCAAGCTTAAACGCTATACCCATCTGGAGATTCAGATTCAAAGCGAGCATCTGGCTCAATTAAAAATAGGGGGTCGATTCGAAGTTTCCAGAGTTGAGGACTGGGTAAAAAGTCTTGAGTATAACTTTAATTTAGAGGTCAAAAAGGTATCTGCGAACAAAATCATTATTCGTGAACCTGATCGCTAAGCTCACTCTCCCCCCCATTCGGCCGGACATTTTTATCCGGCCACCCCAAAAAAACATATTAAATTTAAATTAATTTAATCTTTTTAAAACTTTTTATTTACGGTTTTTAAACCCTTTATAAGTCATACCATAGTAATTAATCAGTTTTTAATTACACCCTAAGCACTCAGCTCGTCTGAACACAGCTTATAAAAATTTTAAACATAAATGATTATAAAAACTATTTTTATTATAGGAGATGACAATGTCGAGAAAATGTATTCCATTTGTCAAAACGGCAGTCAGCATAGCCTTGGCAACGGCTATTTTACCGGGTTACCTGCAAGCGCAAGAAGCTGAAGAAGATCAGCTTCAATCTGAAGAACAGACTGAAAGTACAGAAGTCATTCAGGTTAAAGGCTTACGCTCAAGTCTAATGAAAGCTCAGGATATTAAAATGAGCTCAGACTCTTTTGTTGATGCCATTGTTGCCGAAGATATTGGTAAATTACCAGACTTAACTGCTGCAGAAAGTATTGCCCGTATTGCCGGTATTCAGGTTAACCGCCGCAGCGACGAAGCGCGCGATATTTTAATTCGTGGTTTACCTAATGTAACCACCACCTTTAATGGCCGCGAACTTTTTACAGCAGAACTGCGTTCAGTTCAATTACAGGATTTTCCTTCACAGGCATTGGCTGGCATTGAAGTTTATAAATCAGGTACCGCGGATATTTTAGAGCCGGGTTTAGCTGGTTTAGTCAACGTACGCTCTCGTCGCCCATTTGATTTTGAGGGTCAAAAGGTATCAGGTACATTACGTTATGCGTATAACGATCAGAGCGAAAAATCATCACCAACCGGCAGTCTTTTATACTCTAACCGCTGGGAAACCAGTTTAGGTGAAGTCGGCTTTTTAGCTAATGCGACTTATACCCAGTCTGAATACCATAATGGCGTGCGTTATAATGATACCTGGTTTAGAAATGCTAACGCTTTTGGCACCATAACACCGGAAGAATTTAGCGAAGGTAATTTTGTAATTCCAAACCGGGTAGGTATTTATCAGGATTCAGGTAAACGTACGCGCCCTTCCTGGAATATGGCAGCTCAATGGCGACCAAATGATCAATTAGAAATTTATGCGGATGCGATTTACCAAGGCTTCCGAGGAGAAGGTTTGGCAGACAGTTTCTGGTTCCATTTAGTCGACTGGGACAGATACCCAACTCAATTTGGCGATCCTAACCTTTCAAATGTTGTTATGGTTGATGGCACTGATAATGGCCAGGCGGCAAGTTTGACAAAAACAGGTGGCTTACCGGCAGCGGCTTATCGCTCAACCAATAAAGGCGCAACCGATACTTACCAATTCGCAGTCGGTGCAAAATGGCAAAATGGTCCGTTAAAAATTGAAACCGATTTAGCTTATACCGACAGTACTTATGAAAAAGAAGAATGGAGTTTTGATACTTCAGTTCGTGAAGACTGGCTGGTAAACGTTGATTTCTTTGGCGATAAAGGCGTTGTTTTTGATGCACCTGATGCCGACGTATATGATATAGATGCCTATAACTTCCGTGGCTATTTTGAAAGTCACTATAAAGTCGGTGGTAAAGGTGTGCAGTGGAAAACAGACTTAACCTATACCTTTGATGACGGTATTTTAAATAAATTACAAGCCGGTGTGCGTTTTACCGACCGTGACGCCACGCGTGATTCCGGTACTCGTTATGCGGGTGTTCAGTATTTAAACAAACCAATGGGAAGTCTTGATTTCCTGGAATATGAAGAAACATTTAATCCTTTCCGCAGTAACAAACAAGGTTTTACATCTTATTTAGCGCCTACTCGTGAAAGTATTATTGCGAACCATGACAAATTACGCCAGGTTGCCTATGAATCTTCAACCGCTCTAGGTGACAGTGATCCGGGCCGTTATGGTTGGGCATACAATGAAGCGGATAAATTCTTAGATAAACATGTTCAATTCGATCCAAACAACTACTTTGGCGCAGATGAGCAAACCTATGCCGCTTATTTACAAGGGAAATGGTTATTCGATATTGGCGATATTCCGGTCGATGTAGTCACAGGCGTTCGCGTAACTCGCACAGAAACCACGGTACAAGGTACACCGTACGAAGGCGAGCCACCGGAAAACGTGATTCGAGAAGATGTGCCAACATTGACCAACGCTTATAATGATGTATTACCAAATATCAGCTTTATCGCTCGTTTAACTGACGATGTGCAGTTGCGTGCCGGTTATACTAAAACTCGTACCCGAGTTAACTTTGCTGATCTGAACCCGGCCAGTGAAATCAGAATTGAAGATAATTCAGACGGTGAAGATACCACTGAGTATGATGCAACTGGTTTTTCGGGCAACCCGGATTTAAAACCATTAACTTCTGATAACTATGATATCAGCTTAGAATATTATTTCTCTGAATCAGGTTATATCAGTGGTGCGACTTTCTTACGTAATTTGGAAGGTTTTACCCGCAGTTATACCCAATTGATTGAAATGGAAGATATCGGTCTTGTCAGATTTACCCAACCGGAAAATACAGGTGACGGTAAAATCTGGGGCTGGGAAGTTAATGCACAAACTTTCTTTGATTATGACTTTGTCCCGGAAGCACTTCATGCCTTTGGTATTTCTGCCAATATGACACGCTTAGAAGGCAAAGAGCGCACACCTGCAGAAATTGGTGGTGAATCAACTTACGCGCCTATTCCTGGGTTATCCAAGTACACTTATAATGCAGCAGTATTTTATGAAAAAGATAATTTTTCAGCGAGACTGTCCTATAACAAACGTGATAGCTGGGTGAATTGGTTCAGAAATACATTAGGGGCTGAAGGCTTTACCGGTAATAAAACTAAAGCCAGAGACAGATTAGACTTCTCTGTCAGCTATGATTTAAATGAAAACTTCACGCTTTATGCGGATGTATCTAATATCATGGCAAATCCTTTCCATAACTACACCCAAGACACAGACACCATTGCATACACGCAAGATATCCGTGATGAGGGCCGATATTATGGGGTTGGTCTAAAATTTAGTTTCTAAAATAAGTTTATTCGAGTAAGCCCTCGAACCAATAGGCTGGCTGTCACCGGAATGTAGCCAGCCTATTTATGCTGATTAACTGCCACCGAGTTTTAATAGGAGAACCTAAGCCCCAACCCAAAATAGCGTCCCTCATCTCTGATATCCTGCAAAAAACTTTGTCTGGCATCCAGTCGCGTATAATTTTTAAGGGGTTCGGCCAATAAGTTGCTGACATAGGCATAACCCGATACAAATGCATTAAAATCATAACTAAGTGCAAGATCGAGCTTGCTTCTGGACTGTGTTTTATTTTCTACCATACGATTAAATTCGGGTTCATCTCTATACCAGTTTGTCCAACCTGAACGGTAATTATAAGTCAGTCGTGCACTCATCTGATGATGGTCATATAATACCGAAAAGTTATAGGTCCAGTTAGACAGCCCGGGGATATCGGTATAAACAGAGTATTGTCCGGCTCCAAGCCGGCTTCTGGTTTGACCATCCTGATAGGTCACATTAGCGCTAATGCCAAAACCGTTAAGCGGTTTAAATAAATCAAAAAATGTTTGTACATTAAACTCACCGCCCAATATCTGGCTCTGGCCGGTATTTTCTGGTTGCGTTAAATTAATCATGCCAAGGTCTGGCTCGTTTATTAAAGCCTGTGTTGTATTGGGCATATCGCTAATATCGCGATAAAAAAGCGCGCCACTGATATAGCCATTGTCAGCAAAATAATACTCCACACTGGTGTCTAGATTGTCCGACAAAGTCGGTTTTAAATTCGGGTTGCCGCCCTCGCCCGTATAGTCACTGCTGCTTGCGCTTGCAGATGCCTGCATCGTCAGCACTCGCCCCGGATTATAGTTAATAAAATCGGTGCGGCTTAAGCTTTTGGTATAGGCCAGTCGCCATATTATCTCATCGCTTAAATGCAGATTTATATTAATATTGGGTGAAATATTAATATAATCACTGTCAGCACTGGTTAATGACAGTTCGCTTTGTGCTGTGCCATTTAACAGCTGATATCCGCTGACAGATAATCCGGTTTGAACCATACGTACGCCAAGCGTGGTGTCTGTATTTACCCCAAACCAACGACTATAAGACTTACCTTGCAAATAAAGCGCCTGAGTATTTTCATTGCCGGTTAAACTCTCAACCGGATTCATATTAACCTTTGGCGTTTGCCAGTTTTGAGCTTCGTCAGCAGCCCAACTTTCCCCCTGCTCCGACAATTTTAGTAAAGACCGGTAAGCCAGTTCAGCCAGTTCATCTTGTTTATTCTGAATACTGCTGCGACTCGCCGCTAAATATTGGCGAAACCCAGTATTTTCTCCCCGGTAAGGATCTTGGGTCAAATTAAAATTCAAAAAATCAAGCTCGTTTAACGGGGTTTCAAGTCCCAATAAATAGGCATAGCGTGAGCCGCGCTCTATCTCAACATCCCTGTCAGTTAACCGGATGCCGGCTTCAATTGTCTGCAGCCAATTTAACGCTGTTTCATAACTGATATCCATGCGCCATTGCAGCGCCCGGCTGCTTGCTTCAAATCCGTACTCATAGTAGCCGCGAAAATGATATTGATTAATATCTGCCGGGTTAAACTGCTCAAAAGAAAAGCGGGTACCGCCGGAATTAAAATCAATTTGCCCCACGGGCGACTCGCTAAGTGCAGTATCCAGACTCCAGTGGTTATCCGTATAGGTACTGTCTGTGTACGCTAAATCTGTTTTAATTGCCCAGTTTCCGGATGTCCAATTCGCACCTAAAGCACTCTGAAAGGTATCTGTGAGTCCGGTCGACGTTGAGCGGTAGGTAAAAGGTACTCTGCCAGCAGATTTAGTCAGGCCGATTACCCGGTTATTATCCGGATTGGTTTGAATACTTGTTAGCATAGTGCCGGTTTGATTTAAACCCGGTTCGGTTAAATCAAACATAAAGTGGTCAACATATTTATGGCTTTCAAAGCCCTGATAAATGCTCTCAAAATACACTTCGCTACGCGCATCAGGTTTCCATTGAAACGCAATATTGGCAGAGGGTCGTTTACGCTCGCCACCATTATTGTACAAGCCAACCGAGGTAGGAATAAACAA
The DNA here is from genome assembly GCA_913056495.1 of uncultured Alteromonadaceae bacterium. GTDB lineage: Bacteria > Pseudomonadota > Gammaproteobacteria > Enterobacterales > Alteromonadaceae > Catenovulum. Next base: position 20,078 of record CAJXMO010000035.1, on the reverse strand, counting down.
ACCGGCATATGCTTGATCAAACTGGGCTAAATCCACAAAACGGGTTGAGTTATACCTTACGCCGTTGTAATAAGCCGCAGATGATTCAGCCATATTTGCTAAAAAACCGATTGCGCCATATTGAGTTTGCCAAAAGTTTGAATATAGAAAATAGGCATTGGGTGAACTTTTATTAATTTGATCGTTATAGCTAGTGGAGATACCACCCGCGATTTTTTCACCGTCAAAATCCATGGGTCTGTGCGTGCGGATATTCACAACCCCGGTTAAACCGGGCTCAATAAAGCCTGCGGTAGCCGTTTTATGGACCTGAATATCAGCAATGGACTGAGATGAAAAGTCTTGTAACCTGGCTGTACGCAGCTCAGCAGTAAAAAACTCCCGGCCATTATAAGTGGTAATAAAGTCCGGTAAGCCTCTCACCAGCACACGATTGACCTCGTCATGATAACGCTCAACCTGAATACCGGATAAATGGGATACACTTTCTGCGGCAGTAATATCCGGTAATTTGCCAATTTCTTCAGCCACAATGACTTCTGAAATGGTGGATGAAGTTCTTTTAATATCCTGTGCCCGATACAAACTCGCACGCATCCCATCAACCTGGATCACCTCAATACTGGGTTTATCAGGTTGGGACTGAGTATAAGGTTTTTGTTTAATTGAGCTGACTCTGACAGGCGATTGTTTTTGTTTCTTAACCGGTGCAATAATGATTTGCCCATTTAACTTTCTAGCCGTTAATCCGGTATTGGCCAGTGTATGCTCAAGCGCCTCATCCAGTGTAAAATAACCAAACACGGCATTGGCTTCGACTTTTTCAGCGATTTCATATGAATACACTAATACCGCTTTAGATTGCTGAGCCAGCTGATTTAATACGGTTGCAGCATCCGATCTGGCAATATTTAAATAATAAATATTTTCGTTTTTTAAAGCACTTTTCTCATCCGCTTGACAATAAGCAGGATAAACAGCATGCAAACTTATCCCAATCAGGCAATACCTTAACAGCTTCATAAACGGATATTATTAATCACTTCAACCAAGCAAACGCGGAAAAGTAGATGTTACCATTTATTACAACAAACAACCATTTCTATTAACAAGTAATACTTTTAAAAGCGGATAACGCGCCAGTTACACACTAAAGTGGCCGACTTCGCATTATTAGGCAATCATGTCGCATCTTTATGTCTATTTTTTAAACGCCTTCAGTTCAATAATAACTCCATCAAAACAACAGGGGCAGCTCATGCCGCCCTTAAATACTTTGGAGTCTTTGATGAAAAAATCAATATCCGCGTTATTAGTCGCCAGTTTATTCACCGCAGGAGGGTTATTACCTATGAGCCAAGCAATCGCCAATTCCGATAACTATCAACCCGATTTATCAAACGGAGCCAATAATTTTTATACAAGCGATAGTGTGACCTTTAAAAAAGTTACTTTTGATAACCAGTTTAAGATGACAGTAACAGGCAATTTATACTTGCCTAAAAATATGAAGCCTGGTGAAAAGCGGGCCGCTATTATAGTTGGCCACCCAATGGGCGCCGTTAAAGAACAAAGCTCCAACTTATATGCTCAAAAATTAGCGGAGCAAGGATTTATTACCCTTGCGATCGATTTATCTTTTTGGGGCGAAAGTGAAGGCCACCCTCGTAATGCCGTATTACCGGATATGTACGCAGAAGATTTCAGTGCCGCTGTCGATTTTTTAGGTACGCGTGATTTTGTCCAAAAAGAAAATATTGGTGTTCTGGGTATTTGTGGTAGTGGTGGATTTGCGATCAGCGCAGCTAAAATTGACCCACGTTTAAAAGCCGTTGCAACGGTCAGCATGTATGACATGGGTGGATTTACACGACACTCTCTTGCCCAGTCACAAACAGAAGCGCAGCGTGAAGCAATGATTGCACAGGCAGCAGAACAAAGGTACGTTGAATTTACCGGTGGCGAAACAAAATATACCGGCGGCACACCTCATTCGGTAAATGAAGATTCACACCCTATTGCGAAAGAATTTTACGATTTTTACCGCACGCAACGAGGCCAATACACACCAAAAGGTAGTTCGCCGGATTTAACCACTCACCCAACGCTGAGCAGCAATGTTAAATTTTTAAATTTTTACCCGTTTAACGACATAGAAACGATTTCACCCCGACCTATGTTATTTATAGCCGGCGAAAATGCTCACTCAATTGAGTTTAGCCAGGATGCTTACCAAAGAGCAGGCGAACCCAAAGAATTGTATTTAGTAAAAAATGCCGGCCATGTTGATTTGTACGATAGAGTCAACTTAATTCCGTTTGAAAAACTCACACAGTTTTTTACAAGCAATTTATAACGCAGTTATTTTAATTAATCAGGAGGTGTTATGAAAACGCAAGCTTATGCCGCACTATCAGCCGACAGCCCACTGAAACCATACGAATTTGACTGTCGGGCGCTACGGCCTGACGATGTGGCCATAGAGATTTTATACAGCGGCGTCTGTCACAGTGATTTACACACGGTTAAAAACGACTGGGGATGGACGATTTACCCAACGGTACCCGGGCATGAAATTGTTGGTCGGGTGACGGATATTGGTAGTCAGGTCACAAAATATAAAATCGGTGATCCTGTCGCAGTTGGCTGTATGGTTGATAGCTGTCAAACCTGCACCCATTGCCATAGTGGTGAAGAGCAATTTTGTGAAGAAGGCTTTACCCAAACTTACAACAGCCCGGACAGAATCACTCAAGAGATTACCAAAGGGGGTTATGCAAAACATATCGTCGTCAAAGAAGCTTTTGTGCTTAATATCCCAGACAAGCTGGACTTAGCCAAAGCCGCGCCACTATTGTGCGCGGGTATTACCACCTACTCGCCGCTGAGAACCTGGAATGTTGGACCAGGCAGTAAAATTGCGGTTATCGGGATGGGCGGTTTAGGCCATATGGCGATTAAACTGGCAGTGGCTATGGGCGCACATGTGACAGTGATTAGCCGCAGCGATGCCAAAAAACAGGATGCAATGGATCTCGGCGCGGATGCGTTTCTGGTATCGGATGATTCAGAATGTATGGCATCTGCCGCCAGTCAGTTTGAATTGATCATAGATACTGTCCCAGTTAAACATGACATTACACCTTACATGCCTTTACTCACACTGGATGGCACCATTACTTTAGTCGGACAAGTTGGTCCCATCGCTGAGCTTAATACGGTTCCTATGGTGATGGGTAGACGTCGGGTGGCTGGTTCGCTGATTGGCGGGATCGCACAAACTCAGGAAATGCTGGATTTTTGTGCGCGCATGAATATTTTACCGGAAGTCGAAATGATAAAAATGCAGGACATTAACCAAGCCTTCGAACGGCTTGAAAAATCAGATGTCCATTATCGCTTTGTAATCGATATGAAAGCATCTGAGTTTTAAGCTGATGCGGCCAGATAACCGCCTTGTACAAGGCGGTTATTTATACCCGTGCTACAACAAGTCTCATGCATTTTTTTCTCCGGCTGAAGTCAAGCATATTGAGGCAGAACGGGTATATAGCAAGCTAAAAACTCTCAATGATATCAACAATTTCACGCGTGTTTTGAATAACACGAATTAATTTCCCTTCGGCGCTGATTGTCACCAAGCCTCTATCATGATCGCGAGAATAAATCGTCGCATTTCGATATATATCCCGGCTCAAGGTATCGCCAACCGCTAACTTTTTTTGCCAACCTGGCGGCAAAGCCTTTCCTGACTGAACCTTCTTTTGTAATCCCGGCGGTAATGATTTTACTTTATCATGCTTGGCATAAGCGAGTCCGCTCAAAGATAATGATAATGCTATTACAGTCGTTACAGTACTCACGATTCGCATATACGGCTCCATCTTGCTAAAAAATTACTTGAACTGACCTCTCACCGCGAAATCAATTTATCGATCCGGTGAAAAACTCTGTACAAGCGTTAAGGTAAATAGTATCAAGTTGGATAAATAAATGATGTGAACCTGTGCAAAGTTCTGATAGTTGAGTTATTTCAGCCATAAAACAGTCGTAACCCTGTGAGATTTAGAGTTTGGTTTCATAAAATTTGGTTTGCCCCCCTTTTATGGGTCTTGTTGTAGATCTTGCAGACCGGCCTTTACACGGATAAATCACCCTATTTAACGGGCTAAATCATAGCGTTCAAAGCGCTAAAGCCCAAATTAGAGCAAAATAGAGTTGAGGCTTAACCATTTAAAAATACAGCGCCGTAACACTAAATTTTCCTATTTAAATAATAAATTTTGCTATCAGAAAGGCATTTTTATAACACTTGATTGACATGGAATTAATCTGATGTAGTTTTAGTAATCCTTAATTCACTCAGGTTAGTCGCTATACCACTATGCTCAGGTTTTACAAAAAAGCGGTCTTAATTTTTTCAGCTTTACTTATTATCAGTGGAATACTGAGTTACATTTGCATTCAAAATACGTTTCTTAACATCCCTTTACTACCTCATCAGGATACTCAGATAAAATGGCGGCCGGAAATTGATTCAGACCAGTATTCAGGCGGACAATCAACAAACCGGTTAAATGATACTGAATACATGTTAGATATGGATGCATTTGTCTCATCTGCGATAGAACATCCCTACTCCGCATTAGCGCTTAGGTTTATTGACTCTGACGGGCAAGCAAAACTCATTGATTTAAGTAAATATTCAACTGTTAGCTTTAATGTGAAATGTTCAATCGAAAATACACTCACTTTTATTGTATTTACGTACGATGAAAAGCTTTCCAAAAAAGATGATTTTCTGACCTACAGAGCGCCTTCAATGTTTTTTACCTGCAATCCACAATGGCAACGTATTCAAGTGGATCTGTCCAGATTAGAGCTTCAACTTTGGTGGTTTTATATGTTTCAGGTCAATCTTTCACATAACGACTATTTTTTAGATAAAGTAGCAAAAATTCAGTTTAGTACCACAGGACAAAGTCCAACGGATGTCACCACACGGATTCAGATTAATCAATTAGAACTAAGAGCCAGAGACTGGAGTGTACTCACGATATTGGCTATCGTATTAGGTTTAATCTGGACTTGCGCAGTAATCATATTTTTTCGTTATCACAAACGAGCCCTTACAGCTGAACTTGAACAAAAACTAATTAAAGAACGTCCTTTAATCGCTTATCAACAACTCAGTTTGCAGGCAAACCGGGATAAATCAAAAGAAGCTTTATTGAAATTTTTAGCAACTGAATACGCTAACCCCGAACTCAATCTTGAAATAACAGCGTCAAGCGTGGGTATCAGCCGAACTAAAGTAAACGAAATTTTAAAATTAGAATTAGGTTTTACCTTTACCGGTTATCTGAATAAACTCAGATTAACCGAAGCAGCCAGATTGTTATCTGAATCCAAAGATGCAAATATCGCAGAAGTGGCCTATTCGGTTGGTTATAAAAATGTGTCTTATTTCAATAAGTTATTTAAAGCTGAGTTCTCCTGCACACCCAAAGCATACCAGCAGGTTGTGTAACCATACAGTATATGACCACTAGTCATATTTTAATGTAATCTATCAATATTGATTTAAATAATAGCATTTTTGATAATTTAATAAATTTTGTTTCTTTAATTTAACAAAAAAGTAATCGTTTTCATTAAACTCACATTAATTAAAGTTTATACATTCGATTAATCTGGATTGAAGGCAAAATAACATGTGTAGAAAAACCATATTTATCACTCTAAAAAAGTTAGTCCTTGTTTTTTCGCTATCTGTATTGACCGCTTGTGGCTCTGGCTCTTCTGAAAATGCAAACGTTCAGCCTCAGCAGCAAGAACAAGAACAGGAACAGGAACAGGAACAGGAACAGGAACAGGAACAGGAACAGGAACAGGAACAGGAAACTAGCTCAATTTTTCCGGACTACAATAAAAATCCTCTATCTCCCGAATTATCCGGGATGGAAAAAACAGCTCAGGAAATTGCTTCTGAAATTAAACTGGGCTGGAATATCGGAAATACCATGGAAGCCATTGGCGGTGAAACTGCATGGGGAAACCCCGAAGTGAGTCAGGCTCTGATAGAAAAGGTAAAACAAAGTGGATTTGATGCCGTACGTATTCCTATCGCCTGGGATCAGTATTCAAATCAGGATACCGCCGAAATAAGCGCACAATGGCTAGATAGGGTTAAACAAGTCGTTCAATTATGCGTTGAGCAGGATTTATATGTTTTGGTTAATATTCACTGGGATGGTGGCTGGCTGGAAAACAATGTAACTGAAACCAAACAGCAGGAAAATATGGCCAAGCAAACTGCCTTTTGGCAACAAATTGCAAGCCATCTTCGTGATTTTGACCAGCATGTATTATTTGCAAGTGCGAATGAACCGCATGTAGAAACAGAGCAGCAAATGGAGGTACTGCTGTCTTACCATCAGGCTTTCATCGATGCGGTTAGATCAACCGGCGGTAAAAATGCATACCGTGTAATGGTTGTCCAAGGGCCAAAAACAGATATTGAGTTAACCAATCAGCTATTTTTACAAATGCCGTCAGATACTCAAGTTAACCGCATCATGGCAGAGGTCCATTTCTATAGCCCATATAACTTTACTTTAATGCAAACTCCGGAAGACTGGGGCAACCCTTTTTATTACTGGGGCAGTGAAAATCATGCTGCTGACGATATTGCACATAACCCGACATGGGGAGAAGAAGCCCACGTTAAAGAAATGTTCGATTTAATGCGAACCCAATTTGTAGATCTTGGCATTCCAGTTATTTTAGGCGAATTTTCCGCAATGCGTCGTACGCAATTAACAGGAGAAAACCTAAGCTTACATCAGGCAAGCCGTAATTATTATCATCAATTCATTGTTGAGCAGGCACTCGAATACGGCCTGATTCCTTTTTATTGGGACAATGGTTCAACTGATAATTTCAATTCTGCAATTTTTGATCGCAGTACAAATCAAGTTTTTGATCAAATGACACTGGATGCATTGCTCCAGGGCACTGTACAAAATTAATGAGGTACCTTATGCACAACGCTAACAGAAGAACATTATTAAAAGCCGCCATGACAGGCGCACTGGCCTCGCCGGCTGCATTATTTGCAGGCACAGATAATCAGGTCAATACCTGCCTACCTCATAATAACCGACCTGAATGGGGTACAGGCATTGAAAATCAAAGAAAAGCTGATTTGGGTAACGGCACCTTTTTAAATCCAATACTGGCCGGTGATCACCCCGACCCCACACTATTAAAAGACGGCGACGATTATTATATGACGTTTTCATCCTTTAATTCTTATCCGGGCATCGTCATCTGGCATTCACGTGATTTAGTAAACTGGCAACCCATAGGACCGGCGCTCTATAAAAATATTGGCACAGTATGGGCGCTGGATATTTGCAAATACAAAGACAGATACTACATCTATATTCCTGCGGCTGCCGATGGTGAACCCTGGTCAACTTATGTTATTTGGGCGGACGATATTAAAGGGCCGTGGAGCGATCCCATTAACCTCAATATTAATGGCTGTATCGACCCGGGTCACGCTGTTGGTGAAGACGGCAAACGCTACTTATTTGTAAACGGCATCCGAAAAATACAATTGGATGAGTCGGGTTTAAAAACACAAGGCGAAATTGAACATGCATATAGCCCCTGGCGCTATCCAGAGCATTGGATTGTCGAGAATTTTGCACCTGAGGGACCAAAAATTACCCGCAGAGGCGAATGGTTTTATCTGGTTACGGCCGTTGGCGGTACAGCAGGCCCGGTTACCGGCCATATGGTCATAGCCGCACGCTCTAAATCTATTCATGGTCCATGGGAACATTGTCCGCATAATCCGCTTGTCAGAACCCTGTCAGACGAAGAGCCTTGGTGGTCTCGTGGTCATGCCACCCTGGTCGAGGGTCCCCGAGGCGACTGGTGGATGGTCTATCACGGTTATGAAAATGGTTATAGGACACTGGGGCGTCAAACTTTACTCGAACCCATAGAATGGACTGACGATGGTTGGTTTATGGCAAAAGGTGGGGATTTATCAGCGCCGATTAAAATGCCGGCTCAATTAGATAAACCTCAGCGTCATGGCATGTCTTTATCTGATGATTTTACTAAAAATCGGTTTGGCATATTGTGGGCATTTCATAATCCAAGCTCAGATGAAATCAAGCGTGTTCATTACGGCCAGAACTATTTAAGACTGGGCGCTAAAGGGAGCGGCCCTTCCAACTCTTCGCCTATGTGCTGTATTACTCAGGACAGATCCTATCAGGCTGAAGTGAGCTTTGATTTAAGTCCGGGTGCAGAAGCGGGCCTGTTGTTGTTTTATAATCACAAAGCTTACGTTGGTATAGGTCATGATGGTCAGTCAGTTAAATCTTTTCAGTATGCAGATGAGCAAGCATGGGCAAGAATATCAGTAAAAAGTCAGACAATCAGGTTCAGAATTACCAATGATGAGCAGGTTATTACCTATCACTATTCAGTCGACAACGGAAAAAACTGGATCAGACATCCTACCCGAATGGAAGTATCGGGCATTAATCATAATGTATTTGGCGGTTTTTTAAGTTTAAAAATTGGCCTCTATTGCGCTGGACAAGGCACGGCTAAATTAACCGATTTCAGTTATCTAGCGTTAAGTTAATCTTCCTCAAAATGTATTAAATTTACGGTTTAACCCGGTTAAACCGTTATTTAATGGGAATCTCCATCACTCTTTAATATAAGTTTGCAATATTTGATTTTTTATTAACAAATATTGTTATTTTATAATATTCAGCTTTAAATTAATCTAAAATAAGTATTAAATATTATAATCATGTTTAACATTTACTAATTAGTTCGCCAATGAAATTAATAAAATTATCCAACCTCATGTTTGCAGCGGCTATTGCACTTTTGCTTAGCGCATGCCAGCCAGTCACAAACGATAAACCAACCGAAGAAATTACAAAACAAAAACAGACGTCTGAAAAAATACTTAATTCCGTTCTAATTTTCTCAAAAACCACCGGCTGGCGTCACGACTCTATCCCTGTTGCAGTACAAACAGTTTCAGAACTGGCTAAACAACAAGGTTTAACACCCGTTGCAACCGAAGATGCAAGTAGTTTTACCGATGAAAACCTGAAAAAAATGGCTGCCATCATTTTTGTTAATACAACCGGAGATGTACTGAATGAGCAACAACAAGTTGCAATGGAAAGATATATTCAGGCAGGCGGCGGCTTTGTCGGCATACATTCAGCAACGGATACTGAACATGCTGAAGGTGACTGGTACTGGTATCGACGTTTGATTGGCGGTGTCTTTAAATCTCATCCGGGCGATCCATCCAATGTACAAAAAGCAAAAATCCGGGTTGTGAATACAAGCCACCCGGCAACAGAAACTTTACCGGAAAAATTTTATATTACCGATGAGTGGTATGATTTTATCGATTTATCCGACCGACGCCACGATTTATTATTGCTCGATGAACGCAGTTATCAAGGCGGCTCGCATGGTCAGTACCATCCGCTTTCCTGGTATCATGAATTTGATGGCGGACGTTCATTTTATACAGGCATTGGCCACAGCCAAGAAACCTATCAAAATGCACTCTATCTTGAGCACTTGGCTGGCGGTTTGCGATATGCAATTGGTGAACAAAATGCATTAGACTATACCCAGTCTCGCCCCGACCCTCGCCGCTTTACCAGCAGAGTCATTGGTAATCAGTTAATTGAGCCTGTCAGTTTTGATTTAACTCAGGATAATTCTGTTGCTGTCATTACAGAAAGAAATGGACGCTTGGTATGGATGGATACTGCAACCGGTGAGCAGCAGACTATGGCTAAGTTCAGCGTATTCGGCGAAAACGAAAAATCAGAGTTTGGTTTAGTTGCGCTGGCACTCGATCCTGAATTTGATCAAAATCAGTTAATTTATCTGATGTATGATATTGCGGATAAAACAGGCGAAAGTGAACTCCTGCAACGACTATCACAATTTAAAGTGACAGATAAAAAGTTAGACTTGGATTCTGAACAAATCTTATTTGAAATCCCTTTTGATAATACCTGCTGCCACACAGGGGGTAATTTAGAGTTTGATGCAAACGGTAACTTGTTTATCGCTGTTGGCGATAATACCAATCCGTTTGAATCAAATGACTCAGGCCCAATTTCAAACATGGAAGGCCGAAAATATCATGATGCATTAAGAACATCTGCTAACAGTCAGGATTTACGCGGTAAAGTATTGCGCATTACCCCGGATAAAAAGGGCGGCTATACAATCCCTCAGGGCAACCTGTTCGCATCAGATCAGAGCGGTCGTCCAGAAATATACGTGATGGGCACTCGTAACCCTTATACTCTGGCAATTGATAACACGACTGGTGATTTATACTTTGGCGATGTGGGTCCCGATGGTAAAGAAGATACGTCTGAGTTTGGCCCGCGCGGCTATGATGAAATTAATAAGGTGAGTGCGCCGGGCTTTTTTGGCTGGCCAGCCATTATAGGCAACAACATACCTTATCGCATGTTTGACTACAAAAATGAAAAAACCGGAAAATTATTTAATCCATTAGCGGTTGAGAATTTTTCACCTCGCAATACAGGCTTAAAAACATTGCCTAAAGCACAGCCAGCTATAATCTGGTATCCGTATGCCCGATCAGACAGATTCCCGGAATTAGGACAAGGCGGACGCAATGCGTTAGTTGCAGGTATTTACCCTAGCGGTCAATCTCTGGCTTATCCAAGCTACTATCAAAATAAACTCATCATCAGTGATTTTATGCGCAGTTGGGTTAAAGTGGTCACTTTGGACGAATACGACGATGTGATTAAAATTGAAGATTTAGGTGATGACTTAGGTATCGCGGGTCCACTTGATTTAAAAATCACAGCCGACGGTAAACTTTGGATACTTGAATATGGTTCACAATGGTGGCCAAATACACCGGATTCAAAGCTTTCAGTAATTGAATTCCACACAGGTGACTTAAGTGAGTTAGTAAAATCACAAGCCAAAGCGAATAATCCAGCAGATCAAGGCTTGGATCACCAGTCACGTTTAATCATAGAACAAGGCAGAGAAATTACTAAAGGCAATGCCTGTATCGCCTGCCACAAAGAATATGATGCTTCTGTTGGACCTGCTTTTTATAAAATTGCAGCTAAATACGGACAACAAGAAGACGCGCGCGCTTATATTGCCAGTGCAATTGCTAACGGCAGTCAAGGAAAATGGGGCGAGCATGCCATGCCAGCACACAGCTTCCTTGATGAAGAAACTCGCCTGAAACTGGCTGATTATATTTTATTAATCAAGCCTGAAAGCGAATAATATAATGGCGGCGCGTTACAAATGCGCGCCGCTTCATACAAAAAATTAATTACTAGCATTCATTTTTACCCTGACTGTGATCTGACCGAGCATCCCACCAACTATTTAAATTAAGTGTTTGTAAAACATTCATATTTTAATCTATATTTATTGTTAGGCTGCATTGATTCAAAATAGAAAAATTCAAGATAACAATAGCGCCCCTTTTTATTAGATTTTATATTAAATACAACATCTGGCTAATCGCAGCGTATTAAAAATATCAATCAACTGTAATCTGTCAGATTCCAAATTCAAACAATCCATATATCAAGGTACAGCGATGCCGGCTAAAAAGGAAATTGGAACAAGAAACATAGTGCTGGCCTTTAGCCTAATCAGTATTTTACTGTTAGTAACCATAGTCATTGGCCACATTCTTGCCATCATTGGTTTGATTAGCGGTAGCCTTCAGGTAGCAGATTTTTACCTTGCCACTCCACTGTCGGTTTTTATCTTGCTACTTAATATATGGCTTGTACAACAACTAAAACAGTTTAAGTTAATTGGTTACCTGCTCGGTTTGGTAGAAATGATTATCTTGTTTATCTATTCGCTGATGCCTATTCTTGCGACTAAATCAGAGTTTTTAATCACCTCTTTATTGTTCAGTGCTCTGTCTATATCTGTCATTTATTGGCTTGTGAAGGACTACCGAACCCATGCTAAATCAAAATAACAATCAGTCCGTTAAAGTATGAATTTGCCAATGGGATACATAAGGACTCTTGATATTTGATTTAATTAAATTCCGCTCAAGTTCGCCGCTTTTTCGTATTTTAAGCAAATATTTACTGATAATTTGTGCCAACTCAAATGCATAACGCGATTTTTTAGAAATTGCAAAATGACGACTGTCCAATGCACTCACTTTCAAGTTTTCAATTGGGATCAGTTTTATATCGTTATTAAAAATAGACAAGTCAGCTTGCCCGGAAAAAGACCATAACATGAAGTCCACCCTTCCCCTGTCGACCATTTTAAACATACTGGATGTATTAGAAGCATAATAAACATCTCGAATAGCTAGCTTTGCCAGTATTTTTCTATCAATTTTCCAACCTAACTGTGTCACAGCTGATAGCCTTTTTAAGTCGTCAAAACTAGTGCTGGAATGAATGTTCTGATTACCTTTTTTAAAAAATAAACCAAATTCAATATCTGATTTATTTAATAAAGCTGATGTTAAATAAAAATATCGATTGTCACTTTCAGCTAGCCAGATAGTTTCCCCATGAATGTCAACCTGGCCATTTTTTGTTAATAACAAGGTACGTTCATAATTTCCACTGTTGACAATATCAAGATAATAAATCGTATCTCTAAAAGCTCTACACAAGATAACTAATTCAAATAGCTGCCTTTGATGCTGCTTAAAGGATTTTATAGGCGTTTCACCGCGACAATCTTTACTTTTATACAGTGAAATAAACTCATTGATAACCTCAACATTAGAGCCCACAATAATTTTATTTTGCTTGGCAAAGGCTGGTTGAAAAAATGCAGATAATAAAACGGTAGTCAGTATAATGATAAGTGAAACAGTCGCTCTTAATAAGCGCATTTTAGTGCCTTTAAACTGGCTAAATTTTAAGTGTAGAACTTGCCTACCAATTCTTTATATCTTTATTGACCCACTAGCGATAATCATTACCTACACTGATTGATTAAATGGCATTTTATTTTTACAAATAGATTGATTAAATAAGTTTACCGGACGATAACGTATTGTCTAATTAAGCGAATATAAATAGCGACCAATCTTTGTATACTCAAGTTACTTGAAGATGCATGTTTCAGAGCTATCTCGCTCGACGATTTTAAGTACAAGGCATATTAATACAGGAATGTAGGCACCTTTCAAATTAACGTAACGCAGTAATCAAAACGCGGTGAAGCGCCCGAAGGGCAAGCCAAAAAACATTTATACTGAGTTACCTAGATGAATGCAGGCGCACATTGCCCTTATTGATTTTGAAAAGGAATAACCATTATCTTAAATCAAAGTCTTGTCTTCATGCTTTTTATCACTTGCTGAAATCTCGCATATTCAAGTTGCTTGGGTATATCTGTAGGGCTTTTCTTGAGCTTGTTGCGCTTATCTCATAAGAAATAAAAAACTAACTGGTTAATCTGCTGGTTCAATTAATACCGGTAAATCAGAACCCGCTCTTAAGACACTAAAATCCCCCTCCAGTTGGCCCAGTTTTATCAGTCCTTTTGCATAACCAAAGTCCTTATAGAAAATGGCCAGATTACCCCAGGGTGCGTAATAAGTGATATCACCTTTTTTACCCGCAATTCCATCTGGTGCCTGCTCTGTCGATAATTTACGATCTAAATATGCAATTTTTTCTGTGCTCGCGTAATCTTTTAAAGTCAGGCTTAAAGGCAACAAACTATAAAAATCACGGGCAGTCGGATTATCCAACAATTTGGCTTTTAATAGGGTGCCATTTACTTTAATAGTCAGTAACATAACATTTAACTCCTTAGACGACTGAGCCAAACTTTCACGATTTGGCTCAGTGACTACTTTTTTATATATTGTTGCTCTGTAACGGCCTCCATCCAGGTGACAACTTTGCCATTTTTTGATTCCTGAATGGCAAGATGACTCATAGCCGTTTTATCTGTTGCGCCATGCCAGTGTTTAACATTTGCCGGAATATGCACCACATCGCCAGGTTCAATCACCTGGCTCTGAGCGCCCCATTGAGCAACCCAGCCTTTTCCCGAAGTCACAATTAAAGTTTGTCCTACAGGGTGCGTGTGCCAGTTTGTTCGGCTACCCGGTTCAAATGTAACCATTGCCCCTGCGCCTTTGGCTTCACCTTTTGCCTGAAACACAGGTTCAACTCTAACGGGCCCGGTAAAATACGGCTCTAGTCCGGTCATTGGTAATTGAGAACCATTCGGTTGAATACTAATCGTTTTTTCGTTGTCACTATTTGCTTGCACATATGCAGTCGTGAATAAACAGACCAGAGTTAAAATATAAGGTGTCATTTTCATCGGTTAATCTCCTTTTCAATGTTTGTAGTCTTAAACTAGCAAGAAGCGGCTATTAGGTTATAGGCTCAATCCTCCAGATTGTTTGCCTAAACCTCCAAACGCACAGAATTTAATTAGTAAATTAAAATTTAACCATTAAAATGATACTAAGAATATTTGGGTCTATTACATTTGGTGAGGTTTAACCCTATGCTTAGTGAAAAAAATGATAAAGCTCAAATTGAGACTATCAGCGCTCAGTTAGCGACAGAGATTAGCGCCCGAATTGGACATGCAGAAACCTATCAAACCCCAATTGAAGGTTTTGAATTTTATCGTCAAACAAAAGCAGCAGAAACAAGTTGTGCCTGCATAGTGGAGCCAAGCATTGCCCTTGTCGTTCAAGGCAAAAAAAGTATGGCACTGGGTGACGAAATATTTAATTATGACCCTTATAAATTTTTAATTACGTCGCTTGATTTACCGGCAAAAATGCAAGTTCTTGAAGCCAGACAAGACAAACCCTACTTAGGTTTGGTGCTTAAATTTGATTTAGCTGTGATTAGTGAACTGATTGTACAAGTTCCATTTAACCGGTTAAATACAGTTGTGACAGACAAAAGCATGGTTCTTGGAGATACTACGCCTGTTTTGCTTGATGCTTTCAAAAGGCTGATAGACGTAATGGACGATGAAGACTCCAGAAATGTAATAGCGCCTATGATAAAACGAGAAATTTACTGGCGTATTTTAATCAGTGAGCAAGGCGCTAGATTACGGCAAATTGTTTCTGCTGGCACACAAGGTGTGCGTATCGCACGATCAATAGAATGGCTCAGAAATCATTACGATGAGCCGCAAAAAACAGAAGATTTAGCCCAGTTGGCACAAATGAGCAAATCAACTTTTCATCACCATTTTCGGGAACTGACTTCAATGAGTCCGCTACAATACCAAAAGCGGTTGCGATTAATGGAAGCCCGACGCCTGATGTTAGGTGAAGATCTGGATGCATCAGCCGCGGCCTATAAAGTGGGTTATGAAAGTCCGTCACAGTTTTCGCGAGAGTATTCGCGATTATTTGGCATGTCCCCTAAGAAAGATGTTGAAGCCTACTGGAAACAAGCAGGCTAACTCAAGCCTGATACTTTAACCTGATTTGACTATTAAGTTTGCTTCGACCAAACTTTACAGGTTAATTTTTTTCAGGAGTTGTAATGCAAAAGCCACAAGATTACAGAGCATTAAGCTGTGCAGAATGCAAGCAAGGCGTTGATTTAGGGTTTGAAATAGACATGGCTTTTCAACCTATTATTGATGTAAACCGCCATACAGTGTTTGCACACGAAGCTCTGGTTCGAGGGTCTGAAAATCAAAGTGCTGGTTGGGTATTCAGTCAGGTTGATGATTCAAACCGTTACCGATTTGATCAGACCTGTCGACTCAAAGCCATCAAACAAGCATCTCAGCTAAATAAAACAATCCCACTGGCGATCAACTTTTTGCCTAATGCAGTGTATCAACCGGAACTCTGTATTAAAGCGACATTAGCTGCAGCCGATACTTATCAATTCCCACTCGATAAACTCATTTTCGAATTTACAGAATCTGAGCAAATGGTTGACCATCAACATATTCTTAATATTGTAAAACACTATAAACAGCTTGGATTTACCATAGCGATTGATGACTTTGGCGCTGGTCACTCTGGTTTAAATCTGCTTGCGGATATAGAAACAGATATTGTTAAACTGGATATGGCGCTCATTAGACATATAGATACAGATAAAAAACGTCAAATTATCGTACAAGCAGCGGTTGATATTTGTAATCAACTCGATATACAGGTTATCGCTGAAGGAATAGAAACCCGTAATGAATACCTAGCGTTGAGAGACACTGGTATCCATCTTTTTCAAGGCTATTATTTCGCCAAACCCGCGTTCAAAGCTTTCCCTGAGATCAGTCACTACTAAACTCTGAAAATGCCAGCCAGAGCCTGTATGTCGTATGAGTACAGGTCGAGTCGCCCCACATTAAAAACATATGACAAGACAATTCCCCTTAGCACACTTCGTCAATATCAATCTTTATAGATCAAAAAACGCACATATAAAATCATAAAGTATTACATTTTACTGGATTTTTATTAATTTTTGGCTAACATTTGATCACCTTTGATTACTTCAGTAATTGATAGGTATTGTTATTTGTATTTTTACTAACTTTAAAAGAGTCAATTCTAAACAATCTTAAGATTGAAAATGCTCAAACAAAAATATAAATACCACAACAATTTTTGCCTATTTTGTCAGTATCAAAATAAGCAAGGATTGGAATAAAACTAATAAATAAGGAACATAAAATGAAATATTCACTCAAGCAACTACTTGTGGCCGGGGTTTGTACTCTGTCAGCAATATGCAGTGGCGCAGCTTTTGCAGACGCTGAAGTCACGCGCAATACAGATGGTTCCTGGTTAGCCCGGGTTGATGGCAATCAGGTCTACCTTGGCAGTCGTTATTTTGATGCCGTTAATGCCGCGGCCAATAATATGGGTGCGGGTACCATCAATATCCGTAATTCAGGCGACAGTGGTCCGGATGGAGGCAACGTTTATTCCATTCGACCTCAGGCAGGCCAGATACTTGACTTTCATGGTCATCAGGTCAATGCAAACGGTGGTGATTTAGTTGTACCGGTTTATTGCGATCGCCGAGATAATATCACAGTTAAAAACCTGCATGTGGTGGGAAATCCCAGATATGGCGTATGGTTCAGAGGCTGCTCCAACGTTACGTTAGAAAATATTACCATGAACTTAAGTGCGCATCCTTCTGTAGGTTTGGGTATCCGGGTTGATGCATCAACCGGTCCGGCATCTAACTTAACCCTTCAGGGCAATATCAATATAAATGGTTCAACCGGCCATGGTGTTGAAACTTATGGTATTGATGGCTTTTCCATAGGAGATGTCACCGTCACTAACTCAGGCGGATGTGGCTTATTATTAAATGATTCTCGTAATGGTACGGTTGGCAATGTGGTTGGTCACTATAATAATTGGGGCGGTGGGTATGCTACTTTCCGTGTCGCGAATGGCAATGGTCCAAACGTACAGGTGAATAGTGTTTATTCTCGAAATTCCGGACGTGGCTTTTTTAGTGTAACCGGCAGTAACGGCACCACTATCAATACTGTGGATATAGATACCACCACATCTCAGGGCATTTTCCTTGAAGATGCTTATGATACACATGTATTAGCTGGCTCTGTTGCCAACGGCAATCCGAATTGCCAATTAGTTCGAACAGATACCACTAATTCAAGCATCAGTGTTTCGGGTTGTTCGCAAGTTGGCACACCACCGGGTGGCACAATTAACAATGGAACAGTCAATGGCACATACCGTTTAATGCCAGTGCATAGTAATAAAACGATTGATGTTGCAAACTGTGGTAGTTCAAGTGGCACTAATGTACAACAGTGGTCTTGGTTAAATAATGACTGCCAGAAATTTAATATATCTACAGTTGACGGTATCTGGCACAGAATTTCACCGGTAAACGCGCCCAATCAAGGGCTGGATATAGATTCATCATCCACGTCAAATGGTGCCAATGCAATGCTTTGGCAATATTGGGGGGGTTATAACCAACAGTTCAGATTCCAAAGCGCGGGCAATGGCTTATGGCGTATTATTAACCGTAATAGTGAACTTTGTTTAGATGTCGACGGTATTTCAACTGCTGATGGTGCTAACCTGGTTCAATGGCAGTGTATTGCTGGCAATAATAATCAGGTTTTCCAACTGATTTCACAATAATTCATAGCCTATGTTTTAAAAAAGCTTCGCTGCCCGGCGAAGCTTTTTTTTACTTTTCACTTTAGGCAAACAGATAAATCCCCTTCGCCCTTTCAATCTTCTTTGATCTGGTATCTCGGCTATGGTCAATTCAGCAGATTAGCGTTAAGCTATCATTTTCTTATTGAATTAAAACGAGTTTTAGTTTGTCATTATTTGATCACTTATTTGCCGCCGTGAATGTCACCGGACCTATCCTGATTATTTTAGTTTTAGGCATACTATTTAAAAAATATAACCTGATTAATAGCGATTTTGTTGCCACAGGTAACAAACTGGTATTTAACGTAGCCCTGCCCTGCCTGCTTTTTTTAAGCACCGCATCCGGTTCATTCAGCCAGAATTTAAATACACAGCTGATTGGTTTTGCAGCAACCGCAACCTTGTTATCCGTGGTGTTTGTCTGGTTGACGGCTTATTGTTTTATTGAAAAATCTAAACTCGGCGTTTTTACCCAATGTGCATTTCGCGGCAATATGGCGATCATAGGGCTTGCGCTGTGCGTTAATGCTTATGGTGAAGAAATTATCGCTAAAGCAGCGGTTTATCTGGCGTTTATTACCGTGCTCTATAATATTCTGGCCGTGCTTTTATTAAGCCAGAATCGACAAGGCATGTTAAAAAAAATAGCTAAAAATCCGTTAATTATTGCGATTATTTCGGGCGGACTTTGGTCTCAGCTCAATTTACCTACGCCAGACATAATGACCAAATCTATGGGGTATTTATCTCAATTAACCCTGCCACTTGCACTTTTATGCATCGGGGCCAGTCTGGACTGGAGCAGTTTTAAAGCCAATCATAGGCAAGCTGCCAGTGCGACCTTATTAAAATTGATTATTTTACCCTTTATTATTGTATCAGCCGGTATTTTGTTCGGATTTGATCAGCAAGAAACTGGCATCTTATTTTTAATGATGGCGACGCCAACCGCAGCTGCCGCCTATGTGATGAGCAAACAAATGACACAACATGGCAATTTAGCGGCTGAGATCATTACCTTATCCACCGCATTCAGCCCGTTAACTGTTACCCTGGGCTTGGTCGTTTTAAGTTATTTAGGGTATGTCTGATATTTAAATGCTCCAGACCCAGTACTGTTTCCAAAAATGAAACGGCTTGTAGATCGTGCTTTAGCGCGAAGCTTGCTCGTATTTATATACCTTCAACCATTCTAAATTAAATTGAAATGGTATTAGGTATAAACCTTAAGCATGGCGGATAAAATCCACGTCATTCCCGCGCAGGCGGGAATCTAGGTTTGCCTGAAACTAGCGTGTTGGATTCTGGTTCCCCGACGTCTCGGGGATGACGGACTTTAAATTTCGGGGACTAGACCTGTTTCCAAAAAATATTGATTGTTTGAGCACACCTTGTAGATCGGCGTTTACGCCGTTTAATATCATAGTCTAACGGCGTAAACGCCGATCTACAGTAAAAATTTGAACGATAAGCGGATATTTGTAGATTCGGCTTTGCCTGCATGGAAGTAGGAATTAGAGTAATGCAGGCGCAATTGCCGTTAGCCGAAAAATATCGTTTATTTTCGCCGTAAACGGCGACCTACAATAAATCGTAGCAGCGGGTTTACCCCGCGTCTGGTGAGTATTGTTTTTCCGCTGGTTCCTACGCTCTGCTTGCGAACCGGAAGGTAAGTTCCTGAATCCAATTTATTACCCGAATAAAACCGTTTAACAGTCAGCTTTGAGCGATTGGGAGACGTTTGCACAACTCAAATGTTATATATGTGGTAGGTTGTGGTAAGCCAGAGGCGCACCCAACATTTGGCGGTGTTAAATTAAATTGTTGGGATTCA
>CAJXMO010000034.1 GCA_913056495.1 uncultured Alteromonadaceae bacterium | reverse complement strand
TTTTGAAGCCTGCGTGCAGGGCGAGGGTTTCCGGTTTCATGTCAACGGTCCTTGCTGGTGTGTTGTTCTTTGTGGGTTTCAGCCCGTGAGTATGCCACAGAGTTTGTTGTTAGAGGATCGTTGCAGTCCGGAAGAAAAAGAATCGAATAGAGGGCCTGGCGCCTACAGCGCTAGTCGTCGCGCTGCCTTCTTTCAGCTTTCAGATAGTCGCTGATAGATGGATAGAAGAATATTCCCAGGCAGGCCCAGAAAACACCGATCGACAGAATGGCCGCCTTCACGCTCGCGCCAGCGAACCCAAGGGCAATGGGAACCAGAACAACGGCCAGGAAGGCCGTGAGTGCATGGCGGGATTTCATAATGCGATACAACCTTAAAACGCATTCGGGCGAAGTCTCTATCCTATCCGACTCCTGCCTCCGGGATTGTCAAAGTTTGTTTAAGTGACGTTGGATTTCTTGGCGTCCGTGTCAGGAAATATGGTGTCGTAACACCAGGTGAATACGAACGCATACACCAGATAAAACACCACGAACGCGACATCCACGATCAGCGCCTCCAACAGACCAATGCCCATCCACCAGGCTATGATCGGCAGGAAGATCAGCATCAGACCCAGTTCGAAACTCACCGCATGCAGGAAGCGGATCCGCAGGGATTTGCGGGTTGAGCCGGTAAAGTGCTTCAGACCGTGATCAAATCCCAGGTTGAAGACATAGTTCCAGACGGTTGCGATGGTGGCGCCCACCGCGCCAAGTACCCCGGTCTTCGCCATGTCAAAACCGAAGGTGAAGGCTGCAAGTGGCACGGAAAGAAGCAGGCCGATAACTTCAAAGGAGATAGCCTGGCGAACTCGGTCTTTGGTTGATCTCATAGCCGGTGTTGTACGAAGGCGGGTCGTCCCGCGTTCACTGCCCGGGAAGGGTGGGGTCGTCCCCTGAAACTGAAAAAGCCCGGCGCTTTCGCGACGGGCTTTTCAGAATACTGGTAGCAAGGGGCGGAGTCGAACCGCCGACCCCAGCATTATGAGTGCTGTGCTCTAACCAGCTGAGCTATGTAGCCACTTGATGCTTGCCTCTCAGCAAGTGGCGCGTATTATGCTTATCTGCCCCCTACTCGTCAACCCCTTTTTTTAAAGAATTTCACTTCTTTTTGTATTTTTTATTTAAATAGATAAAAAAGCACCAAACCCTGATTGTTTATTAATCGAATTCAGTGCTCTGCCTGCCAATCAGGTGGATTCAGAGGTTTTGGAAACGCTATTTGAGCTGATACTCTGCGTTTCCAACTTTAATATGTGGCCATCGTGGCCGAATTAAATCAATCTGACCTTGTTTGATTTTTTCCAACCAAACAATCGATTCATCGCCTTTTAAATAAAAGTATTGTGTAGATACCTGCTGCCAAGTTTGCTGATCATAAAAATATAAACTGATTAGCTGGCTATGTTTATTGTGTTCAATAAACAAATAATCCAAATGACCGTCCTGATCTGCATCCACAGGCAAAATATAATAACCAAGGTTATTAAGCATTCGCCACTCACTTTGATTAAGCTGTGCAAAAATACTTTTCGTCAGCGCTTGCGGCAAGGTTGTCATTTGTCCGGTGTTGTTATTGCCATCACCGACTATTTTAATACTGTTTACAAAATCCTGATATAAAATCGCACTATCCGATTTTTCCGGATGGTATAAACGGTTAATCTTGGCAACTAATGTGGTTTGATCCGGGAAACTGGTCTTAAGCGACTGGAGCGCAATGTATCCAGGGCGCGCTAACTCATTTCTGAAATATCTGACATCAAAATCTTCAGGTTTCACCAAACCTTGTTCGAGTCGCTGCATTTGGCTTGCGACCACCAGCTTTCTAAAATCCAGTAATGGAGAATTAATCAGTAGCATAAATGCCAATAAAACCAGCCCCATCACCACATTGACCCGACTTAATTGAGCCAGCCAGTGATCTTTAAGTTTGATAATGCCCCATAAATAACCCACAGAAAAACAAGCCAATAAAAACCAAACTAACAAGCCCCAACAACGCGCTAAACTTAAGCCATATTGCTCAATACGCAAACTCAGGCCATAAAAGCTAATCAAGCTGTATATAGGTAGCAGGGCAACACCTATATAAATAAATCTGTGTAACCAGAGTGTATAAGGCCTGTCACTGGCATGATTTTGATAGACTGCATTGACAAAAAATAGAGTGAGCGCCTGCATCCACAAAATTAAACTGCTACCACCTGAATCCCACAGAGGTGTTAACCCGGATATCAATAATCCAACTAGAAAAATAATGGCTACAAATACAATTAACACCAATAAAAACTTCATTAGTGTTTGCTGAATGCGCTTTATCACATCAATTATATGAGACAACTTGCGAAACATTATGATGCCAAAACCATGCGCGATTGCGATCACCGGATAATAAAACCAGGCTTCGGTGAAAACTTCATAGAAAAAGTCAATCTGGATGGCTTTAAACAACGCCGCCCACAGCATCAGCACGGCAAACGTTGCTCCCGCAAATGTAAGCGAAAGTGAAAGCGTTAAAAAATTGCGCCAGGAACGAATAAATAATTGCTGATAAGTAAATGACTCGCCACTGGTAAAATG
This sequence comes from uncultured Alteromonadaceae bacterium, assembly GCA_913056495.1. Taxonomy (GTDB): domain Bacteria; phylum Pseudomonadota; class Gammaproteobacteria; order Enterobacterales; family Alteromonadaceae; genus Catenovulum. The sequence continues at coordinate 25,679 of CAJXMO010000034.1, read as the reverse complement.
CTGAACATACAAAAGTATTTTAAACAGTGCTAATACGCTGGTTAAAATAAAAGAGAACAACAGGCTGTCATAACGAATATGCTCAACCGGCGTTGCCTGATAGCCTATATAAAATCCCAATACGGCCAATAATAAGCTTAACGGGACAATCCAGCGGCTAACCTGCCAAAAGTCTTGCTGGCACTTTAGTGTTAAAAGGTATAAAAGCGGTGCACTAAAAGCCATACTATAAAAACAAAATAACCAGTGAGGCGACTGCTTAGGCCAGAAATCCAGCTCTATTGCCTGATGTAATAGCAACAAGAGTAATCCTTGTACCAGGGCAATTAAAATTAACAAGGTAGCCGGTAAATCCGAGTATTGCCCATCTTCTTGTTTTTTATCAATATCACATTCATTGTATTTGATGCCATCTTCCATAACGCCTGTTCCCTGTTGTTTTATTCAATGATTGTCACTAAGACTTGTTCAATTCTGACATTTTGTAAATCTATGACTTCAAATTTATACCCTGCATAAATCACAAAATCGGTTTTTTTAGGTAATTTTTTAAGTTTGTATAAAATAAACCCGGCCAGCGTTTCGTACTGGTTTCTCTCTGGGAAAGACTCAATATCCAACTCTTTGCATACTTCAGCAATCGGGGTTAAGCCATCAATTAGCCATGAATGATTATCTCTTTTGATAATAGCCTCTTCATCCGGTGGGGTAATTAACTGAGCCATAAAACTGCTGAGTAAATCCTTCACAGTAACCAGACCCACTATAACGCCATATTCATTCACTACAAGCGCGCACGGTTGAGAGGCGACTTTAAAAGCATTTAACGCATCCGACAGATTTAAAGATTCGGGTAAATAAAACACATCCGTATCTAACATCTCTTTGCTGATTTGCGCCGCTTCGCCTTTTAAAACCTGCCTTAATATGTCTTTGCAGTCGACAATACCAATTAAACTATCTAAATTCTCTTTGCAAACCAAAAAATGATTATGCGGAGTATCGATTATTTTTTGGGTAATTTCGTCACTGGTTTCATCTATCGCAAACGCGATAATTTGATCTCTGGGTGTCATCACACTGGCCAAAGTCCGGTTTTCCAGCTCAAATACATTTTCAATTAACTGATATTCCTGCTGCTGCAAGCTGCCATGTTCGGCACCCGCTTCCATTGTTGCAACTATATCTTCGGTGGTAACTATATCTTCTCTTTCCGTCGGTAATTTAAATAACGCTAATAATAAATTCGTCAAACTATTAAAAATAATGACAAACGGGGTCAGTACTAGTGTAATCCAGCGCATAGGTGTTACAAAAAAAGTAGCGACCGTTTCCGGCATTATCATGGCTATTCGTTTAGGTAACAGATCAGCAAATAAAATAAATAACGCAGTTAAACTAACAAATGACACAACAAAGCTAACCGTATCCAAGTACTGACCTTGATAAATGTGGCTAATAATGCCTTCAATATAAGGTGTGAGCGCAGCTTCACCGACAATACCACCTAAAATGGCAATAGCATTCAATGCAATTTGAATCATCGCAAAAAACGCCCCCGGATTTTCCTGAAGCAATAATACCGCTTTGGCTTTTTGACTGCCCTCTTCGGCTTTTACAACCAATTTAATTTTGCGTGCAGCGGCCATCGCAATTTCTGACATCGCAAAAACAGCGCTGATCAGGATTAGCAGCAAGATAGCGATTAAGTCTGTCATCATGTTTCCTAAATAATGCCATGAGGGATGGCAAAGGCAGGTGAATAATGACATTAATTTAGCCTAAAGCGACACAATCAGCTATCAATATTTATTCATTTTTTAAATCACCACACGAGACAGAAAAACTCCATATTTATTAGTCACATAAAGATATCTAATAAAATAGATAAACTGTAGTCAGCAAGCAAGCGTCTTAAATATAAAAGCATTTAAGACTGTCCAGATTAATGTTGAACTAACCAAGGCTGAGAAAACCAATAATAGTCACCACTACCATCCGTTCGCGGCAATGTACAGTTGTATCTTGAACGACCGGAATTGAGCTTTTCAACGGCAACCACAGTCGTGTATTGTGTGGTATGTTCTGTTTGTGCTTTAGGCTGCGCAGTTACATAACAGGCAAATTGATCAGCATTAAATTGAGTTAGCCAGGTTAGCCTGAGTTCTGGCGGGTTCTTTTTATCCTGCACTAACGGACTGGGCAGTGTATTGTAGTCAACGGGCAAAGCTTTACTTTTTAATTTAACCGCCAGTGTTTGCAGGTTAGCATATTGACCGGAAGCAGGAAATCTGGGCAATGCAGCAAAATCTGAATAACGGGCAACAACGCCACTTTGTTGTCCAAATGCGATTAGATTCTGTGCCTTTAGCCAGTCAGTTAACCAGTCATCATATTCACCGTATGGAAATGCGACCAATTTGGGGGAATGACCCAAATGATGTTCTATCGCTTTTTCGGTAGATAAAATAGATTGTTTAATTCTGTCTTGCCAATCTTGCGCTGAGATATCTTTGGGTTGTCTGATCCAATAATCATGTTGCCAGCCATGATTGGCGATAGCCATGCCTTTTTTCTGCCAGGTCTTTAATTGTTGCCAGGATAAATAATGGGAGCTATGTTTTTCTAATAACCCGGGATTAACAAAAATAGTTGCTGGCCAACCTCGTTTTTCAAGCTCAGGTAAAGCAAAATCAATCAGGTTTAAATAACCATCATCAAAAGTGATCGCAACAGCATGATCTGGAAGTGATTCTCCGGTTTTTATTTTTTGAATGGCCTCAGGTAAATCAACAATATTGAATCCGTTGTCAGCTAAATAATTTAAATGGCTAATAAAAGCTTTCGGCCTGATACTGGTAATGCCCGGTGTATCCTCCGCAACATGGTGGTATTGTAGAACAATCAGCTGATTATCTGAGATTCCAGATTCAGTTGTTTTTTCCTGTGCAAGCGCAACTCTGTTAAAATTTAATAAACCCATTAAGGCAAAACAATAAAAGCATGTTTTCCAAAGTTTCATCTAGTCAACTCCGTGCAATTTTAGCAATTGCCATTCCTATGATTATTTCAAATATTACCACACCGCTTTTGGGGATTGTGGATACCAGTGTATTAGGTCATTTACCTGAGCCTCACCTATTAGCCGGGGTGACAATATCAGGCATGTTGATTACGGTTGCCGTTTGGATATTCGGGTTTTTACGCATGTCTGTCACGGGCTTAACCTCACAGGCCAGTGTACAGGCAAACGCCAAAACCCAGACCAATATATTATTAAGACAAGCCTTAACGGTTGCTCTGCTCGCTGCCGCATTTATCTTATGCCTGCAAAGCCCTTATCTTAAACTGGGTCTTTGGTATGCACAAACCGATACGCTCACCAGCCAAAGTGCAACCGATTATTTCACTATCAGAATTTGGGCAATCCCCGCCAGCTTATTTAATCTGGTTTTAATTGGCTGGTTGCTTGCTCAGGGCAAAGCAAAACAAATCATGTGGGTTCAAATCATGATGAACCTGACCAATGTCCTGTTGGACTTATTATTGGTATATCAGTTCAATTTTGCTGTCAAAGGCGTCGCATTTGCGAGTTTGACTGCTGAATATCTGGGGTTGTTCTGTTTATTGATATTCGCCAAACCTTTGATGCTAAAATCAGTGCTTGTCCAGTTTAAACAAAGTTTTAACTGGCAGAAAATCAAACCTTTTATGCTGGTAAACCGTGATATTTTATTACGAACTCTAATTTTGCAGGCCGCATTACTTTTTATTACCTTTCAGGGAGCCCGCTTAGGTGTAGAGGTGGTCGCCGCTAATGCGGTTTTAATGAATTTTATGATGCTGATTTCACTGGGTTTAGACGGCATTGCATACGCAGCTGAGGTTTTAGTCGGCAAACATTATGGCGCAAAACAAAAAAACCAGCTTAAACAAACTTTAAAAGCTTGTAGCCTTTTCACATTTTTATTTGCTGTTTTTTATTGTTTGATATTCGCTATATTTGGACACTCGATCATTAACCTGATGACAGATTTACATGCGATTCGAAGCGTCGCTCAGTCTTATCTGATATACATAGTTTTTTTACCATTAACTGCGGCGGGCTGCTTTTTATTAGATGGTATTTTTATCGGCTTGGCTGCCAGTAAAACCATGCGAAATAGCATGGCGGTCTCTGTATTTTGTGTATTTTTTCCGGTGTGGTATCTGGCCGATTTAACCCTACAGTCTGATACATACCAGGCCAATCATGCATTATGGCTGGCTTTGCATGCCATGATGATAACCAGAGGGATTACTCTTTATCGGAAAATACCCGGCTATATTGCTCGCGCTGAATCTTGAGTCTGAGCCAGCGATTGGCAAAAATACCAATATAACCCCAGACCGCATAAGTAAATGCGATAATCAGCAAGACAATTGCGATATAAAAATAGAAAGGCGCATAGTCCAGACTGAACCAGACGACTGCAGCACTGAGCCAAAAACCAATTAACCCCTGAATAAAAATGCGCCAGCTCTTATCTGGCGCACTTCCTAGTTTTTCGAGTCTTGATTGTGGCTCTTGCATAGAAGGATTTAAAAATTAATAGTATGAATGTGCGCCAGCCTGATGTTCAGTCACATCTTTAACACCGGTTAATTCACCTTCAAATTGTTCTATTAACTGTTTTTCAATGCCTTCTTTTAAAGTGACATCGACCATAGAGCAACCATTACAGCCGCCGCCAAATTCTAATACGGCAATACCATCTTCGGTTAATTCAACCAGACTGACTTTACCACCATGGTTAGCCAGTTGCGGGTTAATAGTACTAACTAATACGTATTCGATGCGCTCGCGTAAAGGCGCATTTTCTGACACTTTACGCATTTTTGCATTAGGCGCTTTTAATGTCAGTTGAGATCCCATTTGATCGGTTACAAAATCGATCGATGCATCTTCTAAATACGGTTCACTTTCAGGGTCAACAACAGCATTGAACGCATCAAACTCAACAATAATGTCTTTCTCTTCGATGGCATCTGCCGGACAATAAGATACGCCACACTCAGCATTAGGTGTACCTGGATTCACAACAAAAATTCGAATTTGGGTACCAGAATCCTGACTTTCAAGCAATTTTGCAAAATGTGCTTGCGCTGATTCAGAAATAGTAACTAGGGTTTGAGTTTCGCTCATACAAAGTACCTGACTAATTTACTCGGAATTAATATATAATACTCTGATCTCGACCAACAAAAAAGGTTGAACTGAAAATTTCATTAGCCGAGATTGATAAAACCGACTAAAAACTAGTTGTTTGGCAACAATTAATCACAATCTTTATATTTTAAAATAAACACAGCTTAAATTTTGCCTGACGGGCATCACATTCACTCACATCAGCTAAGTATTTTAATCATGTGTCTCTGCCTCTGCAGGCTTTGTATGATATAGTTATCCGGTCTTTATAACCTGTCGGAGTTGTTCAATTGATGCGTTGCTTATCGATTTTCATTCTTCTTATTTTCCAAAGCATTATAGTTACCGCGTCAGCCAGTACACTGATTTCACCTGACCAGTTTTTTAATAAAAAAATAGGTGAACAACATTTACGATATGATCAGATAGAGCAATATCTTAATTATCTGGCTCAAAACAATGCCAAAATTAAACGTATGCCTTATGGCATGAGCCATGAAGGCAGAGGACTCAACTTAACTCTGGTCTCCTCAAAACAAAATATCGACCAGCTGGATGCCATTCGGATTCGCCACGAACAACTTAACAATCCGTTTGCAACCCCGTTAAATACGCAAACCATGCCAGCCATTATCTGGTTGAGTTTCTCAGCCCACGGCAATGAACCCAGCGGAACTCATGCCGCCATTAAAGCAATTTATCAGTTGATTAACAGTCAGGATGCAAGTATTCAAAGCTGGTTGGACAATACCGTTATATTATTTGATACAATAGCAAACCCGGACGGCTATGATGCGTTTGCAACTTGGGCAAACCGTAATTACAGCTTATATCCACCTGCCGACAGGCAAGATGCATCCCATAATGAACCCTGGCCCAGCGCCCGCGGAAATCATTATTATTTTGATTTGAACAGAGACTGGCTACCGCTCAGTCAAATTGAATCACAGGCTAAAATACGTCAGTATCATGAATGGAAACCTAATCTGTTAGCTGACTTTCATGAAATGCAGTCTGATCACAGCTATTTCTTTCAACCCGGTGTGCCAGACAGAACCAATCCATTAACGCCGAATGAGAATATTGAACTGACTCGAGCGCTCACTCAATTTACCGTTGAGCAATTTGATAAAGAAGACAAATTGTATTTCAGTGAAGAAAGATTCGATGATTTTTATATTGGTAAAGCATCCACTTACCCGGATATTCAGGGCGGAATCGGGATCTTACTCGAACAGGCAGGCAGTCTGGGGCAAGTCATAGAAACCCAGTTTGGTGAATTAAGTTTTGCAAAAACAATAGAAAATCAGCTCAGTGGTATCTTCTCTATTATCAGAGCCGCGAACGCAAAACGAATTGATCTACTAAATTATCAGCAAAACTTTTTTAAACAATCGATTGAACAAGCTAAATCCGATAAATTCTCAGGTTATTTAATTAAAGAGTCCGCTCATTCGAATCAGTTGCGACCTTTTCTAACGTTACTCGACTTCCACCAAATAAAAGCTTATCGGTTAACTTCTGATTACAAAATTGATGATCAGCTTTACCCAAAAGAAACTAGCTTTTGGATTCCGTTTAATCAGGCTCAATACAAACTGATTAAAAGTATTTTCAGTGAGCAAACTGAATTTAATGACTCCGTTTTTTATGATGTAACCAACTGGAATATGGCGCTGGCATATGGCATAAAATACGCAGCCGTCGGGCGTAATATTTTTGGTGTGAAGGTTGCTGACAATCAATGGAAAACCGCTGAACAAATAGTGTCGAAAACATCTGGAAATATGCTCGACAGTGCAAATGCATGGGCCATTAATACCCACTCTTTAGATTCAAACAAATTACTGAGTCAGTTGCTCAAAAAAGGCTTAACCGTCAGAGTGGCGGAAAAATCTATCAGCGTACTCACAGATCAAGGTGAACATGCATTACCGCCAGGCAGCCTGATAATTTTAAAAGCTGAAAATACTGAAAGTTTACGTCAGGAATTGAATCAACTCCTTTCTCAGCATAGCTCGGAGTTTTATAATATCACCAGTTTAAAAACGCCGAAGGGACCAGATTTAGGCAGTGCATTTCAGGTAAAACTGACACAGCCAAAAGCAGCTATTTTAGTGGGTGATTCTGTATCACATTTTGAAGTGGGTGAAATTTGGCATCACTTTGATAGCCAACTGGCTTTACCACTGAATAAATTAAACATCAGTAATGCGACCACACTGGAGCTAACAAATTATACCCATCTCATTTTAACCAGTGGTGACTACACGAGTTTGCCTAAAAGCTTTTTGACGCAGCTCAAGCTGTGGTTAAAACAAGGCGGCACCTTAATTACACTAAAACGGGCAACCTTGTGGGCCAGTCAAAAAGGGCTTATTGCCAATGATTTTTTGTCTCAAAGGGATATGGAACTCGCTTTTGCTTCGGACGATTACTCATATCAGGAACAAGAGCATTATCTGGCTCAACGCATGATTTCAGGGACCGCATTTAAAACAAAACTGGATTTAAGCCACCCGATTGCCATTGGAATGAAAGATAATCAATTAACGGTTTTTCAAAATGACAGAGTCATGTTGCTACAGGCTGGTACACCTTTTCATGACATAGCTGTATTTGAAAAGTCCCCTCTGCTTGCCGGTTATACAAGCTATGCCAATCAAAAGCTGATTTCAGATACAACAGCGTTAACCGCATATAAACTCGGTAAGGGCCAGGTTATCGCATTTACTTTTAATCCTTTGTTTAGGGGTTACTGGTTTAATACAGCCAAATTATTTGATAACAGCATTTTCTTTTCACACCTGATTAATTTTAGTCACTAAATTCAGGTCAATCTGAATTTAGTGCTTCCAACAAAAACCGGAAAAGCCTTACCAAAAATAAATAACCAAATATCAACAACATAAAGATAAATAAAAATATTAAAAAGAAATAAATTGGTAAACGTTTAACTTGAGTGCTATAAGTAACACAATTACAACAAAGCACTAAAGGGATTCAAAAATGATAGCACTTCACAGATGGCATTTCAGGTTAATATTACAAACAGGCCTGCTCGCGATAACAGTAAGCTTAACTGGCTGCCAAGCCGAACTTGATTTGCAGGGCGAGTCTGAAATAACAGAACCAAATCACATAGATTCAAGCCTCTACGTTCAACCCGTTAGCGGATTAGCAGACAATTTTATTAAAGGTGTGGATATTTCAACCTTACTTGAGGTTGAACAAAATGGTGGTGTTTTTTTTGATGAAAACAACCAGCAAAAAGATGTTTTGGACATTCTTGCCGAACACGGTATAAATTGGATTAGATTGAGGCTTTGGAACGACCCTTATAATGTTTACTGGGTTGATGAAGTTAACAATGGCCAATCCATTGAAGGTGCGGTTGGCGGTGGCACGAATGATTACCAAACCACACTGACTTTAGCAAAAAGAGCTAAAGCGCTGGGGTTTAAACTATTACTCGACTTTCATTACAGTGATTTCTGGGCGCATCCTGGACAACAATACATTCCCAAAGCCTGGCAAGATTTAACTCAGACAGAGACTGAACAGGCACTTTATCAGTTTACCTACGATACGCTGAATAATCTTCGCCTTGATGGTGTATTTCCAGATATGGTTCAGATAGGCAATGAAATTAATGGCGGTCTGGTTTTCCCCCACGGGCAAGATATAGGCAGTGCGGGTGCTACGAGTTTAATCCAACAAGGTATCGCCGCAACCCGCGCTGTTGAAGCCTTAGCCGGACAAGACTGTAAAATTATGCTGCATCTTGCAGAAGGCGGTAATAGCGGCATCTTTAATTATGCTTTTGATGCATTCACAGCTGCCGAACTTGACTACGATATTATCGGCGCGTCTTATTATCCTTATTGGCATGGTAGCATGGAAAACTTATCTGCAAACATAAATGCACTCAGCCAAAAATATAATAAGCCAATTGTCATTGCCGAAACCGCCTACGGCTTTACGACAGAACAAGGTCCGGACGAAGGTAACAATATTTTTTCACAAGCCAGCGCAGATGAAAGCGGCTATAGAGCAACACCTCAGGGACAAGCAACCGTTATCCGAGATATTATTGAACGCCTTGCCCAAGTGCCTGATGAAAAAGGCTTAGGTTTATTTTATTGGGAGCCAGCCTGGCTAGGTAAAGAAGGCGCCGGCTGGGTTAACGGACAATCAAACGGCTGGGAAAACCAGGCCATGTTTGACTATCAGGGCAAAGTACTGGATTCACTCGATGTCTTTTGGAAAGTATCTGCAACCAACCCGGTTTCCTCACCGATAATTGATTCGATTGAACCTGTCGTCATCACAGTCGACGCAGCCAATACTCAATTAAATATGCCTGATAAAATTACGCTCATCTATAATACACACAAAATAGAAAGCCGCACGATTGCTTGGGGAGATACAAGCCAGGTCCTCACAAATGCAGCAGGTAAATATCTGATAAGTGGGCAACTGGATACCGGCGAATCAGTCCAAGTTGAACTAACCGTATTACTTGAAACTGAAAAGTTAGTGAACGCAGGGTTTGAATCCAATGAACTCACTCCGTGGCAATCGAGCAAGAGCGGACTGTTTTCTATTGGTGAAGCAGGTGTATATGAAGGTAATAAAGCCGTAACCTACTGGGCAGACAGTGATTTCAACGGCACTTTGAGTCAAACCATTTCTGGTCTGGAGAATGGACATTACCGGGTTAGTGCGATGATCATGGGGGAAAGTTTAGGTCAATCCGCTTCGGTATTGCACTTATCCAGTGCTGAACAAGTAAGAGAAACCCAAATAAACAATACCGGCTGGCTTAACTGGCAAAGCTATCAGGCAGACATTCAGGTCGCAAATAACCAATTAACGATAGCTTTTAATATAGACGAAACGGCCAATTCATGGGGATGGATAGACAATGTATCGCTGACCTTGATTAATTAAGTTGGGCTTAGATTAATTGAGCTTAGCCCAGCAAAGGCAGATTGCTGATACTCGAGCGGCGCCCGCATTTAAAAATGTTTGAGCCAGAGCTTCAAGTGTCGTACCGGTTGTCACAACATCATCCACCAGCAGAACATGTTTATTTTTAATCGATAACTGACTTTGAATTCTGAATGCATTGTTAAGATTTCGAATTCGACGCTGGCCACTTAAACTCGCTTGCTGATGGGTAAACCTGACCCGCCGTCCCCCTTTAAACCTCGTTATTTTAAGGCGGGCTGACAATACATCGGCCAGCCAATCTGCCTGGTTAAATCCACGCAAATAATATTTAAACCAATGCAAAGGCACTGGGACCAGACAATCGGCAGGCGAAATTAAAGTAGGATTGACCGGCTCAGCCTGAATCAGCTGTTTCAGGCTATTTTTTGCAATATTGCTAGAATGATACTTCATTTGCGCAATCATAAGATCTAGCGGATTCTGATATTCAAATAGACAATATAAGTGACTGAGCGAACGAGTCTTTAACATACGACAAGCATCCGGCCTTAATAATATATCCTGCCAGTTCAGATTTACCTCTGAATGCAATATTGAATGCATACAAAACGCACATAAAGAAAAGCCGGGGTTGGTCAGCGTATCGCATAAATAACATCGAGTAAAAGCCAATGACGAAGCTTTTACATGTGGTAAACTGATCATTTCACAATCCTTTGAATAAGCAGCCAGAGGCAGCGGCAATCAGTTATGGCAAAACACAACCTATATTTAATTCACGGCTGGGGGATGAATAAAGCGGTTTGGCAACCCCTGTTATCACAAATAGAATCGCTGTTTAATATTCATTTACTTGATTTACCCGGCTACGGTGATTCTCATCAAACCTATCCGTCTGAGTATAGTTTAGCAAATATCAGTGAACAAATTGCCAACCAGATAAAACAACCTGGTATCTTATTGGGCTGGTCGTTAGGCGGACTGGTCGCTCAACATATAGCCATTCATCAGCCACAAACATTAACACATTTAGTTTGTCTGGCTTCGACCCCCAAGTTTCAGGCGGAATTAGAATGGAGAGGCATAAAACCAGAGGTTTTAACCACCTTTCAGCAACAGCTGGCAAATGATTACCATAAAACCATTGAACGTTTTTTAGCGATTCAAGCAATGGGCAGCGATACGGCACGCCAGGACGTAAAACAACTAAAAAATTTATTAATGCAATATCAGACCCCTTGTGAGCCTGTATTAGCGGCCGGTCTTAACATATTAGCGCAGGCGGATTTAAGGGCTGAGCTGAATAAAATTCAAACTCCGACAATCCGCTTTTATGGCAAACTCGATAGCTTGGTTCCAATAAAAGCAGCTGACGCAATTGCTCAGTTACAGCCAGAAGCAAAACAAATCACTTTTGCTAAAGCATCTCATGCCCCTTTTATTTCGCATGCAACGCAATTTAGTCAAGCTATGTTGGCAGAATTCAGTAATTAGCAAATACTAGGTTTAATACAACAGCTTTCAATTTCAACCAAATTGGTTAATAATTAAGCTCAATTTAAATTAACCAACCGGAGGCATTGTGGATATTCAATCAGCATTCAACTCCAGCGTCTATGGCCTGAATCAAGCTAGTCAGGGGATCAGCCAAAACGCTCAGGAGATTGCCAGCAGGAGCTTACCCACGGCAGCCGAAGAAGAGCAAAACGCACAAACCGATCTTGCTGAACAGGAAAATGCAGATCGTGCAAATAATGCTGAACAGCAAGACCAGCTAAATGCACAGGCCGAGCAAGACAGACAGCAGGAAGTAACAGACAATCTAATCGATTTGAATCAAAATCAGTTAGAAGCCAGTGCGAATATAAAAGCATTGCAAACTGCCAATGAAACCATTGGCAGTATTATTGATATTAAAGTCTGATGTAACCAATTTATCGGCGAATACGAATAAATGAATATAGTCACTCAGTTTCCGGTTAATCTGAATCTGAACTTTGCAAACCCGCATACAGAAGCGGCACGCAAAGAGGCTTTATCACGTGAGGCCGTTAGTCAGGCAGCTGAAAACGAACACCCCCCGGGCGAGTCTGCGACAGGTTCTGAAAACGAAAAAACGACTAAACGGGGTTTAACGATAGCCCTGACCTATGACTTTTCAAAACCAGAGCAAGTTAAAAATACGCACAGACAAGATACCGAACTAACGGATCCGAATTTAGCAGAGCAAAGTGGTCAGGATGCCACTGAAGATCAGGAAAACCGCGGTAAAGAATTTACCAGCCAGGAGCAATCCAACCCGTCTAACGAAAATTCATCACAGTCTGAGCAAAATTCAGAGGCCCAAGCACGCGAAGAAAAAGCACTGACCGAGCTAAAAGCAAGAGATCAGGAAGTCAGAACACACGAACAAGCCCATGCAAATATTGGCGGTCAGTATGCTGGCGCGCCTCAATACGAATTTGAACGCGGCAGTGACGGTAAAAATTATGCAGTTGAAGGGGAAGTGCAAATTGATGTAGCAAAAGTTGCCGGTGATCCTCAAGCCACGATTCAAAAAATGGAGCAGGTAAAACGCGCGGCACTCGCGCCGGCAGAGCCATCTTCAGCAGATAGAAAAGTCGCAAATGAGGCCAGTCAGAAAGCCACTGAAGCCAGAGCTGAACTATTAAAAGAACAGTCATCTGAGTCTAGTGTAACTCAGCCAGCTCAAATAGAAAATTCAGGCCCAGTGACTAACGCAGAGTCACTTCAACCCGCACAAAATATAACTCAGAATAACTCTGTTGCCGGGGTATTTAATCAAACTTCAGAGCCGTCAACTAATCAAAATAATACAGATAATCAGCTTAATACCCTGGTTAACGCTGAGCCTGTACCTCAATTTGAGCCTAAACAAACCTTGGCTCAAACAGAGTCTTTAAATATAGCGCAAAGGGATCAAACAATTAACGCCAGAGCATTAAAAATCCAGCGCTTTTATCATCAAAGCTACCATCCGAGTGAAATCCAATTCACCCGTTATGCTTAGTTTGTCGGCCTAATACTGCCCTTTGCGTTTTCATTGATAAAAATACAATCGCGAAACAACTCACTAAAACGAATAGCCCATTTAGAAAAGTACCAGGATTCCACCCCTTATTTTTATAGCACTTTAATAATCCAAGACTTTAAATTTAAGAACTCGCGTTGGATTTAGAAAATTAACCTTTAAAATTAGCAATTTAAACATGCTTAGCTATAGTTTAATTAAACTGTACACTAAATTAGCCCAAGGTTTTGTGCTCCAGTGAAGAATATAAGCGCTTAATACACCCCACTTAAATATAATCATTTAAATTACCAAGAGGTGCCTATGAAAGCAGGCTGGACAGGTGCAATATGCATGCTAGTGTCATTAAACAGCCATGGAGAGGCCATAGAAAACTGTAGTGAGATTGAATCTGCAAGCCAGAGGCTGGCTTGTTACGATAGCCATAGTGATAAAATAAAAACAGAACTAGATTCGGATTATTTCAGCGAAAAGCTAGGTATACAGCCGTACCATTCAAATTATGTGCTGCCAGTCAGTTATCATAACAGTAATAATTATTACGATCCCAAACTGTTATTTAACAGTAAAGAAGATGATGTGGATATAGATAACCTGGAGCTCAAACTGCAAATTAGTTTTCGCTTGCCCATTTTTTCTGACTTAGTCTTGCCGCATGACTCGGTTAGCTTTGCTTATACACAAACGTCATTCTGGCAGCTCTATAACAGGGATGCATCCAAACCCTTTAGAGAAAATACCTATGAACCGGAATTAATCTGGCAGCAGGACTACATTCACAATGAAGAAGGTATTTTGTTTAATCTGCCATTAAAAAGTTTTGCGATCTCTTTTAATCATCAATCCAATGGTCGTTCAAGTAATCTGTCACTGGGTTGGAACCGTTTAATGTTTAACTGGACATTTGCTCGTGATAATTTAACCGTTTCATTTAAACCCTGGATACGCATGCCTGATGATGACATTTCAACCCGGTATAAACAAACTGATGATTATATGGGTCATTTTGAGCTATTTACAGGGTACAAAATGAATCGTCACCTGTTTTCGAGCACAATTCGTAATAATTTAAAAACAGACGGTAATAAGGGTTACCTTGAACTGAATTGGGCATTCCCAATCAAAAAGATTGGTTTTAAAGGCTTTGTACAATATTCATATGGCTATGGAGAGTCTTTAATTGATTATCGCCACAAGGTAAGTCGGTTAAGTCTGGGCGTTTTACTGGCCAGTTGGCAATAAAACTAAAAAAGACGGAGTGAATCTACATTCACTCCGTCTTTTTTATCGCTAAGCTGATAAGGTTTAATTAAGCAATACCATAAGCCTGACGGTACGCCTGAACCTTTTCAAGCTCAGCGTTTTTATCACCCGCCTGCTCTAAATAGGCAATTAAGTCGGTTAGTTTAATAATCGAAATAACCTGAGTACCAAAATCTCTTTCAACTTCCTGAATGGCCGAAAGTTCACCTTTGCCTTTTTCCTGACGATCTAAAGCAATTAAGACACCGGTTAAATCCGCATTATTTGCTTTAATGATTTCCATAGACTCACGGATTGCCGTACCTGCGGTAATCACATCGTCTACCAGCATGATTTTTCCAGTTAATTCAGAACCAACCAGTTGACCACCTTCGCCGTGATCTTTTTTCTCTTTGCGGTTAAAACAATAAGGTACGTCTTTTTCATATTTATCAGCTAAAGCAACAGCCGTGGCGGTCGCAATAGGAATACCTTTATAAGCTGGGCCAAATAATAAGTCATATTCAACGCCCGCATCCTGCAGCGCCGCTGCATAAAACTGACCGAGTTTTGCCAGATCGCCACCGGTTTTAAATAAACCGGCATTAAAAAAATAAGGGCTAACGCGACCTGATTTTAGTGTAAATTCACCAAATTTAAGAACACCGCGTGATAAGGCAAATTCGATAAACTCTTTTTGATAAGCTTGCATTAAAATCTCCGGGTTCCTGTTAAGCTAAAGCGGCTTTTTGAATATCAGTAATTTCACGAATGGCATGGCGTGCATATTCCAACATTTCGTTCATTTCTTCAAAGCTGAAAGGTTCGCCTTCGGCTGTCCCCTGCACTTCAATCAACTTACCCGTTTCAGTCATCACCACATTCATATCGGTTTCAGCGTCACAGTCTTCCAAATACTCTAAATCAGCAATCGCTTCACCTTTATAAACACCCACTGAAATTGCAGCAATCATATGTTTAAGTGGATTGGTTTTTAATGAACCTTTAGCTCGCAGATGAGTTAATGCATCCACTAATGCAACGCAGGCACCGGTAATCGATGCCGTTCGGGTGCCGCCATCAGCCTGAATCACATCACAATCAAGTGTAATCGTATATTCACCTAAGGCTTTTAAATCAACCGCTGCACGTAGTGAGCGACCAATTAAACGTTGAATTTCAAGCGTTCGGCCACCTTGTTTACCGCGCGCGGCTTCACGGTCACAACGGGTATGTGTAGAACGGGGTAACATGCCATATTCAGCTGTAATCCAGCCTTCGCCTTTACCTTTCATAAATCTTGGCACACCTTCAGTTGCACTGGCCGTACAAATAACTTTGGTATCGCCAAATTCAACTAAAACAGAACCTTCAGCATGAGCTGTAAAGTTTCGAGTGATAGAGATAGGACGGATTTGACTGGCTGTTCGACCACTTGGACGCATGAAATTCTCCTGTAAGCTAGATTTGCCGCATATTATACGCGATGTACCTGAATATGCGAGCAAGAAGACAGATTACTTATCCCAGTTTTTAACTGCCTGCTCATCTGAATCTTTTGCATCGACCCAGTGCTCACCAGCTGGGGTTGCCTCTTTTTTCCAAAAGGGAGCTGTCGTTTTTAACGTATCCATAATAAATTGTGCAGCGTCAAAAGCAGCCTGTCGGTGAGCACTGCTGACACCAACAAATACAATTTGCTCCCCCAGTTCCAGCTTTCCAACCCGGTGAACAATAGCAACCCGGTTAACCGGCCAGCGCGCTTTTGCTTGAATTTCTAACTCATTCAATACTTTATCTGTCATTGCCGGGTAATGCTCCAGTGTCAAACTGGTTATTTGGCTATTTTGATTAAAATCGCGCACTGAGCCAACAAAAAAGACAATGGCGCCATCGGTCTGATTTTCGCGGGTTAATGCAGCATACTCTTCAGCGACATTAAAATCTTGGGTTTGAACTCGAATCATGTTTTAACTCGGATGTTTTTCGTTAATTGAGTATAATGCAATTTAAACTCAAATTTTTAAAGGCTTGCTCAATGTTAAATATGGATTTTGACCAGACTGTCATTATTAATACGCAACAACAAACTTGGGTTAACAGTCCGGCAAAAGGCGTCATGCGAAAACCTCTGGCCAGAGCAAAAGCCGAACAAGGCCATGCTACCAGCATAGTTCAATACCAAGCCGGTACCTGTTTTAAGCCACATCAGCATCCACAGGGAGAAGAAATACTGGTATTAGAGGGTATTTTCAGTGACGAAAACGGAGATTACCCTGCCGGTACTTATATCCGAAACCCAGATGGTAGTCAGCATGCACCTTTTAGCAAAACCGGCTGCGTGGTTTTTGTAAAACTTTGTCAATTTCAGGCGGGTGATAACAAACAGCTCAGCATTCAAACACAAGATGCAAACTGGCAGCAAGCAGCTGATGGATTTCAAATACTGCCCTTACATACATACCGTTCAGAAAAAACCAGTTTAATAAAATGGCCCAAAGGTCAGTGTTATCCGGTCACTGAAAACAATCCGTCACAAGAGCTACTCATCATTCAGGGCAAATTAAATCAATATTCGCAGCTGAGTTGGTTACGATCACCGCGCAATTTATCCGCTCAGCTGGTCGCTCAGCAGGATAGTCTGGTCTTGATTAAACAAGGTCATCTAATAAGTTCCCGCTAACTCTCAGTATCGAAATAAATTTGCATAACGGTTCACAGCACCTTCAAGAAGTCACGGGAATCGCTTTACTTAGGGATTTTTATGATTAACATGCAAGCTGTTTTCAATCGTATTTTACTGTTTTTCTTTTTCATATACGCAACAGCGTCTTGTAAGGATAGATTATGAAACATTTAAATAAATCACTCGCCACTTTATTAACTGCATTAGCATTACCAGCATCAGCAAGTTTTTTAACTGCAGATTTAAGCAATGATGCATTTAAAGTAGAAATAGGCTCAGACAGATTAGTTCAGGACGTTCAGCTTTCAGCAGCGGCCATAGGTACAGATGATGATGTCAGTGTATTTAACTTAACGGGCTTGATGGCTGGACCTATCCAGGGTCAGCCAAATCTAACGGCCGGTTTAGGCGGTCGCGCGTATATCTCAGATATTTATGATGAGACAGTACAGGCATTCGCATTAGGCGGACAAGCAGGTTACACATTGCCAAGAAACCCGGCTATCTCTTTCCAAGGGCAGTTTTTTTACGCTCCGGGGATTTTGATGAGTGATGACTTTGACTATCAAACCGACTTGTCAGTACGTGCTAACTACCAACTTTTACCAAACGGCAGTGTTTATGTTGGGTACCGTTACCTGAAAGCTAACTTGGAAAACGGTCCGAATATCACTCTGGACAAAGGACTTAACTTAGGTTTTGAATTTAAGTTCTAAAACTAAAAGGCACAATCTACGTTGATTGTGCCTGATTTCACTAAAGGTCGGTATGCAAATTATAAATAGTTTACGAATAACCTATCCTGGCTAAATACTCCAGCATAGATTACATCGGCGTTGAGCGAACGCCAGCAGAGAGCAAAATCACAGGATTCCAGTTCTGCGGTAAATAACGCTCCGGTCAGTTCGCGAAAAGTTTTGATGAGGTGATGTCCGACAATCGGATAATGCTCAGCCTGAATATTTAAGCTGGTATGTTCTTGTGCAATTCGACTCACTGCCGCTTTTAATACATCCAAATTTTCAATATGTTGTGCATAAGCCAGAATCGTATTGAACAAGGCCGCAGGCTGACGACCAGATGCCTGATTACTCAAATTAAAAACATGTTTTAATTCCGGTTATATAGCTAAATCATTACAAATTGCGAGTATCAGAGCCATCACAGACAATTCAATTTATATTAATTTAGCTATACAAAAACATTCTTTTGTAAAAATGCGCTGTGATATCAGTACACCCGCTTTCTAAGACTGGTACTGTACTTTTTATTAATTGAATTTCTTGTTCAGATAACATTAAACCGCCTCAGTTAACAATTTAATCCGGATAAGCGGGCGCGCACTAAAACAGGTAAATAAATCACAACAAAAATAGCAAAACTTACCATCCACAGCAGCGCACTTAGATTCCACGCCCATAAATATTCCTGTAAAACAGCAAAAACAAAACGTGCGATAACCGCAAAAAAAACAAGCACAAAAGCAATGCTCATCAGAAAATGAGCATTTAATGCCCTACCTGTATGTCCCAGAGAAACTCGAGCCATCATTGCCAGAATCATAGCTCCGATAGCGCCAAGCGTAATAATGTGCAGCGCATCAGCAAACCGTAAGCTATCAATAAAATAGCTCAACCCCAGTCCGGCTGTGCCAATCGCCAGAGCCAAATAACTCAAGTGAAGCGACCAAAGTAAAGGCACGTTTCGAGTTTGCCAGCTATGCCAATGCATCAGGCGAATCAGATGCAAACCGGCCAGCAGAAGAAATACAATCGCAGGCGCAACCGCCAGCGCAAATACAAAACTGAGAAAATAAATACCAGCCGCCAGAACGCTGGTGATAAAAATCATGCTATCCAGCTTGTCTGTCTTTTTAATCTTGAGGTTTTTCGATTCAAGATACTGGGCAGCCCCCCTGCCGGTAAAAAATGGAATAACCCGACCCGCCAGAACACTGATAATAACCGCAAATAATAAAATGGCAGTTCGCGCTAAATGCAAAGCCAGTTCACTGTGACCAAGCCAGGCACTCAATAAAAAGGTCATATTAAACAAGGCAATAAAGCTCATCAGAACAATAAAAATAAATTGTCGCTTTTGTCCGGCTTTAACTATGAGGCGGGCAAAATGATAAATCGCAACGCCCCACCAGATAAGCTGACAAGCGCTGCCTAGTAATAACCAAAAGGGCTGATTAAGCCACAAAGCCACTCTGGCAACTAACCAGCTTGCTGTTAAAACAATTAAACCAATACCATGCAAACTGCGCTGCCCGGTCCAGGTTTGCACTGCGGTTAATAAAAAACCGACCGCGATTGCCAATGCAAATCCAAAAATCATTTCATGCACGTGCCAAAGCAGTGCTGGCAATTGAGCACTTGCGGTATATACCCAAATACCGTTTATTGAAGCAATCCAAATCAATAAACTGACGATTGAGAATATTGATGCCAATAAAAACATTGGCCGAAAGGCTAAATCCCAAAACGGGTGATGGATAAAACCAGCCGGGAAACGACAGGGTTGAGTATCGGGAAGGGGCTCTTCAATTTGCATCAAAGGAATTTTTGCTTTTGACATATCAACAAAACACTCATGGTTACATTCAGTAGGTTTTGTATAGCAATCTTAAAGCCAATTATTTAACCATTTGTATTTAATAGGTTTTACAAAAAATAAAAAATAAACACCTCACAAAAAGAGTCAAAATGACACACATTAAAGAGTCAAATAGACCTAATTAGGTTTATATGTTAGTGTTACAAAAAATACTTATCAGGGTGCATCTATGCCGGATATCTCGCCTTCCAGTTTGCTAAAACTGGCGCTCGATTTAAGTAATAGTTTAACCAGTGCCAACCGATTTGAGCGCTTGTTGAGCATAATTTGTCAAACCATTCAAAATGATGCTGTGGTATTGCAAAAGTGTCAGGGTAACCAACTCAAACCAATCGCACAGCAAGGATTAACACAAGAAGTATTGGGGCGCAGATTTATCATTGATGAGCATCCCAGATTTGCTGAAATTTGTGCATCGCAGACGCCTGTCAGATTCCCGCATCATTGTCACTTACCGGATCCCTATGATGGCATGCTACTCGCTCAAGGTGGCAATTTACCGGTACATGCCTGCATGGGCATGCCACTACTGGCAGATAATCAGCTACTCGGTATACTGACACTGGATTCAATGCAACCGAAAGCATTTGATGATATTGCCCAACACACCTTAAGTCTGATTAGCTCAATGTCAGCCGCGACCTTAAAAACTGCCATTTTGATTCAGCAATTAGAAGCATTATCGGCTCATAACCAGCAAGTCGTCACTGAGCTAACCCGTGAAGCATTAACGAAAGATGGCGGTGAGTTAATCGGTGAAGCCCCGACTATGCAAGCGCTTAAACACACAATAAAACTATCTGCGCCATCCGATTTCACAATATTGATTGAAGGTGAAACCGGTGTGGGTAAAGAATTAGTTGCACGTACCCTGCATATGCAATCAAATCGGGCTAAAGGGCCACTCGTTTATGTAAATTGTGCAGCTTTACCGGAAAACCTGATTGAAAGTGAACTCTTTGGCCATGTAAAAGGCGCGTTTACGGGTGCGGACAAACACAGAACCGGTAAATTCAGCTTGGCCAATCAGGGCACCATTTTTTTAGATGAAATAGGAGAGCTGCCACTAAGTGTGCAAAGCAAGCTGCTCAGAGTGTTGCAAAATAATGAAATTCAGCCAGTTGGACAGGATAAAACCGAATTATTAGATGTCAGAGTAATCGCCGCCACCAATCGTCGTTTAAAAGATGAAGTAGAACAGGGTCGCTTCAGAGCAGATTTATTTCACCGGCTTTCAGTATTGCCTATTCAGGTACCGCCACTAAGAGAGCGTAAAGCAGATATTCCGCTCCTGTTGGGCTATTTTGTTGAGCAGGTACGCCGAAAACTCGGTATTACCCAACTGGTATTGGCCGAAGACGTCACCCAAACGTTAACACATTACCACTGGCCCGGTAACATCCGAGAATTAGAGCACGTGATAAGTCGGGCTGCCCTAAGTGCTCGCAGCAAAAGTCATCAAGATATCATAAAAATAGCCACTGAAGATTTTCAGTTGCTCAATCAAAACGACTCACCTCCCCCACCGCCAAGTAAGCCGTCACCTAAGATACAGGGGAAAAATAGTCAAACTAATTTAAAACAGGCGACAGAAGAATTTCAGTCAGCGTTAATAAAACAATCCTTACTCGACAATCAAATGAATTGGAGCGCAACGGCCCGAACGCTGGGTACAGACAGAGCGAATTTAGTCAGATTGGCCAAACGTTTAGGGATTGAAATCACCAGACAACTCAAGTAATTTCAATAAACAGTCTCAAGTTGAGGAATCATAATGAAATACAACAAATTAGGCACTAGCGGCCTTTCTGTTTCTGAAATTTGTTTAGGCACTATGACCTGGGGCAATCAAAATACCCAGCAAGAAGCCAACGAACAAATTGAATATGCGCTCGATCAAGGCATTAACTTTATTGATACGGCTGAAATGTACCCGGTACCACCAAATGAAAAAACCTATGGTGGTACAGAAACCATTATCGGTAACTGGCTTGCTGGCAATCAAAACAGGCGGGATGAATTTATTTTAGCCAGCAAAATAGCCGGTAACGGTTTACCTTATGTCAGAAATGGTGCGGATATAACCGGTAAAACTGTGACTCAGGCCATCGATGCTTCTCTTAAGCGCCTGCAAACTGACTATATAGATTTATTTCAGCTGCACTGGCCAAACCGTACGTCACCGCATTTTGGCAAACACCATCCGGGTCATATCTCATTTACCGATGTAGACGGTGAACAACAAACAGCCGGTATGCTGGATATTTTACAGTCTGTGGATAATGCCATTAAGCAGGGGAAAATCCGTCACTTGGGTTTATCAGATGACACGCCATGGGGCATTAATCAGTATGTAAAATTAAGTGAAGAACATAATCTTGCTCGTGTTACCTCAATTCAAAATGAATTTAATTTATTGCATACCAAAGACTGGCCTTATTTAATTGAAAATTGTGTTCATCAGGACGTTGCTTACCTGCCCTGGTCACCCCTGGCTGGCGGTGTTTTATCGGGTAAATATTTAAATGGCACCCGGCCACAAGGCAGTCGTTGGTGCCATGCTCAGCGAAATGGCTTGTTCAGAGATACTGAGTGCACACATCAGGCGGTTAGTCGCTATATGCAAATTGCAGAGCAAAATAATATTACGCCCAGCCAGTTAGCCTTGGCCTGGTGTAAACAGGTTGATGGTGTAACCTCTACCATTATAGGAGCAACTTCAATGACGCAGCTAAAAGAAGACATTGATGCCTTTAAAGTTGAACTATCTGATGAAAGCCTGAAACAAATTGCGGATGTACTACGCGATTTTCCAGCACCATTTTAGTTTTTAACAAAAAATTAAATACAAACCAGGCCTGCCGAGCAGGCCTAACTATAATCAGGTAATTGTTATGTACCAAAGCGTTATCGATTTTTGGTTTAATCAGTTAGAGCAAAAACAATGGTTTATCAAAAATACTGAATTAGACAAGCTTATCCGGCAAAAATTTGAGTTCTTACACCTCCAGGCGAGTCAGGGTGAGCTGGAACACTGGCGGCAATCTCCAGAAGGCGCTTTGGCAGAAATCATTTTATTAGATCAATTTTCGCGCAATATTTATCGCGATACAGCTAAAGCATTTGCTTTTGACGGACTTGCTCTGGTATTGGCACAAGAAGCGATTCGAAAAGGAATAGATACCCAACTCAGCGAGCAGAAACGCGCATTTTTATATATGCCATTTATGCACAGTGAGTCCAAACTGATTCATCAAACCGCCGTAGAACTTTATACCCGGCTTGGCAACCCGGTCAATTTAGAGTTTGAGATAAAACATAAAAAAATAATCGATCGGTTTAACCGCTATCCGCACAGAAATGACATACTGGGCAGACAATCGAGCGCCGAAGAAATAGCATTTTTAACACAACCCGGTTCTGCATTTTAGCTGAGTGCCAACACAGCATCAGAATTCACAAACCCATCAATAAGAAGAATCCCTATGGTGTTTTCACATTCACTTCGCTTTAAAATAATGCTCGTCACCATAATCGCGAGTGTAGCTTCTATTTTGGTTATTTTAGTCATCACGCCCCATATGGTCGAAAATAGGTTTATTGAGCAGGCAAAAAACCGTCATTTCCAAAATTTCACTCAAGCATTGCTCGAATTTAAAAAGTCTTCAGAGAACTGGAACACCCGCGAAGGTGCGATTAAATATTACCAATCCAGATTTCAACCAGACAGACATAACCGGCGTCAAATAGCGCCCAAACGACCACCGGCGCATCTGCGAGGATTAGATTCCGGCAGACCCGATTTTTCATCTCCACTGGCTTCAGATAATTTAAGATTTGTATTAACCAATCCAGCCGGTTTTGTTGTCTTGCCGTTTTATCATTACCAGGCCGGACAATTAATTAATCAAAATGAACTCTCTGAAGCTGAGCCTTTAGTTCACCGTGGAGAATTATTGGGTTACGCGCTGGCCAGCGGTGACATTAAACTCAGTGAAAAAGACAATACATATTTGCAGACCCTGACGGATAGCTTGTTAATTTCAGCTTTAATTGCCGTGTTATTCGCAAGCAGTATTGGATATTTATTAACACGCTCAATTCAAACCCGCTTAAAAAGGCTAATTCGCGCGACTCAGAATCTTGCTGACAACCCGAATCCGAGCGATTTAAAAATGCCCGGAAAAGATGAAATCAGCTTGCTGGCAAATCAATTCGACCAAATGTCCGCTCGCCTGACTGACCAGTTTAACGAGCTGGAAAATTCTCACCAGATTATCAGTGAACAAGCTAGAAGCCTAGAAAAACTGAGTTATACAGACGAATTAACCGAGCTGGCTAACCGCAGATATTTTAATGATGCATTTGAAACCCTGTTGAAAGAGGCCAGGGTAGCCCATACCGACCTCAGCCTTATTCTGTGCGATATTGATCACTTTAAAAAAGTAAATGATGAATACTCACATCAAATTGGCGATCAGGTACTCAAACAAGTTGCACAGATTTTACAATCCAGTATCAGGGAAGATGATATAGCCGCACGCATTGGTGGAGAAGAGTTAGTTATCCTTATGCCAAAGACTGATAAACAAACTGCCTTGCAGGCTGCCGGTCGAATCAGAAACAATATTGAAACCTACCCATGGCATAAAATTGCATTGGGTTTGACCATAACTATGAGTTCAGGCGTTGCCAGTTTAAACGATGAAGCTGCACAAGTTAGCTGCAATATTTTATTTAAGCGAGCTGACGCGAGATTATATACAGCCAAATCTGCTGGCAGAAATCAGGTTTGCGGATAAAAAAAACGCCGTATGACAATGTCATACGGCGGTAACAAGGGAGATATAACACAGGTTATACTTAACACACATCTAAATAGACTCTGGCGATTCAGTTAAGTTCCAAATTAATTTAAATACTGGGGTAAAAAATCAGGGCAAAAAAAAACCGCTGAATGAAAATTTCAAACAGCGGTACAAGGGAGATACAACAAGGATAACATTTAACACACTTTCACCTAAACGACTTAAAATACTCTGAAAAGTAAGGCTTTAAGCAACTTAAGTTATATTTATAGACTCAGGCCCATTGCATTAAGTTCAAAGCAATTTAAAATATTTTTAAATTTTTTCAGAAGCCCAAAAATTATGAATGTGATTCAAATAAACCAGCAGCCTATCGAACTATATAAGTTGCTCAAGTTAGAAGCGCTCGTCTATGGTGGCGGAGAAGCCAAAATTGTTATTTCTGAAGGTTTAATTAAATTAAACGGGCAGATTGAAACACAAAAGCGAAAAAAAATACTATCCGGAGATATACTGGAATTTGACGGCCAGAGTTATCAGGTTGAACTGGCGCCGGATGCTGATCAAAGCGCTGAGAACAAAATAGAAGTTGAACGCATTAAACAACTGCGTCAGATTGAAAGTAATAAACCTAAAACCGCGCAAAAAGCCAAACGTCGTCCCATTCAGTTTTAAATGAAAATAAAGTTGTATTAGTTTAGAGCTAGCCCGAACTAATACAACTTGCACACATTAAATATCTTTAAATTCGGTATCTACTGACATAACCCTGTCACCAAACTTATTTAAAATCATAACTTCGCCCAAACATACCGCGATAATTGATTTTCCAACTTTAAATTCTTCAGGAATAATAACTCTTCCATTTTTGCTTTTAGGGTAGGATTTTACTTCATGATTTATCTCAAGAGATCCCTCTGTATAATAAAGAATAGTCACAGTTGTTAATGTATCATTCACCTGATTAACTCCTAATATTTGACGACACGATTCCTCCCGCGCGCTTGGATAGATTGCCAGCCCAAGCCTGAACTAGATAACCTCAGCTGCGCATAATAAAAATTGCCCAACGAGTCTATTTTTCCGCCTCTCAGCGTTATTTTTCTTACTAATAGCTCGCTATTAGGT
>CAJXMO010000033.1 GCA_913056495.1 uncultured Alteromonadaceae bacterium | reverse complement strand
AATGAGCGAACTCATCAGGGAAAAATGTGTTGTGGTAGAACACCGCGTGAAACATTATTAGATGGGAAACGAATTTGAGCTAAATTCTTTTCAGCTAATACAGCTTAATGTCGTTTTAACAGCCGTTGAATTTTAACGTACATTTTTATATTTTTATACACCCAGTGGGGCGGGTTTTGCTACCTTCGCCCTCCGGGGAACACTACCAAGCACCATACATCCACTGGTTTTAGTTAGAAATTTTTAGCCCGGGGTTATTGTCTCTACTTCTATCTCAAAATTAAAGTCAGTTTTAACTAAGTCCATCTCTTTCATAACTTTAACCCATTGGTAATTTTTTGCATCCCAGCGAAAGCCAACTTTTTTAGCTAATAGTCGATCTTCTTTGCTAACTTTTGCTACAACCTGTACTGTCGGTGAAGCTGCTCGGGTGATGATCTCATTCCAGTCATAATGGCTACAAACCTTAAGCATTGTTAATACGTCAAATAGTGCTCGATGGCTATAGGGGTTTAAAAATTTATGCTCGGCAGCTAAGTAAGTTAGTTTTCTTGTGGCGGTTTGGTAGGGCACATCTGTCATAGAATCAAGCCATATATGCTGTTGTTTTTCGCCGTGTCTGGTTAGCGCTTTTTCTATGAATTGTTTGTCAAACTGATTACCGTTATGTGCTATTACATAGTCGCATTTATTGGCGAGTTCAACGTAATCTTGTATCGCTTTCTGCTCAGAAATACCAAAATTATTGAGATCATTTTCGGTAATGCCTGTGATTTTGACGATGATATCTTCCAACGGCATTTTCTTCGGCTGCTGTATTAGATGATTTATCATCGCAACAGGTTTGTTTTGCTCGGTGTCCCAAGCAACGGCACCAAGTTCAATAATTTCATCAGTTTCGTGTGAAAGCCCCGTTGTTTCCAGAGCTAGTCCTAAAATTAGCATATGTGTCCTTAGTTTTTTATGTCTTGTATTTGGCTTGTTAAAAAGCGATTTAACTCTTTGGTATGAAAGTTACTTAAGTCGGACCGGTATCATCAAGTATGTATAGCTATAATCGTTGGCAATTGAAGTTTCTTAAAGCAATAAGCTTGCATAACCTTTGACGCATATTTTAGTTGCCCGAAACCTGATAGTAATTTGGTTGATATTATTGGTCAACTAACTTGGCTTGGTGCTCTTG
Source organism: uncultured Alteromonadaceae bacterium (assembly GCA_913056495.1). Lineage (GTDB taxonomy): Bacteria > Pseudomonadota > Gammaproteobacteria > Enterobacterales > Alteromonadaceae > Catenovulum. The sequence continues at coordinate 34,784 of CAJXMO010000033.1, read as the reverse complement.
TTGCTGTTCATTTTTGATTGAAGGTTGTAAAAAGAATTTTAACCCGTAACACTTTTTAACAGCCGTCCAATTTTACCATGCATTTTTTTACACACCCAATTGGGCGAGATTATACTAATTTCACCTTCGGCAAATACCACAAAACGCCAAACATCTGCCAGGTTGTTAAATTTAATATTTAGCAAGGTTTCGTCTTCGGTTGTATCAATGTTGAACTTGTACCTGTTAGTGGTTAAGTAGTTGCTTATGCGATCGGTTAAATAGGTACATTTTGCTTGTATCTCAATTGTGGTTAGTGTTTCGCTATTGAGCTCTGCCGTTTCGGTTTTTAACTCTACAGCTAAAATGTCCGCTAGTTTTAGCTCTGAAATTTTTAAGCTCAGTTTACTTAAGCGTATAAAATATTTTGCTGGGTTTTGGTTATAGTCTACTCGCCAAATTTCTGCATTTGGGTAGGTTTTGTTTATCTTGGTTTGGCCACATACCCGTCTGTTTAGGCTTAAGCGTATTTTGGTATTTTTAACCAAGGCTAATATCAATTTGGCTTCATTTTTATCCGCTCTTGCCATTTTATTCAGCGCTTGTTGGCTTGATAGCTCTTTTAGTACGCTTTCGGCTGCCGCAAAATAGTTGCTAAGTGGTTCAAGCAGGTGCCCTGCTAATTGGGGTTCTAATACCTGCTTAATCAACAAAAATTGGATTGCCGTTTGTGCCGACATACTGTTAAGTGCATTCGCGCGCCAAATTTTGTTGTAGCTCCAGCCGTAAGGTTTGCTGCGTTGATCTAGCTCTATACCAAAGTTACCCGCTTTGTATAAATGCAGTAAGTCGCGTTGAATAGAGCGCATACTGGTTATTTCGCCGTCTGCTGTTAGTTTGGCGTATAATTCTTGAGTGGTAATTTTTTGTGGTGATTTCGGCAAAAACTGCAACATAGCCATCACGCGTTCTAACAATTCAACTTTCATAACAAGTGTCTTCAAGTAGCTTGAATAGTAGTGCCTTTTCCATTTAATTTTGATTAGTTAAAATTTTTTACTGTAGATCGGCGTTTACGCCGTTAAACTGCGAAATGCAACGGCGTAAACGCCGATCTACAAGGTACACTCAAACATTCAAAACTTTATGGTAACAGCAGTAGTTTAGTACGAGTTAACGGCAAAATTTATCGTTAACTAGAGTGGATACGTTTAAATCAAACTTAGGCTCGCTTTCTTGCGCGCCACTGAGGATAAAAAATACCTCAATATCTTCTTTGGCCTCTTCGGTTTGGTGTAGCCCTATAATTAATAATGCGTCATCTGCGATATGTTGTTGGATAATATCGCCTATTGTTTGTAGATGCTGCAAGTTAAAATTGCTACCTGCATTAATTTGTACCAGTGCCGCATGACTGCGACCTATGTAGGCATGTAAAGCTAATGGATTGATAAGCTGCTCTTGGTTTATACTGCCTATGGCTTGTTGACCAAAGCTGAGTTGATTTATATGCACAAAACTTGGCTCTGCCAGTACCGCTTTAACATCGTTCATATCAAGGTTAATCAAACTGACTTTAGTTAGAATATCTACCACACCCGATAAACAGGTTAAGTTAGCTTGATTCGATTGTTTAAAGCATTCCAATAAAGTGGTTTTGCCACCAAATGTGCTGCGTAATAAATTATTTTGAATGACCTGGATGGCATTACAAAGCCTGGTTATTTTTTGCAGCGCCGTTTGCGCCTGTTGCATACGTTTTTTGCCTTCAAATTCAAAGGGTAGGGTGACAATGCTGCAAGTTAATATGTTGGCTTGTTCAATGAGTTTTGCAATAACAGGTAATGCGCCGCTGCCAGTACCACCGCCAAGACCAGCGGTTAATACAATAAGGTCGTAACCTGATATCATCGCTTCCAGTTGTTTAGACGACTCTAAAGCTGCAGCTTCGCCAACTTGCGGCAAAGCGCCAGCACCTAAGCCTCGTGTAGTTTGCTCGCCAATTTGAATATACGCAATGCCATCTTGCTGGTGGCTTACAATATCTGTATTTAATGCAAATAAGTTTGCTTGACTTGCAAAACCCGCTTGTGCGAGCAACCGCACATTGTTGCAGCCACAGCCTCCCACACCAATAACCGCGACAGATGCATCTTTCATATCAACCTCTTAGATGAATTTATTATTTTGTTGACTTAAGTATGCATTTTGCTGCGTCAGAGTGTGTCGCATTGCGCCACCCGTAGTTTAAAAAAACACGGTACATATTGGTGCAGATATATCTGGTTGCTTTAAGACTGAAGATGATTTTTTAGATACGATAAACTCAGCAAATGACTCCGTGGAGGATTTGCCGGTGGAAGCTGAGAAAATTGATAGTGCGGGAGTCATTGTTTTTGCGTGCTTTGAGGCCATTTCAACAGTTGGGCTATTAACTTTAAATTGAATAACAGTTAACGTGCCTGTGTATGACCCGCTGTTCATCATCCTGCGATCCCGATAGGGACAAATGAAAAGGGATATGATGATTTGTATTTTCTGTGGTTCAGAGATGTTTCTTACAATTTAATAGTGCGCTTTGCGTAAAAAGTTGAACTGTTATTTGATTACTTACTTAGCCCCATATCCCATATTCAAACTGATTATTCGCTCATTTTTGCGTTTTTTAACTAACCCTTTGAAATCTCAATATTTACCAAATAGTGCATCAAACTGTGCATCAAAAATAAATGGAATTATATTTTAGTTATTATAAATCAATTGTTTAAACTTAAAGCGAATAATCATGCCAGAGTAGAGAGGGTTGTTTTTTTAAAGTCATATCATCTTATTTATAGTAACTGGTTTCAGGTTTGATTTGTTATCTGTTGAAAATTTGCTAATCGCAAACCGAGCAGTATCAGTTTATTTATGATTGTCTAAACCTGAAGATTAAAGTCAGATCGTATGTCAGCTTTAGGTGCAAAGCAAGTCGGGTATTTCTTCGTGAGAGTGTGATTTAAATCGGTTCATTTATATATTCACTTGTCACTATACTTAATCAAATAAACTTAAAAACAATCACGTGGTGTTTAGTTTTGTACGTGTATTCATCATTAGGTTAACTTGTTTTCACTTCTATATATAAATAATGATAAAAAATGTTTAATAAAAGTAAATTTAAGTGATGTAAAATGACGGAAAATGATATATAGTGATTAATAATTGATGATGTAATATTTGTTCAAGTGCTAAAGTTTAGAACTTATAAGGAATATGTATGAAAATAAAAACAATTGTAAGTGCAATATTATTGGCAGGTACTTTTTCGGGTCAGGTTCATGCGGTCGATACGGAAAACGCATTGGATAGAAAATATCAGTATGTAGGTCTGGGCGTTAGCCGGGTATCTGCGGACGATCTGGATTATTCAGTCAATAATATAGGCATAACTTTAAAAGCTTTATTAAATGAGAATTTGTATTATTCAGTCGCGCTTGACTCAATGGAAGATGATATGGCCGAAGATAATATCACTGTATCAACTTTAAAAGCTGCAATAGGGGCCAGATATTCAATGTCTGAATCTGCGGACGTATTTGCGCAAGCTGGCTGGACAGCCTCTTTGGTTGATGAGTTGGGCGGGGAGCAAGATGAGGTCACGTCTACTAATGTGGCTGTCGGTAGTCATTATTTAGTCTCTGAACACTTTGTTGCGGGTGTGAACTTAGGTTATGTCGTGCCTGAAAACGAAGAAAACTATGTATCTTGGGGTGTAGACGGTACTTTTTATATCAATGAGCAGTTTTCTTATACCATTGGTTATAATAAAGGCGATGACAGCAGCTCATATAACTTGATGTTGTCTCTGCACTACTAAAAATCTAAATTCGTGATTATTGAGCAACCTCTCACAATATAGCATTGTGAGAGGTTGTTTTTTATGAGTCGAGATATTCTGATATTGTTGCGTTTAATTTATCTTTTAGCAATTCACCTCGCCACCCTTTAGTGAGCTCCGGCTCTTCGTCCTGGCTCCAACTCGTCACCTTAAAGTGGTAACCTATAAATTGATTAATAGTGCGTTTCGAAGCCAATACTTCAACATTCAGGCTTTGAGCATCTGCAATTGACTGAATTTGACTTTTAAGGCTGGTATATAGCTTTTTATACTGAGGCAATTCAGCCACGCGCTTAATTTTGGCGGGGCAGTCTTGTGGCTGTAATTGTTTTCCTTTTTCGATACACTTTAATAATCGATGACCGTGGCGTTTTATTTCCTGAGGATGAATGCCGGGAATGTTGCTCATGCTTTTTATATTGCTTGGTCGGCGCTGAGCTAATAATAACAGGCTTCTTTCATGAACAACAAAATTAACTGCCAGATTTTTTTGCATGGCATACTCAAGGCGCCAGGCCATTAATTCGGCCAGTACGGCTAATTCTCTGGGTGCTAACTGCCAGGCTGACTTTACATCACGCCATGCATTTTTAGGATCCGTCGTTTTAAATTTTTTCTCAACGATATCAGTCACGTCTGCAAAAACAATCGGCAGCAGTTTATTGCCTGTCAGGCGTTGTAGTTGCTGCTCGTAAACATCGATTAAATATAAAACATCATCGGCTGCATACTTTAACTGTTCGTCTGACAAAGGTCGTTTTAACCAGTTTGTTCTGGCATGGCCTTTATCGAGTTGTACGCCAGTGTAACTTTCAACTAAAACGCCAAGCCCCATTGCGGTTTTACCGCTGATCAGGGCTTCTGCAATCTGAGTATCATAAAAACCCTTTGCTTTGGCATCAATTGCGACTTTTAAAACTTCGATATCTTCACTACAGGAATGGATTATTTTAACAATATCCGGTGATTCTATAATGCTTTTAAAACCCGCCCAATGATCGATTTTTAGCGGGTCAATCAGATAGATATTTTGGCCATCATAAATTTGAATAAGCCCGAGATCCGGGAAAAAATTACGTTCGCGTACAAATTCGGTGTCAATTGCAAAATATTCCAGTTTTTGCAAGCTAGTGACTAAACTGGCTAATGATTCGTTATTATCAATGATGGTAAACGGCATACTCACTCTCAATTTTGTTTAGTCTTTATCTGTCGCTTTTTTTAGTGCATCGAGCAGATTAGGTGGGATTTTATGAAATGTCAGCGTTTGTGATTGCGGATCAAACTGAATGTGCTCACCTAATAAGTCCCGGTTAAATGACAAACTCATACCGCCGCCTTGACCAAAAAACTTTTGCAGTGATTTTGAGGCGGATAAATATACAGGGCATTCATCACTAAAATCCTCATCCTGCGCTGCTAAATCGTAAAATCCTGATAATCCGGTTTTTTCTTCAATTTCTTCGGATAATTCTTTAACCTGAATAAACTCTCCAGATTGTGAGGCTGATTTCATAACATCAACGGAAATATCACGCACTGCTTTGGTTTTTTCAGGATCTGAATCTGTTTGCTCGATAAAATGTTCAACCGTATCAACCAACTTTTGAGTGGCTTGTTTGGCATCAAATTTTTCTTCTATTTCCAGAGCTAGCGCCATAAAGTCGCCAACTTTTCTGCCAACCCTGCCTTTAATGTAAGCTAATGCTTTGCTGGAATCCGGATTTACTTTTAATTCAGACAGATCAGCCTGTATGGCAAGCTGAATATTGGCAATATCCAGATATTGCGAGCGTTGAGGGTTAATTGCTTCACTCAGTTGAACTGAATCTTTTACACCTAACATGGCCGCGAGCATATAATCGGTCGCTAAATAATGGTAAAAGCCAATTACCAGAATACTTTCTGCCGGAATGGTTTCGGTATCCAGTTCAGCTAATATGCGTTTAGCGATACTATTGGCCAGTTCTGCCTGACTGACTTCTTGCTCCATTTTCTCTACAAATTGTGCATTTTGCGCAAACGCACAATATTGTTTCTGGCCTTTTTTAATAAAGGACTGATGGAGCTGCTCAGCGAGAAAGACTGCATTGTCACCTTCAACTAAACTGGATTCATCAAGCTGCAGAGAAACTTGCTCGTTTTCGATGATGTAACGGTTAAAATAAAGTTGTGCACTCGTGACAGACATATCAGTTTTATACTCTTTGGTGAATTTATGATCTGAAAAGGGGATAAGAATTTTATTTTGTTAAGAATTAAATCCCATTCTTAGCAGACTAAATGTTATAATTAAGCAAGCTTGTTAAGCAATAGCTTAAACAAAAATATCTTTGTTTAGCGCATTTTATATTCAATTTTAAACAGAAGAATTTTTATTATATGTCTCAAACCAGCAAATATTCTAACCAGGATCTGGATAAAGTAATCACCGCCATTAAAGTTGCAATTGAAGCTCAAAAAGCACCTGCAACCCTATCTATGATGGCGTTGGGCGAAACTTTGGCCGATATTATCAAACACAATTTTAAAGCCGAACAGCATCAGAGCATTGCTGCTCAATTTAGTAAAGCATTACAAGATAGCATCAAGGAATAAAATAATATATGCTGTTAAATAAGGCAAACCAGATTAAGTCCCAGCTTTATTCATGGGGGCATTGGTTTAGTATCAGTAATATGCTGATAGGCTTTTTTGTTGCAACTATCTACTGGTTTGCAGAACCCTTTCCAGAAAGCCTGTTGAGTCAGATTTATTTATTCGCTTATACCATTGGTCATACTGCATTTTTATTTTTTATCGGATATTTAATTTTTGTCTTTCCGGTGACCTTAATCAATCAACCCAAAATTGTTCGGCCATGGGCTGCACTCGTTGCTGCGATAGGGTTAAACCTATTGTTTATCGACTCATTGGTGTATTCGGTTTATGGCTATCATTTAAATCTGTTATCGCTCGATTACATTCAGAATGATTTTGGTTTATTAACGCAAAACCTACCAGCCGGTTTTAAAGCTGCTATTTTACTTTTGTTTCTCGCGACCTTTGCCATTGAAATTGTGTTAGCAAACGCGCTGTGGCGCAATTTAGAAAAATTCAGACGATCATTTATTAACTTAAAAGTGATACCTGTTGTTTTAATTTGCTTTATTTCTGGCCATTTAGCGCATATCTGGGCAGATTTAAATTTATATATCCAAATTACAAAACAGGACAATATGTTGCCTCTGTCACAACCCATGACAGCCAAAACCATATTAAGTCAGTCTGGTTTAGTTGATTTGGATGAGTATAAACAAAAAAAAGAGCTGACTTTTGATATTTCAAACCGAGTCGTTTCTGTACCCCAATACCAGTTCAGTTGTTTACCGCCGCTATCTAATTTAAATATTAAAGTCTTGTCGACTCACTCTGCTAATATCGAACAGCTGGTTGTCGCTAAACGGTCATCTGAGCCAACGATTGCGGTCGCAAAACATTGGTCTCCGGTATCCTCAGACAGTGCATTGTTTGAATTGTTAACGGGTGTACCGGCAATCTATCAGCAACAGGCTGAACATTTTAGTAGTGTTTTGGATACGGCTCTGATTACAACCAATGTTGGTTTTCGGGTCTCTCCGCTTAATTTGGCACAAAAACTTGATTTAGGTCAGTATCAGGCGCAAAAGCGAATCAGCGATGATAATTTATCGTTTGAATATAAAGATCTTAATAATCCCGCTGAAGCGGCCAGGTGGCTCACCTATGCCAAGTTTGATAATCAGATTATTATTATTTTACCTAACGATGAACTGGCATATGGTCGTATTATGGTTAAAGGAGAGTTAGTTTCTTTACCTGAATACACCAGCAACTTTGATTTATTGCCCAGTATTCTGGAAGGCTGGTTAGCCTGTTCATTTTATGCCGACTATCATAAATTTGGTCACAATTTATTTTCTGTTCCCTATCAGGCGAGTTGGTTGGTAACAGCTGATAAAAGTAGTATTTTTGTTTGGTATGACAATACCAGCACCCGTATTTCAGGTGATGGTCAAATGCTGAGCACAAATATGGATACCGGGGAATTAGTTGATACACCTACTAATTCTACTTTAGTCAGGGCAATTAACTCTTTGAAGCGTCAATTGATTGATAAATAATCAAACAGACATGATTTAGTTCGCAATATTAATTATTTACTTGCATTAGCAGTGTATTTAATTAATATTGCTTCCCAGTCGGATTGTAGCGCAGCCTGGTAGCGCACTGTCATGGGGTGTCAGGGGTCGGAGGTTCGAATCCTCTCAATCCGACCAATTTTTCTTTCCCCGTTTCATCTATTTTATCAAACCTATCTTTCTAATTTACTGCAGTTGCATATAAGAATACTTGAAGTAAAAAATTAAATTTTTTAAGCTGGCTTTAACACTAACGCTTACCCAGATTAATCTATGGTCCAATATACAAATTTTTTAACTATCCAGACATTCTTGTGTATCTAATCGCTGATTATTCGTCAGGAGAATAAGGTAGGGAAGCGGGAAATTGATGTGTTGAGCAAATTTAATTATGTACAACTGAGGTTAATTAAACACATTGTCCAGTTTGTTTTAGTTTAACAATTCGGTACCGGATTGAAGCCATCTCCTAAATTAATTGCTATTTCATTTTAGACATGACTGTCAACCGACACTTGTTAACTAAAATCCAGAAATAGATAAACGTCTGTTAATTGGTTAACGCATTTTGTATAACTCAATTCAGTTTTGTTAATTTATATTTAAACCCTTGTTTTACAATGGTTTAAAATAAAAAAATATTTAAAAGTATTACTTTATTTTGCTGTCATTAGCACTCAGGAAGGTTTAAAATACTGCACCATAAATCATTGCTGATCATATTAGGTTTAGCTGTTTAGCAATGCATACAAAATTTTCTTATTTTATTCAAAATTAACTGGTAGTAGATTTTAAATGACAAAATTAGTGTTAAGTATTTTAGTGTTTGTAAGTTTTGTATTTAGCAGTGTTTCTATTAGCATGCCGGCATTTGAGCAGCCAAAAGCATCTGCCGATAAAGCAGTAGACAATAGCGCCAAACACGAGCGCTTATTAACGTCTGTAGCGCCTAATATGGCACATAATGAATTGCCTATGGTGTTACCAAGCATGTACTAATGAGTTTTGCTTAACGCACTGCTACGAATAACAAAACCGGCTTTATACAGCCGGTTTTTTTGTACCCGATGCGCGATCATTTTAGTGATCTAAAGATGGTTATTTAGTTGACCTTGAATCTAAAATGCAATAAATTAACTGTTGTTATATACAGTTGGTTTTAAATCTTGCTTTATTCAGGTCGGAAAATAATACATGTTGATATGGACTGCTTTTTTGCAGCCGTCGAAATGCGTGAAAACCCTGAATTGCAACATGTACCGCTCGCTGTCGGCGGCTCAAGCGACAGGCGAGGGGTGATCTCAACTTGTAATTATATCGCCAGACAATATGGTATCCACTCAGCAATGCCGTCTGCGCGCGCCGTAAAACTCTGCCCGGATTTAGTTCTGGTCAGGGGAAATATGGAACTTTACAAGCAGGTTTCACAACAGATACGTCAAATTTTTCTCCGTTACAGCCCGTTAATCGAACCATTATCTCTTGATGAAGCTTATATCGATGTAACCGACAGTCAATTGTTTGATGGGAGCGCAACGCTAATTGCTCAGGCAATTAGACGTGATATTCAGGCGGAAACGGGTTTAACCGCATCAGCCGGTGTCGCACCCAATAAATTTTTAGCTAAAATTGCCAGTGATGAAAACAAGCCGGATGGCTTGTTTGTGATCCGCCCGAATCAGGTTGAGTCTTTTGTCAGTCAGTTGGACTTAAAAAAAATTCCCGGAGTTGGAAAAGCGACGCTTGAAAAGCTCAATCGTTTAAACCTGTTTACCACAGCTGATATTCGCAATTGCAATCAGGCTCAGTTGAATCAGCAATTTGGTAAATTTGCCAGTGTTCTGTTAGAGCGAGTACAGGGCATTGATAACCGCGAAGTTAAAACCGAAAGAATCAGAAAATCAATTGGCGTGGAGCATACGTACGCTGAAGATTTAAGTTGTTTTGATGAGAGCTGTCAGCCATTGAAAAAACTATTTGATGAACTGCTAGTGCGGATCAAACGGTCAGGTAAATCAACTGAAATAAATAAATTGTCAGTCAAACTTAAATTTAATGACTTTCAACAGACGACACTCGAAAGCAGCCAATTTCAGGGTGAAGATTCAGTTAAACTGGAAAACTTTTCTTATCTTATTGAACAAGCCTGGTTAAGAGCAAACGGACGAAGTGTACGCCTAATAGGACTGTCTGTTGGCCTGTCTGGTAAACCTAGCTACACATCAGTTAGTGGAAGTCAATTAAGTTTTGGTTTTTAATTAAATTTAATTTAAAAAGGACCGACCAGTTCTCAAATTTAGTGGTATATTAAGGGGCAGTTAAGAAATATGTAGTTTAACAACGCACAAGGAATCTCAAATGAAGTATATAAAAACAACAATTGCAGCAGCTGTTATCGCAGGATTAACAGGATGTGGTGGCGGAGGTAGCTCCGATAATAGCGACAATGATGGTAATGGTGGCGGCAACCAAACTGGCGGTGAAATTATCATTTCTGGTACGGTTACAAAAGGCACTTTAAAGCAAGCGGATGTCGTTGCCTTTAAACTCGTTGACAGCAATTGGGTTGTGATTCCTGATGTCGAAATTGAATCCGAAACCGGAATGATCACGGATAACAAAGGTTTTTATAGTTTTGATGTTATTAATTATTCAGGGCCGGTCAAAGTTGAACTGCAAACAAATGAAAATACCAAAATGGTTTGTGATGCGGTTGACGGTTGTGGTGAAGTGCCTTTTGGCAGTGATATCGATTTAGGGGTGGTTGCGCCTGATTTTACGTTATCATCAGTATCCTCGATAGATGATTCAGACGAACAAATTACCTTAAACGTATCTGCATTAACCCATATCGCCAGCGAATTAATGGCCGGTGATTTAGGGTCTCTTAATCCACAAAGTATCCAGCAACAAAATTCAAAAATTGCCAATGCATTCGGTGTAGAAGGTGATATTACAACACTCACGTCTACCAACTTTATCTCAGACTCAGGCGATGCATCGGTTGATGCTGATATCGTAAAAGACGCCGCTAAAAATAGTCAAGCTGAATTAAAATATGCGCTTGTCAATGCCGGTATCGCCAATGCTTTATTTAAAAATGCGACCACTAAAACTATTACCCAGTTATTGAACGAAGCAACCCAGGATATTGTTGCCGCAGGTGGTAGTGTTGCGGTTAATGCGATTGATAACAATGACACCTTTGAGCTGACCACTAATGAAGTCCTGGAGTCGGCAACCAAAACTTCAACCGACAGATTACAACCCGTTGTGGCAGATGATGCTGACGCAACCGGTAGTTTAAGTGTTATTGAAACAGAAGTGACTAATGACAAAGTTGAAAAGGAACAAGACGCCGGCGAAGACGGGCGATTTGATCCAGATTCAACAAATGAACCGGTTGCAGCGACACCGATTGAAAAATCAAAAGCCATGGTTAACGATGCCCGTTTATTTACACAGCTCTTAGGGATGCAAGAAAGCGCTACTGAAACAGCCGGTTTTGTGCCACAGGTTGAAGCTTATGAAACGCTATTACTGAGCGCAAATGAGATGATAGATACGGAATCTAAAACCTTTGCACTACTTGGTGATATTGAAACCGTATTATCTCTTATCAACGCAGTTGATGGAGATGCAATTGAAGACGGCAGCATAACTTCAAAAACTTACAATGTTTCTGATTTTAATAGTGGTTTAAGTGGGGAAATTGAGTTTAGTGCTGAAACTATGTCATTCAGTATTATTAATGTGGCACCGGTAACGCCTGTTACTGGTACAACTGGCGGGGCTTTAAGAGCAGATGCTTCTGAATTTACCGCTAAAGCGAATTTAGTCGCAAAAATTAATGGGTTTGAAGCCGACGACAGCGGTCAGGCGTTCAGCTTAGCGCTAAGTGGAAGCGTGAGCAGTCAAAATGCATTAATTAAGGTTGGTAGCGAAACTCAAGACAGCGTCATTCAGGTGAAAACTAAAAAACAAGTGACGCTTGATGACTTAGCTAATGATGTCGATCTGGATTATCAAGTAGAAGAAATCAGTGTCGATTTATTTGTTGAGATTGAACAAGCTGAAACGACTACCGTGACTAACCCGATTGCATTTAGTGGCAAGTTAAAAACCACTCTGGTTCCGCAAATACAATATAAAATGAAAGAAGGTTGGGATGAGCAAACCTTCTATTATGTTTCAAATGAAGAGCTTGTCTTACCTGAAAACATAACTCTAACTGGTGAATTTTCTGCTTTGGGCGGCCAAGCCATTTCAGCCAATTTGACGGTTAACAGTAATAATGCTCGTGAATTTGAGTCCGACGGGTTTGAAGGATTTGGTGAAGAAGTTGAAAATATCGGAACCGTAACAGTTGGAGCCGATCAAAAATCAATTGAGTTTAGCTTACCGACTGGAACAGATGTTATTTCACTATCCGGCACTTACGAGGGGGATGCTTCAAACTGGTTAAGCCAATTTGTAGTGACTCATGCAGACAACTCAGAAACTTTAGAGTATGAATCTTTCTCTGAGGTGCTGTTAGATGACAATCGAACTCGTTATGTATATACCTATGTTGAAGATGAAGCTGGAGACGACTTTGTTTGGGCAGAACAATTCGTTGTTGAACCTGTCGGCGACTATTTTGAAGTGTATGTGGTTCGGGATATAGAAGTTGATGGTACCGATTATTTGGGTGAGGGCGGCCTGTTAAAGGATGTTAATGGAAATACTCTTATGCTCAACGGAGATTATTGGTTGTCCTCGACATTTGCTTCTTTTGATGATTTTGTGATGTACTCAAACTGGACTGAAGAGTTGCTTAGCTTTGGTGATCCAAGAGACATTAGTAATATGGCAGACTTAGTATCACGTGCTCAGGCAAATCACCCAGAATACTTTTTCTTTGATCTAGAAAATATAGGTAAAGTTCAGCTTAAACCAATTGATTATGCTCCGGGCTTAAGCGCTAACTTGAATGCTTATGTATTGAATGGGTTGGTAGAAAATGAAGTTAATGTCTCTGTTAACCCAGAACTAACACAGCTTAATATTGAGTTTTTGCAAGCTATGGAGTCGATTCAGTTTAATCTGGACGCTGAATCTGAAACTGAATTCACACTAAGCCAGACTGTAAACGTAAATGATTATGGAGAGGGTTACACGGCTATAATGACTATTCAGGTTAGCAGTGAAGTGGTAAATGGCATTTCAGATGCTGAGCAATTCAACTTTATGCACAGCTATCAGGACGATTATGATGGCAATTTTAAATATTCTCATGCTAAGCGCACGACTATTATACCTTTAGATACAGATGGTTCAGCCGATCAGTTAGCAGATGAATATCAGGTGATAGAGGAACTATGTTACGGAAATAGTAGCGTTGTTGAAAATTTAGATAATTGTGATTGGGAATATGCCTACTCAGAAACGGGTTACACAGTCAACAGGCCAACAGTACTGAGCGAATATACTGAAGGCGTAAGTGATATTATCGAAGCTTTGTCGAAATATCATGGGTATTTAAATAATCCAGGTAATGGGTTAACGGCATATGTCGAAGAGCTGGGCGTAGTAGCTTCAGAAAACTTTGAGCTTGAAACTTTAAGAAGCCAAAGAGCCTTAATATTAGATGCTAATTTGATATATCCGTATGAAACTACCGCTTTTGAGAGTGAATCAAACTTTATCAACCTGGCAGCTACTTTATCGTTAAATTTAACCCTAGATGACTATGATGTAAATGTCTCTTTATCCGGCACTCGTAACGGGTTCGAGTCAGGTGTATTTAATCTGGGATTAAACTATGAACTGGCCGATGATAAAGGCATTCGTGATCTTCAAATCATGCTCGATGCTTCACAGTTAAATGAAGATGAAGAACCTGCAGGTGCGACACTGACTAACTCTGCTGGTGTTAAACTGGTATTGACCACACCAACAATGGCTGCGAAAACTCAGGCTGCAACAGATAATACAGATTTAAGCATTGGTATTATTACTGTTGATGATGTAATCACGGGTGAAGTATTTTATCGTCCGGCAAATGGTCTGTATTCGGTGAAATATTCAGATGATAGTATCGAATCTTTAAACTAATTTAAGCTTAGGTTTGAAAATAAAATGCCAGCTTTGCTGGCATTTTTTATGGGTGACATTTAAGGCGATTTAAAACAGAAATGACTTTGAAAAAAATACTTATTTTAGCTGCTTTAACAAGTTGTACGTTATCTGCTAATGCACAATCAAAATTTGGCTTAATGGTATCTTCAAACTCTTTTTCAAATGCTTTACCAATTAAAGAGTTAGTTGAAGATGAATGGAAAAGTGGGCCAGAAAAAGATTCTGATTTGGCTTATACAACCAATGTGGCTGGCTTTGAATATCAGTATAATAATTGGTATTTTTCGGCTACAAAAAGGCTTGATTTGATCGCTGATACTAACCCAGATACAGTATTCGCTTTATATCAGGATAAACTGGATCTGGGTTTTAGCGCTGACAAAACTTATCAGCTCGATATCAATTTAAAGCAGATTGAAGCCAGTCAATTATCTGCTGGCTACCAGTATCAAATCGACAATTTAACCTTACTGACTCTTGTTTCGTATATTCAGTTCGAAACTATGCGTGAAAGTAATTTGGCTGGAGAGGTATCCATTAATGACGAGCAAGCTTTTTTAGGAAAGGTCTCTTTTACCGAATACTATACCGATAAAAATTTGTTAAAACGCCCTTATAAAGGATGGAACCAGCAAGGTAAGGGGGCTAGCTTAAGTTTTAAATTAAATTACCAAAAAGACCAGTTTAACTTTCAATTAAATGTGTGGGATTTGTTTAGTCATTTAAAAATAGATGAAACAGGTTATAGCGGTGGTACTTTTGATACACAAAGTCGTTACCGTCAAGAACTCGGTTTAAATAGCATTGGGCCTTTATTTACAGGTTGGGAAAGCGAGCTGGATGCTAAATTTAAACTTAATCGCCGACTGGAAGCGGGTTTAAATTATCAAACAGATAATTTAAACAATATAGAGCTTAACGCTGATTTTGAACATTTTGCAAATCATAACCGCATTTGGTTGGGGGCAACTAAACTGATAAATGAAGTGAAATATCAACTGATGTTTGACCCGATTAATTTAACGCCTCAGTTAGGGTTAAAGTCAAAATATGTTGATTTTAGTTTGGCACTGGATTCGCTCAATATTAATAAAGCGAAGCAAATAAAGCTTAATTTAAATTTATTTTATACTTGGTAGCTTAAATTGAAAATAAGTTTAGGGGCTATGTGTTACTCCAGGGTAAAATTATACTTGAATGAATTTTAAACAAACATTAAAAATAGAGCTTTAATTTTCGCAAAAATGCTGCAAGCACTTCCCTGTGAGCGTGGATTTTTCGTGCTAAAAAATACATTTTGGCTGCATGGATGTAGTTACTTAGGATTTGTCTGGAACAAAATCCTGTGCTCTAAATAGTGTGAATCAGTCTAATGATTGAACCTAGAAAAAGTATGATCTTGCCCTGTGTGTTACTCACTAAACAATAAAGCTTAGCCTATGTCTGGTTAAGCTTTTTTCGAGAAGCTGTTGTGGTTTTTAGTTTTAATAAGACCAGCGTAAACCCAGTGTGACAGCATTATTATAAAAGTTAACTTCTGGTACGCTCACACTGTTACCATTGCCTGTATCTTCTTTGACAACATCACGATATTTGTAGTACGACGTAAAAGTTGCGAGTAAACCCAAGTTATCAAATAACTGATAACGTAAACCTAGTTTACCTATTAGGCTATAACCACCAAAAAACTCGTTTAAGGTTTCACCTTCAATCGTGGTATTTTGGGTAATACTGTAAATTGGAATCCCCATTTCAATACCTGTGTACCAGGTCCAGTCACCTCTGGCTGGTAATTCATTGGGTTCATAACGGTAGCCAATTAAACCAATAAATTCATCCTGAATTTCAGAAATGGCAATATTTGATTTGTACTGTTCTGAAATATCACCGTTAGGCAGTACAAAAGGCGCATTGCCATCGGCTGCAAGTTGGGCATTAAAGTTATCCGCACCAGGTTGTACAAACTCAAAATGTGAACGGATAAAACTTAGCGAGCTCAATCTGAAACCTGAAATGATTCTGTGTTTTTCGGTGTATTTATAACTAATTCTAAAGGCGAGTTCATTATGATTAATTTTAAAATCGTTTTGTTGGATTGCAGCAAACTCACCTAAAGACCAGGTTTCTGTTTGAATGCTTGGCGCAAGTGATGCAAAACCATCTAAATACAAGCCAAATTCATCATTAATTGCGACATAAGCCGAGTTTCGGGTTGTCACATTGTAGACATTGATGTCTTGTTTTAGACGGCCATAACCAGCTAAATTATTCAATTTTTCAGAATAATTAATAGTTTCAATACCTAATTCAATATCACTGAAAGATTTTAATTTTGTTTGTGCCAAACAACTGCCACTAACTAAAATGCCGGCAATTAAGCCTGCTAATTTTAACTTATGAATCATCTATATGCCTGTTTGTATGTAAATGTGCGGAAGGTGCAGAGAAGTCTTTGTCTCTGTTATTGTTTTTAGTGAAAACTTACAAAAATTAAGCTTTCAACTTAAATCATATAATAAGTTAAAATTTTAATAAAGTTTTATAAGGGGCAATTGTTGCGAACGAGTCATTACTCGTAATTTAGAAAGGATGAATTGTCAAAGTCGGGTGATTGCTAGATCACCCGAGCGAAAGATAATAGCGACAAGTTTAGGATGAAGGTACAGATGAGTTAGTCGACCCACATTTTTTGAGTGAATTTAATATTTTCAACGCGCCCAGATTCCGGATCGGTCAGGGTGACATAAATATTAAAAGTTTCCTGGTTCGCGTGTGGTAATTCTGCTAAATAATAGACGGCATTGCCTTCGTCAACTTCCTTAAAGCTAAGAGTTTTACGCTGACCAACCAGATTCTGTGCATAACCGCTTAACACAAGTTTAATCGGCTGTTTTGGCGTAACACTCAAATCCAGTATGCTGATATTGATCAGACCTAAGGTATCTCGGCGATTTACGCCAACCGCTTTAGCTACGTTTGCCTGAATAAAAGTGGACGGAAATGCAATATGATGTATTTCCCAATTGGATTTTACGGTTTGATGAGATGAGTCCTGAGATTGGCTTGCCGCAGTAAAACTGACCATTAAAACCAAACTCAACAAAATACTTTTTATTAGGTATTTCATGATGATTCCCCGAATAGGATGCTTATTACAAAGTGTAGTGCGATCTTTTAATAAAGTTTGAATTCTTAGCTCAGCTTATTTTGACCTGTCTATCGTTTTTGGCTTTAATAATTGACACACAGAGGTTAAAGCGTGGGCCATTACAAGCATTTTTCACCCGTTTTTAAAGGCCATTGAATGCATTAAAACGATTTTGAGCCGGATTCTCAGGTCCGGCCCAGCAAGTATTTTTTAAAAGCCGGAGAAAAAATCACCTAATAAGATTTTTAAAAACTGAATTGCAATAATGGCAATCAGAACCGATAAATCTAATCCACCCATGGGCGGTAAAATGTTTCGAATTGGACGCAGAAAAGGCTCTGTCAGTTGATAAAGGATGTATTCAGCCGGATTGTTACCTTGACTAAACCAGCTTAAAATGGCGCGGATAATCAATATCCAGAATGCAAGCTGTAGAAACTCGCTGATAACAGAATAAACCGAGGCGATAATCAGAGAAACCGGGTTAAACGCCCCCATATCATTGATTGTCATCAACAGGAGTATTTTGACAAAAGGGACCAGCAAAGCTAATACCAAGGCAGCAATATTCCATTTACCTCTTGAGGGCAGGAATAATTGAAATGGTTTAATTAAAGGATTCGTTGCTTTTACAACAAACTGGCAAAGTGGGTTATAAAAATCAGCACTGACTGCCTGCATCCAAAATCTTAGTACAACAACCATGAGTAACAGATCAAAACAGATCTGAATTAAAAAGTTAAGTGCATTCATAACAGGGTCCGTTATTTATTTAATTTAAAACAGTTTAGCCATTTCTTCAGAGCGGGCAATTGCGGCTTTCATCGCTTTTTGAATTGTGCCGTGCAAATCTGACTGGTTAAAGCTTTCTATTGCAGCCGCTGTCGTACCGCCTTTAGAGGTGACCTGTGCGCGCAAAGTTGCAATATCGACATCATTTTCTTTGACCATTTGTGCGCTACCTAATGCAACCTGTTGAACAATAGCTTTAGCTTCAGCTTCACTGAAACCTAAATTAATTGCTTCTTTGATCATGCCTTCCATAAACAGGAAAAAATAAGCAGGTGCACTGCCAGCCAACGCAATAATATGGTCTATCCCGGATTCTGCTGCCACCCAGGTTGTTTTACCTACAGCAGACATAATTTGATCTGCAAATTCTATATCGGCCTTTTTAACATTATCAGGTGCATACATACCTGTCATGCCCAATCCTAATAAACTGGGTGTATTCGGCATGGTTCTGATTAATGAATATGCACCGCCTAGCATTGCCTGAATTCGAGCAACCGGCAGACCCGCTGCAATTGAGATAAATAACTTATTTGATTTTTCTTCGTCAGTGAGTTCAAGCTGGCTAATCATCTCATTCATCAACTGAGGTTTTACGGCAAGGACGATGACCTCTGCTGCACGGGCAACTTGAGTATTATCCTGGCTGGTATTGATATCAAATTGAGTTTGCAGTGCATCTAGTTTAGGTTTCGATGGATTACTCGCATAGACCAGTGCATTCGGATATCCGTTTTTGATTAAACCTGAGATAATGCTTGAACTCATGTTTCCTGCACCAATAAAGGCAATACTTCTGTTTTGCATAAAATTCTTTTCCGGTTAATTGTTATGATTGGGTTTAGCGGCTCTGGCTCCAAAAATCGCGGTTCCGATTCTGACCATAGTACTGCCATGTTCGATGGCGACCGCCATATCATTTGTCATACCCATAGAAAGCGTGTCTAGCTGAGGATATTTTGCCTGTAACTGATTAAATATTTGCTGCATACGGGCAAAACTGTGTTTTTGTTTTTCAGTATCTGACGTATTTTCCGGGATAGCCATTAGGCCTCGCAGGCTTAGATTAGGTAACTGAGTCACGTAGTCGGCGAGGTCAAAGATGGCTTTTTCATCTGTACCCGACTTAGTGTCTTCAGCTGAAATATTTAATTGTAGGCAAACATTGAGCGGCGCTAAACCCTCAGGGCGTTGCTCACTGAGGCGTTTGGCTATTTTTTCGCGATCAACGCTTTGCACCCAGTCAAAATGCGCAGCAATGAGTTTCGTTTTGTTGGATTGGATGGGTCCGATAAAGTGCCATTCAATATCCGGGTAACCCGCCAGTTTCTGAATCTTTTCGACTGCTTCCTGCACATAATTTTCACCAAAACTTTTTTGTCCGGCCTGGTAGGCTTCTAAAACGGATGCAACCGGTTTAGTTTTGCTGACAGCCAATAACTGGGTACGTTGAGAAGTTGATTGATTTAATTGTTGAATTTGCGCTTGAATCTGCTCAAGCTGGTGAGTTATTTCAGACATAATTCGCTAATGATGACCTTGTTACGCTGCACTATACTAATCTTAAACAGACAGGATTTATCAGTAGTTAATAGGGATTAGCGAGCGAAAAACAAGGTTTGTTGAACAATTATTTTTCAACAAACCTTGTTTGAATATGAGTGAGTTTATGCCAGCTTTGACTGAATAAACTCTATGACATCGTCGATAGCGATAGTTTGCTTTTCGCCGGTTTGTCGGTTTTTATACTCAACCAAACCTTCATCCAGATTTCGCTCACCGATGACAATCACATGAGGTACGCCGATTAATTCCATATCAGCAAACATGACACCCGGGCGTTCTTTTCTGTCATCAAAAATGACATCGGCGCCAGCGGCCTGCAAATCATCATAAAGTTTGTTGGCAACATCTGGTATTCGATGCGATTTGTGCATATTCATAGGTAATACACATACCTGGAACGGTGCAATGTTAGTCGGCCATTTAATACCGAATTTATCATGGTTTTGTTCAATGGCGGCTGCAACGATTCGTGATACACCGATACCATAACAACCCATGGTTAAAATTTCATGTTTGCCAGACTCAGTTAGCACGCCGGCTTTCATCGCTTCGCTATAGTTTTTACCTAACTGGAAGATATGGCCAACTTCAATACCCCGTTTAATACTGAGTTTACCCTGACCACAAGGACTCGGATCGCCTTCAACCACATTGCGAATATCCGTTACCTGGTAATTTTCAATATCTCTGTCCCAGTTAACACCGGTTAGATGGTAACCATCTTCATTGGCACCACAAACAAAATCAGCCAGATGTGCAGCGCTGTGATCAACAACAACAGGTATAGATAAACCAACCGGGCCGATAGAGCCAGCGCTACAATTTGCAGCCTCTTTAATTTGCTCATCTGTTGCAAAAGTCAACGGAGCAAATACCTGCTCTAATTTTTCGGCTTTTACTTCATTAATTTCATGGTCACCACGCACCACTAATGCAAGGATACCTGAAGCTTCGCCTTCTTCATTACAACCCTGAACCAGCAAAGTTTTAACAGTCTGGTCGGCATCAACTTCAAGCAATTGAGATATTTCTTCAATTGAATGTGCATTAGGCGTCGCAATTTTATCCATAATAACAGCAGCAGGCGGGCGTTCGCCTTGAGGTGGCAGGGCTTCTGCTTTTTCAATATTAGCCGCATAATCGCTTTGATCACTAAATACGATGGCATCTTCGCCGGATTCAGCCAATACATGGAATTCATGTGAGGTGCTGCCGCCAATTGAGCCTGTATCTGCTAACACAGGTCGGTATTCTAATCCTAATCGATCAAATACATTGCAATACGCCTGATGCATTTTTTCATAGGTTTTTTGCAGACAATCTTCGGTTAAGTGGAAAGAATAAGCATCTTTCATTAAAAATTCGCGTGCGCGCATGACACCAAAACGAGGACGTACTTCGTCACGGAATTTAGTTTGTACTTGATATAAGTTAACCGGCAACTGTTTATAACTGCTGATTTCTTTACGGACTAACTCAGTTATCACTTCTTCGTGAGTCGGGCCTAACAAAAACGGGCGCTCATGACGGTCTTTTATTCTCAAAAGTTCAGGGCCGAACTTATCCCAACGACCGGATTCTTCCCATAAATCGGCGGGTTGAACAACCGGCATTAATACTTCAATAGCACCGGCTTTATTCATTTCTTCACGCACAATGTTTTCTACTTTGCGCAAAACTTTTAAGCCTGACGGTAACCAGGTATACAAACCTGATGCGAGTTTGCGGATCATACCCGCACGTAACATAAGTTGATGACTGATAACTTCAGCATCTGACGGTGTTTCTTTTAACGTGGATAACAGATATTGAGTAGTGCGCATTGCGGCAAAATTTCCGTAAAGTTAGTCAATAATAGAGTAAGTAATAGGGCGCATTGTAGCAGCTAAACGACTGCTATCAATGCCGTTTTATTTTTTTAATTGGCTTTATTTGTCATCTAAATAAGCTTCGTCATAAAATGTTCTGACCCAATGTGGCAGATAAATAATGCCAATTGACATAGACATGCCATTGAGCATTGCCTCAGGGAAAGCTAATAACACCAATAATATTAGATAGTTGTCAAATACAAGATCCCAACTATAAAGGCCGGATAGCATATAAAACACAGCCATCAGTACCATTTTACAGCCAATTGAGATAGCGCCGCTGAAAAAGCCACAGACAAAAATATAGACAAATACATTGCGTGGCAATTTATGAAATGCAGCGACATAAATCAGATATGTAACCATAACAGGGACAAATACCCCGCTGATGTAATGGATTGCATACCAGTGCCAATTTTCTTCGAGATAAACAAAGTTACCCAAAAGCGCAAACAAGCCTGCAAACAAAGCCAGTCTTGGGCCTAAATATAAGGTGCAGGCTGATAACCAGACAAAATGAACATTAAGTCCGGGGTAAGCATGCGTTTGAATAGACCAGAGAAAAAATAACAGTGCAGTAAAACCAAAAAACAAATGTTGGGTGTGTTTTTTGGTAATCAATAAAGCCAGTGTTTGTTTATCAAAACTAAAATAGAGAATAACGGCTAAACAAATAAAACTTAATATAAAAAGCACATTCTGACCTATTTAATGAGGCGTTATTTAAAAGTGGTCCAAACTGGCGCGTGATCAGAAGGTTTTTCAATCCCTCTTAATTCGTAATCTACATCGCTTTCCACCGTGCGTTCTGCAAGCTTTGGTGTTGCCAGAATTAAATCAATCCGTAAGCCTCGATTATCATCAAAGCCTTTTGAGCGGTAATCAAACCAGCTGTACTTTTCATTTTCATCAGGATGTAGCTGCCTGAATGTATCAACAAATCCCCAGGCTAACAGCTTATTTAACCAGGCTCTTTCCTCCGGTAAAAATGAGCATTTACCGGTTCTTAACCAGCGTTTGGCATTATGTTCGCCAATACCTATATCTGAATCAGTATGTGAAATATTCATATCGCCGATAATGGCAATGGCTTGTTCCTGATTAAAATGCTGCTCAAGCTCAGTATTTAAATCTTTATAGAATTTATCTTTTGCCGGGAACTTGACCGGATGCTCGCGGTTTTCACCCTGAGGGAAGTAACCATTGAAGACGGTAACAGGCGTACCGTTTTCGTCTTCATAGGTCGCAATAATCATTCTGCGCTGTGCATCTTCATCATCGGTTTTAAAGCCTTTCTGGACAAAGGTCGGGGCTTTTTTAGACATAAGTGCGACACCATAGTGTGCTTTTTGTCCGTGAAACTCAACGTGGTAGCCCATTTCTTCAATAGCAGCCAGTGGGAATGCTTCATCATGTACCTTTATTTCCTGTAAACCAATCACATCCGGACTGTGTTTATCAATAAGGGCTTGTAACTGATGCAGACGGGCACGTAGGCCATTTATATTAAAAGATACAATTTTCATTATTTAAATTTGCTTTTTACATTCATTAAATGCCGCAAGTTTAGGGTTTTGTGTTGGCTTTCGCAAACACTGACAGTCCATTCAGACACTTTTTTGTCACTTTTTCGAATTTTTTTCAATTTCGCTATTGAAAAGCTTAAAAGGGGTCATACATAGGAATCAACGCTCGTTAGGCGTGAGCCATAACAGTTTAAGAAATTTTTTAATGCAGGGTTGAAATCACAGAATAATAACCCCATTAAAAATACAAGTTTTGTTTAATTAATTAGTTCGGAGATTTTCCAAATGGGCAAAATCATCGGTATTGACTTAGGTACTACCAATTCATGTGTTGCTGTATTAGACGGTGACAAAGCTAAAGTTATTGAAAATGCAGAGGGTGATCGCACAACCCCTTCCATTATCGCTTACACTGAAGACGGCGAAACACTCGTTGGTCAACCTGCAAAACGTCAGGCGGTTACCAACCCTCAAAATACATTATTCGCTATCAAGCGTTTAATCGGTCGTCGTTTTACAGATAAAGAAGTCACCCGTGACGTAGACATTATGCCATTTAAAATCACTCAAGCTGACAATGGCGATGCTTGGGTTGAAGTAAAAGGCGAAAAAATGGCGCCACCTCAAATCTCAGCTGAAGTTTTGAAAAAAATGAAAAAAACAGCTGAAGATTATTTAGGTGAAAAAGTGACAGGTGCTGTAATTACTGTACCAGCTTACTTTAATGATGCTCAACGTCAGGCAACTAAAGATGCGGGTCGTATCGCTGGTTTAGATGTTAAGCGAATTATCAACGAACCAACGGCTGCTGCATTAGCATACGGTATGGACAAAAAGTCTGGCGACAACGTGATTGCTGTTTATGACTTAGGTGGTGGTACGTTCGATATTTCAATTATTGAAATTGATGAAGTTGAAGGCGAGCACACTTTTGAAGTATTAGCGACAAATGGTGATACTCACTTAGGTGGTGAAGACTTTGATAACCGTTTAATTACTTATTTAGTAGACCAGTTTAAAGCAGACCAAGGCTTCGACTTACGTAAAGATCCATTAGCGATGCAACGTTTGAAAGAAGCAGCTGAAAAAGCAAAAATCGAATTATCTTCGGCGCAACAAACTGAAGTGAACTTGCCTTATATTACGGCTGACGCTTCTGGTCCTAAGCATTTAAATATTAAAGTAACACGTTCTAAATTAGAGTCTTTAGTTGAAGATATGGTTAAAGCAACTTTAGAACCGCTGAAAGTTGCATTAAAAGATGCTGATTTGTCTGTAAGTGACGTGAATGACGTTATCTTAGTGGGTGGTCAGACTCGTATGCCACTCGTTCAAAAAGCTGTTACAGAATTTTTCGGTAAAGAACCTCGTAAAGACGTTAACCCAGATGAAGCTGTCGCGGTAGGTGCTGCGGTTCAAGGTGGTGTTCTTTCTGGTGATGTAACAGACGTATTATTGTTAGACGTTACTCCATTGTCTTTAGGTATTGAGACTATGGGTGGTGTTATGACGGCCGTTATCGAGAAAAATACAACGATTCCGACGAAGAAATCGCAAACTTTCTCAACTGCAGATGATAACCAGTCCGCAGTAACTGTACATGTTATCCAGGGTGAGCGTAAGCAAGCCAGTGCAAACAAATCTTTAGGTCAGTTTAACCTTGAAGGTATTCGTCCGGCACCACGTGGTGTTCCTCAAATTGAAGTAACTTTCGATATTGATGCTGACGGTATCCTACACGTCTCGGCTAAAGATAAAGACACAGGCACAGAGCAGAAAATTACAATCAAAGCGTCTTCAGGTTTAAGTGATGATGAAGTCGAAAAAATGGTTCGTGATGCAGAAGCTAACGCTGAATCAGATAAAAAATTCGAAGAACTTGTTCAGGCGCGCAACCAAGCTGATGGCTTAGTTCATGCGACTAAAAAGCAAGTTGAAGAAGCGGGTAGTGAGTTACCGGCTAATGATAAAGAAGCGATTGAAGCCGCTATTGCTGAATTAGAAACAGCATTGAAAGGCTCTGACAAAGAAGAAATTGATGCTAAATCTCAGGCATTAATTCAAGCTTCTGCAAAATTAGCTGAAATTGCTCAAGCCAAAGCACAGGCTGAAGCGGGTGCTGCCGGTGGTGCAGAGCAAGCTTCTCCGGAACAAGGCGCTGACGATGTTGTTGACGCTGAGTTTGAAGAAGTAAACGACGATAAAAAATAATAGAAGTTTTGTGATTTTAAACTTCTAGTGCTTGCCAGTTACAACTGGCAAGCGGTCTGAGATTTATTAAACGGGTGCTTGCGCCCGTTTGACCGTTTTGCAGAAGGGTCTAACCTACAACTGAGCAAGATATATGTCGAAACGCGATTTTTACGAAGTACTAGGCGTAGATAAAGGCGCTAGTGAAAAAGAAATTAAAAAAGCTTATAAGCGCTTGGCGATGAAGTATCACCCGGATAGAGCCAAGGGTGATAAGTCGTTAGAAGAAAAATTCAGAGAAGTTCAGGATGCTTATGAAATATTAAGCGACGCCAATATGCGTGCCCGCTACGACCAATATGGTCATGCCGGTGTCGATCCGCAAATGGGCGGTGGCCATGGTGGCGCCGGTGCTCAGGATTTTTCAGATATTTTCGGAGATGTTTTTGGTGACATCTTTGGTGGCGGTGGTGGCCGTCGTCAGTCTCGTGCTCAACGCGGCGCAGATTTACGTTATAATTTAGATTTATCACTGGAAGAAGCGGTTCGTGGTAAAGAAGTTGAAATTAAAATTCCAACTGCAGTCGCTTGTGAACCTTGTGATGGTTCAGGTGCTAAGCCTGGCTCAAAACCTCAAACCTGTTCTACTTGTGGTGGTGCAGGACAAGTCCAGATGCGTCAGGGCTTTTTTGCGGTACAACAAACTTGTCCAACCTGTCATGGTCGTGGCCAAGTCATTTCAGATCCTTGTAAACACTGTCATGGTGAAGGACGCGTTCAAAAAACTAAAACCTTGTCTGTTAAAATTCCTGCGGGTGTTGATACTGGCGACAGAGTTCGTTTATCCGGCGAAGGTGAAGCAGGTGCACATGGTGCGCCGGCAGGCGACTTGTATGTTCAGGTTAATGTTCTTCAGCATCACATTTTTGAACGTGACGGGAATAACTTGTATTGTGAAGTTCCTATCGGGTTTACCACTGCAGCACTCGGTGGCGAAATTCAGGTTCCGACATTAGACGGAAAAGTTAAGCTTAAAATACCAGAAGAAACACAAACCGGACGTATGTTCAGAATGCGTGGTAAAGGGGTTAAATCAGTACGCAGCGGTGCTGTTGGTGATTTAATCTGTAAAGTGGTTGTGGAAACACCAGTTAGTTTAACTGATGCTCAAAAAGAACTTTTGCGTAACTTAGAAACCGAGATGGAAGGTGGCACAGCTCGTCACAGACCAAAAGAAACCGGTTTTTTTGATGGCGTAAAACGTTTTTTTGATGACTTACGCAGTTAATTGACTTTGTAACGAAATATAAAAAGGTTACACTAAAAGCTACCAATCGGTAGCTTTTTTTATGCATTGGATTCAGACGTATGAGCACACCAACTGCGTATAACGCCAACGTGTTGAATGGTTCATAACGGACATTTAAGCGTTAAAGTTTAGGTGCAGTATGATCCTGAAAACGTAATTTCAGGAAGTTGAATGGCTAAAGTTGTGCGTGATAGGTGTTCATACTCTGGTATAAATCAGGATTAATCAGGACGTTATAATGAAAAAACTTTTAGTCTTTATCTCAACCCTTTGTGTTGTTGTCGCCTGTGCCAAATCACCCACAGGGCGCAGTCAGTTTATTTTTGTTGATGGTGATACCATGGCAAAAATGGGCGTTGAAAGCTTTACTGCTATGAAAGAAGAAGAAAAAGTCTCTACGGATAAAAAAGTAAACGCTTATGTTGAGTGTGTAGCCGAACCCATTTTGAAAGTATTACCGGAAGGATGGCAAACGGACTGGGAAATCGTTGTATTTGACAGTGAGCAAGTGAATGCCTTTGCTTTACCGGGACGCAAAATTGGCGTGTATACAGGTATTTTAAATGTCGCAGAAAACCAAGACCAATTAGCGGCGATTATTGGGCATGAAGTCGGGCATGTGATTGCCAACCATAGTGGTGAGCGCGTATCGCAAAGTTCAGCTGCGAATTTGGCGATGCAGGGCGCTTCTGTATTATCGCAGGGCAGTGAGTATCAGCAAGCAATTATGACAGGTTTGGGCTTAGGCGCTCAGTTTGGTGTACTGTTACCATACAGTCGAACACATGAATCCGAAGCCGATATTATCGGATTAAAATATTTAATAGAAGCTGGTTTCAAAGCGGAAGAATCTATGGCTCTGTGGGAAAATATGAATAAGTTAGGTGGCGAGCGCCCGATGGAATTTATGTCGACTCACCCGGCACCAGAAACCCGTATTAATAATCTGGCCAAACATATTCAAAGCTATCGTAGTCAGGGTGTTAAAGCCAAGTTTTCAAGGCCCAACTGCAGTAAATCATAAGTGATGAGAAAAAAGTGGGATGCTTATAAAGCGGTTCGCCTGCTGACTTGGTCAATTGGTGGTACCGCTTTAGTGATATTTTATCTCTGGTTTGAATTTTTTACGCCTAAGGTTAATCAGGACAAGTCGGTGGATTTAGGATTTAATCCGTTAATTTGGGCTAAAGCGACGCAAGACTATTCAAATCAAAATCTGCGTCAGTCTATGTATTTGGATCTGGTACGCAATCATCTTAAAACAGGCATGATGCGATTTGAGATAGACAAAAAGCTAGGTGTGCCGGATTACACAGATAAAAATAAAAACTACTTTTATTTATTAAGTTATCAGTTAGCTGAATCAGAGTTTAATTATCTGGGTATACACTTTGATCGCAGTGATACTGTGACTATGTTTTATCATACGACCAAATCACACAAGCTCTAAAACCGTTAAGTACTTTACTAAATGGGCCGTATTATTAATAACGGAATAACGGCTTCAGTCAATTTTATCTTCAGCCGCTATTGCTTCAGACAGGTTCAGAGATTTTAACTGAACCTGATTTCGGCCCGACTTTTTCGCTTGATACAAGAGTCGATCTGTATATTCAATTAACCATTGTGACGATAGTTTAGTGTGTATCTGTGTTGTTACCGAAACCGCCCCTATGCTGACGGTTAAATAGTGATGAGGACTTTGTTTGTGCTCAATATTTAATGCTCGAATGTTATTTGCCAGGTTATCGAGCATCTCTTGAATGTTCATATCACCGTGAATGATAAGTGCAAATTCTTCCCCACCGTATCTGGCTGCTAATTCATAAGGGCGTCTGGCGACTTTTTGCAGTTGTTTAGCGACCTGAATTAAAGCTTCATCGCCTACCACATGGCCATATTCATCGTTAAATTTTTTAAATAAATCCACATCTATCATGGCAAGCGTTATTTGCACTGCTTCGCGCTGAGCTCTTCTGCAGGATAATAAAATGGCTTCATCAAAAGCACGCCTGTTACCAATCCCCGTAAGACCGTCCACTCTGGCTTCTCGGGCCAGCAATAATTCCGCATTTCTGCGTTTGGTAATATCAACCAGAGTCAGCACTATACCTTTGCTGACATCTTTGCTATCTAAAGCTTTAAACTGTGCAGAACACCAAAATAAATTGCCATTTTTATGTTTACACTCGCAATCCAGCATAAAGCTGCCTTGATCAAATAACTTTTCTCGTAACCACCTTAAATCGGCAAGAATGTCTTTTCCATCCAGGCTTAAAAATGTTTGCTTTTGGTGGATAATTTCCGACACTTTATAGCCGGTAATTTCTTCAAAACGTTTATTGCAATTGGTAACATTTGAACCTTTTATCAGCAAAATACCAATATAGGCATTGTTAAAAATGGCTTTTTGTTCCTGCAATGCCTGATCTAACGTTAAGGTTCTCTGAGTGATTTCATCTTCCAGCGATTCCAGATTATGCTGAATCGTTTTGCCCATTGAAATACAGCTTTGGGCCATTAAACCCATTTCATTTTTTTGTTGACTTATTTTTTCAAGAATTGGGTTTTGTGCTAAATGATAGTCACCCCGTTTAACCTGTTCACAAACCTGAGTAAAAATCCGCACCGGTTGATACACCCTTCGTTTCAATGAAAGGTACAAAAAGAGTGATGTAGCAAAGCTGACAATCAATAACCCGAGAAAAATCAGTAAAGAAAAGGAGAGGGTATTGTATGATGCATAAGGCGTGATACACACTAGCCAAAGTGGCAGTGAATTAAGCGGCAGGGCTGCTATAAAGGCGTCGTGTTTATCTGACTGAACACTGATTTCCACCTTGGACTGATTACTTGAATCTTGTGCTTGTGCAATGAGTCGATTCATATCCTGCATGCTAAAGTGATATTTAGCATCTATCAGGTCGTTTTGGTATACATGATCATGATTCAGTTCAGCTGCAACAAGATGGTAGTTTGCATAACGTGATGAACTACTCAGATGCATCAGTTCAAGCTGTTTAACAGAAAAATCCTGTGCAATTGTGAACCAATATCGATTGTCGATATAAATTGGCGTTCGCAA
This sequence comes from uncultured Alteromonadaceae bacterium, assembly GCA_913056495.1. Classification (GTDB taxonomy): domain Bacteria; phylum Pseudomonadota; class Gammaproteobacteria; order Enterobacterales; family Alteromonadaceae; genus Catenovulum. The sequence continues at coordinate 5,158 of CAJXMO010000033.1, read as the reverse complement.
GCTGACGATCGCTTCTTTGGTGACTGTATCTGTGTATATTGCGGACCACTGGCTTTGATTGTTTTTCGCTGCCGAAGCGTCATTTTCAATGAACTTAGTCCGCATCAGTCGGGATACTTGTTCTGCGCTTGAGAGCTGAATCCCGGGCCAGCTAAATACAGAAAACTCATGATTGGCATAAATATATAAATTTAATGAGTTTGCTGTCATAAAATCACGATAACGGGTGACTAAATTTATTGCCGCTTCCAGTCGCTGGTTTTGCCAGCTGGTTTTATCTTCGACAAACCCAAATACAGTCAGTTGATTAATTTGATTGAGCTCGGTCTGATAAAGCAGGCGATTTTGGGAAATATCAAATAAGTTTATGTTTCTATTGCTCAAATCTGTATTTGGTGTTGCTTGAATATTTTGCTGCATCAGCATTTGCTGGTGCTGGAGCCTGTTAAAACTTTTATTAAGTTGTTCAACGCTTGCATGGGTAAAGTCCAAACTCACATTTTGTTTGTATTGAATAATGAGGAGATTCACCAGCCAGTAAGACAAGATTGCAATCAACAAGGCACCTGAGATTAAGCAAGATAATACGGAAAAAGTAATGCCTTGATTAAGCGACTTATAGCGATCGCTTTGGCCGGTTGGGCGTCGCCAAATAAAAGAAGATGGTAAATGATCTAAGGTCGCACTCTTAAATCGAGTCGGAAAATTGACTGCCATACAAAGCTCCTAGCGAGGCAAATGTCTTAACTACTGCTTTCAAAGTTAAAGAATTTAAGCCGCGAACAGCAAACAGAGACTTTGAAACCAATTCCTTTAGTATAGTCAAAAATATTAAACTTGAATGGTTTAACATAGGTAGTCAATGCTACGCTATTTATGCCGGAACAGAAGGTTTAATAAGTTATAGCATAGAAAAATGTGAACCATGCACGTTTTTATATTTGTAAACTGATATGCTAAATTGAAGAACTCTTCAAGATGGATAATTAGGAGATAAAAAATGTCCTTGATTACATTTTTAATTGTGGGTGCACTTGCGGGCTGGTTAGCCGGACAAATTACAAAAGGAAAAGGGTTTGGTGTACTTGGCAATATCGTAATCGGTATTGTCGGTTCAGTGATTGGTGGCTTTACGTTTGGTCTGCTGGGATTTTCGTCTCACAATTTATTAGGGTCAATTGTGATGGCAACCGTTGGGGCTATCATTTTACTTTATATTGTCAGGCTGGCTAAAAAATAGTGAGCTAGCCCAGGTTTTAATATTAAATAGCGTAAAGACAGGGCGATAAAGCCCTTGTCTTGAATTAACGATTCTTATTTTGAGATTCAAGCAGTTTTTCTATAGTCTGTTGCATGGTTTTTATATCCGCATGTAAAGCATCAATATTTTCTTTGGTCGCAACTTCCTGATTAGGTGAAGCTTGTGCTTTCATGTTTTTATGCTCTTCACTCATGACTTCAAGAATGGTGCCCACCATCATATTTAAGAAGATAAATGCGGTCAAAAAGATAAAGGTCAGATAATAAATCCAGCTTAAGTTATAGACGGCCATGGTTTCATACATAATGTCTGTCCAGTCTTCAAAAGTTGCAATCCTAAACAGGGTGAGCATTGAGATTGAAACATCTTGCCAGAGTTCGGGATTAATTTGGGCAAACAACATACTACCAACAGCTGCGTAGATATAAAAAATGACAAACATGAGCAGCGCAATATACCCCATTTGAGGAATTGCTTTGATTAAAGCATTCACTAACATTCTGAGTTCAGGGATCATAGAGACCAGACGCAATACTCTGAATATTCGAAGTAGCCGGGCAATAAATACCGTAGACCCTGCTGCCGGGTAAAGACTGCCAACCACTATGATAGTATCAAATATATTCCAGCCCTGTTTAAAGAAGTTTCTGAAGCTGTTCGTTGCGATGTAGCGAATAATCAACTCAATCATAAAAAACAAAGTGATGCCGCTATCAAGCCATTCTAACAAGGTTTCTATGGTTGGATTTAATGAATAAGTATGAGCACCAACGGTTAGTGCTGATATTACAATAACCGCAATAACAAATGACTGAAAATATTTACTTTGATCAATTTGTTTAAAGTTGGCCTGAAGCTGGGCAAGCATGCAATGTCCTCTGAAAAAAGCCTTGAAAAATCGTCGCAAATTATACGCTAAGCAAGTGGGTTTACCATCATTAGTTAGGGCCTGTTTATCTTTCGCGTTCATTTTTGCAGCAGTCCGTATGGTTTTTATACAAGGCAGAGCGATTGTAGTGTAGTTCGCTACATAAATGAGCGATAACGCAGTAGAAAGGCCTTACGGGCGCTGCCCTTTGGGTTCGTCCTGAGCGCTTCCAACTCTTTGTTGCTCGGTTTTTATATAGAATTACTATACTACAGCCCTCGCGCCGCGATTTGAAAGCGCTCAGTTAGAACAAAATTTGTACTCGAAAGATAAACAGGCCCTAGCCTGAGCTCATCGAAAAGCCAATATAATAGAGCATATTATTATTGTTAAGTTTCATTCTGATGTGCGCTATTTCAAAAACCAAAAAGATTGCAAAAATAAGGCTTAATCATTTTGTCATTTTAGATTGATAGTTTATGGCTGGAAATATGGCTATCCGCTTCTAGACTTAGGGAAAGGTTTATAAACGCATGGCGACGATGAGCGCAAAAAAGGTATGAGTTTGCAACAGGGTATAAAACCAGAACTGGTTTTCAAATTGCAGTCAGAGTTTCGCCAGTGCAGAGCACAAACACTGAATATCATTTCAGGTTTAACGGCTGAAGACATGATGATGCAATCTATGCCGGACGCGAGCCCGACAAAGTGGCACCTTGCACACACTACTTGGTTTTTTGAGCAATTTATTTTAGTTAATTATCTGGCTGACTATCAGCTTTTTGATACTCAGTTTAATTATTTATTTAATTCATATTATAACCAAATCGGTGAGCGGCATGTCAGAGCACAACGAAGCTTATTAAGTCGCCCGTCGCTTGAGCAAGTGCTGGAATACAGGCGATATGTTGAAAACAGGGTACAAGCCTTGTTTGAGCAAATTGTTAAGCTCGAAGAACATAAAGCACTTGATTCAATATTAAAATTAATAGAACTTGGCATACACCACGAGATGCAGCATCAGGAATTGATTTTAACCGATATTCTCCATGCTTTTTCACTGAATTCGGTCAATCCCAACCTTCTTGAAAACATACAGAAAGCCTTACAAGCGAGTACTCAGGTACCTGAAAGCGTAACTGGGGTAACCAATATAAACGCGGTCAAAACCCGTGATACTCAATATCTGTCATTTAATCCTGAACTGACTCTTTGCGGAGCCAACCCTAACAGTGGTTTTAGTTTTGATTGTGAACGACCCAGACATCAAGTTTTTATACAGCCTTTTAAGCTCGCTTGTCAGCCTGTGACGAACGCACAATGGATAGAGTTTATTGAAAATGCCGGTTATGACAATCCGGATCACTGGTTATCAGACGGCTGGTCGGCTTGTCAGGCTCAAAAGTGGCAGGCACCACTATACTGGCGAAAGCACAACCAAACATGGCATGAGTTTACGCTGGACGGTTTAAAGCCGCTTAATTTGAATGCGCCAGTCTGCCATATCAGTTATTTTGAAGCCGATGCGTTTGCCAGTTGGGCTGGCGCTCGCTTACCAACAGAGTTTGAGTGGGAAGCTGCCGCCGGTCATTATCCGATCGAAGGGCCGTTTTTAGAAACATTTTACTGGCAACCCCAACCCCTTCATTCCAGTCAATCAACCCAACATAAACTCAATGATCTCTATGGCAATATATGGCAGTGGACCTCAAGTGCTTTTTCTGCATATCCGGAATTTAAAAAATCCAGTGGTGCGGTGGGTGAATATAATGGCAAGTTTATGTCCGGGCAATACGTATTGCGGGGCGGTTCCTGTGTAACACCCGTTAATCAAATTAGAGCCAGTTACCGCAACTTTTTTTATCCGCAGCAACGCTGGCAGTTCAGTGGTCTCAGACTGGCAAAGGATTAAGGAAACTATAATGAAACAAAATACAGTAACCGTTGAAAAAGAAATGCTCAGTGATGATGAAATTGTGCAGTCGGACTGGGGCAGGTCAAATCCAATTCCTGCTAAATCAATTCAACCCCCTAAACTGAACCAGGCCGTCATCAATGACATTTTACAAACGCTGACTTTGCCGCAAAAAGAGCTCTGCGCTAAATATTTTTATGATAATGAAGGGTCAAACTTATTTGACCAAATCTGTCAGCAGCCTGAGTATTATCCGTACCGCGCTGAAGTTACCTTATTACCTCAAGTAGCACAGAAGTTGGCAGAGCGATTTAAAAAATCGATAGATTTGGTCGAATTTGGTGCGGGCTCACTGATTAAAGTAAAGCATCTGTTAGATCATTTACCCAACGTCAGTTGTTATTATCCGGTTGATATTGCCGCTGAACATTTACAGGTATCTGCGGCTAATTTAAAAAAGTGTTATCCCAAGCTGAATGTGTTTCCGATAGAGGCGGATTTTACTCAAAAAATGAAACTGCCCAAGTTTTCAAACTCGATAAAACTCGGTTTTTTCCCCGGCTCTACAATAGGCAATTTAAGCCGCTCTAAGTCTCTTGAATTTTTAAATCAGGTCAGACGCTCATTGGGTAAAGGTGCTTTTTTACTAATCGGTGTGGATACCAAAAAATCAGCAAGCGAATTACATCGGGCTTACAATGATAAAAATGGCATTACCGAGGCATTTAATTTAAATATGTTGCGCCATTTAAATACCCAAACGGGCGCAAATTTTAATCTGGAAGCTTATGAACATTATGCATTTTATAACCCGACAGAAAGTCGTATAGAAATGCATTTAGTCAGCCAGTTTGAGCAGGTGGTTAGCATTGACGGTCACAATATTTATATTGCTGAAGGGGAAAGTATTCATACCGAAAACGCTTATAAATATAATCGCCAGGATTTTATGCATCTGGCTTCAAAAGCCGGGTGGCAGGTGGAAGATGCCTGGTTGGCAGAACACAATCAATTTAGCTTATATTTGTTGTCAGCGCGCTAGAGCCTGTTTATCTTTGTTTATAATTTGAGCTGAGAGAAAAAATTGTCTTAGACAAGGCAAAAATAACGAAAT
>CAJXMO010000032.1 GCA_913056495.1 uncultured Alteromonadaceae bacterium | reverse complement strand
CGCATAGAAAACTCCTTACTTTTAGTTTAATAGAATTTTCTACTAATAACTGCTGCTAAATTTTGGGGGGATTACAAAAACTCTATAGGGTTCAACTAAATCAGGGGCAAATCTTGTCTATTTAATGCTGTGCTGGCAGGGAGTTGATGTATCGTATTAGCTTGGTGTTAACAGCTGAAAAGAATTTAGCTCAAATCTAAACTGACAGTCACCAATTGAAAAACGGGTAACTGTCTGATAAAGTCTGAGCTAATACAATTAATTAATCAGTTCTTTGCGGTAAATTAATATTGTTAATAATATAAACAATAGATAATTAACAATTTCCTTGATAAAAATACTATTTTTTATTGCTTCGTTATAACTCACTGCGCAACTGGAATGAATTTCGTAAAGATCATCAAATAAATAAAGAAAATTATTTATTTCTTTTAAGGCCTCTGTATTTTCTTTTCTAACTGCTAAGAATGGATCTTCCATTAAATCAGTTACAATATTTAGCTTTTCAACTACCGCGTCAACGCTAATTTGCCCAAGTTCATCATGTGATGGACTCGCGTTATTAATTCTTTTCTGAATTTGAATAATGGCTCCTGGCCTTTGTTTTAATTTTTCTATTAGTAGCGGGAGGTCTGATACCAACTTGTCATAAGTATTTTTAGTTCCATCTATCAATAGACATTGATTCGACTTGGTATAATTTATTGATGTTATAATATCATCCCCCATTTTTTCAATAGCCATCCAAATTGCTTTAGAGGATACTATTTTGTAGAGCTGTAAAATTTGAGAATGATATTCTTTCAACGTTTTTATATACTCTTCATTTATAGTTTTTTTTCCAGTTTGTATACTAAGATCCGCGATAAGATTTTTGTCATGAATATACAAATTCATCTGGCGTAAACTACTTTCAAGTGCGCTTCTCGGTTGATATAACTCAATATCTTTCACTAGCATAGGAGTTGGAATATCAAAAACTAGTTTATCAAAACAAACTTGTGAAATTGCTAACGCTGCTATCCAGCTAGCCAACTTTATTTTTGTTCCTTTCTTTGTGTCTCTCATTTACTACCTCATAAAATTAACAATTTATATTTAGGTATTGTACTGTATGTATATACACTTCCGGCATTGAAAATTAATTTTTTATTTATAATTGAATAAACACAAATGAAAGTGACTATTGGACCAGCCACTAGTTAACAGAGAGGGCTAGTAAAGGTAAGTTCGTATAATAAAAAAGCGATTAACTCTTAATTCTCTATCTTATAAATTTATTGTTTAAACGAATGAAATCTTCCTGGGGAAAAACGCCACATTATTTTCACCACTAATAATATCCGCAAGTCGCTGGCTTAATTTAGTCAGCGCTTCTCGCCTTTCATCCAGATAATCATATCTATCGTAAATACCTTCTACACCTTTAATCTTATGGTTTAGGCATCGTTCGGCTGTATGGCTTGGTATTTTTAGTTCTGCTAATAAACTGCGGCAGGTACGGCGAAGATCGTGAACGGTAAAGTGCTTAATGCCGACTTTGCCCATTAAATCAGGATAAGGTTCTTTATTGCTATCAACTTTTTGGCCGAATATTTTAGCAAGTGCATGGTTAAGTGTATCGTCTGAAATATATCCTCGGCGCTTACTGGCTCGTCTTGCTGGGAATACATACTTGGAACCGGCAGAGCGGACCTTTAATTCAGTGAACATATCAATTACAAAATCGGCTAAAGGTATTTTTATGCCAACGCCAGTTTTGCTTCTTGATTCGGGTAAGCTCCAAGTCTTTTCATCAAAATCTATTTCATCCCAGGTAGCGGCTATCAACTCGCCTTTACGTACACCCAGACATAACAACAGAGCTACAGCTAAATAGTTATCTCGGGTAAAGATATCTTGGTTTTCACGAAACACCTGAAATACTTTATTGAGCTCATTAAAATCTAGCATTCGACTGCGGCTCTTTTCGATACCACCAGCATCAGCAGGTTTAAAAGCACTCGCGGGATTTGCCCCAATTAGGTCTAGCTTACAAGCATGATTAAAAAGCTGCTTACAATACGATAGCGTGTCATTGGCAATTGCAGGGCGGCCACTGACAGAGACTTTTTGAATAATAGCTCTGATATCCCTAGCATTAACTTGATCGACTCTGAGATCGCCAATCATTGGCTTTATTTCTTTGTTATAAACTCGTTTTGGAATATTCGGGTGTTTTAGTTTTTTAGAGATCTCAGAAAACCAGTCTCCAAATAGCTCGTTAACTGTTTTGATGCTCATTGAATCTTCTCTAATTCTTTCAGCAAGTGGATCGAAACCTTCGATGATTTTTTGTTTTATTAAAGCGGCCTCAAGTTTTGCTCTTGCTAGAGACATTTCTGGATAAAGGCCTCCCTCTATACGCATAAACCGTCGTTTACGGTTAATTGAATAACGAACTTCCCAATACGCTTTACCTGCTGTTTGCACTCGAATATATAATCCATCGCCGACTTGTTTCCTAGTGTTTACACCAGATTTGATAAATGCTCGTATCTGTTTGTCATTCATATCTTTTTTCTCTAAATGGTTACTAAAGTGGTTACTAATTTTTAATCAGGTGGTTACCAATCAAATTAGTAACCATTTTAGTAACCACTTATTCGTTAACTTTAGCGGTTATTATAGAACATCAAAAACAAAAAAGCCTAACAAAAGTTAGGCTTTACAGTGGGTTATGAACTCTGAAAAACTTACAAAAACACTATTCAATATTCTGGATCTGTTCTCTCATCTGCTCAATTAATACTTTAACTTCCACCGCTGCGTTGGTGACTGTGGTATTAATTGATTTAGAGGCTAGCGTATTAGCTTCGCGGTTAAATTCCTGCATCATAAAGTCTAAACGTCGGCCGCATGCGCCGCCTTTTTTAAGGATTTTACCGCTGGTTTCTTTAATGTGTGAATCCAGTCGGTCAAGCTCTTCGGCGACATCGACGCGTTGCGCCAACATAATGAGTTCTTGTTCAATGCGGGTTTCATCAATCTGGTCTTTTAAGTCAGCTAATTTGGTTTCTAAACGTTCACGTTGCCACTTTAAAACTTGCGGCATTTCGCCACGGACAATTTCGACCTGTTCGGCAATGCCGGATAAGCGCTGTTCTATCATGGCTTTTAAGTTTTCGCCTTCGCTTTCGCGTGCTGCTAAAAAGTCTTTAATGGTTAAATCAAATTCTGCGAGTAACTCTGCCTGCTGCGCATCCATATCCTGCTCTTCGGCCTGCATTACACCCGGCCAGCGCATAATATCTACCGGGTTTATTTGTGAATCCGGCAATTGTTTTTGAATTTGCTGCGCATGCTGGCAAAGTTGTTCAACCAGATTCTGGTTTAAGCTTAAGTTACCCACGGCTTTATCTGTGTCAGTAATGCGTAGGTTAATTTCTAATTTACCACGCTGCATAGCTTTACGAGTTTTTTCACGCAATACAGGTTCTAATGATCTGAACTGTTCAGGAAGCCTGAAATAAGTTTCCAGATACCTTTGATTAACCGAGCGAATTTCCCAGGTAAATGTACCCCACTCTGCTTTTTTTTCGCGACGGGCAAATGCCGTCATACTATGTATTGCCATGTTAGTCTCGTTAGTTTGTTTCTTTCGTGATGCCATGCAGGCGTTTGTTTCAATCAAATCCTGAATGCCTATATAAGCAAACGTCCTAAAGGGCGACCTACAAAAATAAGCTTATATATTTGCGTATCTTGCTCTGTAGCTCGGGCTTTAGCCCGAAGCTTTTTCGCCCTAAAGGGCGACCTACAAAAATAAGCTTATGTGCTGCGTATTTTGTTCTGTAGCTCGAGCTTTAGTCCGAAGCTTTTTCGCCCTAAAGGGCGACCTACAAAAATAAGCTTATATATTTGCGTATCTTGCTCAGTAGGTCGGGTTTTAGCCCTAAGTTATTTTCGCCCTAAAGGGCGACCTACAATAAGTTTACGCATTGCGTTTATTGCTCAAGGTCGGGCTTTAACCTGAAGCGTTTTCGCTCTAAAGGGCGACCTACAAAAATAAGCTTATCTATTGCGTTTATTGCTCAAGGTCGGGCTTTAGCCCGAAGCGTTTTCGCCCTAAAGGGCAACCTACAAATTCTAAAAACCAAGGCCTGTGGTTTTAATTTCGTTTCCCGGCAATCCAGCAAATAATAGCCATTAACAATAATGCGCCGCTTAGCTGCACATTATCTTTAAAACAGTATATCAGTACACTGGACATCGCAGCGATATGACCAATTTGCGGTAGCAGTTTATTTTGCTGCTTTTGCCTTTGTTCCAGCAGCTTTAATAGTTTTTCTTGCTGAGCCTGCTGAGCTTGTTGATTTTTTAAGGCATCGTAAACCAGATCCGGAATTTCAGGTAACTTTTCTCCCCAGAACGGCGCATTTTCTTTAACTGAGCGCACAATTGCCGGTATGCCAACTTGCTGTTTAACCCAGTTTTCTAAGAAAGGTTTTGCAGTTTTCCATAAATCGAGTTGTGGATACAGCTGACGGCCTAAACCTTCAATATATAATAAGGTTTTTTGCAGCAATACCAGTTGTGGCTGAACTTCCATCTGGAAGCGACGAGCGGTGTTAAACAAGTTCAATAAGACATGGCCAAATGAAATCTCAGCCAAAGGTTTTTCAAATATCGGTTCGCAAACGGTACGGATGGCAAATTCAAAGTCTTCTACATTAGTATCTCGTGGTACCCAGCCAGAATCCACATGCAGTTCAGCGACTTTGCGATAATCCCGGTTAAAAAAGGCGATGAAATTATCAGCTAAATAGCGTTTATCATTTTTATTAAGCGTGCCAACTATGCCGCAATCTATGCCTATATACATAGGGTTGTCTGGATTTTCTCGTGAGACAAATATATTGCCTGGGTGCATATCAGCATGGAAAAAACTATCCCTAAAAACCTGGGTAAAAAAGATTTCCACGCCGCGCTCAGCCAAAAGTTTCATATTGGTATTCTGAGCTTTGAGAGCTTGAATATCGCCTACCGGAATGCCATAAATTCGTTCCATTACCATGACATTATTACGACATAAATCCGAATAAACAGCAGGAACATAAAGTGAGTCTGAATCTGAAAAATTACGTTTTAGCTGGATCGTATTAGCCGCCTCACGCATTAAATCAAGTTCATCAAATAAGGTTTTCTGATATTCGTTAACCACTTCAATCGGGCGCAGACGTTTACCGTCAGGCAAGAGTTTTGCCAATAAACGCGCCATGGTTTTCATCAGTTCAACGTCGGCACGCATGGTATCGGCAATGCCCGGGCGAATGACCTTAATCACTATGTCCTGATACGCAAAGCCGGTATCAGATTTAAGTTTTGCCGTATGTACCTGAGCAATCGATGCTGAAGCTAAAGGCTCGGTATCAAAGCTTTCCAGATATTCATCCAGAGCATCTACTTTCCAGGCTTTTTCAATCAGGTGTTTGGCTTGTTCGCCATCAAATGGAAGCACTTTATCCTGCAGTAATTTAAGCTCATTGGAGATTTCGTGAGGTAATAAATCGCGCCGGGTTGAAAGCATTTGGCCGAATTTAATAAAAACCGGGCCAAGCGACTGAAGTGCCAAACGTAAACGCACTTCTACCGGTTCATCCGGGTAGCGGTTGCGTAACCAGAAAATCAGGTTGCGGGCGACTTTAAAATGCCATTTTTGAAAACGCTCAGGAATTAACTCATCTAATCCATAAGTTAATAAGGTTCGCAATATGATATAAAAACGCCAGATACTCACGACTTGGTTTCTACTCTCTGAATTAAGTGTTCAATACGCGCGGATAAACGATCACAAGCCTGACGCACTTCCAGCACCTGCTTTGAAAACTCATCCATTTCATAAGGATGCGGTGCCAGTTTTTTTTCATCCCAAACCAAATGGGATACTATGCGTTTAGCATCTGCTGACTTTTGCTCAGCAAAACGCTGCGTTTGACTTGCGAGCTCTGTAATATGGTGAGCTGCAATATCTCCGGTAAAACTGGCTAAAATATCCTGCCAATAAATTAAACTGCCTTTTAGCCAATCTGAAAATTGCTGAGCCAGTCCAACATCGCCTTCAATATCTACTTCACCGGCTTTAATCAGCGCGGTTATATTTTCCGGCTGCTGAAGTTTTTGCAAACCGGGGACACTGGTTTTTATTGCGCAGTCGGCTTCACCTTCCAGTGGTGAATAGACATTCAAGAGTCCCTGTTCGTTAATTTGCATAACCAGTACCAGCTGAATATCGGTTAACTCTATCGAAAATATTTTTCCAATGAGTTTTTTGGGTGCAGAAGCATTGTGTCCACTGGTTTTCAGCCAGTAGTTAATGCTGTGTTCAATTAACCCGCTAACCACACTTGCTGCCGGCATTAAAATTTATATCCTTTATGCAGGGCGACAATGCCACCAGTTAGATTTTGATAAGTAACTTCTTCAAACCCAACCGCTTCCATCATGCCTTTTAATGTTTCCTGATCCGGATGCATACGAATCGATTCGGCCAAGTACTGATAGCTGTCAGCATCATTGGTGATCACTTTGCCCATGGTTGGCAACAAATTAAACGAGTACCAGTCATAAAGTTTACTTAATCCTTCAGTGGTCGGTTTAGAAAACTCTAATACCAATAAACGACCACCTGGCTTTAAAACTCTGTAAATGGAGGCCAACGCTTTATCTTTGTCAGTCACATTACGCAAGCCAAAAGCAATGGTAACGACATCAAATGAATTATCGGCAAAAGGTAATTCTTCGGCATTAGCCTGTACATATTCAACATTACCCACTATGCCCAAATCCCGTAGCTTATCGCGCCCGACTTTAAGCATAGAGTCGTTAATATCAGCCAGAATAACCTGACCTTTTTCGCCAACAATGCGTGAAAATTTAGCCGTTAAGTCACCTGTACCACCCGCTAAATCTAAAATATGATTGCCCGGTCTGGCACCGGCACAAGCTATGGTATGGCGTTTCCATACCCGATGAATGCCCATCGACATTAAGTCGTTCATTAAATCGTATTTGGCAGCAACAGAGTGGAAAACTTCGGCGACCTTTCCTACTTTTTCTTCTTTATTAACGGTTTGGTAACCAAAGTGCGTGGTATTTTCTGAATTGTCCGACATATCAGTAAGCTCTATTTACAAATTAGCCTTAGTGTAACTGATTTACGTCGTATTTTTGAATCTAGTTTTCTATCTGAACTAAATTTTTAATTGAATTGACTGACCCATGCCATTAAATATTAAAATATGCTGTTCATCGATAGCCTTACCCATTAACAATTTAAACTCCTGAGTTTTATTATTGTACTCTTTAAGGCGACGATTGATGCAGCTTGAATCAGATTTATCACATTTCAACAGGGGCTTATACTGGTTGGGTTTGGCCTTATCTAAAAATACATATTCAGGCTGATATTCTGTGAGTAGCTGATCTATATCCTGACTGGCTGCCTGCGGAATATAGATCACCAGATTCTTCGATCGGTAATAGTCGCTATATCGCATTAGCTGAAAAGTCTGCCAGTTAATTTTAACACCGTTAATCGCGGGCCTTGCATTTTGAATTTTCAATAATCCCGCCAGTGATACGTTTTTACCCTGTAAATAAAAGCTGGGCACAGCATTAATCTGATAGTTATCCACCATGCGGTCATTCAAATGACGAAGGTTCGGATTAGCCGATGACGGGCAGTTTGGTTGTTTACGCAAAACAACTGCATCCATCACTTTTTTACTCGCCAGACGCTCACAATTAAAAATTTGCGCCACTCTTTGTTGACTGGAAGGCCCTAATATAGGTGCCCAGAATACATAAACATTGTAGTCAGTTAAAAGTTCTAATTTAGGGATCGCCTTTAAACAATAAGGGCAAAACGGGTCTTTAAATACCAAAACATTGGGGCGCTCAGCACGCCAGCCATTTAATAAAAAAGCAGAATATTCGGCTTCATTCGGAATCAGTTTCTGCCCTGCTGCTTTACTTTGCCCACTGCAAACAAAACAAAGCAGCAGGGATAAACATAAACAGGCTTTAACCACGATCGGCCTCAGCATTTTTTTCTGCAATCGCATTGAGTGCCACTGGCAGAATCAGCTCATTATATTGTTCTAATAATTCATTTATTCTGACCTGAATTTGAGCTTTTTGCTCCGGATTGGCTAAGTTCTGATCTAACTCAATGATTAATTCATCAATCTGCTTTTGTTTTTCATCGGCTTTTTGTTTGAGGGCCAGCAACTCCTCTACAGATAAATTAACCGGTGTGGCTTTTTTTGGCGTTGGCCGAATCAGCTTTTTTTTATCCTGTTCAGGCGGTTTTATCATTTCTGTTTTTTCAACTTCGGGCGGTTTAATTTGCTCTTGTGGTAACTTAAGTTCTACTTTACCCGACAACATATCCAGCTTTTGGTTGAATACTTCTTTTTCCTGCTGATGCTGATACTGCCAGTACAGCCAACTGAGTAAACTGCCGCAGGCAATTAACAGAATAAATAATAAAGCTCTTTTAATCAGTATCATGGTTTTACTCCGTAGCCGTAGTGAAGCGGCGATAACTTAAATTACGTGTATTACCAACAAAATCAGGAATATTGTTGTACAGCTCAACGGTAAACAGGGTTTCTGCCGGTAAGGCTTCAGTCGGATCAAACGTAATCGTATTACCCACCACAGAATAGCTACCGGCCACCTGAGCGCCCCCGGCTTTTATCGGTGGCATTGAGCGTAAATCAACCGATTCATCTAATACAATCACCACATTTGAATCCAGCGCGACACCGGTTGCATTATTCTCTGGTGTAATTGAAGATAGGCTGGGCGCCACTGTATCAGCAGTTGCTGACGCCGACGTGGTAAAGCTGACAATGTTGCCGCTAAACTGATTACCGGCATAATCACACAGCGTATCTGCGCCAAAATCATAAACTGTGCTCACAGCCAGATTCTGACTGGGCGTTAGTACCAGCGTTCGTCGATTATTGCTCATACTAACCGCACTACTAACCGCTTCACCGGCAGTTTCCAGCATCAGGTTACTGCTAATCACACAGGAATCACTTAAAGGTTCGTCAAAAGTCACCACGGCTCGGGTATTAACCGGAATATCGGTTGCATCTGCCGCAATACTCGCAAGGCTTGCCACTGGCGCAGTTTCATCCGCTGCTGTACCTGTATCAAAATAACGATAATGATTTTGAGCAATTCGGTTACCCGCTAAATCGGTAAAATAAGGTGAGTAACCCACATATAAATAATGGCGATTGCTGGCGGCTAACAAATCATCCGGAGCGAAAGTTAAGCATAGTCCATCAGAACTTAAACTCCAGCTACCAGCGACCCGCGTATTTGCAGTTGTATTTTGAAGATAGAATGAATTGCTATCTATGGTTGTGCTATCCACTCTTTCGTCAAAACAGACTTCCAGTAAAGGGTTCAGCGGTACATTCTGAGTATTATTGACAGGTATACTCCATCTGACGTCATTACCGGTTGTAAAATCAGGGTTATCGCCTGTTGTAAAGCTCAGCGATAAGTCATTGACCTGCAAATTACCGCTCATATCTTTAATACCACTGACAGCCAAAACATATTCGGTATTGGCCAATAGCAGCGATTTAGGCACTACATGCAGCAAGGTACGTGAACGAGATAAAGACGTATTCACAGCCACAGGTTCACCAGCCAAGGTCAGACTGATATTAGCAGTTGCAAGCGGACTCAACATTTCGTTAAAGCGTACTTTTAGTTTCACATTGGTCGGTATACCGGTTTGACCGTCAAAGACTGTGGTTTCATTAATCACAGGACCGGTTTCATCCTGCGCAAATCCGGTAGTGAAATATCGGTATTGATTGCCCAATAAATTACCACTGAGGTCTCGCATATAATAGGCATATACGTAATACTGACTGGCCTCTTCGAGTATATCATCCGGGATAATTGTCAGGCGTTTACCATCAGCCGTTAACTCCCAACTGGATGCAATGTTTTCTCCGGCTGTCTGATTACGCATATATACGCCGGAATCCGTTACACTGACTGGATCGATAGGTTCATTAAATATCCATTCAAAAATGGGCGCCAGAGGGACATCCTGCTGGTTATTTGAGTAGGCAACATCGATAATACCCGGACGAACAAAGTCTGGTCCGTTGGCGGTCATGAAGGTCACAGATGCATCTGCAATGCTGTTACCAGCAATATCAGTGATACCACTAAGTATTTCAGTCACTTCGCTCGAGGCGGGTAAGGTTAACAAGTTATTGTATTTAACAACTTGATTATTCTCACTAAACTGCACGTTCACTTTTTGATTGGTTTGATAATCAAATGTCAGAGGATTAATTTGCTCATCAAATCTGGCAGCAAATACAGCATTAATGCCGACTCCGGTTTCACCATCCGGTGGACTCATTGAGGTGACAACAGGCGAAACATCATCTAATGCAGAATCCGCATCAGTGTAGAAGTAAGTGGCATAATTATTTCTAATCTGATCACCGTCGGTATCCAGAATATTGGCAGAGAACCAGAGGTAATACTGATTATCAACCACCAGATCTTCGCTGGGTTCAATTAAAATAACCTGACCAGTGCTATCCAAACTTAATGTTGTTCCCAATACCGCATTGCTATTGGTCACATCGTACAGAATCACAGTTTCTGAATTCAGTGAGCTTTCATCTAAAGGCTCATTAAAGCGAGCAGATAAGATTGGATTAAGCGGCAGGCCTCGGGTGCTGCTGCTCGGATAATACGCCAGTAAACTGGCTCTGACTCCAACATTGTCAGGATCGGTTGCAGTTAATACATATGCATTATAGGCAAAGAGCGCATTACCGGAAGTGTCGGTAATTGAGCTGTTAAAATAGAAATCGACTCTGACGCCGGCACTGAAGCCACCAGCTTTACTGACAATCAGCGTTCTGCCATCGCCTTTTAAGGTTAAATCAACATCAACCGCGACCCCGTTTTCCGCAACCACTAACCCATCAACCAGAGAAGTTTCATCAATCGGTTCAGATGTATAGAAGGTAATTTCATTTAATCCCACCCAATCTCTTGAGCCATTTGACGGGATCTGGCGATCAATTCTGGGTCTGCCAAAGTCATTGTCTAACACACCGGTTGTAAATGAACTGACAAACGGTGGCAATGCGTTGCCGGATAAATCTGTCACTGCATCAGTCATTACCACACTGACCAGTGCATTGGCCGGTAATGATGCGGATAATGTCAGTTGCTGACCATCGGCTGATCTGAAGATATTCGGATTAATCACGGAACCATTATGGTACAAGGCGATGTTATTGGAATTTAGAGAACTCGCGTTCATTGCTTCACTAAAGCTCACTACAACAGCCTGATTCGGGCTAACATCGGTTGAATCATCTGTTGGTGAAATCGCGATAACACTAGGCGCATCGGCATCGGTTGCATCTGCGGTATCAAAATAACGATTGCCCAACCATCTGACATTGCCGGCCCGGTCTGTTGTATTATGAAGCTCTATCGTATAGCGGGTATTGCCCTGTAAATTAATATTTGGCGTAAAGGTTACAACCGCACCAGCCACCGCATAACTGCCGGGTACAGTTATTCCTCCGCCAGTTACTCTAGGCGCTGTACGTAAATCAACAGGTTCGCTGTAAGTAATCACAATTTCATTTAAATCAACCGCAACTTCTGTCGCTGTATGCGCCGGAGAAATACTCGCCAGAGTCGGCGCTGTGGTATCCTGAACAGCCGAGCTGGAAGTGGTAAAACTTAACACTTGCTGAGTCAGCATATTACCGGCGTAATCACATAAACCATCAAAGCTGAGGGTATATTCGCTATCAACCGCTAAATCCTGCTGAGCACTAATCACTAATGTCCGGCGGCTATTATTAGCATCGGCCAGACTAGCATTAATCGCAACGTCTCCGCTGGCGGATGATAAACTGATCGCATCCGATAAAGCACAAGTATGATTTAGCGGCTCGTCTAATACCACAACCAGTTGCGCATTAACCGGAATATCCACTTCACCTGAATTGATATTAGTGACCGAAACCACAGGGGCAGCCGCATCTTCTCCACTACCCGTCGTGAAATATCGATACCGGTTAGTTGCGACCCGGTTGCCCGCCCAATCCGTTAAATAAGGCGAATAACCGACATAAAAATAATGTACATGGTTTTCTTCTAAAGTTTCATCCGGTATAAAGCGCAGACTGGTGCGATCATCTGATAATGACCAGCTTCCGCTGACTCGGACATTGGCTGAATTATCATTCAGGTAGAAAGTACTGGAATCAATTGTTGCAGGATCAATCGCTTCACTGAAATTAACCTGCAACCAAGGATTAGTGGGTACATTGGATGTATTATTATTGGGAATACTCCAACCGCTCACATCACCGGTAATTAAATCCACAGTGGACGCAGTTGTGAAATCAGCCACAAAGACTTGAGTCTGCACATTGCCACTTAAATCAACCATGCCAGCCACTTCCAGATGATAATCACTGTTGGCACTGAACAACTGCTTGGGCACTATGGTTAACAAGGTGCGGCCACGGCTTAAGCTGATATTAACAGAGACAGGTTCACCCGCACTATCGGTTAAACTGACTTCAGCCAATTCCAAAGGATTAACCGGTTCACTGAGTCTGACATTTAACTTAGCATTGGTTGGTACATTCTCAAGGCCGCTATAAACCGTAGACTCAGTGACTTCCGGAGCCAGTTCATCTGCGGTAAACCCAGTCGTGAAGTAACGATAGTGATTAGATGCATTATTACCACTTAAATCTCTTAAACCATAAGCATAATAATAATACTGACGACCTATCAGCAGAGCGTCATCCGGAACCAGCGTAATTTTTTTACCATCGGCTGACAGCTCAAATGAACTACCGATAACTTGTCCGTCGTAAGCATCGTAAATATAAACACCTGAGCTGCTTACACTCACAGGATCTATCGCTTCATTGAAGGTCCAGGCAAATATTGGATTAAGTGCAATATTCTGCTGGTTATTGCTGATCGCTGTATCCACTAAATTAGGACGCACTAAATCAGGTCCACCTGCAGTGGTAAATTGAGTACTGGTATCAACAGGTGCTAATCCTGCCAGATCGAGCACAGCCGGAGCCGGTTCGATAATTTCAGTGTCTGCCGCTAAAGGCGCGAGCATATTGTATCGCAAACGCTTATTACCGGTTTCAAACTGAACATTAACCGCACCCGCTTTATTGAATGAAAGCGGATTAATTTGCTCATCAAATTCAAGTGAAAACAGCGTATTTGTACCTACACCGGTTTCATTTTGTGCCGGGCTAAAGTGGATAATACCGGGTTGACGATCATCCACAACAGATTCAGCTTGGGTATAAAAATAGGTAGCAGGGTTAAAGGCTAGGTTATCACCATCGTCATCCAGTATGGTTGCAGATAACCAGAGGTAATACTGATGTTCCGGTTCCAGCGCGACATCCGGCGTAATTATCACAACCTGACCGGATTCATCCAGTTGATAGCTGACACTCACATCCAAATTATTATTAGTGACATCTGTTAAAGTAACGCTTTCGGCTGTGAATGAGGAATCATCCAAAGCTTCATTAAATCTGACCATGAGAACCGGGTTAAGCGGAACATCGGTTGTACCAGAGCTAGGGAAGTATGAATCCGGTCTTGCCCTAATGCCAATACTGTCGTTAGGGTCAGCCATATTAAAGTAGCCGTTATAAGCATGCAGTTGATTGCCCGCAAGATCCAGTGCATTAGTATCCCAATAAACCTGCACTAGCGCACCATCAACAAAGTTGCCGGCTTTACTCACTTTAATCGTACGACCATTACCCAGTACTTCAATATCAACTTCACTTAGAATACCGTTTTCAGCCAGATGGAAAGCATCTGCCAGACTCGTTGCATCAACGGGCTCACTGACATAAAAATAAACATCGCTGATATCCGCCCAGTTTGAAGAACCATTTGCCGGGATTTGTCCGACAATGCTGGGGCGGGTATTGTCATTATCCAAAACACCTGTGGTAAAGGAGACAACAAAGGGTGTTAAACGATTCCCGGACAAATCAGTCACAGCATCCGTCATCACTAAACTGACAATGGAAGCATTAGGCATAGTGGTTGACAGCGAAATTTCTCGACCGTCTGCTGAGCGACTGATATTTGGATCAATCACACTACCATTGGCATATAATGCAATGTTATTTTTGTTCAGCGTATTTATATTCATGGGTTCATCAAATGTCACCACAATACTTTGAGTCGGACTAACATCGGTTGAATCGGCTGCCGGAGAAATTGCCAAAATAGTAGGCTTATCATTATCTTCAGTCGCCTGAGTATCAAAATATCGATTACCCAACCAACGCACATTGCCCGCTAAGTCAGGTATATTGTTATGTAGTTCAACTGTGTATCTGGTACTACCCAATAGTGCAATTTCCGGTGTGAAGGTAACTGTATTACCCTCCACTAAATAACTACCTGGTACAGTGACACCAGCGCCTTTTACAGGTGGCGCAGAGCGTTTATCAACCGGCTCATCAAAAGTCATCACGACTTGACTGTTAACAGAGACATCGGTCGCTGTATGTGCGGGTGTAATTGATTGAATATTGGGGGCAACAGTATCTGCATTCTCATCTGCCCCGGTAGTAAATCCTAAACTGTAACCGGTCAAGGTATTACCGGAAAAGTCACATAAGCCATCAATCATTAATTGATATTCGGTTTCAACTGTTAAATTTTCACTGCTCGTAATGGTTAATACTCTGCGTGTATTATTCAGACTCGTGTTGATAGCAACCTGATTCTCGCCCTGCATTAACATGACACTTGAAGCGATATCGCATTGACCACCCAATTCTTCCGCAAATACCAGTTCAATCCGGCCATTAACTGGCATCACTGTATTACCATCAAGAATATTGGTTGAAGCAACCGCTATGGCGTCTGCATCTTCACCAACAGTGAGTCCGGTAGAAAAATATCTGTAATTATGCTGAGCAATAATATTACCCGCTAAATCAGTTATATACGGAGAATAGCTAAGATATAGATAAAAACGTCGGTTTGGTCTAAGCGGCTCATCCGGAATAAATTCAATTCGCATCGCATCATCTGAGACTTGAATCTGACCACGCACTTTTAACCCGGTTTGAGTATCATAGAGATAAAAACTATTTAAATTAAGCGTAGTTGGATCAATCCGTTCAGAAAAGTCTACGGTTAATTCAGGGTTTAAAGCCACATTAAGTGTATTATTTCGAGGAATGCTCCAAGCCATAACACCACTGGTTTCAGTATCGGCTTCAGTGCCTGTTGCAAAGTCAAAGGTCAGAGGGTTTGCCAATAAATTTGAGCTTAAATCCTGAACACCATCGACCAGTAGCTGATAATTTTCTTCAGGATTCAAATTTTGCAGCGGTTTTAACACGACCCGGCGCTTGTCAGCACTTTGTTCGCGAGTCACTGCAACAGGTGCGCCTTGAGCATCTAACAATTCAATATCCGTTAAAAACAGCGCATTGACTGCTTCATCAAATAAAACGGCAATTTGTGCGTTAACCGGTACATTTTCAGCCCCGTTCGCAACACTGGTACTGACGACCTGAGGTCCGTTACCATCCAGCTCAAATGCGGTGTCAAAATAACGGGTTGTACCCACCAGCGGGTTTTCAAATAAATCCAGAATCGCACCTGTGGCATAAACATAGTGACGGCGACCGACCAGCAAAGGTACATTTGGCGTAAACTGAAGTGCAGTATTGTCATCAACCAGTTCAATGACGCCATTCACTCTGGCACCACTGGACTGATCAATCATATAAAAGCTGTCTTCAGTGACAGTTAAAGGATCAACCGGTTCACTGAAAGTAACGCTCACCCGAACATTAACAGGCACATTAGTTGCTGCATTAACCGGGCTGATGTCTATAACTCTGGGACGCTCTTCATCCACGCAGTTTCCGGTATTAAAACCAGAGGTGAAAGTTTCTGCCAGCAAGTTACCTGCTTCGTCACGAATATTAGCGATGCTGAAAGCGTAAGCCGTATTATCCGCTAACAGACTGTCAGGGTTGAATAATACTTGGGTATTATTATTCATCAAACTGACTATCCCAGACACACTGGCCTGAGTTTCACTGCTTAAAATAATCTCAGCTTGATTCAATGAACTGCGTAACAAAGCTTCATCAAATGTCACTGTGATTGACTGATTTTCACAAATATCAATGGCTTCGTTTGCTGGATCAATGGCGGTAACTGTCGGTGCTGTGGTGTCCGGGTTGAGAGGATCTGTGCCATCTGCAAGTTCATCTCCGTCAGATAGTCCGTCATTGTCAGAATCAGAGTCCAGAGGATTAGTACCCAGCTCGATTTCTTCACCATCCAGAACATTATCATCATCACTATCGGCATCTTGCGGATCTGTATTCCAGGTAAAGACTTCTTCGTTATCTCCTAGGCCGTCCAGATCTTCATCCGGCTCTATCATGAGTAAAGCCAGGTTATCACCAATATTATTCCCAAAATCGACGGCCTGAACCAGAATATTCAGCTCTTCACTGTCACCCGGCACCGTAATAGGCACCTCATAAGGTCGGGTTGTATCTGTCAGGATTAACTCACCGTTTACTGAGAAATTTACCGCTGCGACAGCAACATCATCACTTGCTTCAGCTCGTACAATCACCCGGCTGTTTTCAACAACAACTTCACCGTCTAAGGGATCAACAATTTCAACTGTCGGTGCTATACCCTGACTGTCGTTCAAAATTCGGTATTGAGAAATATATAGGCGATTAGAGCCGGTTGAATACACAAACCCAGCATCTAATGATAAACCAACGGCATCTCTGTCACCAAATTGTCGGATATCAATCACCCCCTGAAAAATGGAGTTTTCCGGATCAACTATATTGACGAATGGCACAGCGTTCACAAACAGGATATCGCTGAAAAATGCAAATCCATTAGTCAGCTCAACGTCAGAAGGGTAAAACCGGGTATCTCCCCCTACAATGACAGGCTGCTGAGCGTCAGTCAGGCTTATCACTTTATAGCCACAGGTATAGCAGGCCACATAAGCATAATCGCCATCCATTACCACAGCCCGGATGTTGCCGATATTAATGCTGCCTAAACGCATAGGGGAAAGTACGTCCAGAATATCAATAACAATGACAGATGATGCGGTTGCAACCACGGCTTTATCGTTCTGAACATCCACACTGATAATATTGCCCAGTGTATCCAATTTTGATAACCGAACCGGCTCGGCGCTGTTTTGCACACTGATAATATCCAGACCACCGGCACCACCGGCAACAAAGACAACATCATTTTGCACAGCCAAATCAACCGCACTGCCAACCGTATCAAAATTGGCAATCAATGCCGGTTCTTCCGGGTTGCTCACATCAATAATATCCAGCCCCTGACTGTCTACTGCCACATACGCTGTATTGCCGACCACTTTGACATCATTTGCTGAACCGGAAGTCGCCAGAGTTGAGATTAATTCAGGGTTTTCTTTATCACTGGTATTTACAATATGTAAGCCACCGGATGAAGCCGCAATATAAACATAATCACCCTGAACATCTGTATCTTTACCATTGCCGGTAAATTGTAATTGTGAGATACCAGCTGGCTGAAAACTTTCTACGGTAACCGGTACTTCTACGGATAAATCAAATAACGAGACTGTAACCGTTGTCTGCCCCTGTTCACCACCAAATATCTCACCATCTGTTAAGCCAAAACTCACAACGGTTAAATCATTGGATGTATAACTGGTGCCATTAGATTTTTCGGTAACATTCAGTTGATCTCCCCCCAACACATTTGCGGTAACGGTTAGTTGGGTGCTGACTTCACTGTCGATACCATTAAAGGTCATCAACACACTGCTAGGTTGCACGGTTATCGAGGTAATTGCACTTTCATAATCGGCATCTGCGCTGTCTATCGGTGACGAGCCAACGGTCAATTCAACTAAATCAGACAAACCGTCGGCATCTGAATCAGCCAACAAGGGGCTGGTAATAAAGCCGTCTTCACCTTCATTTAATTCTTCAAAGTCATCAATACCATCGTCATCAGTATCTGCAAGATTAGGATCGGTGCCGGCTTCATATTCTTCCAGTGCACTTAATCCATCGTTATCTGTATCTTCAAATGCATCTGCAGGATCGGTTGGATCAAGCCCGTTATCCGTTTCATAGTCATCCGGCAATCCATCACCGTCCTGATCTCCGGTAAAGCTCACTTTTACTAGCCGGGTTGCTACTACCCCATCTTTATTGGCTGTGATCAAAGCGTTACCACTACCAACGGCCGTTAATAAACCATTATTACTGACAGTTACAGTCGCCGGGTTTGAGCTGATATAGTTGGTTCCGGATAAGCCAGCAGTCACATCATCCATAATCCCGCCGGGATACTCAGCCGTAACGGTTAACTGATAATTCTGATTCAGGGCAGTTAAACTGATCTGACTGGACGCCGCAAATCGGATATCACTGGGCACAGGTTCCTGCTCGGCAAAAAAGATTTCTCCAACAGGCGTAATCCCATTTGTAATTAAATTAAAATATCCCGACTGCCCAGAAGTTGTTGCGCCTTCATCATCGATACAGGTTGCTCTGGCTCTGACCGCCCCTTGGTTAGATGGTACATTCGGTAATGACCAGCCTCCATTAGGTGCAACCTGGATCGTGCGGTTTAAAATATTAACAACACAGTTTTCATCAAGCTCAGCAGCAGACAGATTGAATGCGGCAACGGATGCAGCAAGTATTGCCAATGATTGAACTCTGACTTTGATAAAATTTTTCATCGCTCTATACCGTGTTAAACCGAAATAAAGCGCATGCCAAATTTAGACCGCCAATTTACAACTTATAACCACTCAGCTACTTCGTCTTTTAATCTGATATTACGCTCACGATTCCCTAAACAAATATCTGAATCAACTATCCTGATAAGCTTGTTGTTGATTACTAAATTCACACTGCCACCTCGAGCAAACTGGCCCCGACCATAATTCATTTCGACGGACTCAACATCGGCCAACTTAAACCATTGCTCCTGTTTTCCTATTATGCTTTTGCTAATTAAACAAACGGTTTTCGTTTTTTTATCAAAACGACTTACCTTGTACCTTTGAATCCCTAAAACAACCAAAGCGACCCCATTAAAAATCAAATAAAAATCGATAGTAACAGTCTCATCGGTTGTTAAAACGGCATACCAGAAAATCGCAATAAATACACATACCAACCCAACCAGACACTTAGGGTATGATTTAAGCATGAGTGTTTTATCATCTTTCTTTATTACTTTTGCCATAACGTTACGAATGCACCTTTTGTTTAATTTCCCGGTACAAATCTGACTGCATAAAAGTTTGATCCACGCGCCAGCGACTTTGCTCCAGCGCTAGTGCCAGCAAGTGATATTCACGCTTATCCTGATTAATTAAATAAAACCCGACCAAAACCGACTGACGAACAACAATAAAATCTGTTAACTGAACCTGAGTTTTAGTATTCACTCTTGCTTTCCAATAATTGAACAGGCGTTTATCTTTATTTAATGCTACTTTTTGCTGCCAGTCGTTTAAGCTTTCAGCCGTCCAGGTTGATTTCCACCAGTTCAAATCATCTTTGACAACTGCAGATAAAAACCTGATAACCTGACGATCAGCCCCGTTGTTGACATCTCTGGCTGCGGGCACAAACTCTGTAACCAAAACATCCTGATATTTTTGTTGATACACTTTAAATTTCTGTACCAGTGTGAATTCTTTATTACCTTCATCCTGATACGGAATCACAGTTTTACCTGAAACCGAAAAAACACTAGCAAGTAACAACAAAGCCAACCCTAGCTTAAGTAATAAATGAGACGACTTATTCATACTCAATCACCTCCATTTCGCTGCCTTCAACCCAAGGGCTGTAACGCAATAAAGGGCTTTGTCTTAAATCTAAACTGACCAGCCAGCTTTTATCTTGTTTATCAAAAACAATGGGCACATCTAAAAAGCCTTCTTTGCCGCTCGGTGCTGAAACGTTGTAAGTAAAAATCACATAGTTCTGATACAAAACTTTGTATTTCAACTTAATTTTTCGCCCGACAAACTGCTTTTCCCAGGTATCCAGCCAATAAGCCTTATCCAGCCCTTTTTGCTGAAAAAAAGCCATTGCCTGTTCTCTGGAGCGAGCCTGCCAAGTATCAAGCCACCAAGGGTAGTTAAGTGAAGTTACAGCAGAAAAACGAGAAACAAAGGCATCTTCGGCCGTATCCATAGATGCATATTTTTTCTGTAATAAACGTACTTTTTGAGTCGGGTTTTTAGGTTTATAAAGGTGATAGCTAAACTTATGTTCAATCTCAACCGTAAACACTTTAGGTTCAGCAGCTGAATAGGTTGGGCTTGCCCACAATCCGTTTTGAGCCCAACCCGCCTCTACCCAACAGCAGAACAAGATTAAACTGATTCGAATCACTTTTATCACGGCTCATCACTCCTATTGAGGTAAAGGTATATTAATTACGGTAATATCAGCTGAATTCACCAGCACCCAAGACTCAGCAGCCCCCACTTCAACCCAGGAGCCTTCGGCCAGAACAACCTCAGCGTTTATCGTAACCCCGTTATGGCCAATCTTGCCCGAGACTTTTTCACAATCGACCCCGGCTTGAATATTAATACCTGTTTTTAATGTGCCCTGAATTCGGATTAAGTCACAAGGTCTGGGATCATTATCCGGACCGCACTCTGTGGGGTAAGAGGCCGGATTTGGTACACTGCCAAATGGTCCGCCGCCCACGCCCATTTCACCGGTGACATCCCCACCCCAGCAATTATCTTCCTGACATTCACGTTTAGTCCGGCTAATCGTAAATTTACCGCCAAAACTCACGGTAAAGCGAATGCCATAAGTAACCCCGATTTTTTTACCAAATACTTTGAATGTATAATCACCTGACCAAGGCGGGATAGTCGGAGTCCAGGCATAATCCCAGCTCGGGAAAACGACTGAACCAGCGTCTTTTTCTTCGAGTGTCATAGCGCCATTTTTTTGAGTACAACAAACTTCTTTTTTACTGTTGCTCAACTCAAGAGATACTTCCGGTATTTTTTTATCCGAACCGAGAAATGTAAGCACAGTATTCACATCAGCGATAAAGTTTTTAACGCCGGCAAAAGAAATTGTGGTACCGCCCAGTTCATTATCCGGTACTTTGGTTTCTTTACCGTCTTTACAAATAATGCAGGGATCTTCTTCAGACTTGCCATCAGGTTTAGGCACCTGTTCGCCGTTTTCACATTTGGTACATTTTGTTTCGTCTGAGTTATCCACCATTTCTTTCGGTGTGCCGTCTTCACACTGAAGTGATTTGCAGTCACCTTTTTTATCATCTGGATCTTCAGGTGCATCTGAATCATCATTCACTTGAACCGGACTACCATCCTGACATTCTGGTTTTTTACAATCACCTTTTTCGTCCATACTCGCCAGTCTGGGGTCGCCGCCAGCAGGTACACAGTTACAGTCGCCATCACAATCCTGACAAACCGGACAATTATGCGCGCAGCTCTGACCACCGGGTTGTGAGCCGCAATGCCAGCCCGCTTTAATAACCCCCACCCCGGGATTGGACACGACCAAGGTGCCATCTTCACTGACAGAGCCCAAGCCAATCGCGACAAACTCTTCTAAATCATGATCAAATGAGTACATCTCGACCTGAGCACCCGGTTCATGTGCATCCACATTCGGTAAAGTGAGCCGGGCGGGCGGATCAAACTTAGTGCCTGTTGGCTGAATAGTGACAATAAACTGAGGCTGCATCCCATTGGGTGGTGCCATAGGCACAGTACCTGAATTAACCGGGGTAACAGATACATAACCTTCTCTTGAACCGTCCGGGAAAGTTACCGAATCTTTTTTAATTTCGAGTTTAAAGCCGGGGAATTCATCCAGTTCCAACACAGCATCTTGCGGACCGGCATACACCGCATTTTCAGTATTCAGTTTGACCATATAAATAGGTGCGGATAAAGGATTGTTGACCCCGGATACGGTCACCATATTATAGCTCAATGACGGAAACTCACCTTCGACTTCGGCTGTAGAACCATCAGCAATTAAATGAACCGGACCAACCGGGGCCTCTGTAATTTTAAACTGGCCGCTTTCATTGGCAACGGCTTCCCGGGTAGTACCTTCCACTCTGACAGTGACACCCGGGATCGGATTTTCCTGATTATCCAGCACCACACCACTAATGGTTGTCGATTCCGGTTCTGCCGGAACAAAAGCAGTCGCACTAAACCCAGCGGTAATGGTCTGTCCGGTTGGCGCATCGATTAGAGTAGCCACAACCCGCTGTGCATCTATGCCGGTTAAATTACCTAGCTTATATGTGGCTGATGCTCGCCCGTCTGAATCCGTTGTTTTTTCTATACTGACTTCACCATTGCTGAAAGTCCCTTCACCGACTTTAACATCAAACTTAACTCTGGCATTCGGGACGACATTTGCACCGGCATCCGTAACCACAACCACAAAGGCTTCAGGTAAAACCTGGCCTACGCTGCCTCTTTGATTATTACCTGAATTAACACTGAGCTTATTACCAATCTGACCATTGGCTGAGGCACTAAACTGAACCTGACTGACATAACCGACAACAGCCGCTGTCACTTTATGGTTATTTACGCCGGTTCTTGCACCCAGCTTAAATCGGGTATTGGCCAAACCGTTTTCGTCACTGGTTACGGCTATCGCACGTCCTTCACTTTCACTGCCAACACCAACTAAACCTGAGCCCTGACTCACTCTGAAAACAACCGTAGCATCTGCAACCGGCGCATCATTGTCGTCCAGAACTTTAACTTCAAGTGGATTTTCAAGTTCTTCATTGATAATTGCGGTTTGGTTCTGGCCGCTATTGAGTTCAACCCGCTTGCCTAAGAGTTTTTCATAGGTGAGCGTAATTTTAACTTCAGCAGCATTGCCAACCTGATCAGATCCGGCAACCGTAATGGTATTATCACCCTCTTCTAAACTAATATTTGCAGCGGCATAACTGCGGTTTTGAATAGTAGCACTGACGCCATTAACTGTTACATTCGCCTGGCTTTGTTCAATTGTGCCTCTGACAATATCATTGACTAACCCGGTCACAGTAATGGTATCCGTGTACACTAAATCTCCATCTTGATGAGAGTCTATTGTTAGATAAGGCGGGGTTTTATCCAGTGAAACTGAAATAGTATCACTTTGAATCACATCCCCAACATTCGCGCGGGCTTCTATTGTATTCAGACCTTCATCCAGGCTCACTTCACCACTGAAAGTGCCTGCATTATTGGTCACTTCCACACCATTCAGTTTTATCACGGCAGTATCAGGTGACACTGTACCTGATACTGTGATTGGAGACGTACCTACGGTTAACAAAGATTCAGGTGAAGTAATAGTCACAGCTACAGCGACATTTTCTTCATCATCAGGAATGCCGTTGCCGTTATCATCGTCATCAGCCTGCATTCCGGCATCTAAACAAGCCTGATTACAATCATCCGGAATGCCATCACCATCTGTATCCGTAAAATCCCCGATAGAAATAAGCGGAAAACCATCATCTTCATCGGGAATAGAATCGCCGTCGTCATCTGTATCGGCATTATTACCAATACCATCCATATCTGTATCAACCGATTCATCTTTATCGAGTGGAAATGCATCATCTACGTCGGCGACTGTATCATCGTCATCATCTGTATCTGCGTTATTGCCAACCCCATCCATATCAGTATCGACCGATTCATCTTTATCGAGCGGAAATGCATCATCAGCATCTGCAACAGTATCGCCGTCATCATCGGTATCGGCATTATTACCAACCCCATCCATATCGGTATCAATGGACTCATCTTTATCGAGTGGAAATGCATCATCTACGTCGGCAACAGTATCGCCGTCATCATCGGTATCTGCGTTATTACCAACCCCATCCATATCGGTATCAACCGATTCATCTTTATCGAGCGGAAACGCATCATCAACATCTGCAACTGTATCGCCGTCATCATCTGTATCGGCATTGTTACCAATGCCATCCATATCGGTATCAACGGATTCATCTTTATCCAGCGGAAACGCATCATCGACATCTGCGACTGTATCACCGTCATCATCTGTATCGGCATTATTACCAATGCCATCCATGTCAGTATCTGTGGTTTCTGTTTTATCGAGCGGAAACGCATCATCGACATCTGCGACTGTATCACCGTCATCATCTGTATCGGCATTATTACCGATGCCATCCATATCTGTGTCCATACTCTCATTTGGATCAAACGGAAAAGCATCAACCGTATCCAGTACGCCGTCATTATCAAAATCCTGATTTTCTCCCCCGATATTGATTAAAGTATCATCCTGCAAAATCGACTCTAAGGTTTGACCGATTAACGCTTCGTTCTGGCTGACAACTAAATCGTCAAATGCTTGAGCTTCTGCCTCATCGGTTAATAAATCCAACGTATTTTCAACGCCAGCGGGTAAATCAAAATTATCATCATCAACAATAATTTTAAGCAAAGTGGCCAGTCTGAGTTTTGCCTGTACATTGATATCAGAAAGTAATTGATTCAGTTCTGCCTCGCTTGCAACAGGTTCTCCCATTTTAGCTCGGTCTAATAATGCAGCTTCTGCGGTACTCACATTGGTCACATTGACCGAAAAATTCTCTTCAGAATTTAGAAGCAAATCTTCACCAGCCTGAGATTTTAATGTATTGAATGCCGGTAATTGAGAGACAAATTTAATACCCGGATGCGTATCCGGGTGACCAGTTGCTATTAATTTAACCAGACGACCGACAAACTGATCCGACACACTCATAGGCAAGGTATAAAATCCATTAGTATCTGTCGTGGTCGTAAAAGTTTGCTCGCCCACCTCTGCAGTTACATTAGCATTTGGAATCGGCTCATCTGTAATCAGCCCGGTTAATGTCAGATTTACCGGTTGAGGCAAAATTTCTAAAGTATGAGTATCACTGGCTGAAGCGCCCTGCGTATCCTTTACTGTCATTCGAATCGTGACATTGGTTGGATTAATCACATCCGGTGCAGTAAATGAAGTTACACTGGTATTCGTATTCGATAGAACAATGCCGTCACCCGATTCCACAGTCCAAAGATAAGTCAGAGGATCAGCATCCGGATCCGTTGCACTGGCTGTTAATTCTACGGTTTCAAATTCTGTGGCACTTAACGGCGCTTGAATACCAACAATGGGAGTACCATTATCAGATCCCTTAGGAGGGTCATCATTTTTGCTACAAGCAGTCAGCAATAAAGGCAGCACCAAGGCACTTGCAATTAAGCAGTTAGATAGTTGTTTTTTTAACCACATCTTGCTCTCCCAACCCGTTTAATAAACCTAATTTGGTTACATACGTGAAAGAGTCCCGATAACCGCAAGTATCGATGAAATTTAAGCCAACAAGACATCAGCCATTTGGCTCATCGAGTAGATTCAATTTGGTTAAAAAATATAGCTAATAAAAACAAGCACATAACAGCATTTTTCCAATTAAGACTGCAATCCAGTTTTATATCGGACTATTTTGAAACACAGCTTTCATTTTCGGGTTTGTCAGGGATGTTTAAAGCATAAAACAGGCCCGTCAGATAGCTCTGCTCGATGTTGTTTTTACAGACCAGCCAGCAGATTCGGTAACTTAAGCTAGACTTAAACAATACTTAATAGTTGTAGAAGACAATCATTTAATTGGCAAAAGAAAGTTCCGGTTAATTTGCTCTCAAAACTTAGGCATTTATAGGAAATGTCAACATGAGTAAACAAAACACACTAAAACACTCAGGAATTAGTCAAATAAGGATAGCTAATTTCTGCAAAAACATATTCGTCTGGCTTTGTCTATTCTTATCTTTATTGTTGATTTCAATCAGTTTATTACCTGAACATCAGCCAATTAAAAACTTGCCTGAAAATAAACATCAAATTGCTCCAACGCCCACTATTTCTTTTGCTGACCGAAGTTTAGTATCCGGATTAAACCATCAGCACAGTCAGCACACCGGAAAAATAACAGATTTAATTGATAGTCTGTCCGCTTCAGCTTGCGTAGCGGACTTTAATAATGACGGTTGGATGGATATTGTTTTTCCAAGCGGCGGAGGCCAAACCCGCTATTACGGCGCAAAATCCTGGTGGAATCAGCACAAAAATATTGAAATTTATCAAAACCAGTCTGGTTATTTTGTCAATAAAAGCGAACGCGCCGGTTTAGAAATACAAGGCTCAACAACGGCCTGTATTACAGCAGATCTCAATAATGATGGCTTGACAGATATAGTAATCTCCGGCGTAACTCAGTCCCGCTTATTCAAAAACCTCGGAGATTTTACATTCGAGGCAATAACCGACTTTACCGACCACACACAAGACCAATGGGTGAGTCATATCAGTGTCTCAGATATTAATGCTGATGGCTTATTAGATCTGCATTTATCCAAATTTATCAAATATCGAAAGAATCAAAAAAACCTCGAAAACGCGACTGGATTTAGCGAGCAACATCACAGGCAATTTGAACCCGGTGCATTTGATGGTATCGCCAACCAGCTCTTAATCAATCAAGGGAAATTTAAATTTTCAGATAAAACTCAAGATTATTTAAAACATCTATATGCCGATCGCACACTTTCAGCCAATTGGCTGGACCTTAATCAGGATGGTCTGCTCGATTTAATCGAGTTTAATCTGGCAGAACAACCAACC
Source organism: uncultured Alteromonadaceae bacterium (assembly GCA_913056495.1). Lineage (GTDB taxonomy): Bacteria > Pseudomonadota > Gammaproteobacteria > Enterobacterales > Alteromonadaceae > Catenovulum. The sequence continues at coordinate 10,918 of CAJXMO010000032.1, read as the reverse complement.
CGAACTTATATACAAACCAGCCCGGGTATATTTTCAGAACAAACTCACAGCCAATGGCCACTATTGATCAATCATAGTCACTTTGCTGATGCGTACCAGAATATTCATGATACAGCGCCTTTGATGATTGTCAGCCGGGCTCAAGGCTTATCTAACCTTGCATTTAAACTTGAAGCAGAACTGCAACAGGATTTAGCCTGGAAAACCGGATTAAATGCCAGTCAATTTTTGTATCAGAATCGCTGGGGGCTGGCTTTGGCAGATTTTAATAACAATGGATTGACTGATTTTGCACTGGCTACCGGTGGCTATAAGCCTGACCCTTTCAGCCCACAAGCGAGTTTAGCCAGTCCTAATTTATGCGGTCAAAAACAAAACACGACTGAACAGGGTTTCAACTTTCAAATAGAGGCCTGCATCAAACAACTCAATCAGTCCAGCCGTAGCGCGGTCAAATTGGATGCCAATAATGACGGTAAAATGGATTTATTATTTGTAAACAATAATGATTTTCCACAGCTGTTGTTAAATCAGAGCCCATCAGATTTAAACTGGATCAGCCTGCAGATAGATGATCTGGCTAACTGGTATTCTGCCAGCTTAATGATAAAGGTCGGTGATAAAAAACTGAATAAAACAGTCAGTCTGAGTCACGCCTTATTCGGCAATCATGATCCCAGATTTCATTTCGGGTTAGGTCACAACCAGCAAGCTGAAATCAGGTTAAAGTCAATTGAAGGCCAAATAATTCAACAAACGCTGACTGCCAATCAGTTTTACCGGCTGAGTCAAAACCGCTGGCAAGTTATCTCAATGCAACCCGCTGATGATCCGGATTTAGCCTTGGGTGACGGGCAAAATTCAATTTCAGATTTAGCAACGGCAATAAGAACGCTACACAATACGTCGGTTAATCTATCAATACAGACGTGGATACAAGATTTAACGGCCAGAGCCAGCTCGGCTCAAATAAAAGAAACTGCGCAGCTGGTACAAAATAATCCAAACCGGTTGCATGTAGCACTTTATCTTGACTGGATAAATTCGAAACACGCTGATTTGGTCAAAGCCGCTTTTCAGGCTATCCAGGATTTGGAGCAGGAAAATACCAGCTTATATCTGCTGGATTATTTAACCGCTAAAGCCGATACAAATCGGTTTTGTGCCAGTGCGGCTGTCTTTGCCCATTGGTTTGAACAAGAGGAAGCTGTGACCCGGTTTAAATATAAAGCCGTGCCTTATTTATTCAGAGCCCTATCCTTCAATCAAGATACAAAAATAATCTGTGCAGCTCACGCACTCGGTCATGCGGAACACAAAAACGCAGCCGATGCAATTTTAGCGGTTTTGTCCAATCAAAGCGTTCAGGTTCAGGCTGCGCTGGTGAATGCGCTGGGTAAAACTCGCCAGCGTGAAGCCAATTCGTCGATAATCCGGTTAATTCAGAGCACTCAAAGTGCAGAATTAATTCAACAAGGCTTAATTGCCTTAATTCGCCTGAATCAACGCCATATGCATCAGGTTGTCAGCGGTATTAAAGACAAAGAGGCACTGTTTACCGCTTTGATTAATTTACCGCAAGCGACTGACAATATTGTCGTTAAGCCTGATGACAGAAGGCTTTGGCTAAGCCAAATCAGTCCGTCGCTTGATTATGCCAAACTCCATTCAAATCAGGTCAAACAGGCATATTTAAAAGCCGCTACAGAAAACCTGGTTACAGAGGTTGCACTCTGGCCCGTTTTAAAACAGGCTGATAACCCTTCACTGGCAAAAACCGCAGCAGATATTCTGATCCAACAAACAGAGCAAAAAGTTGCACAATACAGTACACAACAAATAAGACTTTTACTGGATTATCCGCTGACCACACGGCAGCTAATCCGGTTAATAACCTATTCAAAACTCAGCCAGCCCCAAAAGATAATTCCGTCAGAGCTGAAGCAACTTAACCACTGGCAAATGCAAAATCTGGTTTCTGTATTTAATCAGTTATCAGACAAACATCAGCGCTACCTGGCCGCACAGTTATCCGTTTTGCCCGTGAATAACCTGAATCTGGCCCTTGGGGATTGCGTCAATTCAACGCCGACAATTTCAATGTCAGGTCAATCGACCCAGTTACAAGCTTATATTCTTGCCTGTGAACTGATTTATACAGCCCATAAGCCAAACCTTGACGAACTAAAATACAAACTGACTATGCTAAGTCGCTCTACAATAATGATTCAGGAATCGGTTTTTCCGTTTCTGAATTATTTTTTTAATGATAAGCATACGACTTATCAATCTAAACTGGCGTTAGCCAGACTGTCTGCAGGTTTATTAAATCAAGTAGAACTCAGGGACAAGTTCAAACACAGCTGGGCAATCCGGTATTTTCAGTATGATAAAACAGCTTTAGGCTGGGTTAAAAACCAACTGGCAGATAATAACGAATTATTGCTCAATCAATTATTAACTCAGGGCTATTTTGAACCGCTTAGTGCCCGCTTGGATTTATTAAAACTCAATCCTCAAATCACACCGGATACACGGCAAAGACTCAACAGCTTTTATCTGCAGGCAAATCTTCAACCCACAGATAATCAGGAGGCAATCCAATGACGGCTGCAAACCTTGTCAAAGAATCCAAATTTCTGGCGATTCTGTTTGGCCTGACGGTCATCTGCACCCTGTCTGCGGCTGTCAGCTATTTAATTCAGCCGTTGTTTGATCATTTGCTGGTCAGCACACAAATCGCCAATTTAATCCATTTAGTTGCGGGAATCTTATTAAGCCTGATATTGCTGCCATATTGTTATGTCCATATCAAACGCATTATAGGGGTACGCAAATTTGCAGTATTTGCATCAGGTCTTGTCTGCCTGTTGTTAATAGCAGGTGTCGTATTTACCGGAATGATTCTCGCAATTGAAGGGCTGACTGAGCAAAACCAAAGCATACTTCACTGGCATATTATTCTGGTTTTAACCGCTATTAGTTTGTTAATACTGCACCTTTTATCTCATTATTATAGTTTTGTAAAAGCTCGCTATGGCGATACATTCCGCACTATCTCAGAGCTAAAATTCAGTTTGTTTTATCAGCTCTGCAGCATAGCATTGGTCAGCCTGATTATCTGGGTGGTTGAGCTTTCCAGCCAAAGCCCTTATCAACAAACAGCCATTGTTGATAATTATCAATACTTGTATGGCGAGCATCCGTTCAGACCGAGTCAAACCGAAACCCCGAACCAGATTTTTATTGATGAAAGAGCTTTAATGACCACGCATAAATGTGCCGGTTGTCATGCAGATATCGCCAAACAGTGGCAATCATCTGCACACCGGCAAGCGGCATCAGATAAAAGTTATGAAACCAATGTTACCTTGCTCGCCACTAAAAAAGGCATAGCAGCAACCCGTTATTGTGAAGGCTGCCATGCACCATTGGCCCTGCTAACAGGCCAGTTAACTGAAGGCGGATTACATGGCGGAATAGAAAATTCACCAGCTAATTTAGAAGGGGTCAACTGTCAGTCCTGTCATGGCATTACACATTTAACCCATACTAAAGGTGTTGCCAGTTATCAGTTTGCGGTCAATCAGGCGTATTTATTTGAAACCGCAGCAAATCCTGTGCTGCAAAAAATAAATAGCCTGCTGATTAAACAAAATCCAACTCAGCATAAAAAAGATATGGCCGCTCCGATAATCTCGAGTGCGCAATATTGTGCGGCCTGTCATGCTCAGTTCATCGATAAAGAGTTAAATGACTGGGGTTGGGTAAAAATGCAGGATGAATACAGTGCCTGGTTGGAAGGCCCGTATTCCGGTAACCATGATCCTCAGTTTGCACACGAAAACCAAAAAAAATGCCATGACTGCCACATGCCACTGGTCAAAGCGGATGATCCGTCTGCCGATCAACAAGGCAGAGTCAGAGATCACAGATTTTTAGCCGCCAATACCATGTTGCCTTTATTAGCGGGTGATCAGGCATTTTTAGAAGCAACGATAGACTTTTTACGCAAGGATAAAGTCAGAATCAGTATAGAACCACCTCATCGAACTGAAGCCACCAGCAATATGATGCCGCTCGATGAAAGTCTAAGGCAAGCAGCTGTTCAGCCTTATTATTTTTATAAAGGTGAGTTAGCCAATATAAAAGTGATAGTCGCTAATACAGGCGTAGGCCATAACTTTCCGGGCGGGACCATTGATATCAATCAGGCCTGGGTCAGTTTAATGGTCACAGATGCTGAAGGGCAGATTATCTATCAGAGCGGAAATATTGATGAGCAAGGGTATTTAGATAAAGACGCTTACCAGTATCGTTCGCTACCGGTCGATCGCGGTGGCAATATCGTCTGGAAACATGATCTGTTTAATATGGTCGGCAAAGCCTCTGTCAATATTATTAAGGCAGGTCAATCAGATGTCATTAATTACCAGTTTAAAGTCCCTTATTGGAGCAAAGGGCCACTTTATTTATCGGCAAAAGTGCATTACCGCAAACTTAATACTCAATATGCCAAATGGGCATTAAAAGATGAATATCAAACGATTCCTGTGGTTGATATGGCCAGAACTCATTTATCCGTTCCAATTAGAGAAAAGCTTGAAACTATAGATAATGCTAATTCATTGGCCGCAACAAAAGATTAAATTGTTGCCAATTGTTATTTTTTATAGAGCAAATCACCCAGCTGGATTAAAGTACCTGAAAATCATTGAATTTGAGGTACATATTGAAAACATTAAAATTTAAAGCAGCGCTGGCTGGATTGTCGCTTTCACTGATGGCCATGTCACCTATCAGTCAGGCAACCATAGTATTAATCAAAACATCTCAAGGTGATTTTGAAGTCAATTTATATGATCAGGCAACACCAAAAACCGTTGAAAACTTTTTAAGTTATGTCGAATCAGGTGAGTACGAAAATAGTATTATTCACCGCTCAGTAAAAGATTTTATTGTTCAGTCCGGTGGTTATAAAATTCGCGAAGTGACAGACACTGTGGATGGCGAAACCGTTACAGAAGATAAAATCATCTCAGTGGAAACCAATGCATCCGTCATAAATGAACCGGTTTATTCCAATGTCCGTGGCACTATTGCCATGGCCAAAATTGGCGGTAACGAAAACAGTGCGACCAGTGGCTGGTTTATAAACTTGAGTGATAACTCCGCCAATTTAGATAATCAAAACGGCGGTTTTACTGTATTTGGTGCAGTGACAGATTATGGCATGGAAACCCTTGACCGAATTGCCGGGTTACCGATTTATAATTTAGGTTCACCATTTAATCAGGCCCCTTTGCAGGACTTTACCGAAGATGATGCCAATAATGAAGTTGATGTCACATTGGATAATTTTGTCAAAGTGGAAAGCATTACAGTGACAGATGTAAATCAGGATACAGCTACAGGTCTCAACCCACCTTTATCCACTTATGAGCCAAGTGAATCATCATCAGGCGGTGGGGGCAGTTTTGGATTTGGCTTTCTTGCATTGTTAAGTTTATTGGGTATGCGTAAATTTAAACAATAAAACAAATCAAATTTTAATTCCCGACAATTGTGCCAATTTGATATCATTTGGCACAATTTAATTGATTTATTATTATCCTGGGAATTCTCCATGCAAATTACAAAAGATTCAGTTGTTCAATTCAATTACACCATTTTAGATGAGCAAGGCCAGAAACTGGAAAGCAATCAGGGTGAGACTCCGGTTGCTTACCTGCACGGCCATAACAATATGATGCCGGGTGTAGAAAAAGCATTAGAAGGTAAACAGGCCGGCGATTCATTTACTGTGACTTTACCACCGGAAGAAACCTATGGGGTTCGTAACGAGAGCGAAGAAGCGATTCAACGTATTCCGGTTAAACATTTACAGGGCGCAAAAGTTTGGAAACCAGGCATGGTTGCAGTGGTTAATACAGACAAAGGTCAGCGTCAGGTCACCATTATTAAAAAAGGTCAATTTATGGTGACGGTAGATACGAACCCGCCACTTGCCGGTAAAACGCTTACTTTTGAATTAAGTGTAAAAGAAGTGCGTGAAGCAACCGCTGAAGAGATATCGCATGGCCATGCTCACGGCGTTGGCGGACACCACCACTAATAAAATCAGCTGTGTTTTATGAAACTTGAACAGATAGATAAAGCTAGATACCGCAAACATTTAAACCGAGTCATAATTGCCTCTGTTGTTGGGCTAACCGCGGGTAGTTTAGGGATAGCGCAGTTATTAATTGCGCTATTTCCGGACGCTTCAGGCAGTCATTTTCACTGGAACCTGACAGGCGTAATTACCACTTGCATCCTGATTGCGATTATTTTAAATAAAACCAAACATCACCCTTATCTGACAGAAGTTTATTACGTCTGGCGGCTCAAACATTCGTTAAATTTGATCACTCGTAAACTAAAAAAGATCAGAGAAGCGGCTGAGCAAAACGATATTAATGCTATGCAAGTCCTGCATTATTATTATCAGGGCTGTCGCCAACTCTGGCAGCTGGATGACAATACCATCACAATTGATGAATTAACCGTCTGGCAAGCTAAGCTCGATACCAGAGCCAGTGACTTAAACCTCAAACTGGATAAACAATCATTTAACCCTGACGACTTGAGCGGGTTCTAACCTAAGGTTAAATGCAATGAGGCCGTACTGAGTTTACGTATCAACTAACTCGACGGCCTGTTTTTAGGCTTACCGACCATCTTCAACAGTTAATCTATACGATAAAGCAATCCCCAGCTTTCTTGTCAAAAAGATTCCATTTAATTTTTAAATCAATCTTGACTTGGGAGTTACTCCCAGCTTTATACTGAAATTAAGTTTTCAGGAGGTTGAAATGACAGTTGCCGAATTAGCCAAAAAATTTAACGTCAAACCGGATACCATTCGCCACTATGTTAAGTTTGGTTTGCTAACGCCTCAGCGCGATCCAAACAATGGCTATAAAGTTTTTCAGGCCGCAGATGAGCAAAGGCTTAAGTTTATTTTACAGGCTAAATCGCTCGGGTTTTCGCTTGCCGATATCAAAATCATTATTGAGCAATCGATTCAGGGCGGCTCACCCTGCCCTCAGGTACGCGAAATAATGGCAACCCGACTAAAAGAAACTGAGCAAAAAATAGCTCAGATGCAAGCCACTTATCAACAAATGAAACAGGCGATGGAAACCTGGCAGTCACAAAAGGACTGCATTCCAACGGGTGATCATATTTGTCATTTAATCGAAGATTTTTCAGGAGATTTAACCCATGAGTAATTGCTGCGGTTCAGACAAGACCGAAAAAAATCAAACCAGTTGCTGTGCCAAAGACGAAGCACCGGCTAACTCAAATTGCCACCAAGAAGTTACCAAACCTCAAACTTCATCCTGTTGCGAGCCCAAACCACAAAGTGCAACGTCTTCTTGTTGCCCGTCGGACAATAAACGCTCTATCGACTGGATGCTTTTAAGTTCGGGTACTTTTGTTGTTATCACCTATGCCTTGTATTTAGTTGGCATCTCAGGTGTATCACTCACCTTACCTGACTGGCTGAATACGATGGCAAACACCTCATTTGAAATGTTTAATGCAATGTGGTGGGGCTTATTATTAGGGATTGTTTTTGTCGGCTGGTTAAATCGGATCCCTCGAGAAGTCATTGTTTCAGTTTTAGGTAAAGGGCATACCAAACGCGGGATTATTCGTGCCACCGCAGCCGGTGTTATGCTGGATTTATGTAATCATGGGATCTTGATGGTTGCGATGAAACTATATGAGCGCGGTGCCAGTTTAGGTCAGGTAATGGCATTTTTAATTGCCAGCCCATGGAATTCATTTACCTTAACTCTGATTCTGGTTGGCTTAATCGGATTAAAACTAACTTTGTTATTTATTGCTTTCTCTATGTTAATTGCCTGGTTAAGTGGAATGATTTTTGACCGGTTAGAAATGAATAATGTATTGCCAATGAATCCGAATAAAGTAGATTTACCGGAAGATTATCATTTTAGAAGTGATATCAAACGCCTATTTAAAAATGCTGACCACTCATTTTCAGCTTATGTTGACATGATTAAAGACGGCATTAGCGGCAGTAAAATGGTCATGCGCTGGATATTTTTTGGTGTGGTTCTGGTCGCTTTTTTACGCGCTTTTGTGCCAATGGACTTTTTTGAAAGCTGGTTTGGTGCAACGTCGGCGGGCTTATTATTAACCTTGCTGGCTGCAACAATTATTGAAGTATGCTCTGAAGGCTCAACGCCTATCGCGGCAGATTTGGTCACGCGAGCAAATGCACCCGGTAATGGCTTTACTTTCTTAATGGCCGGCGCATCAACCGATTATACAGAAATCATGGCGATTAAAGACACAATGAAAAGCTGGAAAATTGCTTTGGTTTTACCTTTAGTCACTGTGCCACAAATCCTGCTCATTGGCTGGTTACTGAATACATTTGCTTGATTTTCAAACAGCTAATAGAAGAAAAAGGCGATTTACATCGCCTTTTTTGTATCAAACTCTACTCTTCACTGAGCCGACCAGATTAACCACCGGCTAACTTGACTTTATAACCTTGTTTTTCAAGCTCAGCTTTAATCACATCTCGCTTATCACCCTGAATTTCAATAATACCGTCTTTTACTGCCCCCCCTGTGCCACACTTTTTCTTCAGCAGCTGTGCCATTTTTTTAAGTTCGGTACCAACCAGAGGTAAACCGGCAACCGTGATCACGCCTTTGCCTTTACGGCCAGCTGTTTCGCGACGGATCCGGACAAAACCGTCACTAAAGGTTTTAGCTTCTTCTTCGGCTTTTTCCGGCTTAATCCGGCCACCATCTGTACTATAAACTAATGACATATAAACCCCAATTAGTTGCCTGATAATGCGTTATTATAACTGATTTCATTTATCGCCTCGAGCCAGAACTGAGTTAACCTCAGCTGCGTATCTGAATAGTTGAAGTAAAATTGGACTTCATTTTCTGAACATAGCCACGATTTTTTTCATTTTACGTTCCAATGTGGATAGTTTTTCGACTATCAAGGCATTTTTGTGTACCTAATAGCTGGCTATTAGGTACACAAAATAACGCAGAGAGGCGGAAATATAGGCTCGTTGGGCAATTTTTATTATGTGCAGCTAAGGTTAGTTCATGTAAACAAAGGGGGTAATCACCCGATTAACCCAGCTTATAAAAACAAGCTAATGCGTAAACCTGTGCATCATATTTCATTAAATAGACAATGTTGGCAACATAGGCCAGAAAAATAATGTGAACACCTGATTCAATAAACTTATCAGGTTGCCGGATGAGCCAGATGCAATTAACCTTATCAAAATAATGGGTATGCAAAAGCCACCGGGGGTTATAATTCGCTAAAAATTAAAATAGGGTAAAGCGGATAGACAAAGTTTCAATCAAGCCAGTCGGCAAGCATTGAGCCACCGCATGTTAAAACGGTTACAAAAAAGAATCCGAATGAATTTAAATCAAACGACACAATTTGGTGAAGCTGTCATTGAATGGTATCACCACAATGGGCGTAAAAACCTGCCCTGGCAACAAAACAAAACACTTTATACGACTTGGCTAAGCGAAGTCATGTTGCAGCAAACTCAAGTCACGACTGTTATTCCTTATTTTCAACGTTTTACAGAAAAGTTTCCCACATTGGCAGCGTTGGCAAAAGCCGACGAGGATGAAGTGTTACAACTCTGGACAGGCCTGGGTTATTACGCACGCGCCCGCAACCTGTTAAAAGCAGCTAAAACCATGATGGCTGAATATGGTGAATTTCCGCAGCAATTTGATCAAGTTCTGGCCTTGCCCGGCATTGGCCGCTCAACCGCCGGCGCCATACTGTCACTCACCCTGGCCAAACCGTATCCGATATTGGATGGTAATGTAAAACGCGTACTCTGTCGTTATTTTGCAGTGAAAAGCTGGTCGGGTGAGAAACAAACTCAGGATTTATTATGGCAGTATTCAGAACAAGTCAGCCCGGCAAACGGGATTGAGTATTTTAATCAGGCGATGATGGATATAGGATCTGCCATTTGCACCCGTAGCAAACCTAAATGTGAAGATTGCCCTTTAGCTGTATCTTGTCAGGCCAAACAACAAAATTTAGTCAGTCAATTGCCTGTACCCAAACCTAAAAAAGAGAAACCGGTTAAATCCACTGTCATGATAGCCTTAAAAAGTGAAAACCGGGTCTTGTTGGCCAAGCGCCCATCGTCCGGAATATGGGGCGGGTTATTTACGTTACCAGAATCTGAGCGTCTATTAACAGAAAGTGAAATAGAACAATTATTCTCGGTAAAAGTCGCAAGCCTGACTCAACTTGAAGCATTTCGCCATACATTTACCCATTATCATTTAGACATTACGCCGGTTGTAGCGACAATTAAGCAGGTACAGGATGTGATCCGTGATACATCTGAGCGCTGGTTTGAGTTACAATCAGAAGCAGAGTTTGGTATGTCAGTACCAACCCAAAAAATATTAGCCGAATTAACGACAAATTAAGAGGTCGCTATGTCACGTACAGTTTATTGCCAGTATTTAAAAAAAGAAGCCGATGGTTTAGATTTTCAATTGATCCCAGGTGAGCTTGGCAAACGCATTTTTGATAATATATCAAAAGAAGCTTTTGCTTTATGGCAAAAAAAGCAAACCATGCTGATTAACGAAAAGAAAATGAGCATGATGAATCCAGATGACCGCAAGTTTTTAGAACAAGCCATGATAGACTTTTTGTTTGAAGGCAAAGATATCGAAATTGAGGGCTATACGCCGCCAGAAAAATAAACTAACCAGGGATTCTGGTCTACAATAATTCTAGGGTCTGTTTATCTTTCGAGTACAAATTTTGTTCTAACTGAGCGCTTTCAAATCGCGGCGCGAGGGCTGTAGTA
>CAJXMO010000031.1 GCA_913056495.1 uncultured Alteromonadaceae bacterium | reverse complement strand
CTTGGTCGAATGATCGGATCATGGAACGAGCTTTAAGTTCCTTTAAATTAATACTTTCTTATCCGAAGCTCAGGTTAGTTAGCACCGCATTTGGCTTCGCCACATTTGCCTTCTTTATCGGCCTTTTCACCGCATTTGGCTTCGCCACATTTGCCTTCTTTACCGTCCTTTTCACCGCATTTGGCTTCACCACACTTGCCTTCTTTATCAGCTTTTTCACCGCATTTAGCTTCACCACACTTGCCTTCTTTATCAGCTTTTTCACCGCATTTAGCTTCACCACACTTGCCTTCTTTACCGTCCTTTTCACCGCATTTGGCTTCACCACACTTGCCTTCTTTATCGGCTTTAGCGCCACAACGGCCTTCTTTTTCAGCTTTACCACCACAGTTAGCCTCATGCACGCTTTGTTCGTACCCTGATTCAAGGGTCTCGATTGAAAAGCCTGCCGCCGCGACATCTGTAGATGAAAGAGAGCCAATAACAACTGCCCCTATAGCTAAATTAATTGCAGATTGGTTTAGAGTTTTCATATTAGTTCCTTATTCGTAATTACCAAACAACATTTAAGTAGACCTGAGTCAATAAAGCAAAATTTCATTTTTTTAATTATTTTTATTTTTAAATCAAATTTCAGACATAAAAAAAGCAGCCGAAGCTGCTTTCTAGTAAAACGAAGATTCTTTAAATATTAAAGAGAAACGTTTTTACGAGCTGCTGTATCTCTTATGTAAGTGATCCAGCCTTTAGCTGCACGCTTCTGTTGAGAAGACTTTGCTGCAGCTTGAGCGTATTTATATGCATCTTTGTACTGGCCAGTGTAAAAGTATGCTTCAACCAAAGACATATTGATTGAGGCTTCTTTTTCGCTGCCATTCTCAAGCGCTTGTTTAAATGACGCAATCGCATTCTTATATTGCTCTGCTATACCAAATAAGTCGCCCGCCTTTTGATAAAGGTTAGGATCATTTTCCATTTTAGCTGCTGCTAAATAAGTAGAAGCGGCTTTTTTATAATCCTGAGCCTGATGGTAATAGTTAGCAATAGTACTTAAATTCTTAGCATCTTTTTCGATAAGCCCGCTATCCACTTTATCTTGCATAATAACAGCCGCTTTGTATGGAATACCATTCATAGCGTAAAGCTGTGCATATGTTTTATAATGTGATGCTTTGCTTAAAAAGCCTTGAATTTCAGCTAATTCAAAAGTAGATAAAGAACGTTTATAATCTTCAGTCATCAAATAAAACTGAGCTAACGGGATCCACCACTTTTTATCTTGTGGGAATACCTTAATAGCAGCAGTTGTTACCTCAATCGCACCTTTATAATTTTTAGTATCTACATAAGCAGACATTTTTAATTGATAAGGGTCCTGTTTAGGCTCTGTTGCATATTTGATAGATAAATCAGCATTTTTGACCACTTGGTCGTACTGCTTTAACTGGTAATAAGATAACGCTTTATGTGAATAAACAGTCGCATCGTGCTCTTCAGTAAAAGTGAACCATTTATCATAGGCATCAATTGATGCTTGATATTTCTCTTCCTGAAGATTCAAAATTGCTAATAATTTTAAAACGCCAGCTTGGTCATCCCAGCTTAATACGTCTAAATTAGCAGCATATTTAATACGCTCGATAGCTTTATCGTATTCACCTTCCTGAGCATAGAGTTTACCGATCAACTGAGCAAGATAAGCTTTATCAAACTCTTTTTTCGGTTCTAGCTCCAGAAGCAAAGCAATTGCGCCTTTAGCATCAGCTTCCATTCGCCCTTCTTCTTCATTGGGCGATAAAAGCTCAACAGCCTCAGCTACTTTTTTACCGACTTTTTCAGACATAACCTCTACAGGTCGTGCCTTTTTCTTTTCTTCCAGCGATTGTGAAGCTGCTGCAGCCTGCATTGGTACTAATGTAGCCGATGCAGTTGCACCAAATAAAACCGCCGTCAATATCAATCGTGAGAATTTCATAATATCTCCAGGGTTAGCTTTAAGACCTTATTTACAGGATTAAAGCTAACCTTCCTCAATTAAGCTTTAATCCAAACTTAGTTCGCAGCCAAACTAAAGTCTAGTCGAACTGTCAGACCAGGTTGCTTAACCGGCTTACCATCAACAATTTTCGGCTTATATTTCCATTTAGAAAGCGCTTTTTTAGCCTCACGGTCAAAAATTCGCTTAGGTTGAGAGTCGATAACATCAACATCAATTACACCACCTACTTCATCAATGGTGAAACTTAATTCAACCCAACCTTCTATGCCGTCCCTTGCTGCCTGTGCAGGGTAACGTGGTTCAATTCGAACGATAGGTGTTGCATCACCATCTTTCATTAACGCACCACTAATGTCACCTATACCTGCATCAACACCACCTGTATTAACTGAAGGCATGTCCAGGTTAATACCGCCCGCATCTGCATCCGTTGATTCTGGCTCAGCCGCTTGTGGCGGTGGTGGAGCCTGAGGTGGCGGAGGCGGCGGTGGCGGCGTTCGCGTTCGTTCTTGTACAGAGTCTGACGGCTTTTGCATCACGATATCTATTCTGGGTGCTTCATCAGAAGCATCAGGGCCTCGTTGATTATTGGCAATTAACTCTGCCATCAAAACAAAAAGGCCAAATGTTATCGCAATGCCTATTGGTATGGATAACAGTAGGCGGATCATATTACTTTTTCCCCGCTACTACTATTTTATCAATACCAGCCGCTTTGACTTGGTCCATGACCTCTACGATTTTGCCATGTTTGGCTTCTTTATCACCTTGGATAATAACAGTGTCAGTTGCTTGTTCTGCTAACATTTTTTCAAGGTTAGCCTGAACGCGCTCTACGTCTACCATACGCTTATCCATCCAGATATCACCATTGTCACTAATTGCAATGAAGATATTGGCTTTAGGCTTTGATTCTGCCTGGCTTGCTTCTGGTTTAATTACTTCAATACCTGCCTCTTTAACAAAAGAGGTTGTTACGATAAAGAAGATCAACATGATGAATACGATGTCAAGCATCGGCGTCATATCAATTGCTGCATCTTCTTCTTCTCGGCGATGTCTACGTGCCATAAATGAATCTCTCTAATGATGTGGCAAACTGTCCACTAACTTTTCCACTTCCACTCTTACGCGTGTTTCGATTCTAGAGCTAAAGAAAACCCCAGAAAGCGCTGCAACCATCCCGGCCATTGTCGGAATTGTTGCCATGGAAATACCTGATGCCATCAAGCGAGGGTTACCAGTACCAGATACAGCCATGGTTTCGAATACTGAAATCATGCCCGTAACCGTACCGAACAATCCAATTAAAGGACATACCGCCACTAGGGTTTTAATCAATAGAATTCTGGCATTCAGTAATTCTGATGCTTCCGAAATCCAAGCTTCACGCACTCTGTGCGCATACCAAGATGTCGTATCTTCACGCGAATCCCAACGATCGATAATGGATTTTTTATATCTAGGAAATTCCATAAACATAAACCAATATCTTTCAATCATCAAAATCCACATAACAGCTAGCACCCCGAAGACGATCCATAATACATCGCCCCCGGTTGATATAAATCCCCTGACAGTTTCCCAAAGTTCTATCAGGTATAACATCTTATGCTCGCTCCTGCTCCGCGTGAGCCGCTACGATACCCGCGCTTTGCTCTTCTAAGACATGAACAATTGACTTGCTCTTAGCTGCAGTAATACTGTGTAAGAATATTAACGGTAGTGCTGCAATCAGACCTTGAGCTGTAGTAACAAGTGCCATTGAGATATCACCCGCCATAATCTTAGGATCACCCGTACCGAACAAGGTAATTGATTGGAAAGTACCAATCATACCGGTAACTGTACCTAATAGACCTAATAATGGCGCAATTGCTGCTAAAATTTTGATTACGTTAACGCCGCGCTCAATGCTTGGTGTTTCACGTAGAATTGCTTCATCTAGTTTCAACTCTAATGTTTCAGTATCAACATTCTTGTTAGAGTTATAAACACCTAGGATACGACCTAATGGGTTCTTGTCGCTAGGATTGTTAGCATTTTTCAGCTGGCTCTTAATCTTAGCACCTACCACAGTTAATGTGATGAAACGCTCAATTGAAATTAAGATACCGAATAATAATACCACTGTGATTACGTAACCAGGTAAACCACCTTGATGATAACGCTCTTCCATAGTTGCTTTTTGCTTGAAGATATCAAGAATCGCACCACGTGAAGGGTCAAGGTATAAACCTGTGTAACCTGAAGTTGTTTCGTTAAATTCAGATACTGAAGCAACCATATGGCTTTCTGGTTGACGACCTAAAGGTTCAATTTGATCACTGTCAGAGTTGAACTTTAAGTAATGGTCACCAGCTAATAAGTTGAATGAACCAACACGAGTTACAGTTTGCATAGACTCACTACCGTCTAAACCAACTACATTCGCGTCAAATTTAACAACTTTACCTGACTCAGTCATTTCAGTTTGAAGTGCAAACCATAACTCTTCTAATTCGCTTAATTTAGGAAGCTCTTTCGCTTCAGCTAAACGACTTAATAAACCAGTACGGTCTGAATATTCTGGTTGTGCACTTACAATTGAAGTTGCGATACGACCAACAGTGTCACCTGCTGCTTGACGAACCACACCAAACATTTCACCTAAAGTACCTTTAGCACTTTCAAGTTCTTCTGTTTTTTCAGTGATGCGTTTTTCGTTATCCGCAAAAGCTTGTTGTAATTGCTTTTGACGCTCTTGTGCGTCAGATAATTCTTTTTTAGCTTTATTTAAAAGAGCTTGCTTTTGATCACGTGCTGCACGGAATTCAGCTTCACGCTCTTTATTTAATTTAGCTTCAGAAATACGGTTAGATTTAACTTCTTGCAGTAAATCATCTAGTGCGTTTGCATTAGCGTATGAACCAAACGTCATTGATGTTAAAGCAATAGCTGAAGCAGTAAGAATTGTTTTAATCGATTTCATTATTCTGCACTCTCCGCTGCAAATACTGGCACTTGAATTAAGTCAGGTGCAACCTGATTTTTAGCCATACGAATTACCTTAGTAACTGGTTTTAAGTATTCATCACCTAATTCAACCCAATCACGCGCTTCATTGTCCCAAACCCAAGCATGCTTAAGATCTAAAGACTGAGCTAATAAAGCAACACGGCCGATATGTACCATATCAACAGTGATATCATTTAGTTTGCCCTGATAAGCTGAGATAGCAGAACCATAATCATTTTCGATTTGGTAAGCTTCTAGTACTAAACGGAAACGCTCTGAAGTTTGAATGTTTGGATCACTCATTAACTCACGAATACGCTCAACACGCTCAGTACGTGCTTCTACTTCAATAGGAATATCTAACTGAATAAATTTCTCTAAAGAATCAAGCATACGATACATTAAAGGTACAACACCTTTTTTAGTATCTTCGATACCATCGATTTGGTTTTGTAACGAATCAATTAACTTTTGTTGGTTATTAACCAGTTTTTGAACATGATCGTTGTACTGATTTAAGTTATCAGTTTCATCTACAACTTGGCGATACTCTGAAAGCAAGTCGATAGATTGTTCAAACATTGAATCAACACGACCTTGAGATTTTACAGCTGCATCATGAATAGCACGCTCTTCTTTGTGCAGATTTTCCACTGGGTCTGCATTGGCAACTGAAGGCAGTGACATAGCACATGCAACAGCTATAGCAGAAGCGAGTTTTTTGCTTTTAATCATCTTTGACACGATTCCCAATAATTAATAATTGTATGGAACTTTGTAGCTAGTTGACACTGACAAGGACCATTGAATAATTGTTATAGTTTTATATAAAAACTGAAACAAATATTCCACCAATTAGCTTAGTCTGTCAACTAGGCTATTTACATAAATGAAGATGAAGTGGGTCAAAATCCAGCACTGAAGATTTTACTCACTAACTTTCTTCTTATAGACGCATTCCGAATATTAGCGAATCTGGACACTAGATTGCAAAGATTTTTATATAAATAGGCAATATTTTTTGTTTTTTTTCGATCAAATTTACATATTAAGCTTATATCGCGTTAAATTTAACCAAATGTTAATAAAAATAGGCTATAAGCTGACATTTAACAGCTGGAATGAAACTAAGATTTTAACAAATTTATTTATAGTTAAGATAAATATATGTGATGAGTATTAAGCTTAATTTGTTATAAGCAGGTCATCACCATAATTGTATATGAGGATAATTCAGAAAAGAATCTGGACCAGAAAAAGGCGATTAAAGGCGATAAGACAGGCCGAACACCCAGCCTATCTTATCAAAAGCAGAATTACATCTTCTCCATGGTTTCGATACCCAGGATATCCAAACCCAGTTGAAGTACTTCGGCTGTCCACTGACTCAGCCCGAGTCGGCTTTCTTTATCTGCAGCGGCAACATCTGATTTTAACATAGGGCAAGCTTCGTAGAAGCTCATAAATAAACTCGCAAGCTCGTATAAATAAGCACATAATACATGTGGGTGCGCTTCTTTTGTCACTTGCTCGAGCGTATCTTCAAACTGTAACAATTTAATTGCCAAAGCTCTTTCCTGAGGCGCATCAACCTGAATACTGGCTTGCAAAGCACCCGGTACAATGCCCGCTTTGGCAAAAATAGAGCGAACGCGTGTATAGGCATACTGTAAATAAGGCGCAGTTGCACCTTCAAAACTGAGCATGCTCTTCCACGAAAAAATATAATCACTGGTTCTATGCTTAGACAAGTCAGCAAACTTAACTGCACCTATACCCACTTTACGGGCAATTTCTGCTTGTTCTTCTACAGAAATATCCGTTGCACGTTCCGCAATCAAAGTTTGTGCTCTTGATACAGATTCATCTAACAGGTCCGCTAATTTTACGGTACCGCCAGTTCGGGTTTTAAAAGGTTTGCCGTCTTCACCCATCATCATACCGAATGGGCAATGTTCATACTGAACATGATCAGGTAAAAATCCAGCTTTACGCGCAACCAACTCAACTTGCTTAAAATGAAGCGCCTGACGAGCATCAGTAAAAATTAAAATACGGTCAGCATTTAACTCACCTGCACGGTAACGACATGCGGATAAATCAGTTGTTGCATATAAAAAGCCACCACCGGATTTTTGCACAATAAAGACAGAGGGTTCACCGTCTTTATTCGCTATTTCATCCAAAAATACAACTTTTGCGCCCTGATCTTCTACCGCAATCCCTTTTTCGCTGAGTTCATCGACAACCGTTTTTAAATCCGGGTTATATGCGCTTTCACCTTTGATGTCTTTGCGCTGCAGCGTAACATTCAGTTTTTCATAAACTTCTTCACTGTGGGCAACCGATACATCAATAAACTTTTCCCATAGCGTTAGGCAATCTGCATCACCGCCTTGTAATTTGACAACATAGTCACGTGCCCGATCAGCAAAACCGTCTTCCTCATCAAATCTGATTTTAGCTTCACGGTAAAAGTCTTCTAAATCAGCCAGCGCCGTTTCAGCAACTTGATCATTGGCTAACTTGTCGTTTAAATGCGCCAGCAACATGCCAAACTGAGTGCCCCAGTCGCCCATGTGATTTTGACGAATGACATTATGTCCCTGAAACTCAAGCGCACGCACCACCGCATCACCAATAATGGTTGAGCGTAAGTGACCCACGTGCATTTCTTTCGCCAGATTAGGGGATGAGTAATCAACTACACAGGTTTCTGCCTGTTCTACTGTTGAAACCCCTTTTCGGCTATCTGAAAATGCTTCATTTAACTGATTTGATAACCAGCTATCCGCCAGGAAAATATTAATAAATCCCGGACCTGCCACTTCAACCTTGCCTGCAATACCGGTCAAATCCAGCTTTTCAATGACCTGCTCGGCCAACGCACGCGGATTGGTTTTAAGTTTTTTAGCCGCACCTAATATACCGTTCGCCTGATAGTCACCGAACTGAGCCTGTTTACTTAATGCAATGTGCGGTGCAAATTCAGCAGGTATCTCGGCTGCCAACATTGCTTGCTGGACTTTGTCAGTTAATATTTGTCTGATTTTCATAATAAGATTACGCTCAAATTAGTGTTCACGGGTATGACGGAATACAACGTCCGGATAACGTTCCTGCGCTAGGTTTAAATTAACCATAGTCGGCGCGATATAAGTCAGGTTGTCCCCGCCATCCAGTGCTAAATTACTTTCCGCTTTACGCTTAAACTCTTCAAATTTTTTCACATCACCACATTCGACCCAACGCGCAGTCGCAACATTAATCGCTTCGTAAATTGCTTCCACTTTATATTCAGCTTTTAAACGTGCCACAACTACGTCGAACTGAAGCACACCGACGGCACCCACAATGAGATCATTATTTGCTAAAGGTCTGAACACCTGAACTGCGCCTTCTTCAGATAATTGAACGAGCCCTTTGAGCAACTGCTTTTGTTTAAGTGGATCTTTTAAACGAATGCGTCTGAATAATTCAGGTGCAAAGTTCGGAATTCCGCTGAATTTTAAATTTTCACCTTGGGTAAAAGTATCACCAATTTGAATGGTACCATGGTTGTGTAAACCGATTATATCTCCGGCATACGCATCGGCGGCTCGCTCCCTGTCACCGGCCATAAAAGTAACGGCATCTGAAATACTGATATTTTTTCCGATTCGGACATGGTTCATTTTCATGCCCTGAGAATATTTACCCGATACAATTCGCATAAATGCGATTCTATCCCTGTGTTTGGGATCCATATTCGCCTGAATTTTAAATACAAACCCGGAAAAGTTTTCTTCAGTGGCAACCACTTCACGGGCTTCTGTTTGGCGGGCCTGAGGTGCTGGCGCCCATTCAGTTAACCCATCTAACATATGGTCGACACCAAAGTTACCTAAAGCCGTACCAAAAAAGACAGGTGTCAGTTCACCTTTTAAAAAGAGTGCCTGATCAAATTCATGTGACGCGCCAATAACTAATTCTAACTCTTCGCGCAACAGTTCAGCCAGTTCTTCGCCTACTTCAGCATCCAATTCCGGGTTATCTAACCCTTTTATAATTTTGGAATCCTGAATTGTATGACCTTGTCCAGACTTATATAAAATCGCTTCATCCCGATGAATATGATAAACGCCTTTAAACTCTTTACCGCAGCCGATTGGCCATGAAACTGGCGCGCAGGCCATATTCAACTCAGTCTCAACCTCATCCAGCAACTCCATAGGATCACGAATATCACGGTCAAGCTTATTCATAAAGGTCACAATAGGCGTATCACGTAAACGAGTCACTTCCATTAACTTACGGGTTCTGTCTTCCACACCTTTTGCGGCGTCTATTACCATTAAACAGGAATCGACGGCCGTGAGTGTACGGTATGTATCTTCAGAGAAATCTTCGTGTCCAGGTGTATCTAACAGGTTGACCAAAGCATCATTATAAGGAAACTGCATTACAGAAGTTGTTACCGAGATACCCCGTTCTTTTTCCATCTCCATCCAGTCAGACTTGGCGTGCTGATTCGAACCCCGTCCTTTAACTGTGCCTGCTTTTTGCAGCGCCTTTCCGAATAACAATACTTTTTCGGTAATGGTTGTTTTACCCGCATCCGGATGCGAAATAATCGCAAAGGTGCGTCGTCGGTTAACTTCTTCTACTAATGCCATATATAAACCTTGAAAAAAATCACTTGGCCGGTTCAGATATTCAATGCAAATTGAGCACGGAACCGGATAATGGCGCATATTATACTCAAGTCACTTGGAAATATAAGGTTTATCTTCTACAAAGCCGAGCGGCTTGTTTATCTGTCCACTTCATTGGCAATCACAATCACAAGATCACCGGCTAAACCGGAAACTCGTGAATTCGGTTCCGGATTTAACTTAACCTGCTCGACTTCATTGTCCTGTTTAACCAATCCAATCACAAGTTCGCCTTTCCCCTCTGCCAATTCAATCAGTTGCCCCATTTTGAGTATTTCTTTGTCGGTATAGTGATTTAATTGTTGTAAACGAATTTGAATGCCACCAGCCTGCATTAAACTGTCAAATAAAACCTGACTATGCGGCATTAATGCGACCTGCGATAAAATATGACTCATAATCAAGGGTGTAATAAAAGTATCCCAACCGGAATCGTCCAGAAAACTTTTGTTAGACGGGTCACTTAATTCAATCAAAACATGCGGTTGCTTGTCTGCTTCAGCCAGCACTTCATCCAGTACCATAGAGCCAACCAATACTCTGGCATCCGCCTCCTCCGCTGAATCCAGTCTGTCACTGTATAATAAAAGTACAATATCATAATCTTGTGGCGCCAGCGTTTTCACTTCCGCTTCCACCATATAATCCGCTTCCTGATAACTTAACCGCGTCCGGCTGCTTAAATGGCCGAGTTTTGCAATTTCATTCTGTCGCTTTTCAATCGATAAACTCGAAACCAATGTCACATCAAAACTTTCATCCAAATAGCTATCGAGCTCAGCCACTATAGCAGGCACACGCCGATTCCAGCCTAACAATAAAATTCGCTTTTGAGCAGATTTAACCGATTTTACTTTATGGGACAAAGGCAAGGTTGCTTTATTGTCAGTCAGTTTTTTTGTATCCAGTACTTGTTCAATCTGATGAAACGCCTGCGCAACAAACACTAAAATATCGTCATCTGACAATTTATGAAAAGCAGTGTCACCCACAGACAGTTCAAACACTTGCGTTTTTGTATCTATATAGCCAATCAAAGTCGCTTTATTATGTAATTGCTTTGCGTGGGCGACTGACATACCTAAAAACTGGCCGACCGGTTTAAAATAAAACTGAGAACCGTCACTTGAAGTCATTAAGTGGCTGTACACTTTGAGCAAACTGGGTACAACTGCACATTGTGCGATTAAACGACTAATGGTTTCATCTGTCGCTATAGTATTTAAGCCACCCTGATAAGATTTTCTTGCTAATTTTGCATGCCGGGCATCATCCAGCTCCACAACCACTCTGGGTTTTAACCCGGTACTTTCGGCCAGTACATCCAGTGATAATAGGGATTTTATGGTTTCCACATCTGAGGTAACGGGCGAATCTGAACTTTGAAACTGACTGGGTAGAATAATCGCTGAAGCCTGAGTGCAAGCAGCTCTGTGCAATGCTTCAAGTTGCAGCGCTTTACCGGATCTTAATACCAGACGTTTACTCAATTTAAGCGGCATTTTTAATTCAGCTAACAGCTGCTGATGAATAATCGCGTTTACCGTTTCAGCCATCAAAATGATGGAGGGTTCTTTATCTTTATTGAGTCGTTTAAAATAATTACGGTTATCTTGATTGACCAATAACTCCTGAATAATCGGGACGGTACGGCTGGTTTCACCCAGCACGACCAAATGATCTTTAACAGATACAGGCGTCAGCCCTTGCTCCAGTTTTTCCATAAAAGCAATCAACCAACGGGTCATAATGGCAACCAGAGTACCCATAAATAAAACATACCCACACAAAGTCAATATGGTGGAAACAATGCGCCGCCAGGCACCTTCGTCATCCCCTAAATAACCAGGGTCAGTTAAGCGTAAAAATGCCCACCATACATCTTCTGATACATTATGTCCGTCCTGATTAATGGGCGCGATCAAAAGACCACCCGCAATAGAGACAAATGCAATACAAGCAATGATAACAAACAACTGATAACCGGCGCCTTTGACCAATTGACGCTCAACAAAATATTTCAGCCGGTCAACCGGTTGAAGTTCAAATAATTTAAGGGCCATATCCATTTCCGTTCTGTTATGCAACTAGAGCGTGTTGACGTTTAGTTAGCGGTATACAGTTAAGCTTGATGAAAAACAAGAATTTATTCAATACAGGTTACGAATTTTTAAAATTGGGTAAAAAATCTTTAATCTGGAAAGGAGTTAGCTAAAGTCTTTAATCCAAAGAAAGACTCATGACAATCGCATCTTCCATTCCGCCTTTAGCCGGATAGTAGTTTTGTCTGATGGCAATTTCATTAAAGCCCAGCTGAAAATAGAGGTTTTGTGCGGGTTTATTAGATTCGCGTACTTCGAGCCAGATCATTTCGGCATGAATCTCTGTCGCTGTGTCGACAAGTTGCTGGAATAAAATTTGAGCCAGCCCTTTACGCCGATATTCAGGTGCGATGCAAATATTCATCAGGCTGATCTCACCGGCTATATGATCACTGATTAAAAATCCAATCAAGTTTTGTTCCGAATTGAGTAACGCAAAATTGAAATAGCGTTTATTCAGACAAGACTGAAAAATATTCTGACTCCAGGGTGCAGGTTGAGATTTGCGTTCAATGTTCAAAGCCTGAGGGATATGCTCTGCACTAAATGGCACCACTTGGTATGTCATATTATAGTCCGCTAAATAATTAATCAGGTCAGCGACAATACCAGAGACCAAAAAGATTTCTTTTGGTCCGACTGAGATAAATCAAAAGACTTGGTTTCAATTAATTCGGGATGATTAGCTAATATTTGATTATCCGCACCGGTTTCAAATTGCCAGTCATTATTGCCAGACCAGGTTTGTATAGCTGCAAGATCTGGCTCTGCCATACCAGATAAATGTAAACGAGCGGATGGAACTTGCGATTCTGGCTCTACAGCAGATTCACTGTCTGCCGGCAGAATTGAAGCCAGTTGATTAATCATTCTGGTTTTATCAGCAATGGTTTTTTCACGGTCCCGTTTTGCCTGTTCATCCTGATTCTGGGCTTCGGTAAATGAGGGTTTTGCTGCCGCTTGAGCAAGCGATTCAGTTGAGTTCACATTTTCAGAAGAAAATTCAGGCTGTATGTGTCCAATATCAGGGCGAGTTTCAACCTGCTCGTTTGGGCTTTGCCTTTCTGTACTCAATTCACTTGCTTGTGGTTCGGCTAACTGTTGCTCTGTTGCAGGTTCAATATTATAAACTGGTTGTGATGTTTCAACAGGCAATGTTTCACTGGTTTCAGAATGAATAGGCTTAGGTTTTGATAGAGTATGCTGTGTTTCGGTAACTGAATCAGAAGCGTCTGAATCATCCAAAGTTAATACAGATTTGGATTGATAAATTGGTATATTCAACTCAGCAAGGACTGCCTGTTGATAGCGGCTTAATAATTGCGTCATTTCAGATTTCTCGAGAAATGGCAGGGGTGGAGGGACTCGAACCCCCAACCATCGGTTTTGGAGACCGCTGTTCTACCAATTGGAACTACACCCCTAGCGAATTGAGTCCGGATTATACAGAGGCTTTGACCTGTGTAAAGCAATTATTTCACTCCTGTGTATCGTTTGCTTATTTTATCCTCAAATCGATTAACTTTCATGCTAAAAGCTGAATAATTTAATTTTTACTGCTGCACACTGTGCAATTTTCATCCGCATTCAAATTAAACTGATGAAAAGTCATCTGCCAAGCATCATAACACAAGAGTTTATTTTGCTGACTACTTTTACCCTGAGTAATCAGCTTAATGGCTTCCTGAGCCTGCATACTGCCAATAATCCCTAAAACAGGCGCCAATACACCGGCATTACTGCAATTTAAATTTTCGTCCTGCAAATCAGGGTAGATACACTGATAACAAGGTGCCGCCTGATTGGTAAAATCAAATACCATTAACTGGCCTTCACCACGAATTGCAGCGCCCGAAATTAAAGCGGTTTGCTGATTAAAACAAGCCTGATTAATAAAATAGCGGCTGCTCGCATTATCGGTACAATCCAACACCATAGCCGCGGATTTGATCAATGTATCAAATTCACACCCCTCGACTGTTTTTTCAAGTGCATCGACCTGAATTTCCGGGTTAAGCGCCTGGAGTTGATTTGCAGCCGTTTGTGCTTTAGTCCGCTTAATATGATTGGTTTTATAGATAATCTGCCGTTGTAAGTTCGACAACTCGATTTTATCCGGATCAATTATGGTTAATTTACCTACGCCACTGGCGGCCAGATAAAGCGCTGCGGGACAGCCTAATCCACCCGCTCCTACAATGACCACATGGGATTGTTTCAGTTTTAGCTGTCCCTGCTCACCAATTTTGTCCAATAATAAATGACGACTGTACCTAAGTTGTTCCTGCGCACTTAATTGCATGCATTAATCCTGTGTCATTGTCTGAGTTATGAGTTCAGTTTGCGCAATTTTCTGTAATTCTATCACGGCTTGTTTAGGGTCGTCTGCTTCAGTGATCGCGGTGACAACAGCAATACAGCCAACACCAGTTTGCCAAACCTTAGCAGCGCGCTCAAGATTAATGCCGCCAATCGCCACCATAGGCAGTGGTGCTCTAATTTGATTTTTTAACGTCAGATAACGGCGCAACCGGGTGATACCCTGTATTTGTCCGGACATATCTTTAGTTTTAGTCGGATAAATCGCACCTACCGCAAGATAACTTGGCTTTAACTGCATTGCAGCCAATAATTCATACTCGCCGTGTGTACTGATCCCCAATCTTAAACCCGCTTGTTTAATCTGATCCAGATCGGCACTTTGCACATCTTCCTGACCCAGATGCACCCCATAAGCATTATGTTTAACCGCCAGTTGCCAATAATCATTTATAAACAATCTGGCATTATACTCGCGCCCCAGTTCAATCGCTTTGATTATATGAGGTTCAACTTCCTCCAAAGATAAGTTTTTCATTCTCAGCTGGAGCGTTTTCACGCCTTGCTTTAACAAAAAAGCTATCCATTGCACTGAATCAACGACCGGATATAAACCTAAGTTTTCGGCATCACAACTGGCAAATCCACTGGCCCAACTGGTTTCGGATAAATGATCAAGTGCCCAGTCTAGATCGTCTGCCAGCGGTGAATTTGGCTGAAGTATATGCGGGTAATGAATCAGTTTGTCAGGCCATGGCCCCTGCCAGATAGGACCATAAATACCATCAAACTTTTTCGATTCAATTAACCCTTGGTTGATATAAGCTTTGGCCAGAGTAACCGCATCTCTTAATAAATATCCCTGAGCCAAACACGCGGCTACTGCCGATGCATAGGTGCATCCACCGCCATGTGAATGTTCAGTATCAATTTTTTCTGAAGTCAGCCAGTATTGATTCTGACCATTATCAGCTAAATCCACACAGTAGCGACTATCGATATCCAAATGGCCGCCTTTAATAATAACAGCGCCTATCCCCATTTTTTGTAACTGTGCACTCACGTCCAACATACTTTGCCAGTTAATGATATACACCCCGGATAAACGCTGAGCTTCATCTGCATTCGGGGTCAGCACATCGACTAACGGAAATAATTTTTGTTTGATCGTGGGTAAAATATCTTCTTCTACCAGCTCACCACCAGCCGAAGCAATGGCTACCGGGTCATAAACCACAAGCGGCGCCTCAGCAAATTCTTTCTGGCAGCGCAAAATCCAGTCAGCGACCAGATCAACCTGTCGCTTATTGGCCAATAAACCAATTTTTATCACTTTGGCCGGCTTATCCTGTTGTAGGGCTTTAAGTTGTGACCAGAGCACATCTTCATTAACGGCATTAATTTCACTCACGCCTAAACTATTTTGTGCTGTATTAGCTGTGATTACAGTACAGGCTTCACAGCCCAGATTATGCATGGTTTTTAAATCAGCCTGAATACCGGCTCCACCTGAGCAATCTGATCCGGCAATGGACCAAACAATGGCACGTTTATTCTCTTCCAGCATGAAATTCTCTAACTCTATTTTTCTCATAAATTTTGATGAACTGAAATTTGAGTAAAATTTCAGCTGATAGATGCGAATTATTTATAGCAATAATGTATATTTCATGGATGAAATATCCAAGCTTATCGGGATATATTTACAGCGTTTTTGCTAAAATAATCGCGTCTAAAATGCATACCCCTTACATCTGATGCCAAAACGGCATACCTAAAGTCGGCGTACTCGGATTAGCCGTATCTTTTTCTGGCATACGTCCGCCAAGATAACCTAAACGTCCGGCGTCAATTGCAGATTTAAACGCCTTAGCCATCATGACAGGATCTTGAGCCTGTGCGATCGCTGAATTCAATAAGACGGCATCATATCCTAACTCAAGTGCCTGAGCCGCATGAGAAGGTAAACCAATGCCCGCATCCACCACTAAACTAATTTGTGGGAATCTATGCCGAATGGCCGACAAGGCATAAGGGTTTAATAGCCCTTTCCCCGTGCCAATAGGCGCGCCCCAGGGCATTAAAACTTCACAGCCTAGCTCAACCAAATGACGGCAAATCACCAGATCATCGGTACAATAGGGCAAGACCTTAAAACCGTCATTAAGCAAAATTTCGGTTGCCTTAACCAAATCAATCGGGTCAGGTTGAAGGTTATACTCATCCCCTACCAGCTCTAATTTAATCCAGTCAGTATCAAAAATTTCGCGTGACATTTGCGCCAGCGTGACCGCTTCCTGAATGGAATGGCAACCTGCCGTATTAGGTAATATTTTTTTACCCAGTGACTGAATCTGCTGCCAAAACGCCTGACCACCTGCACTTTCCGGCGATTGTCTGCGCAGTGAAACCGTCACAACTTCAGCTTGCGACTGTTTAATAGATTCTTGCATGATAGCTGGCGACGGATACAAAGCACTGCCAATTAATAAACGGCTCGACAGCTCAGTACCATAAATAGACCAAGTATCTGATATTGCCTGATTTACATTATCCATAACGGGTTAACCTCCCTGTACCGGCGATAAAACGTCAATGGAATCACCCGTATTAACCGCATAACTGGCATGCTGGCTTTTAGGTATAAACTGGCCATTAACGGCCAATGCGTATGGCGGCTGAGCACCAAAAGACTCAACTAAACTTAATAAAGATTGGGCTTGAGTAAACTCTACCGGTTTACCGTTAATTGTAACTTTCATAATTTATTTACCCTCAAAATGACCGGTAAGCTGGCTAAAGTGAGATTCAGATAATTGTTCAGCCTGATAAAAATATCTTGTTTGTTGCTCGCTCAGTTGATTAAACAAATTAAGCGCATGAGCAATCACAGCGGGTGCAAGCAAGTAACCATGACGGTATAGGCTATTAATTCGAATGCATTTGCCGTCTGTAATAATGGCGGGTTCATTATCAGGCAAGCTAGGTCTTAACCCTGCATCAAGAGATGTGATTTGCGCTTCAGCAAAACCAGAATGCACACTATAGGCTGCAGACAATAACTCAAGTGCCGAGCGAACTGTCATCGCTTTATCACTGTCAGATTCAATCTCAGTTGCACCAATCACATATTCATGGTTCGGTTTAGGCACAATATAAATCGGATATCTTGGATGCAATAACCGAATCGGACGGTTTAATTTGACCTCGGGGGCATAAACTCTGGCCACTTCACCACGCACGCCGCGTAATTTTTTTAAATCCACTTGAGCACCTAGACCACGACAGTCAAATACCCAGTCAAAATCCGTCTGCTCACCATTTGCGTAAACCCGGTTATCTGTAATATCAGCATGAGTCGTTTCGATCTGCTGCACACCCGCATTTACCAGTGCGTGTAACAAAGCCTGATACAAAGCTCGATTATCAATCTGAGCTTCATTTTCAAGCCACACTCCCTGATGAAAACGCCCCTGTATTTGCGGTTCTAATTCAGCAATTTGTTGGCTATTAACTTGCGTTAAGCCATCCTGAAGTTTCAGCCGCTGACAAAAGCTGGTTAAGTCGCCTCTGTCCTGAGCATGAGCCAGAATTAAGCTGCCCGCCTGCTGATAAAATACGGGTTGTTTTAATTGTGACAGAATATTTGGCCACAGCTTAACCGATAGCTGTCCCAATCCAACCACCAGTTGACTGGCGATTACCGATTCAGCAACCGGTGCCAGCATAGCGGCCGCAATAAAGCCTGCGCTGTGTTTGGCAGTTTTAAAATCTTTATCGTATAGGGTAATTTGATGATGCTGACTTAATTGCCAGGCCAATAAGCGCCCCACTAACCCTGAGCCTACCACTGCAATTTTCATTTCAATCTTCCGCAGCTGAAAAATATAAATTCAAGCATGCTAAATAGATCAACCGGCGTTAAGTACAAAGTTTCTCAACCCCGGCTAGCTCTAATTTAACCTGCTAAATTATTTTGCCTGATGATAAATTTCTGCCCCTTTCTCTCTGAACTCAGCAGACTTTTCAGCCATGCCCTGCTCAGCAGACAACTTGTCATCATACTCGCCGATTTGTATTTTTTTCGCTTCTAAATCAGCCGCATAATCACGAACTTCCTGAGTAATTTTCATTGAGCAGAATTTAGGGCCACACATTGAACAAAAGTGCGCAACTTTGCCTGATTCTTGCGGCAGAGTTTCATCGTGATATTCACGGGCTCTGTCCGGGTCCAGACCTAAGTTAAACTGATCATGCCATCTGAATTCAAAACGAGCTTTGGATAACGCATTATCACGAATTTGAGCACCCGGATGACCTTTTGCCAAATCCCCTGCATGAGCCGCAATTTTATAAGTAATCAGACCTTCTTTAACATCTTCTTTATTCGGTAAACCAAGATGCTCTTTGGGTGTTACATAACACAACATAGCACAGCCATACCAGCCAATTTGCGCCGCACCTATACCAGAAGTAATATGATCATACCCAGGTGCGATATCTGTAGTGAGCGGACCTAAAGTATAAAATGGTGCTTCATCACAATGCTCAAGCTGCTCTGTCATATTTTCATGGATCATATGCATTGGCACATGCCCCGGGCCTTCAATCATTACCTGTACATCATGCTTCCAGGCAATTTTTGTAAGCTCGCCTAACGTACGCAATTCACTGAACTGAGCTTCATCATTTGCATCCGCAATGGATCCCGGACGTAAACCATCCCCTAACGAGAAAGAGACATCATAGGCTTTTAAAATTTCACAAATGTCTTCAAAGTGGGTATATAAAAAGTTTTCTTTATGGTGCGCTAAACACCATTTTGCCATAATCGAACCACCACGAGATACAATGCCGGTCAAGCGTTTTGCGGTCATAGGCACATAACGTAATAAAACCCCCGCGTGAATGGTAAAATAGTCAACGCCTTGTTCCGCTTGTTCTATCAAGGTATCGCGAAAAACTTCCCAGGTTAAATCTTCGGCAACACCGTTTACTTTTTCCAGCGCCTGATAAATAGGTACAGTACCGATTGGAACCGGTGAGTTACGGATAATCCATTCTCGGGTTTCATGGATATAACGACCGGTAGATAAATCCATGACAGTGTCACCGCCCCAACGGGTTGACCACACCAGTTTTTCAACCTCTTCTTCAATCGAAGAAGTGACAGCTGAGTTACCGATATTAGCATTCACTTTGACTAAAAAGTTACGACCAATAATCATAGGCTCAGTTTCCGGGTGATTAATATTAGCCGGAATAATAGCGCGGCCTTCAGCAACTTCCTGACGAACAAATTCAGGTGTGATCGCTTCCGGTATTTTAGCACCCCAGGCTTGTCCTTTATGCTGCTGAGTTAAAATCTGATCTTTAACTTCAGCACGCTTCATATTTTCACGAATCGCAATATATTCCATTTCAGGCGTAATAATGCCTTGGCGGGCATAATGCATTTGAGTTACGTTTTTACCCGCTTTAGCACGGCGAATTTTAGGTAAATGCTCAAAACGGATATGATCTAAACCTTCGTCTGCCAATCGCTTTTGACTGAAACGTGAAGTAACAGAATCCAGAGATTCAGTATCATTGCGTGCTTCAATCCAGCTTTCACGTAATTTAGGCAAGCCCTGATGAACATCAATTTCAATATTCGGGTCTGTGTACGGACCTGATGTATCATAAACACAAATGGGTTCATTCGGCTCATATTGCGGGTTGTCTTTGTCGCCACCGACAAAAGTATCCGTCAGATTAATCTGTCTCATGCCAACCCGGATACTCGGGTCAGAGCCTTCAACATATACTTTTTCTGAATTTGGGAAAGGTTGTCCGGTCAGGTTATTAATAAATTCCTGCGCCGCAGCTCGGTTTTCTCTTCTATTGCTAGTAGCCATAAAATGCCTTTATCTCTGTGGTTTAAAAGTTTCACTGAATAAAGACGGAATGCAAATCTGGACAAGATATAAATAAGATATACTCACACCGGTCAGCAACAGATATATTGACCTATTACTCACAAACGCTGATAGCGTTAATCACTCTATCGTCATCTTCAAATAAATTGCTTAGACTCATGTACCGCAATACAGAGGCATTAAAAACAAAACTTTGAAAATAATCGATGAGCTGACTGTGAAGAGTATAAAAAGATGTTTACTCTTGTTCCCTACGCTGGTTTTAACCAGATCAGGTTCGACGGATCCCACTTTCGCGATCTCAGCCTTACAGGCACTCCGACAAGTTTTCACCGGAGATTATACTGAACTGACGACATATTAAAAGGAAAATCTCGTCGGCCGCTCAAAGCTTGTAATTATTGCGATTTAAATCAATAATCAAGAATATATAAACTTAAAAATACACTTCTTATAAATGTCTGCTTTATGAATCAAGAATTAATCAAACATGCTCGGGTTTTAATCATTGATGACCAGCCTCTGGCACAGACGTTTCTCAAACAATCTTTAGAAAGAATTGGGTTTGAAACGATTCAGATAGCTGAAAGTGCTAAACATGCGCTCAGACTCACTCAGGAAGTTCAGTTTGATTTAATTATTTGTTCATTTAACCTCAGTCGCGATAGAGACGGCTATCATTTATTTGAAGAATTTAAAAACAATGGCGCCATCCGGCTTGATACCACGTTTATTTTTACCAGCGCCGAAACCGATGCCGCTTTGGTCAACAGTGTTATAGAGCTGCAACCAGATGATTTTTTGGCGAAACCTTTTACCTCAAAAGAACTGAGTGACCGGGTTTTAAGAGTCCTTAACCGAAAACATAAACTGAAAAAAATATACTGGGCACTTGAAAATAAAGATTTAGACAGTGCACTCACTCAAATTGAAGCGGTTTTAAAAAATCCCAAGCAAGGCAGCTTATACCCTCTGGTCATGCGCTTAAAAGGGGATATTCTACTGGCCAAAAAAGAATTTGGCGCAGCCGCCCGTTATTTTTTTGATATTGTTAACGTACAAAAATTTACCTGGGCAATGATAGGTCTAGCCAAAGCCTATCTGGGTTTAAATAAAGAAGATGCAGGTAAAGCAATTTTAGATAAGCTGGTTAAAAAGCCGGAAACCCGCTTAGCGGCACTGGATTTATTGGCTCAGTATTATATCAACCACGATGAGTATGATTTAGCCTATCAGCAGTTCAAAGATGCGAAAGCCTTATCGCCGCGCAATATCAGCCGGCACCAGAATGTGATTAATTTAGCACGATTACTGCACGATCACGGTGGCCAGTACGAGGCTGCCAAAACCATGTTACGCTGTGCCAAACATTCACTGCATGATAATGAGGATTTATACCTAACGGTCGCCCGAGCGGGCATCGACTATGCGCTAACGCTAACCGAGCAAGAATCAGCTGCCATTGCCAGACAGACGGAAAAATATCTGGATACACTCAAGCGAGAGTTTCATCCAACGGCTGAATCAAAAAATAAAATTGCGGTTGTTCAGGCCAGACTGCACTATATCAAAGATGAACAGGACAAAGCTAAACAACTCGTAGATTCACTGCAGTTTGACCAATATACCAGCTGTACTTTTGAGGATTATCTCGACCGTGCAAAAGCTTTGCATGAAATAGGGTATCAGGATAAAGCCGTTGCGGTATTGGAAGATATTCCTTTTTCGTTTGATTCAGAAGACGTCAATGAAAAAATCCTGCATAAATTTATGGCACAGGAAAAACAGGAAAAAAGAGATATTCCGTTTTCACCGCGGCAACTCAACAATATTGCAGTTCAACTTTACAACCAAAAGCAAATTGAACCTGCGATGCAGGCGTTTAGTGATGCCTTAAAACTCATGCCTAAAAATGTTCGCATTGCACTGAACTTGTTACAGGCATTGGTTGAGCAAAAACATAGAAACCAGTTGTCAGAAATTCAGGACGCCTTGTACTGGAAAGCCATGGAAGTCATCGCAGAGCACGAGCTTGATTCACAACAACAGTCCAGATATGAATCCCTGCTTGCCCGCAGCGAACAATACGATAAACAGCGTATCGGCAGCGCTCAATAACAGACTCAATTGAAAAGGGAATGCAGAACCTAACATCCCTTTTCAATGATCCAGTTACAATATTCTGTCAGCCGTTTCTGACAATGACGACAAGCTTCGTTTTTGATAGTCCGGTTGAACTTTCTCTTTTGTGGTAAGGCCAAATTCGTCTCCGCCAGTGATTTATCGGCTTGATCTTCAATATTAAAATCAAAATGACGGAATACCCCGCCCTGACCAACAAATGCAAAACAGCCGCTATATTCCTGTTCAACACTCCAGCAGTCAAATCCACCATTGACCACATCAACCAGGCGTTCGCCCGTTTCTATGTGTTCAATATAATAGCGGCCAAATTCAAAAGCAGGTTTAAAGGTCCAGTCGACTGCATTGGCATCCGGTCGCAGTGTTAACCCAACCTGACCTTTTAGCACAGATAAATACTGTCCCTGTAGTGTTTTAATCATCCACTTATGACCGCACATAGATTGCGCCTGAAACATAATTAACTCCTGATGCATCTTTCAAAAGCAAGTATTTACTTACATCCAATATTCAATATTGCTTGACCTAATCACCTCAACTCTGAATAACAAATTGCTTTCTAGTGGCTATTTTTCCGGATAACTGCAGTGAATTCGCGAGTAATAGCCAGCTATTACGTACGCAAATTCGCCTTGTTCTAAGAAAAATCTCTCATTAGAAAACGAAATAAAACTAAAAGCCAATAAATTTAAGGCTTTAGCTAACTTTTTATTATTTAGAGTTGAAGTTTATTAAACACAAGTATAGATGAATTAGAATATGTTAATATAAAGTTAAGGTTAGACCTCTTTACTGGTCATCAGTCATTTTATGGAAACAATACAAACAACTGGGTTTTATATTTGAATTGATTTACTTAGTGAGTTTATTTTAAATTCAGGTACAACTGAGCGGAATAAATTTAGAATAAAACAATCTAAAAAATTCACAATTGATTTAAAATGATGGGAACTAACTGTGCTATTGAGCATGAGTCACTTAGAAGACTCATGCTCAAAGATATTAAAACAGGCCAAGCACGAGTGCTGTTACCATAAAGTTTTAAATGTTTGAGTACATCTTGTAGATCTGTGTTTACGCCGTTGAATATCCTAGTCTAACGGCGTAAACGCCGATCTACAGTAAAAAATTTGAACTCATCAAAATTAAATGGAAATGGCACTAATTTAAATCGGTAATCTAGTTTAACCAAAAAAGAGCCGCCATAACCAACCATGACTGAGTTCTTCTTCACAACCCTTGAGCTGACTGCCATATATCTCAGCTCTACGCTGAACTTTGGCTGATACCTTTTTCAACCAGGGTTTACGATTATAGCTTTTTTTACGATAACCACCCCAACCTTCATGATAGTTAAGATACTGATTATAAGCATCCCATTTAGAAACCTTATTAACTTTATGCGTTTTATAAATAAACCAGGCCATAAAGTCGATAGCATCATCAAAATCATCCCGGTCTGCGCCATAGCTGTCCGTTTCGCGCATATAGTCTTCCCAGGTAGGCGTTTTTGCTTGCGAATATCCATAAGCCGAACTCGCTCTACCGATTGGAATTATCCATAAAAAGTATTCCATCGGTGGCGCCGCATCATGTTTAAACGAGCTTTCCTGATACATAATCGCCATAGCAACATGAATTGGGGTTCCCCACTTCTCCTGTGCATCTTTTGCATCGTCATACCAGTCCCTGTGTTCAAAAAATATTTCACACAGGTTATCAGGCCGCTGTGGCGGAGGCGTGGCACAACTGGTTAGCAATACTAGCGCCGATAAAGATAATAAACTCAGTTTTTTCATATACTTCAAGCTTTATTGCAAGGTCCTGTGTAGGCAAAATACTGTGTTAAATACTCAGCAAAGCTGGTTTCATCGCTCTGTTCAATTGACAACTGGCGTTCAATACTCTGTTGGCTTTCAGCATCTAACTGATTTAAGTTAAATTCATTAAAACTACGCTCAAAACTAGCCTGTCTGTACTGCTCGGCCAGTTGCATGCCCAAAGTACCGTTATCAATATTTTGTTCAAGTAAATGCTTGATGATTTTGGCTGATGGCGTTAAATCAGGATCATCTACTTTCGCCATCTGAATAGCAAGCGCCTGCTGATAAAGCCCTTCTTTTTGCTCACCATCAAATATTTTCGCTAACTCTGACAGGCTGGATAAGATTGAATGTGCCCAGTCTTTTAACGAAATTTTCTGATGTTCCCGATCCAGCATTAATCCAGGTTTACGACCGTATAAGATAACCTGCTGCAGATTCGCTCCAATAGCAAACTCATCGTCTGCATGAATTTCAGGAGATTCGGTTAACGCACACCAGGTTATTAATAAATCTAAAAATCTTACCTGTTCAGCGCTCACACCAGCCGGGCTATAAGGGTCAATATCCAAGGCGCGAAGTTCAATATACTGAATACCGGCTCTGTCTAGTGCATCGGTTGGCTTTTCACCAGAGCGGGCAACTCGTTTAGGGCGCACTGGAGAATAATATTCATTTTCAATTTGCAAAACGTTCTGGTTTAACTGCTGATAGTCGCCTTGCTCACCGGCCGGTATATGCGCAAACTCTGCCGAGTGCATTCTAATAGCACACCTTAAACCGGCAATATACTCATCCAGGTGATTATAACGAATGTTAAGAGCGGCCTGAGCCTTATTGGTATACCCCAAATCACTTAGTCTAAGCGCGGTTGCATAAGGTAAATACAAAGTGCCTTTGCCTACTTTCTGCATGGGGTATCGCGTTTGTTTGCCATTTAAAAAAGACGAGCACAAAGCAGGTGACGCCCCAAACAGGTAAGCTAAAAGCCAGAGATTGCGTTTTAAATTACGGAGTACCGCCAGATAACCGGCTGATATAGTATCCTGATTAAATTCCAGTTGCTGGCTGTCTGCCCAGGCTTGCCAAAAACTGTCAGGAAATGAAAAGTTAAAATGCACGCCGGATATGGCTTGCATATAACTACCGTAACGATTTTTTAAACCCTGGCGGTATAAAGTTTTCATTTGGCCAACATTGGACTGACCATACTGGGCTATTTTTATATCCGCTTCACAGCCGACAAAACAGGGCATGCTCATCGGCCATAGCAACTCTTCGCCTTGTTTCAGATAAGCGTACTTATGCAAATCCAATAGCTGATTAATACTCTTATCAACGTCCTGCTCCACCGGCGTAATAAACTCTAACAGGCTCTCGGCATAATCTGTCGTAATAAAATCATGAGTTAAGGCTGAGCCTAACCCAGCCGGATGTGGCGTATCCGCTAATTTGCCCGATGACTGAATTCGTAAGGCTTCTTTTTCAATACCGCGATTAAATTGCGAGAAATAGGAAGTTGGCTGGCTTTTTAAAAAATTAAACAGGTTATTATCTACATTCACCTAGAAGTTTCCTTATGGGTCCGCTCAGTTTTAATGACCAGCAGTTATTCATTTAAATTGCAAATTAAGTTTCATTAATAAGTAACCTGTTTGCACGCGGATTAACAAAATTAGTTAATTTCTCGCTGTTATATATTCAATTAGCTTGGGTGTCAGGCCAGTTTGACTATAATTCGTATTTTATGTCGATTTGAGGTTATACTCAATTGACAGACAACGTTACTGTTTCAGTTTGAACAAAAAGGAATCATTTTAAGATGTTACCCGGTTTGAAATGGAAGGCATTATCCAAAATAGTCATAGTCGCTAGCCTACTCACAGCTGCCGCCCTTACACCTTTCGTCTTTAACCAAAATACGCTCAAACCGGCTACACCTAATCTGTCTCTGGAATCCTTACTGCATAATAAACAGATACAAATTTCTAATCGGCTAAGCCAAACGATTAATACCCTGTCTGAATGGCCAAAAATTACCGGCGCTCAGATAACAACTAACGCTTCTAACAATGAAGATTCATTTAACCATTTTCAAGTGATAACTGAGCTTTTTCGCAGTCAATATGACAATAATTTTGTTAATCTGTATCAGATTAGCCCGGATAATTCTGTAAAAAGTTCAATGCAGCCGACTCAAAGCGCCTCAGTTGAACACCTTCAAGCCATCAAAAACGCAGGTTCGGCTACCCGGTTAGGAGCGCATCTTTTATTGATCGGCCAGCCTTACCAGTCGGTTCGATACGGACTTGAATTGAAAGCGCATTTTCTCGAATCTGAGCTAGGTAAAGGCATTTATCTGTCAGATCTGCAAAACAAGATTATTTTTCCAATATTAAATGAGCAAAATAAAGACATCACAACACGACTGAGCCAAACCGTACCGGCCTTTACACCTCAAGTAAAAAATCAACTGAATCTGCCAAACTGGCAACTGGCATTTAATCCATCAGAAGTTTTCATTTCTGCCGGAACGGCAAGCTTAAGTGCTGATGGTTTACTCTCCAATAATCGAACAACTAATAATACCTTGTATCTTGCCGCCATTAGTGTGCTGGCAATGGCTTGCTTAATCCTGATTATCAGCCAAATCAAATCATTATTAAATTATAATAAGGTTACCCGGCTCGCTATCGATTTATCCAGAGCCGATGTGTCTCGCTGGC
This sequence comes from uncultured Alteromonadaceae bacterium, assembly GCA_913056495.1. Classification (GTDB taxonomy): domain Bacteria; phylum Pseudomonadota; class Gammaproteobacteria; order Enterobacterales; family Alteromonadaceae; genus Catenovulum. Next base: position 14,376 of record CAJXMO010000031.1, on the reverse strand, counting down.
AGGCTGCCTTTAAAGCTCAAAAAACTCAGTCCCGTAACAGAGTATCTGTATTTCACAGAGCACTGTATCTGATTTCAAAAAGGCTGGTACGAAAACGAAACCGGCTGAATATCCAGCAGCAGCAAATAGATAGAGCACAAAATATAGCGCAAATTGGTACCTTTGAGTTGCATTGTGGCAGTTTAAAACTGGAATGTTCTCAAGCCCTATTAGACATATTAGAGCTAGATCATCAGCCAAAAATTACAGATTTATTTGAACGACTCGAAACCAGTTATGCAAATATAGCAACGGATGCGCTGAATAACCTGCTATCTCCTGAAAGCAGTCAGGCAACTGAGTTATTTGATTGCCGTTACCTGACCAAAAACAATCAGCAAAAGTATCTTTATATACGTCTCGAAAAATTCCAGAATGCACCGGATATTATTTTGGGCTGCATAAACGACATCACTGATTTAAAAAATACCCAGCAAAATTTAGCAAAGAGTCTGCAGCGACTTGCCTATGCACAGGAAGCGACCAACGACGGCATGTGGGACTGGGATATAAAAACCAATAAAATCTACCTGAGTCCGAGATGGCTTGAAATGATGGGTTACCAGCGTGATGAGATCAGCTCAGACATGAGAGCTCTGAGCGAACTCGTTCACCCTGATGATCAGGACAAATTAACAGCCACAATGAATTTGGTGCAGGAACAGGATAAAAATGAACTGATTGAAGAGTTTCGTCTTAAACATAAAAACTCAGCGTATATTTGGATATTAAGTCGAGCTAAAGTGGTTTCACGCGACAGCAATGGCGCTCCACAGAGAATAATTGGCTCCAACACAGACGTGACCAAAAGAAAACTCGCGGAAAATAAATTAAGACAACTCAACGAACATCTTGAGCAAAGAGTGGAAGAAAGAACCAAGCAGCTTGAGCAAACCAATCATGCGCTGACTGAAGCAAAAGAAAAAGCAGAGCAAGCCAGTCAGATTAAAGGGGATTTCCTCGCCAATATGAGCCATGAAATCAGAACGCCCATCAGCGCAATTATCGGTTTAACCAATATTCTGGGTAAAAGTGAACTATCGACTGATCAGCAAAGGCAGTTAAAAAATATTGATACTGCATCGCACAACCTGCTGAACATAATCAATGACATTCTGGACTTTTCCAAAATTGAAGCCGGCAAACTCAAACTTGAGAAGATTCATTTTAATCTGACGGATATCATAAGTAACATTAGCGTCATGTTTGCCCACAAGGCTCAGCATAAAGGTTTAGAATATATAGTCGATGTTGAACCTAATGTGCCCTTCTCTCTGATAGGTGATCCGCACAGACTTAATCAAATCCTGATCAATTTAATCAGTAACGCTATCAAATTTACTGAATCCGGCCAGATTGAATTAAAAATCAGTTTAAAAACAGCCAGTGACCTCACTGCGCAAATTCAGTTTGAAGTAAAGGATACTGGAATTGGCCTCAGTCAGAGCCAAATTGATAATCTGTTTCAGTCGTTTAATCAGGCAGACAACTCAACGTCACGTAAATACGGCGGTACCGGACTAGGCTTAACCATTTGCCGCCAGCTATGCCAGTTAATGAAAGGCGATATTCGAGTCAGTAGCGAAAAACACCATGGCTCTGTTTTTACTTTTGAGCTGCCTTTCAGTCTGAATAACATTCCTCAGCCTGTTTTTTATGCAGAAAAGCTGATAGATAATGCCAGTCCGGTATTGATTGTTGAAAACAATCCAAGATTGCAAACCCTATTAACAGACAATCTGATCACTTTTTCGTATACCAGTCAATGCTTTAAAACCATAGATCAAGCCTCTGATTTTGCGGCTACACAAACAAACGAGCCTATCCCGCTGATTATTATTAATTCACTCTGCATAGATAATTTTGATCAGGTTGAAAAACTCGTTAACCATGACAACTGTAAACAGGCACAAATTGTTATTCAGCAAGCCCATGAACAAATGCGCCATGAGCAAGATAGCGGCAATATTAAATATATAGAGAGACCATTGCATATCTGGGATTTATTTAAATTGCTAAAACATCCGAGCGAGCAAGCCAGACTAGAGGATGCAAACCAAATCCAACCTGAGCCAATTGCCAGTAAAGATATATTCAGAGGCTTACATATTTTGGTTGTTGAAGATAATGAGATTAATCAGGAAGTGGCTCGAGCTATGCTGGAACACCATGGCTTTGACGTAACTATCGCAGAGCATGGTAAAGCCGCAATTGAGCTACTATCAGACAATCAATTTGATCTGATTTTAATGGATGTTCAAATGCCGGAAATGGATGGATATCAGGCAACCGCAGCGATAAGAGATAACCCAGCATATAAAAACCTGCCAATTATTGCGATGACAGCGAATGTGATGCCGCACGATATTGAAAAGTGCATTGAAACCGGCATGAATGACCATCTTTCAAAGCCCATTGACGAACAGGCTATGTTAACAACTCTGGCGACCTGGCTGGGCAAAGAAATTAATGTAAACAAGCTAATTGAAACTGAATATACCGAGGTTGCTGCTGAGCCAGAACAGCATAACGCAGAAATCAATCAGGATTTATTAAACGCATCTTACGTCAATGCTAATTACGCACTCAGTCAGGTATCAGGTAATCAGTCTTTAATTACCCGCCTACAACAAAAATTTATTAAAGATTTTCGTGCCAGTGACCATCTAATGCAAAATCTTTTTGTTCAGGGAGAGCTTGAACAAATTCAGAAACTGGCCCATTCAATTAAAGGGGTCTCCGGCAACCTAGGGCTGGAAAAGCTGCATTTAACCTGCAAATTGCTTGAAACCAATATCGCTTTAAATGACAGAGAAGCAACAGACTACTGGATTAACCAATTTAGTTGGATTTTAGGCGAAACATTAAAACAGATAGAGCAGATCATTGAAGGGTCAGTGCCGGAAGACACAGCAGAACCCGAAATCAATATTGAGCAATTAATTAGCTCACTTTTACAGATAAAAAACAGTTTAGAGAACGATGAGTTTATCGACCCGGATAAGCTGACTGAATTAAAACAGCTGACGAAACTGGATGCTCAAAAAGAGTACAAACAACTACTTGAAAATATAGATCATTATGATCACGACAGCGCAATTGATTTAATCAACGAGCTGATTATTATCTGCCAAAAAAGCCAGCTTGAAGCATTTACACAAGACAGTTAAAAAGCAGTCTTTGACGAGCCTGGCTGCTTATTCAGCCGGAGAAGGGCTTGCACCCATTCAACTTTAAATAACCGCAGCTGAGGTTAATTAAGGTCGACTCGCCTGCTCAAAATTGTTAGAATCCGCAGCAACCATGGGGTGTTCATTAATAAATAGGGTTAAAACCTTTTATAGATGGACTGAGATGCATTACAGCAAACCCATTGTACCTGTTCAGGTAATGCTGGCGTAGGGATGGTCCATGAAAAAAGGTACACATCTCTGCGTTCTTGAATTTCAACAATACAGAGAACCTAATGAACCATAAGCTTTCCCGTTTATCTCTCGCTTTCTTAACCTGTTTTCACTTTAATAGCTTTGCAGCCAATGCAGAACCGGAACAAACGATAGATTCCGGCGATACTGAAGTGATTAAAGTACAAGGCGACTTTCGTGAAAACTCAATTCAAACCAGTGCGATTTCAGTCAGTGTCATCGGTGCTGAGACAATAGAACGAAATTCAGCTAACCACCTTGAGGCTATTTTATCTTCAGCAGCCAATTTAAATTTTGCAGGCGGCACATCCAGAGCCCGTTTTTTCCAAATCCGAGGGATAGGCGCTCAAAGTGAATATGATTCACCAACAAACTATCCGGTAGGCTTGTACATTGATGGCGTTGATTATACCGCCGTGGGCAGTGCTGCGACTTTATTTGATATTGAGCAGGTAGAAATTTTCAGAGGCCCTCAGGGCTCTCGTTTTGGTGCAAACGCCCTGGCCGGTTTAATTTATTTGCAAAGCGCCCAGCCAACCGATACTGCGTCTGGCAGAATAAAAGCCGGTATAGCAAACTATGGTACCAAAGAATTGGGTGTTGCTTATTCTAATGGCTTAACAGATACCACCAGCTTTCGTGTATCTGCACATCAATACGTAAGCAATGGCTTTATCGAAAATACTTACCTAAACCGCCATGATACCAACGACAGAGATGAGCTGACTTTACGCGGTAAACTCAGATTCCAACCTAATCAGGACGTTGTTTGGGATATTAATGCCACCCATATTGATATAGACAACGGCTATGACGCATTCAGTTTAGACAATATTCGTCAAACCTTATCGGATCAACCTGGTCAGGACAAACAAAAATCAACCGGGCTAAACAGCCATCTGACAATCAAATTAAATGACGAAGCGTCTTTTGAATCAATCCAAAGCTTTTTAACAACTGATACAGATTATGGTTTTGATGAAGACTGGACTTATGTCGGTATTGCGCCAGGTTGGGAATACTCAACCACAGACAGAAACCGCCATGAAAAGAAAAACTACAGCACTGAATTTAGGTTTTTATCTGAGCCTGGCGGACGTATTTTTAATGGCACCACAGATTGGATAACCGGTATTTACTGGCAAAAAAAGCAGGACGAATATAAACGAACTCACGCCAATTCAGATTACAACTTAAATTCTGATTTTGATAATGAAAAACGAGCTATCTATGCGCAGTTTGACAGTCAGCTAACGGACCAGATGAGTTTAACCACAGGGTTAAGATATGAATATCATGAGATGGATTATCTCAACTCGAATGGGGTGGATTTAAGCCCGAACTATAATCTGTTTGGTGGCAAAATCAGCTTAAACTATCAGGTTTCAAATGACCTTTTCTGGTATGCCTCAGTGAATAAGGGTTATATGAATGGTGGCGTCAATTCAGACGGAACTTTACCCGATGAAGCACGTCATTATGCACCTGAATATTTATGGAACTATGAAACCGGTGTTAAATACCAAAATAAGGGTTTAACGGCTAACTTAGCGGCATTTTATATGCAGCGCAAAGACATTCAGGTTAAAAAAGACTTTATCATTAATGGTGAAGATGGTCGCGTTGAACAATTTATTCCCTATATCAGAAATGCAACCGATGGTACGTCACAAGGCGTAGAACTTGATCTAAGCTATATTATAACTAACTCAGTTCAAACCTATGCAAGTTTAGGCTATTTAAAAGCTGAGTATGACACCTATCAGGATGAAACGAATACCTTAACTTATCCTGGCAGAGAACTGTCACAGTCACCTAGTTATACCTATAACCTGGGATTCAATATCACTCTGACCGACCATATCTGGTGGAATATCGAAGCCGAAGGCAAAGATAATTTCTATTTCTCGGACGATCATAACTTAAAGTCAAAACGTTATGATTTGGTCAACACCAGTGTCAACTATCAGGTTCAGGATGTGCTAATTAAGCTTTGGGCAAGAAATCTGTTTGATCAGGATTATTATATTCAAGGCTTTGACTTTGGTGAATATGGTAATGATCCACGTAAAGCGTACGCGCCCGAGCCTTATTTTCAGTTCGGAGCTCCCAAACAATTTGGTATTACAGCCGAGTACCAGTTTTAATGTAAATCAACGGGCAAGGCTGGCAGCTTTGCCCGTTACTTGTTTTCAGGATTATTATGCAGTTATCAGTTGAAATTAGTTTATATCCACTTCAGTTTGAAGATTTTGAATCTGAAGTATGGGAATTTATTAAACGAATCAGAACTTACTCAGATTTACAAATAGTCACCAACGGTATGAGCAGCCAGATATTTGGCGAGTATGACGCTGTGATGGCCTGTTTAAATAAAGAATTAAAAACCACCTTTGAGCGAACCGGCACGCAAATTTTTGTTTGTAAATTTTTAGCTGGTGACAGGTCTAGTGTCAATGAGTGATATTCTGGCTGAGCTGTATATCACATCAGCGCCTGAAGCTATCGCATTTGTTTTCAGCATTGCTTATGTGATTATGGCCGCAAAGGGGACTATCTGGTGCTGGCCGGTTGCTTTTATCGCCAGCGCTGTTTATTGCTCCATTTTCTTTTCAGCACAGCTTCTGATGGATAGTCTGCTGCAGGTATACTATATGGCGATGGCCATTTATGGCTGGTTCAGCTGGAAATTTGGCTGGAATCAAAAAGATCACCATGTTAATTATACGAGCTGGCCTATCAAACATCATCTGTCACTCATCGCATTATTTACTTTGGTTAGCCTGGTGTTGGGTTATTTTATGGAAAATTACACCAATGCTGATTTTGCGACTATAGATACTTTTACCACTGTATTTAGTATTTACGCCACCTATTTGATTGCGGAGCGAGTGGTTGAAAGCTGGCTATACTGGATTGTGATAGATGCAGTGTCCATCTACGTGTATCTGAATAAATCACTGATACCGACTGCGGTTCTTTTTGCCTGTTATACCCTGTTAGCACTTTGGGCTTATTGGCAATGGCGTCAGCATTATTACAATCGCCAAACAGAGCTAAGCAACGATGTGCTGTTGGATTCATAGGTTATTGAGTGAATACCCATCTGGATACACAAGCGCTTAACTGGCTGGAGCAATCACTGGGCCCCCTGGTTAAGCTGTCACCGGTAAAACATAATCATACCAACTTCGGGTTTATTGCCACTTATGGCCAGCAGCCTGTCCGGGTATTTATTAAAATGCTTAACCGGGCGCTACTCAGTAAACAAAGTATGCAAAATGAAAGACAGGCAAGACACTGGGTACAAAAGACAAGCTTTGGCCTGACGCCTGAAACCCTGTGTGAAAACCAAACACTTGGTTTAATTGTAGATCGCTATATTCCCGCTCAGCCGGAACACTCAAAACAAACCCGCCTTGCTCATATTGCTCAACTTATGGTTAAGCTACATAGTTTGCCTGTGCCCGTTGAAAAATCCCTGCTACCACAGCAAATTAATAAAGATATTAAAGATTTGCTTAACGCGCTCAATTTACCATTAGATGACTATAAAGCGCTGTTAGCCACAGCGGCTTTGTTAGACGAGAAGAATCCAAAGGTCTGTATTTGCCACGGAGATTTATCATTTGAAAATATTTTATTTGGCGACAGACCTTATTTAATTGACTGGGAATATGCCCGCATCGGCGAGCCAGCCTATGATTTGGCGGCCTGCATTCTGATCAATTCACTCACTCACGAGCAACAAGATTTTTTATTACACCGCTATGCATTTGAAAGCCACTGTGACATGAGCGAACTCAAAATACGAACACAATATTACCTGGCCGCTTTAAAACCCTTGAACCAGCTTTGGTTTAAATACAAACATCAGTTACAATAAGCTTAATTTTTTTGGATTTTGGAATCATTATTAATGAAAGCTTGTGGTGTTGAGTTAAAAGGCAGTGAGGCTATCATCTGCCTATTATCGTTAGAATCAGGTTTATTTGGTGTGCCGGATTGCCGAGCCAACAAATTTGTGCTCAAAGGCAGTAGTCAGCAAGATATTACTGAATTTCAGTTTGCATTTAAAAAGCTAATGCAAGATTACAAAATTGAGCATGTTGTAATTAAAGAGCGTCCGACCAAAGGTAAGTTTTCAGGCAGTGCAGCCGGATTTAAAATGGAATCTGCGATTCAGTTAATTGAAGACCTGAATGTGACCCTGCAAACCAATGCATCTGAAAAAGCCTGTATTAAACGCAACCCGATACCGGTAGAGTTTAAAGATACGGGTTTAAAAATGTTTCAGCAAAATGCATTTAACAGCGCCTACTGCTATTTAACGAATCAGCATTTTGGGGTCGATGAAGATGACGATGAATACGTAAACCCGGTTTACAAAATATAAGATCCGCCGGGGCGCCAGGGTTACCACGCAGAGCGTGGGAACCAGCATAAATGCGCGGGCAAGCGCCGCGCCTACGCTGTAGGTCGACATTTATGTCGAAATCAATCTCGTCAGCCCTGAAACGCTGGTAATCAAAACCACACGCCCGTTAACGCGCGGGCAAGCGCCGCGCCTACGCTGTAGGTCGACATTTATGTCGAAATCAATCTCGTCAGCCCTGAAACGTTGACAATCAAAACCACACACCCGTTAATGCGCAGGCAAGCGCCGCGCCTACACTGTAGGTCGACATTTATGTCGAAACCAATCGCGTCAGCCCTGAAACGTTGGTAATCAAAACCACACACCCGTTAATGCGCAGGCAAGCACCGCGCCTACGCTGTAGCTCGACATTTATGTCGAAACCAATCTCGTCAGCCCTGAAACGTTGACAATCAAAAAGGCATTGCTTGTCCATATTTTTGATAAATAGGTTTTAGTAAATTTAACCTGTTAGCCTGCTCAATGAACTGATTGATTTGTGTAACACTCAGCTGCGCCTGCTCGGGGACTAAAAAATGCCTTGTATACTCTGTATCAAAATACTTCGATATTACAATGTCGGATGCTTTATATTCATCTTGATGACGGAAAAACCAGTCAACAGCAGACTGACTGGCCAGACTGATATCACATCGATTATGCAGCACCATTTTAATAGCGTCCTCTTCTGTCGTGACTAAAGTAAGATTTAATTTTTTTCTTAATTGCCGGTAATCAGTCGATTGACCAAGAAACTGATAATGATATCCATTGACGACGCAAATTCTGTGATTCTCAAGGTTATCAAAATAATCCTGAGATTTTCCATCTGTATTCAGGGTAATAAAGAGGTCTTTAGACTCCAGCAATTGCTGCGAAGCTTCCAGTGCAATATCTGCCCAGCCCCAATGCAAATTGTCCCACATAATAATATCAACCCAACCGTCTTTAACCGATTGAACTCTGCGACTGATTGGTACAGGTAATAACTGAAAATAATATCTGTCCTGAACCTGATTAAGTACTGCTATTATTTCAGGTCCCATGCCTTGATTATTACCAATTAAAAATGGTGGTCTTATTCCGGCACCCACTTTAATCTGAATTCGGCTTTCGGGATTATCTAAGGTTTGTGAAGAATATACCGATAAAGAAGAAAGGGAAAAAATAAAACCAAGAAAAAAAGAGAAAGCTAACAAGCGGAAGAACAATCGTTTTTTGTCAGCCATATAGCGTACCTGAATCATGAATTTATTAAATAAAACAGTAATACTATATCTTAAAGCTGGCTGAGTTAGTAGTAATGAATCTTTGATTTAATTATGAGCTTTATGTACCCGACTTAAAACCGACGGGTACAGGGCTAATCGTCAGTTTTATGGTCTTTGCATCCGAATCACAACCCGGCGGTTTTTACCGCGCTCTATTACGTTTTGATTAGATGCAATATGTCGTTTTTCACCAAAACCTTCAATTTTCACCCGATTTTCTTCAACACCATTGTCCGTAAAAAACTGGCGAATCGTGGCAGCTCGTTTTTCAGATAATTGTTGATTGTGCCACCGGCCACCATAACTATCCGTATACGCATCCACTAAAACTAAATCAAGTTCTGCATCCTGTTTCAAATACTCAGCAATCATGGCCAATCGCTTTTTGGATGCTTTACTCAGCTCGGATGAATTTTTTTGATAAGTCAGAACCGTTAATGAAATATCTTCGAAATTGTAAGGTAATAAATTATCAATGCAGTTTAAAAAGTCATCATAAGCGCGGTGAAAATTAGCGGCGTTTAACCCAACTAAAATGCTGTCAAACTCACTGTACCAGTCCTGATAATAAAAAGTAGGTGTCATACCTTTTTCTAGTTCAGCTAATAATGTCCAGGCCGGCTTTTCACTGAGTTCACCATCAAATTGTTTTAGCAGTTGCATCTCAGACACCGATTTACTCGGTATACCGGGTTTATAACTGGGCGGCACTGAGCTTACTTTAGCAAAACTATAATTATTGGGCAGTTTAAGCATATCCAGCGAAAAATTCAGATTGAGCGCACGACTGGCCTGACTGGAAAAAATCGCCTTGCCGTATCTGGGTATACTGTGCTCTAGCTGACACTGTAAACGCGAATGTTTTGCCAGCGCCCATTTAGAATTATCTAAACTGGCTTTATACTGCCGGACATCGGCAAAACTCTGACTGGAAAGCAGACATGCTGCCCAAATCAATCCCCAGCGCTTTTTCATTTTAACTCGCCTCATGACAAAGAATTGACGCTTTTCGCATCAAACCCGCTAATATTCGTTTAATTTAATCACTTATGCTGGATAAGGCAATTATCAGACCAACTTGATTTAAGGTGATATCCCCAAGCTTTAATAGCAAAGACTTAATCACAACTAGACCTGATATTTTAATTCTATTCTGGCATAATGCCCGGCAAATTAATTAACGCTTTATCTCATGCCAGAACATAATTTTAAAGACAGGTTTCGCGGTTATTACCCGGTTGTAGTCGATGTTGAAACCGCGGGTTTCGATCCTGAAAAAAATGCCTTATTAGAAATCGCGGCGGTCGTCACCGAAATGGATGAAGACGGTTTTTTACATCCGGGAGAAGCCATCCAGTTTAATGTGGACCCATTTGAAGATTCTATTTTAGAGCCTGCAGCGCTTGAATTTAACGGGATAGATCCACATAACCCTCTGCGCGGCGCAGTCAGTGAAAAAGAGGCATTAACCGAAATATTTAAACTGGTACGTAAACGACAAAAACATTATGACTGCCAGCGTTCTGTCATGGTAGCGCATAATTCGGCGTTTGATATGTCATTTGTCAATGCCGCGATCAAAAGAACCAATATCAAACGCGTTCCGTTTCATCCGTTTGTTTCATTTGATACAACCAGTCTGGCGGGTTTAACACTCGGACAAACTGTGCTGGTAAAAGCCTGTCAGGCGGCAGAAATTGAGTTTGATAATAAGCAAGCTCACAGCGCTTTATATGATACCCAAAAAACCGCAGAGCTTTTTTGCCATATGGTGAATAAATGGCAATTATTGGGCGGCTGGCCGCTCGCATCCACAGACACCACAGAGCCAGAACAAAGTTAGGAATTTACGTGCGGCTTTGCTGGTTCCCACGCTCTGCGTGGAAACCCGGATTTTAGGTTGAACAAGAAATGCTCACAGGTCTTTGAGTTCGCTTTTCGACATAAATGTCGACCTACAAGGGAGGAGTGGAACTTGCGTACGTAAGGTTTGTGGCAATTGCTCTGTATTCACTAAAATTTAGAAACGCGAGCAAGCTTCGCGTCTACAAATAAACACCGAGCCTAATCGTAGGCGTGCAGCTTGCGCACGCGATGCCCCTGTGTTTTATGCCAGTTTTGTATTTGTGGGGCACTAGGTTTTAAACCTCAAACCTAGTGCCTAAACCCAAGAACCTCACATTTTCTTGGTGGCTTACGCTCATGCTTCGCTAAACCACCCTACTTTTCTCTTATCTATCATCTCAAATCTAAATTCTCGAAACATTTGCTGGTTCCCACGCTCTGCGTGGTAACCCGGAACGCGAGCAAGCTTCGCGTCTACGGTGTTTTATGCCGGGTTTTAAACCTCAAACCTAGCGCCTAAACCCTAGAACCTCACATCTTCATGGTGGCTTACGCACATGCTTCGCTAAACCACCCTACTTTTCTCTTATCTATCAACTCAAATCTAAATTCTAAATTCTAAATTCTAAATTCTCAAAACATATGCCTAATCTATAAATCGGGCATATTACGGGCGTAAAAAATTTCCTGAATCTCTTTTTGCAGCATCTTTTTTGCGTATTGTATTTCGCTTTCCTGCATATCCTGAGTCCCTGAACCTACTAAATGGTGCTCCAGGTTAAACGCCTTTAATACCATTTTGGTATGGAAAATATTTTCCTGACACACATTTACATCCAGCATCTCATAAAGTTCATGAATGTCTTCAGATATATAGTTTTGAATAGAACTGATTTCATGATCAATATAGAGCTTTTTACCGGTTACATCCCGCGTAAACCCTCTTACACAATAATCAATAGTCACCACATCAGAATCAAACGAATGAATCAGATAGTTTAACGCTTTTAAAGGAGAGATAACCCCACAGGTTGAGACTTCGATATCAGCGCGAAACGTACTGATTCCATTTTGAGGATGACTTTCCGGATAAGTGTGGATACAGATATGACTCTTATCCAAATGAGCAACTATGGTATCTGGCAATATCCCAGCCGTTTGCTCGAGATCCGCTTTTAGCGAAGTAAACGCAGATTCTTCACTAATCAGCATAGTAACGCTGGCACCCTGAGGATCATAATCCTGCCTGGCTACGTTTAAAACATTTGCGCCTATAATTCCCACCACTTCGTTTAACACTTCGGTTAGGCGATCAGCGTTATACTGCCTGTCAATATAGTCGATATACTCATCTCTGTGTGTTTCACTTGCTGCCCAACTGATATCATAAATAGAAAAACTCAGGCTTTTAGTCAGATTATTGAAACCATGCAATTTAATCTTAGGTGATGAATCGCTCAATGTTGAATCACTCCATAAACGGCCTGATAAAACTCATTTTATATGCGCAGACGGTTTAAACCGCCAGCTCGTATTTTAGAGAAATTGAGTGCAGATACAATCTTTGAATCTGAAGTATAAAAAAGCCGGGATTGCCCGGCTTTAAATAACAGATACCATGCTGAAGTTCAGGTGAATCAAATTTATTTAAACTCAGAATCGAACAGGTTTTTTATCAAAGATGAAAACTCCACAATAAAGGCCTGCTGATCCGCCGTTGCTTTTTGCTCTATCCGACGAGATAAAAACTCTTCTAAATCTGTGACTATGGTATCGGCTTCACGCACTACATCCAGTCGCTCATCCTGAGGCAGGTCCGGGTTTTGCTCGAAAAAATTTATCACATTTTCAGAAATTTGAGTTTCAATTAACTCACCCACAGTCGGTGCATTGACATCATTACCGACTTGCTCAAACAAAGCGACATTTTCAGTAAAATAGCCGATAAGTTCTATATATGCTCTTGATTCTGTAACCATAAATTTTCTCCTTGGCGGATATTGAATACGCAGCCAAGTTACCTCTTAAAATTAGCTTACTTCAGTATAGCAATCGAATTAAAAAACTGACTACAAGTCAAGTTTACTGTGTGCCTTTTTAATACGTTCCACCGCTTGAACTAACTGCTCTTTTGCACAAGCGAAGTTGATTCGGGCATATTCAGGCTCACCAAAATCACGCCCCGGTGATGGCCCTACACCGGCTTCTTCAAAAAAGCTTTGCACATCCTCAACGCCTAAACCTGAGCAATCAATCCAGGCTAAAAAGGTGGCATCTGCCTTAGTCAGTTTCATGCCTTTTAGCGCATTAATTTCTTTATATAAATAATCCCGGTTTGCTCTAAGATACTCAATCAGTGATTCGCGCCACTCGGCACCATGATTAAACGCTGCCTCTGTTGCCACTAATCCCAGTACTTGTACCCAAGGGACTATGCCCAAGGCTGCATTTCGAAATTGCATGCGAATACGGCTATCCGGAATAACCGCAAAAGACGCACCTAACCCGGCAATATTAAAGGTTTTGCTCGGTGCCATTAAGCTGATGGCTTTACCTTCTATTTCTGGCAGCGCCGGTGCCGGAATATGTTTTACACCTTCTTCTAAAATCAAGTCGCAATGAATTTCATCTGAACATAACAATACATTATGGCGCAGGCAAATCTCTGCAACCTGCTTGAGTTCAGCTTCGGTCATCACAGAACCACAAGGGTTCATCGGGTTACACATAATAAAGAGTTTGCATTTTGGATCAGCGGCTTGTTTTTCAAGCTCGGCCATATCTAACTGCCAGCGTCCGTCAATCAAGATACTTGGAATATCAACCCGTTCACACTGGTTTAATGACGGTGCTTTTAACAAAGGCGGATAGTTAGGTACCTGAATTAACACTTTATCACCCGGTTCACAATAGGCTTTACAAGCCACATTAAAAGCAGGCACCACACCTGGCGTCCAGACAATCCAGTCCGGTAAAATATGCCAGTTATGTTGTGATGCGAGCCAATCAACCACACTTTGATTCAATTCATCATAAGGCAAGGTGTAGCCCAAAATACCGTGGTCTGTGCGCGCTTTAATCGCATCAACCACTTCCTGCGGCGGTCGAAACTCAGCATCAGCGACCCACATAGGAATGATATCCTGCCCTTGATATTTATCCCATTTAAAAGAATGCGTGGGTTTTCGGTCGATAATGCGATCAAAATCAAATGACATAAGGCTTCCTGTGGTCTGAAAATATAAATACGAAATAAAGATAGCGCATTTTAAACCAAAACCCGATTCAGATGCCAGTTTGTGGATTTTAGATTTTAGATTTTAGATTTTAGATTTTAGATTTTAGATTTTAGATTTTAGATTTTAGATTTTAGATTTTA
>CAJXMO010000030.1 GCA_913056495.1 uncultured Alteromonadaceae bacterium | reverse complement strand
ATACTGATTAAATATACAGCAAAACATTCTGAATAGCCTATAATTAAAGTCTTCCTGTTCGTTTTTATACAAGCAACGCCCAGCGCAGGCGCAGCCAGCGCGGAGCACCTTTTGTGTTAATGTTTGAGCGCCAGCGAGTAACACAAAAGGTGCGTAGCGTTGGCTGTCGCTCTGCCGCTGCTTGTTAAGCGTGCCGCTGGCACTACCTAGGACCACAGCTTGCCACACCTAATATTTGTTCATCCACCCCAGATTGCAGCACCTCAAACGAACTGGCGCGACGCTTCGACGAGTCACAGAATGAACACACTCCGTACTCTCCTACATTATTCTTAAACCATACTAAGGAAGCAGTTTCTGTGTACGAGCCAAACTGCTCAGATACTTCTGTGTCTGGTTTATCAGCTACCGCCCAATCTCCTTTCGGAGCCAGCTTGATACAGCTTTCTACATTTGTGGCGCATGCTTGAAGCATGATACTGGAAATTATTGATGTAAATTTGATTGCTAGGTTCATACGCTTAACGCCTTAAGCAGAGGCGCCGCTTGCGGCGTCCTGCTGGCTTAAATTGTTATGTGTTTTCTGCCAAATTAAAAACTGTGCATTCGAAGTAGAACCCATAGCTTTTTGAATATTCTCCATTGAGACTCCATTAAACCTAGTTTCCAGAACCTCAAATATTGCTGTGATATTTTTTGTACAGTTCGGTATCAACGCAGGCTCTTCCATACCTTCCTGAAAGATTGCCCACCATAAATCTTCTGACCACGGGCCTTCACTGGAAGTAAGTATTTCTATTTTTGTAACTTTTTCCCACGTTAACTCCTGTTTCAGTTCGTGTGGATAACCAAATAACGCACCTTCTTCCGTTAGCTCAAAAACGGGGGTATTCTCTTCTACTTGCCGCCTAAATATGACTTTATTTAGTATGAATCCGTTAATGAAAAAGTGAGTTAGGAGGGCCACTCCAAGCAGAGCCAATATATGCCACGGTGAACCCCATAGCATCTCGACTTTACCCGCTACATATATACCATTTGCTATCGCGCAGAATATGGAAACGCCGAACAATAATTTATGCACTAGGTTTAACATGATTTACACATAACAGCTTATTATCATGAATTCTCGCTTTCCGCATACTTGCTGAATGAAGAATCCATAAATAAAAATAATTAATTTCAAAAACTTAGCCGATATAAAATAAAAGTCAACCCTATTTTCCAGTGAAGAAACCAAGACGTGTGTGAAAGCGAGAATCTATTTATTTTTTGTACACGTTAATAAACCCAATAAAATCAATATATTAATTGATATTTTTTAGTAGCCGCCTGATTAATTTTTTGGAGAAAGCGAGCCATAATGAGTCAAAACTAAGCTTTTAGTATAATACCTGCGTATTAATACAGTTATAATTTAATGGGTTAGTAATTATGGTGATACCACCATTTTCAGAATCTGGCGCAGACCAATCGTAAAATCAGATCAAGTCCAACCCTAAAGCGATCAGATGATTTATAAGTTGTGAATGTCAGGCAACCTGAGTTACCTGAAATGATCGTTCTCAGCGCATGAGTTTAAAATCGTTTATTCGATGCCTAAGTTCGGCAATACAAAAGATTTTGTATTCGGATGAAGTCTAATCCATAAACCCGGATTCGTATTTAACTGAGCTAATGCTTCTGATGCGTCTGAACTAATTTGCGTATTTAACACTTTGGCATAAGTTTGAACTTTAGCCGGTGCTGAGTCAGCATCCACCACTGACTGAACAACTTTTTTAGCCTGTAAAATTGCAGCCGGTCCAAGGGTTAAAATGTACTGAGCAGAACGGCATTCTTTTTCGTCTGCTTCATTGACCACACTGCCACCCGCTTTAAACTTGCTGATATGATGTTCTAAAATACTGCTTGAAATTGGAATAATCCCGGCAACATGCTGACTTTTAGCACCAGAAAACGGCTTAATATATGCCAGATGTGAAGCCTGATTTTCTTCAGGGCCATGACCGATAAAAAAGATATCTAAACCGCCCACTGCCTCTAATTTATTTAAATATTCAATCAGACCGGTTTCTATATCCGCCATATCGGTTCTCATTGGGGTAAAGCTCTTAATTTTTTTAAAAAATTCATCACCTAAAATACGCTCAAAATCTCGGACAAAACTGAAACAATTAGCCATCCCCATAGGGGCCAGCGCATCTTGAGTGAATACATTTAAGCGGCCTAATAATTCATCCTGCTCACCGGTTTTTGCTAGTTCACCTAATAACCTGTGAAGTTCCTGCGCTCCGCGCCCACCCAATAAAGCGATATTAATATCGCCGCTTTTTTCAGCTGCAGTCTGATATAACTCTTGCAACATGGCCTTACCAACGGCAGCCTCTGACTCAAGCACCACCGGTTTAATGCCATAATCGGTAAAATGAGTATCTGGTTGATGAGTTTGTGATAACCAAATATTGTTGTTTTCTTCATCGCGCGTGAAATTCAGTTTATTCGTATTCATTGCAATCCCCTTTTTCTGTCTTTGTCTCAATTGAGTGAATTCGTATTATTGTATAATAATCTTGTTCATTTCACGACCGACGATACTTAACCCTTGATTGTCTATAGAATGGATTTGCCCGGCCAGAGCTTGTCTTTACGCATACAAATTCAGGCACACTTAAGTAAAGCTTGCTCAAAAATTAATACATTCGGATTTTTAGGCAATCTATTAACAGGTTTGAGCATTAATTAAGCAGCGGGTTGAGTTATGATTATCCAGGTCAACTCAAGCAGATAGCTTGATACGAATTAGCAACAATTAACCGGAGTCTACATGAATAACTTTAGCTTTTATAACCCAACTAAAATCCATTTTGGCGCTGGCCAAATCCAAACCTTAAAAGATGAAATTCCGGCAGATGCAAAAATTTTAATTGTGTATGGCGGCGGCAGTATTAAAAAGAATGGTATTTTTGATCAGGTCACCGATGCACTTGAGGGAAAAACATTTTTAGAGTTTGGCGGTATTGAGCCTAATCCTCATTATGAAACTTGCTTAAAAGCGGTTGAGTTAATCAAAACTGAAAACATTGATTTTCTGCTGGCTGTCGGTGGCGGTTCAGTAATAGATGCAACTAAATTTATTGCTGCTGCAGCACAGTATGATGGTAATCCATGGGAGATCATTGAAACCTTTGGCAGTGCCGTAAAAGGTGCATTACCAATAGGCTGTGTATTAACACTGGCAGCAACCGGCTCGGAAATGAATCCAACTTCAGTGGTGACCCGTGCCGAAACACAAGACAAATTATTTTTTAACTCTGATCACGTACGCCCATTATTTTCGGTTTTAGACCCAAAAACAACTTATTCATTGCCAGCCAAACAAGTGGCTAATGGTGTAGTTGATTCCTATGTTCACGTACTTGAGCAATATATCACCTACCCGGTTAATGCAAAGGTTCAGGACAGATTTTCAGAAAGCTTATTATCAACCATTCTGGAAGAAGGTCCGAAAGCGTTAAAAGAGCCGGAAAATTACGATGTCAGGGCCAACCTGATGTGGAGCGCAACGCAAGCCCTAAATGGTTTATTATCAACGGGCGTACCCGGTGACTGGGCGACCCATTTAATCGGTCAGGTCCTGACTGGCTTTTATGGCCTGGATCACGGTCAAACACTTGCCATTGTGATGCCAGCAGTTTGGACTTATAAAGTTGAGCAGAAAAAACAAAAGCTAGTGCAATACGGACAACGTGTTTTAAATATTCAGGAAACCGATCAGGATTTAATTGCACATCAAGCTATTGAAAAGACCCGAACGTTTTTTGAAGAAATGGGTATAGCAACACGACTTTCTGACTATAACTTAGATGAGACTATCATTGCAGGTGTCATTGAAAAACTGGAAGCTTATCAATTTGTTCAGTTAGGCGAACATGCAGATATTACACCCACTGATGTGGCTGAAATTTTAAAATTAGCGTTATAATTTTTGCCGCCTTAAATACTCAGGCAGCGCCTGCCTGAGTATTTTATCTTTCATGAACCTCAGTTTAGCCAAAACTCAAATCTGATAAACTGACGTAGGTAATTGGGATGCTTCAATCAAAGCATCAATCACAATTCTTTGTCTTAATTTTAAATAACGGGATTTTGGCCAGACAGCATGAATCGGCATTTCTGCACCCGCGTAATCATCTAATACACTCACCAGCGCCCCACTGGCAATATATTCGTGAATTAACCAAGTCGGAAGCTGGCATAAACCCAACCCCTGCAATGCAGCAGATACCATTGCATCCCCATCACTAAAATCAAATCTCGCTTTTACCGGCTGATTGAATAAGCGACCGTTTTTATCGCAAAGCAGCCAAGCAGGCTGCACACCGCGCCGACTGCCAATAATACAATCAAAACGAGTTAAATCGTCGATATTTTCGGGTTGCCCATGCTCAGCTAAAAACGATGGGCTGGCACATACAAGCAGACGTTGACGGCCAAGCTTGCGGGCGACTAAATCAGCATTGTCTTCCAACTCCCCAATACGCACAACTAAATCAACGCCTTCATCAATTAAATCAACCCGGCGTTCACTAAAGTTAATACTCAGTTCAAGCAAAGGATGCGCTAACGCTAGACGGGACAATAAAGGCATGACATGACGACGCCCAAAAGCAGCCGGTAAATGAATATTCAGTTTACCCGACACAGTAGCACTGCCCGCCATGACACCTTGCTCTAATGCATTAATTTCATCAAGGATGTTTACCCAGCCTTGATAATAATTTAACCCGTCCTGAGTAGGCGTGAGGCTTCGCGTTGTGCGGTGAAGCAGCTTAGTGCCCAGTTTTTTTTCTAAACGGGTAATACTTTTCCCAACCGCAGATCCGGTCAGTCCAAGTTGCTTACCCGCTGAAGTAAACGAACCGGTTTTAAGCGTTTCAACAAATTCAACGACACCTGAAAATTGCGTTTCTATTAGCTTCATTATGGAACCATAGGACAGAATGAATGGAAATTAAACTGTATTATCATTTTTAAATTAGTCAATACAATAGTTGCATCATCCAAATTTAATTGAGGTAACCTATGATAAACGAAGTATTACAGCGCCAGATTCACACTTTACTGGACAAAGAAGCCATTCGTTCGCTCAGGCTTTTATACAGTGACCTACTCGATGGCGGACAAACCGATAAGCTTGGAGCCGTATTTACAGAAGATGCGGTACTAAAAGTAACGGTTGGTGCCATGAATGGTTTATCCGAAATCAAAGCGGGCTTGGCTGAGGCTTATCAGAGTTTTGATAGCCTCAATCGCGGACATTTCCCTTTCATGCATGCAGTGACTAACCACCAGATTGAATTGACCGGTTCCGATACCGCAAAAGGTAGCTGTTATTTAATCGATTTAGTGACCGACAGAACAGCTTCAGCGCACCCTGTATTGCTGCTCGGGCGTTACCTGGACAAATATGAAAAAATAAATGGGGAATGGCGTATTGCCTACTCTGAGTTAGATGTTATTTGGCCACAAGCTTAACCGGAGATAAAGCCATGTATACCTTACCTGATAGCTTTACGCGCGTATTCTCAGAAAATCAATTAAGCATAGGTTTATTGACCCCACTGGAAGCCTATCCGGATTCCCCGTTCCCGGGTTTACAAGATCATCAAAAGATGGCCAAACTGGCTGAGCAAGCAGGATTTTCAAGTATTTGGATACGGGATGTCCCTTTTTATGCGCCTAATTTTGGTGACACCGGACAAATGCTGGACCCTTTTGTTTATGCCGGTTACCTGGCGGCTTCCACTGAACATATTACATTAGGGACGGCAGGCATCATACTGCCTCTTAAAGATCCTGTCGTTGTGGCCAAACAAGCCGTATCGACTGATTATTTATCCGGTGGTCGTTTTATATTAGGTGTTTCTACCGGTGACCGGCCTGCGGAATACCCGGCTTTTGGTGCCGAGTTTGATAACCGGGCAGAGCGCTACCGCGAATCCATCGATATTATAAAAACCTTACATACTGAGCACTTTCCTCGATTTTCGAGCCAGCATTATGGAAATTTGAATGGTCATCTCGATATGCACCCTAAACCAATAAATCATAAAGTCCCTATGATAGCGGTCGGACGATCACGTCAGCCGATTGAATGGCTAGCTAAAAACCTGGATGCCTGGATATGGTCGGTTGACGATGCAGCAGCCATAAAAGACATAGTTGCATCGCTAAAAATTAATGCAGGTGAGCAAACACCACCGGCTTATGGCTACGCGACATTTTTTGATTTAGATCCCAACCCGAATGCACCCTATCAGCGATACTACAATATTGTCAGGATCGGGCGAAATGCTTTACTGGAGCGACTAAAAAGGCATAGAGAAATTGGTGTAAATCATATTGCGCTGAACTTAAAACCCTCACGGCGCTCAGCGAAAGAGGTAATTGAAGAAATGGGCGAATATGTATTGACTGAGTTAAATTAAAGCATGCTGCCAGCTAACTGTGGCAGCTCACGCTTTTTTCAATAAAAGTTACGATTCAGAAACTTCGGCCAGATAATCGTCATCGGCAACGGGTTCAAACCAATCGACCGGCTTACCATCCAATGCCTCCTGAACAGCGACGTGCTGCATTGCTTGTGTATCAGTTGCACCGTGCCAGTGTCTGCGCCCACAATTACACCAAATTAAATCACCAGGTCTGATTTCTGTTTTGCGCCCACCTTCGCATTGTGTCCAGCCTACCCCTTTGGTAACGACCAGCACTTGGCCTAGCGGATGAGAATGCCAGTTCGTGCGTGCACCCGGCTCAAAATTAACCACCGCCGCCCCCAGCCGTGAAGGGCTTGGCGCATTAAACAGGCTACTAATATACACCTCGCCTGTGAACCAATCGGCCGGACCTGCAATGGGCTCAACCGAACCTGCTCGGATAATCTTCATATCATCAACGGTTTGATTAACATCACTCATTCTGTCGCTCCTTTTCAGTTAAATTGCAGCAGGTCTTGTAATTGGCCAATATTCCGACACTTAACCTGTCAGTTAGTTTTATTCAAATTGATCAAATTAATACTAGTCTCAGCGCATAAACCTCTCAATGCACAAAGCTGTAGATTGTTTGCACAAAAGTGCGGGCAGAACAGCTTTTCACGCAGCTAAAAAACTTATGTGGCTCAATAAATCAAATATAAAGCTATAAACAATCTAGATTCAGCTCATTAAATATTCAAATTTAGCTTCATCGTTCTAAGGCTTGTTGACCTTAGGGTATTCGATTAGTCAGATCTAACCTGCTTGTGAACTTAGCAATTTATCACTTTTTGTAAGGTAAACGATTCCACCATCTGTTGACACCGGTGTCAAACCTCATTTATAGTTAACTAATCGTAAAAACATAATTTAATTATGTAGTTTTATTGTTAATCTTAAAAAGTGTTTTATCGTTATTAAATTTATAATTAGCCTGTTGGGGTAAATCTGGGGCCGCTGTTTTTAGCACTTGTAGTAGCGAATCAGTGTCAGTAGAAAATTTTAAAAATAAGATATAAAACAATTATCTGGCAACTAATTTTCTCTGATTTAACCTCAACAGAGAGTGGGTGTATGAAACTTAGCTATCATAAAAATCTACGTTTGGCGGCTGTACTCGAGCATTTAGTTAACCTGATGCGCTCAAACCGTCCAAGCCATTTGTCAAAATCAGTAAAGCAAACCAGTATAATAACAGCTTTGCTAATGCTAAGCCTTGCCGGTTGTACAGAAGATCAGGCGCCGCAAACATTAAATAAAAAATTAATCAGTTTTAACGAATCAATTCGCCCTATCCTCAATAAAAACTGTGTTGGCTGCCATGGAGGCGTCACAAAACAAGGTGGTATTTCATATATTTTCAGAGAAGAGGCTCTGGCTCGGGGTAACTCTGGCAGACTCAATATCGTGCCTGGTGATGCTAAAGCATCTGAATTTATTCAGCGGATAAAATCAAATGACCCGACTCGCCGAATGCCCTATAAACGACCGGCATTAAGTGAATCCGACATACAATTATTAGAAAATTGGATAAATCAGGGCGCTCAGTGGGAAGAACACTGGGCATTTATTCCTCCGGTTTCAAGCAAACCTCCAACCATTGAACAAGACAAATGGATAAACAATCCGATTGACCAATTTGTCTTAGCCAAAATGCAAACAAAACAACTCGAGCCTAATCCACCCGCTACAGACTATGAGTGGCTGCGCCGGGTCAGCTTAGATTTAATCGGTTTGCCGCCCACACAAACCCAAATAAAAACCTTTGTCAGCAACCAGAGTCCGGATAAATATGAGAAAATGGTCGATACCTTATTATCCTCTGCAGCCTATGGTGAACGCTGGGCGAGTGTCTGGCTTGATATTGCCAGATATGCAGATTCGCGGGGCTTTGAGCGCGATAAACACAGAGATGCCTGGCCGTATCGAGATTGGTTAATCAAAGCCTTTAATCAAAATATGTCCTACGATGATTTTGTTATTAAACAACTGGCTGGCGATTTATTACCGAATCCGTCTATGGACGATATAATTGCCACCACCTTTCATCGTTTAACCCCAGCCAATGATGAAGGCGGCACGGATGATGAAGAATACCGAACCTATGCCGTAATGGATCGTAATGCGACGACTTGGATAGCGCTTAATGGCATTACGATGAACTGTGTGCAATGTCATGCGCACCCGTATGATCCGATTCATCACAAAGAGTATTTTAATTCGCTCGCATTTTTTAATACATCAGAAGATGCTGATCGTCATGATGACAGCCCTACTTTAAAATTTGCTTATGATAAAAATCAAAGAATTCCCTTATTTAAATGGCAAACCGAACTGGCAAACAGCCGGACTTCAATCATTGAGCAGGTCCGTCAATGGCAAACTAATGAGCCATGGCCTCAACTCGAGTTTGCACAAGCGCACATTGATAATAAAGCGGCCGAAAAGGCACTGGCAAAACGCGAATGGTTTTATTATGACGAATCGATTAGACAATTAGCGCAGGCATGTAAACCAGCGCACAATCGAGTTTCAGTCAGTTGTGATGGATTAAATGAAAAACAGATAGCGGCTTACCAAAATTATTTAGCGACTCAGGCAGAACCGTCGCCAACGAGTGACAGTCAAATCATTCCACTGGCAATAAAAAACGGACAATTGCACGAACCTAAAGCCGGTATCCCCTCAATTGCCAGCTACCGCCTAACAACCCAAGGTGAACAAAACAAAACCCGGACAATCGCCGCATTGGATTTTAGTGTTGCGCCGCTGGCACCTGAAGTGGCTATTCATACGCCGGAAGATGGCTTTAGCATAGAGCAGATAGCACTCGAAATCATTCGCAAAAATGGTCAAAAAGAACCACTCAATATTGCGTATTTTATTCCAACTTCCGTTTATGGTTTTAACCGTATGCTGAGCATTAATGCCGAGCGGGAGGACAGAAATATTCCACTCGATGCAAGTTGGCTAACCGGCTTAAATGCCAATTTACTCAATACAAAAATTACCAGTACAGCTGTTTTAGATACACCTGCCATATTAGAGCAAGGCGACCGTTTATCTATAACAATTGCACAACTGCAAAAAGATAACCGCCGTGATGGTAAACCTTATTACCTGCGTAATTTAAAACTGACTGTGAGTGCTGATAGGCCAAGTCTTAAAATAGCCAAGCAACTTAAGCGCACCAAACAGCTCACCACCCAAATACGTTCAGTTAAGGCCGCCCGCCTTCCGGTTATGCAAGAGCAGCTGGTTCAGTCACGTCGCTCAACCCGGGTATACAACCGCGGAAACTACGCTGACAAAAAAGACACAGATATAAAACCACTCACACCGGCAGTATTTACCAGTGAACTGGATAACAGACTCAATCGGGCCAACCGACTGGATCTGGCCAGATGGTTTTTTAAAGATGATCAGCCGCTAACAGCAAGAGTTGCGGTAAACCGATTCTGGGCTCAATTATTTGGACAAGGTATAGTTAAAACCCTGGGAGACTTTGGCAGTATTGGCGATACACCAAGCCATCCTCAGTTATTAGACTGGCTCGCACGATATTTTCAGGACGAGGTAAACTGGGATATCAAAGCCTTATTAAAAACCATGGTCTTATCCGCAACTTACCGCCAAAGTGCAGTGGCAACTCAACAAAAACTGGATGCCGATCCTGACAATACTTATTTAGCAAGCGGCCCTCGACAGCGTTTAACTGCTGAAATGGTGCGTGATCAGGCCTTATTTTCAGCTGGCTTATTATCCACCAAACAATTTGGCGCATCC
Organism: uncultured Alteromonadaceae bacterium; assembly: GCA_913056495.1. Taxonomy (GTDB): domain Bacteria; phylum Pseudomonadota; class Gammaproteobacteria; order Enterobacterales; family Alteromonadaceae; genus Catenovulum. The sequence goes on along the minus strand of CAJXMO010000030.1, from coordinate 30,938 downwards.
GTTATGCCACCACAGCCAGAAGGTGTCTGGCAAACGGTTTATAACAGCCAAAAATGGGTTGAAGCACAGGATGAAGACAGGTACCGAAGAGCCATTTATACCTACAATAAAAGAACCTCTCCGTATCCAAGTTTTGTTACATTTGATGATACCGGTCATACCGTTAGCGCAGCGCAAAGGTTTACCACCAATACCCCGTTGCAAGCATTAGTAACCTTAAACGATGTGGTTTATCACGAAGCAGCGCAAGCCTTGGCTAAAATTTTGATCGCGACAGCACAGCAAAACGGCATTAACGCCGCGATTAATCAGGGATTTATCCGGGTGAGTAGCCGACCCGCCAGTGACACCGAAATGCGCATCATCAAAGAAAGCTTTTCCCGGTCACAAGCCCTACATCAAACCGCAGAACACAGCGAATTAGCCGCATGGACAGATGTTGCTTCAACCTTACTGAATATGGATACCAGCCTGAATAGGTAAGCTATGAAAAAATTTAATCAATTTGAGCCGCTTGAAAAACAGTTAGCTAAACTCCAAAACCAAACTCGGCGCACTTTTTTAAAGGGCGCTGCCGGATTAGGCGGTGCTTTATTTTTAAATCAGCTGGCCGGAATTCAAACAGCAGGCGCGGCAGGTGCTCATTTAGATTTTAGCCGCGATCCCAAAAGCCCACTGTCGCCACTACCGCCTCAATTTCCGGCCAAAGCCAAACGGGTTATCTACCTGCATATGGCGGGCGCACCGAGTCAACTTGAACTGTTTGATTACAAACCCGAACTGGCGAAATATGACGGTAAAGACTGCCCGGCTGAATTTTTAGAAGGTAAGTCATTTGCCTTTTTAACCGGTGTACCAAAATTAATGGGACCTCAATACAGCTTTAATCAATACGGCGAAAGCGGTGCCTGGATGTCAGACCGTTTACCCCATTTAAGCCAGCATGTGGACGATATCTGCTTTATCAAATCTATGTATACCGATCAGTTTAACCATGCACCGGCACAGCTATTAATGCAAACCGGCTCAGTGCAATTAGGCAATGCATCATTAGGCTCATGGACAACTTATGGTTTAGGCACAGAAAACCAAAATTTACCCGGCTACATTGTGCTGGCTTCGGGGGGCGCATTGCCCTCAGGTGGCAAAGCGCTCTGGGGGTCAGGTTATTTACCCAGTATTTATCAGGGCGTGCAGTGCCGCTCAGAAGGCCAGCCAGTACTTTATCTGGATAATCCCAAAGGGGTTAGCCGGGGTGCCAGACGCAATGTGCTGGATGCACTTAATGCCCTTAATTCAGATACTTACAATAAATTTTCTGATCCTGAAACCATCACTCGTACCGCACAATATGAAATGGCTTTTCGAATGCAACTTGAAGCCACAGATGCATTTGATATTAATCAGGAAAGTGAGGCAACCAAACTGAAATATGGGATTGAAGAAGGCAAAGCCAGCTTTGCCAAAAACTGTTTGGTTGCAAGACGCCTGGCAGAGCGCGGAGTGCGTTTTATTGAATTATTTGACTGGGGCTGGGACAGTCATGGGGCCAGCAAACAAGACGCTCTTAATCTGGGCTTTAAAGACAAGTGCAAACAAATCGATCAGCCTATTTCGGCATTACTAACTGATTTAAAACAATCTGGTTTATTGGAAGATACTTTAGTGGTATTTGCCGGTGAATTCGGCCGCACCCCGATGAAAGAAAACCGCGGCGGAATTGATAATGCCGCCTTATTGGGTCGAGACCATTGCCCTTCAGCCTATACCGTTTGGGTTGCAGGCGGCGGTGTAAAAGGCGGATATACTCACGGAGAAACGGATGATATGGGGTATGAAGTTGTGAAAGATCCTGTATCTGTGCATGATTTTCATGCCACTTTGCTTTATTTGTTGGGATTTGATTATCAATCACTGAATTATCCGTTTCAGGGATTAGAGCAAAAATTAACCGGGGTTAATCACTGCCGGGTTGTATCTCAGATTTTGGCATAACCGGTCAACAGGAATGAAATCAATGCCAAAATACAATCAAAATAAAGGATTAAGCTCGATACGTTACTTTAGCTGGGTCGGGCTGGTGACTTTAATTCTGGCTGGTGTCTGGCTATTCAACGAGCCGGTTCTGCGCTACCAAACCGAAGTTGCGTTAGGATTAAAATCTCCCATTGAGCTCAAAAAAGATGCGTTTTATCAACACAGAATACAAGCTGTATTGACAAAATACTGCGCTGCCTGCCACGATGCACGTAAAGCTAAAGGTGATTTGAGAATTGATAATTACCTTCACACCCGATATTCAGGTAAAAGCGGACACAATATTATTCCCTTTAGCAGCGCGGCCAGTGAGATGATAGCGCGCATAGAACTGCCAGAGAATGATAAACGATTAATGCCGCCGCTCGGTTGGGATAAACCGACAGAAGATGAGCTTAACCTGCTAAAAATGTGGATTGATAAAGGCGCATCTGCCAGTCTGACTCAGGCAGATTTTCCGAATGCACCTGCTCCTGTAGTTGAAGTCAGCATACCGACAATTGATTATCAGGCAGTTAAACAAGCTCGTAAACCTGTAAAACAAGCACTGATGTCTGTTACATCCAATTTCCCACATGCCTTTAACTTTATTGCGCGTAACAGCCACCTGCTGCGCTTTAGCACTGTCTCTCTAACCACACCTTTGAACGATCAGGCATTTGCAACTCTAAACACCATTAGCCCTTATATCAGTTCACTCTATCTTTGGGACACTCAGCTCACTGATAAATCTAAAACTGTCCTGTTGAACATGCACCAATTGCAAGAAGCCTACCTGCAAGGTGTTAATATATCAGAGCAAACTTTAATGCAGCTCATTCAACAAAATAAACAATTGTCCAAATTAAGCCTTCATCCGCAACTGGTGACACCTCAAATTAAACAATTGTGTCTGACACGAAATATCATTTTAAAAGAGGTCAAGCATGTTTAAAGCACCATCAGGTAAGCCTGAAATCAAAATATGGGATATTCCAACTCGATTATTCCACTGGTTACTTGTGCTTGCTATATTCAGTTGTTGGTTAACCATGGAAATGCGCTGGTTAGATGCCCATTTATACAGCGGTTTGTTTGTTTTATTACTGCTCACTTATCGTTTAATTTGGGGGGTCATTGGAGCCAGAACCGCCAGATTCAGTGACTTTGTTAAATGGCCATGGCGAGCCGTACGTTACCTGATTAAATCATTTAACAAGCATGACGATTATCATGCCGGTCATAATCCGGCCGGTGGCTGGATGGTCATATTATTTTTAGTCATCATTTTAAGTCAGGTCATTACAGGTTTGTTTGCTAACGATGATGTCGGATTTTCCGGGCCGCTTGCTGATCTTGTCATAAAAGAATCCTCAGATACGGCAACCCATTGGCATGGCTTAATTTTTAATATTTTGCTTGGGCTTATCTGGATTCATCTGGTGATTGTTTTTTTCTATGTATTGGTTAAACAACAAAATTTGGTTAAAGCTATGATAAGCGGTAAAAAACCCGTTTTTCAGGCCGGAGACATTGGCAAACTGTTTTTTGTATCTAACCTGCGAGCCCTCGCAACCTTGCTTTTTGCGATTGCAATTCCGCTCCTTTTACTCTGGTAACTTTAAGCGATTACTTATGATTACAAGAAGACAATTTTTAAATTATTCACTTGCTTCAGCCGCCACTGCTGGCACCAGCCTTAATCCGGCTTTAGCATTAAATGCCGCAAACGCAAACCATAAACAACCGCTGGCGTTAACTATATTTGCGACTAACTGGGGATTTAAAGGCAGTTTGGATGATTTTTGTAAAAAAGCTAAACAAGTGGGTTATGACGGGGTTGAACTCTGGTTGCCGGCAGAAAAAGAGACAGCGTCGGTGATGAATACCATTGAAAAATATGATCTTAAAACCATATGGCTGGTCGGCGCTCATCAGGGGGCATTTAACGAGCATTTTCAAATTTATAAAAATAACCTAAAACGGGCATTAACTTTGTCGCCCGAGCGCGTTAACTGTCATACCGGACGGGACTATTTTACCCAATCACAGGCCAATGCTTTTTTTCAGGAAAGCAGTGAACAGGCAGCCGCATCCGGTATCAGCATCACCCATGAAACCCACAGAGCCAGAATTTTATTTGCCAGCCATATCAGTGAAGCCTATTTAAAAGCATTTGCTGATTTACGCCTGACGTTAGATATTTCTCACTGGGTTAATGTGGCTTCCTCTTTACTGGCAGATCAAAAAGCGGCCGTTAAACTGGCGCTTGAGCGTACCGACCATGTCCATGCCCGGGTTGGCTATGCACACGGCCCGCAAGTTAACGACCCCAGAGCGCCGGAATGGAAAACCGCATTTGATGCGCACCTGGCCTGGTGGGATGCAGTTGCAGAACAAAAAAGAGCACAGTCAGGCAAACTGACAATGACCACAGAGTTTGGCCCTTTCCCTTATATGCCTACCCTGCCTTATACCAAACAAGCGGTCGGCAATCAGTGGGAAATCAATGAGTTTATGCTGAATTTCTGGCGGAAACGGTATGCTTAAGGCAAGTTAACTTACGGCGTACAATGGTTGTGCTGACTGAGCGCTTTTAAATTGTGCAGACTCAAATTAAATTTTGTTTTTTGTTGATATTTTACAAGCCTTGACAAAACTACTACAAAAGTAGAAATTAGAGGCATTAGAATGGATAGTTCAAATAAAAGGAGCAAACGTGTTTTTTTATCAGCTTAGGCAAATATTTTTTCTCTGCGCACTTATTTGTCCGCTCTCACTTTTTGCAGCTGATATCAAACAAGCAGATGATTTATATCATGATGGGAATTATCAAGCAGCTTACCAAGCCTATCTGTATTCAGCCAATATTGGATATGCCAGAGCTTATTACCAGTTAGCAAACCTACATTTAAACGGATTAGGCGCTGAAAAAAGTCAGCTTAAAGCGCTGATGTATTTTAGCTTAGCAGCTGAACAAAACTTCGCGGATTCAGCCGACATAGTGGCCCAACTATTAGAACATATACCGGAAAATTCGAGATCCCAAATAGAACAATCAATTAAAGAAATTTTAGCTGTCTATGGAATCAAGAATATTCAACAAACCTACTTCCCACAAATATTAGCGGAAAAACTGAAGCACAAAATCAAGTTTAACGCATCACTCTCGCCTGAACGATTTCAAAACGACTCGCTTAAAATAATCAAAAATATTGAGCAATCAAATACACGAGTTAAACAAACGTTAAATCAGAGACTCATATGGCAAGAGCCACCTCCGCCGACTAATACAGAATACAAGTCAGATCAGCAGTTACAACTGGCCAGATTGCAAATGGCATACAATATGAAAAGAATCGGCCCTGCCTATTCAGCGATTGTCGATTACGAAATACATCCAGATGGCTCGGTCAGAAATATGGAGTATGAAGAATTTTTCGTCTCTCAAAATAGCAAGCTGATAAGAATAACCCAACATAATTTTGCCAGATTTAAGACCACGCCCGGCGAAACTGAAGGTGCTAAAACCCCGTTTATCGGTCGGGCAAAACTCGGCATTGCAAATTATTCAAAAAACCAACTTAACAGTGAATATAAAAGGTTTTATCGGCGCTTAAAGGCTTACGCTCGCGAGCTAAAAACCAGTAAAAAGTTAGAAGACAGATTTGCATACACAGTTTTATTAATGCAATTTGAATGGTTGCAAACAAAGCCACAGCAATGGGTTAGCCAACTCAAAGTTTTATCTGAAGCAGGCCACCCTATTGCCCAGTATGAATATGGCTTATTTTTATACCGAGAACAAAAGCACATTCAACAAGCTATCGAATTGATAAGTGAATCGGCAAAAGCCGGTTACGCCCGAGCAGAATATAGATTAGGCACCTTTTTGCTCAATTCGCCCTGGGTATTCACTGATAAACAAAAAGCTCTGTTCTGGTTTGAGCGGGCTGCAGCGAATGGTTATCAATTTGCCGGTTTAAAAGCAGCTGAGATAAAAATATTAGACACTGGCGATTTAACAGATTTACCGGGGGCAACTGAGCATTTATGGCAAGTCAGAGAGCTCGCTCATACTAACCCTGACTACCGGTATTTACGCGCCATGCTCAACTTTAAATCTAAACCCAGACAATTAGCCAAAGCGGTTAAATATATGCGCACCGCCATTGATTTAGCCAATGAATATAACTGGGACGTGAGCGCCTGGGAAAATACCCTGCAAAACTGGATATCAAACTATGAAGTCACCATTATTGATGATTTAGCTCAACATTAAAACGCCGGCTGTCAGCGAGTTAGCATTTTAATAAGTGTTAACTTGGCCTGTCAGGTAAGAAAAGTTTGAGTGAATCAAATCTGAAAGTTAAAAAATTGCCTATTTTGGACCTTCAAGCGTACCTCGTTTCTGCCCCAAAACGAGTTTAGTCGAGCGTCGTAAATGAGCGAGAATCGGACATTTGTTCGGCTTTGCCTGCATGGCGCTAGGTAATAGAGCAATGCAGGAGCAATTACCGTTAACCGAAAAATATCGTTTATTTCGCCATAAATGGCGACCTACAATGAATCTTAGCAGCGGGTTTACTCCGGAAATAATTCGCGAGAGCAAGCTTCTCGCCTACGTAAGCTCAAACGCAGTGATGTAGGGGGGTTTAGCGCCGTGGGCGCGTAAGCCACCAATTGAGATAAAAACTTTAGCCAGTCTGGTTACCTAGATCAATTTTCTGCTAGTTCCCACGCTCTGCGTGGTAATCTGAAGGTAAGGTGTACATTTATTACCCTAAGCCTCATTGTCGGGTTCTGGAACCGTTTAAATCTTCGCTTTGAGCGATTGGGAAACGTTTTGTATCTTTCGCATATTTGATAAATATTGGGTGGGTTGGCACGAGCCTAGCTGAATCTCGACATTTGGCATTGTTAAATAATATTGTTGGGATTCACTTCGTTCGTCCCAACCTACGCGGGCTGCGTTTGTTAAATTTTATAATCTCCCGGCACGATTGAATAGCAATTAGCTGCATTACTACGTCCTTTATGAAACAATTTATTTCTAAATGTACCTTCAAACAAACCACCAATATTCAGCGCCACTTTGTTACTTGGCGCATTATCAGTAAGCACATTAATTTCTATCCGTTGAAGTCCATGGGTAATAAAGGCTTCACTGACAACTTTTTTTCCGGCTCGTGTCGCAGCACCACTATTTATTGAATTTGACTCAATCCAATATCCCAGCTCCGCTATCTTATGCGCCTGCACAATTCGTTCTAAGCCGACGCTGCCAATAATTTCATCCGTTTTTACTGATCGAACTACATACCTGTAAGCGATGCCGCTATTCCAATCTTCAATGCATTTATTGACCCAGCTTTCTGTGTCACATTGAGAGTAACCAGGATGGAGCCAAGGCATCCAAGGCCTTAGATGATCAGCAGATGAGGATACAACACTATATAGCTCATCAATATCACTCAATTTGTACGGGTAAACCTTTACGTCCATGAACAATCCTGAAATTTAACGCCAAGTTAACCGGCGCAATGGCCGGAGTTTATTTTTGCGCAATAATGTGCGAAGCACATTCAAATAAAACAAACGGAGGGTATTGCGATCGCGTTGAACGTATTGTTAGGCATTACTCGACCTCTAAGTATTGTGAATTGGCCTGAATACCGCACATACCATCCATTTTATGCCACCACATTACAACTATATAAGGCTGTTCTTTTTGTTGTGCCACCTCAAATTTGGCTACGAACTTACCGTTGATTAATGTGGGCTCTAGTATTTCATTTTTTTCATAAATTGGAATACCACCAGCTCCATTTTTGGAGTAAGCCAAAATAATTTGGGCAGCCTCCCTGTCTTTATCTAAGTACTGAGGTACAACTATTTGGTAATGGTTTTTTTCTTTGAGCTTCGTAATCTTTAGTAAAGAATCATATTTCTCACCTTTGATTGGTGAGAAGCACGCATTCGCAGTGCTAGCCATGAATACGAACAAGAACATTAAAGTTGATTTCATAGAGTGCCTAACGCCGCTTAAAATAAACTGCGACTTTGTAAGAGAAAAACAGTAACAGTACTGCGATCACAGACTGCACTGTAAGGCTTACAAAAGCAGTAGAAGCCCCATAAATCAGTTCGGTAATTGTGACAACTAACCAACAAAATGCCACCACTCCCGAAATTGACCAGATAATAGATAAAACTAGGCCGTTCGATGACTCGTTGCGCGCTGATTTATACTCTTGATAGCTGAAAATTAATAGTACTGAATACAGCCCCATAAACGTGACATATGGTGAAATTATCATCTTCGTACTCCCTGATTCAAATGCATAACGCCCAGCTAACGCCCGGTTATGGGGCGGAAAATGCTTGGCTATAATTAGTGAGGAACGAACGCAAGCCAAGCTTTTTGCGTCCCTGCCATAAACCGCTTGTTATACGTATTTTACACAATACCTAAATTTGTGAGCCAGTTTAACTAAGCCGAAACTTACAATTGGAAACAACGGCGTAAAAAGGATAAGCATTAAAAATAAACCACCGTCCATTATACCTGCTTCAGTATTTTTTAACGGAGTTATAAAAATTACTAGCATCATAAGAACAAAGGTTAGCGGACCAGTAAATAAAGTGATTAAGGTTTTTGAAACTTTATTTAGCTTTTGTTCATACGACTTTGCAAAATAATTACACACTAAAAAAGATATGTAAAAATGAACAAAAAGAAAAACACCTAAAACTAAATAACCCACCATACTTCCCTATACGTATAACAGCTTAATCATCAGAAGTGCGTATAGAACTTTTCAACATTGAGTCCATCAACACCATTCCAATACGTTTTAAATTAATAATTTCATAAACTTAAGCCTAGATTAACTAAAATGCAACAATTATTTTAGGGCAGAAACCAAGCCAATCGTCAAAGCGAGTCAAATATAGGGTCGTTATGTAAACTCATTATTATAAAAAATAAATAAAATTAAACTGTTAATTTATACCATATCCATAAAACCAATACCTTGTTAAACACAAAGCGAGAAATAATTTGAGTTTTTGGCGTATCGCCACTACAACTGTATAAATAAACAGCATTTAAAATTTTGAGGGTTTATTGATGGCTAAATCTCAATTTATCGAGTCAATTAGAACTGAGTTCAGAGCCAAGCATTATAGTTATAGAACCGAAAAATCTTAATTGTATTGGGTTCGCACTTTTATTCGCTTTAACGATTATAAACATCCAAAGGCTATGGGACATTCAGAAATTGGCTAACAGGTAAAATGAAATTGTTTTAAGCATGATTGTTTTCCTAAATTTAAGTCAATTCAGGCATTGTATTAAAGGGATAATATGTATTGTGTTTAGTCTGATTTTAACTAACTTTTAGCCTTAAACGTTCATCCATTAACCGCAAACATCCTATTGAACAATTATGATTGATAATGACTAAAAATGCATTATCATAACCTTAATTTAAATTATCAGTCACACAGTTTACCTTATGGAAAAAATTCAAGTTGACGCGCCATTTGAAATGCCCGAAATTCAGGTGCCGGATTTCTCAAACGCCAGCACATTTAATATTATCGACTATGGCGCTGAGCCGGGTGATAAACTTAAAAATAACCAGGCAATTTCACAAGCCATTGATTTAGCCAGTCAGAACCAAGGCCGGGTAATTATTCCAAAAGGTGAATGGCTGTGTGGCAAAATTCACCTGAAAAGCAATCTCAATCTGCATTTAGAGCAAGGTGCGATATTGCTGTTTTCTGAAGACCCAAATGACTATTTACCGGCCGTGCAAACCACCTGGGAAGGCATGGAGTGTTTTAACTATTCGCCGCTGATATATGCATTTGAATGCGAAAATATTGCCATCTCAGGTTCGGGGAAACTCAAAGCCAAATTAGATGTTTGGCAAGTTTGGTACGAAAGGCCCGAGCCGCACATGCAGGCATTGGCTAAGTTATACCATCAGATGTCAAAAAACGAGCCGCTGGCGGATCGCCAGATGGTATTTGACGGGGCAAATTTACGGCCTCATTTTGTCCAGTTTAATCGCTGCAAACATATCTTAATTGAAGATATTGAAATTGAAGACAGTCCATTTTGGGTGCTACACCCATTTTTATGCACAGATGTTGTCATCCGCCGTGTTAAAGTGAAAGCACATGGCCATAACAACGACGGTGTTGATCCTGAAATGACGCAAAATATGCTGATTGAAGATTGCATATTTGATCAGGGAGATGACGCCATTGCCATTAAAGCGGGCCGTAATCAGGATGCTTGGCGGCTAAATACCCCAACTAAAAATCTGGTAATGCGCAATTGTTTAATCAAACGTGCTCATCAGCTGGTTGCACTTGGCAGCGAACTTTCAGGTGGAATTGAGAATGTCTATATTCATAACTGTAAGTTTGAAGACGGTACGCAATATACCGTAGGTACAGGCAATATGGTGTTGCTAAAAACCAATGAACGTCGCGGTGGTTTTGTCCGCAATATTTATGTTAGCAATATTCAGGTTAAAGCGGTTAAAGGCGGTGCACTGGCGATTGAAACCGATGTACTTTATCAGTGGAAAGACTTAGTGCCTACTTATGAAGTACGCTTAACTGAAATTGAAAATATTCAACTCAAAAATATTCATCTCGAATCGGCTGATTTTATTTGTAAAATTGAAGGCCAGCGCGAAAATCCGGTTAAAAATATTAAACTCACTCATGTCACTGCAGATAAGCTAAGCATGCAAGCTGTGATGAATGACAATGTAACCCATTTTGAGCTGACCACTTAACCGATAAATAAAACCTGTGTTGCACCAGACGAAAATGCTGGTGCCCGCTTAACTGACCTCAGCTGCGGATAAGATTGCTAGAGGTTAAATATCTCGGCTACCTGCTTTTATGTCTGCTTGTCCGCTGCGCTTTAAAACATTCACTGAAACCATCTTTTAAATCAATACAGCTGACTCAAGCAATATTGTCTTTGCCGCTGTCCCCTCATCTTAAATGTAACAGTTGTAAATTTACTGGCATTATTAAATGCAAATGAGAATAATTACCACGTTTATTACACTGAAAACGCAAAATTTATAAAAAGGACACAATCAATGCACATAAAATCTAATCGATTTAAATTCGCATCCCTGCCACTTGCAATTTTACTGGCAACTCAAACCACTTCCGCAATTGCACAAGACAGTCAGACTAACAAAGCAAAAAAAGACATTCAGCAAGAAGACGTTGAAATGATTGTTGTAAAAGGTCAGGCAACGACAGGTTTAGACCGTTTGATTGATGAAGAACAATTAGAAAAAATTCAGGCCAATGATTTGGAAGATATTTTCCGTTTAGACACTTCAATCAATGTTGGTGGTTCGGTTTCTTCTTCGCAAAAAATCTACCTGCGTAATGTAGGTGAAGACATGTTATATATCTCAATTGATGGCGCTGAAATTGCTGAAGCCGTATTCCATCACACTGGACGTATTACAGTAGAACCTGAAATTTTAAAACAGGTTGAAGTTGAAGCCGGCACGGGTAGTGCTGCCGTTGGTCCGGGGGCACTAGGCGGTGCCGTCAGAATGACCACTAAATCCCCTATTGATTTATTAAAAGCAGAACAAAATGTAGGGGGTATTTTAAAAGCGTCACATCTAACCAATGGCAGTGGCAACAAATATAGCTTAACCGCATATGCAGCTGACGATGATAGAAAATACAGCGCCTTAATTAACCTAGTCAGCTCAGATATAGGTGATTTAGAGGATGGCGATGGTAATACGATTGTTGGCAGCGGCTCTGAAAAAACCTTGGGTTATTTAAAAGGGGTTGCTTATCTAACCGACAGCCAGTACTTATCAGTTAGCTATGAAAACTTGGAAGAAGAAGGCGATATTTTATATAAGCCTGAGTTAATACCCAGTGCAAAAAACACTTTATCGCCAACTAAAGGTACGCGTGAAAGCATTATTTTAAACTATGGTTACGATAACCTGAGCAGTGATTTGGTTGATTTTAGAGTAACTGCTTATCAGTCCAATCAGGAGCAAACGCGTTATTACGGTGAATCTCCGGTATTTGGTGAAGTAAAATCACAAGGTTTAAATATTCAAAATAAATCTATACTGGATAACCTCTATTTAGTTTATGGTATCAACTACCGCACAGACGAAAGCTCGCTGGCAGAAATTCCAACTAACGAAGAAGGTCGGGTTTTAGGGGTATTTGCGCAAAGTGTGATTAATTTAGATGACATTGTCACCATTTCAACTGGCGCACGGTTTGACGATTACGAATTAACTGACTGGACAGGCATGAAGATAACGGACAGCGGTATATCACCGAATATCAGTGCCAGTTTTGCGCTAACCGATAAACTTGGATTGAGTGCAGGTTATGCTTCTGCAATTCGAGGCCCTAAAGTTAAAGATTCTTACAAAGTCGGTTATTATTCCAATGATCCGGATTTAAAAGCCGAAACCGCAACCAATCTAGAATTTGGTCTGGATTATGAAGGCGAAAACTTTGTACTCGGTATTGGCCGCTACGAATCTAAAATTGAAGATCCAATCGGCAGCATGGCACCTTGGGGCAAAGTTGCCGAAAACCTGGAACATGATCTTGAAACTCAAGGTTATTATTTACAGTTTGATTTCAATATCAACAATTTCTATGCTCATTTAGATTTAAACCATGCCACTACAGAATTAAACGGTGATACCGCAACCCGTTATTTCCACAGTTCAACAGCAACGTCTATGGGTGATAACTATATTCTTGACTTGAGTTATTTAGTCAACGACAAAATTACCTTAGGCTGGGTCAGCCAGTACGTTGAATCTATGGACCCGTTTGACATTATTGTTGACGCAGGCGGGCCTTATGAAGGCACACTGACTGCAAGCAAACAAGGCTATAGCCTTCACGATTTGTACGCTTCATGGTCGCCAACTGAGGCCATTAAAGTCAATTTAGCGGTAAAAAATCTATTCGATAAAACTTACCTCAGCCAAGGCGCAGTTGAAGATTTACGCCATAACCCGGGTTATGAAATTATTTCCGGACAAAACTCTGCCGGCAGAGATGTTCGTTTAACCCTGAGCTATAACTTCTAATATCTGAGTCTGTAAAAAATGGCGGTAACCGGTCCGGTTGCCGCCATTTTGGTTTATCCCTGCTTTTAAACGAATAAATGTAAGCCATTCTGTCAGATATAAGGAGCATAGCTTGGCATTTTTTATATTAATCCCCTTTTATTGGTTAGGCTGTGCGCTGGTATATGCAGCCAGTCCGAGACAACAGATTAATCACACTAAAAAACAGGCATTAATTCCGCCCGCTATCGCCTGGACGGCTTTTTTAGTATTAAATTTGATTAGCTATTTTTGGCTCATCCGTCATGACTGGTCGCAACTGGTTGCCGTGATAAGCCTGCTATTAATGAATATGTTGCTCATGCCAGCTTGCATCCTGTTGCTGGCTCATCACCCACAATGGTTAAAACAAAGTACCTTGTTTATTTTTGCCAGTTCAGTGACTTTGCATTATTTAGCGCGGGGAATTCAGTATGTGGCATAAAACACTGGCCGGTATGATTGCCGGATTATGCGTGCTCTTGTTTATACCAACCGGAATCAGTCTGATTTACCCAGCACTGACCGCACTTATGATTAGCTGTGCCATTTTGCTATTAACGCCAGCTTGGGCGCTGATAATGACTTACTGTTATGCAGCAGCATCCACTCATAAGGCATGGCTCAGATCCGCACTGTTTACAGTATCCAGCCTCTTTTTTTACTGCGCGGCTTATCTACTTTATGGTTTTTCTAAATGAATAAACAAACGCTTAAACAGTTAACCCATGCACACAGCTGGCTCGGACTCATTCTTTCCGGCGCACTGATGATCGTCTTTTTTTGTGGCACACTTTCGTTTTTTAAACAAGAAATTTTGGCTTGGGAAGGCTATCACGATAAGCAAACCGGGTTACCTGAAATAAGCTTATCGCCTGCTCAAATCAGTAAAATTATACTGGATAAAGGCTATGATATTCCCGCTGATCATAGAGTTTTATTACTGTTTCCAACCGAAAGTGATCCCAGCTACCGGGCTTTTTTTTCAACTGAAACACCCAACGGTCATCACAAGCGGCATGCACTTTATTTTGATCCGGCAACCGGAGAAGCGTTAAGCGCTACAAAAGCCCCTTATTATCTTGCTGAGTTTCTCTACAAGCTACATATCGACTTAAATATTCCGTTTGGAACCGAAATTGTGGGTATTGTCTCCGTTTTATTTTTTGTCATTATCATCAGCGGTATACTGATCCATCTTAAAAAACTCTTCAAAAACTTTTTTCAGTATCGGCTGAAAAAGCGTAAAGACATGTATCTGGACGGACACAACCTGATTGGGGTCACATCTTTACCTTATACACTCATGTACGCGCTGACAGGCATCGTCTTTAATTTAAGCATTTTATATCAAACCAGCTTCAGTGAGTTGGTCTTTCAGGGCGATCTTCAAGCCTTGTCTCAAGTCAGTGGCTTTGACGTACCCGCTTTACCAGAACCGAGTGGTCATCCCATGAACTGGCAAAACATTGATTTAGCGGTTGAACATGCAAATCAGGCGTTACCCGGCGCTAAAGTTTATCTGGCTAAGTTTTGGGGATTTGGCGATCAACATGCACAAATGCAGTTACGTTTAGTCGATACCCGACACGTGAGTGAGCGCTTAACCATAGACTATCCGCTTGATAATTATCTTAATTATCAGGCGGAACATGTACTCGATAATCCGGTTCAGGCAAGTTACCACATATTTAAGCAATTACACTACGGCAGTTTCGGCGGTATCACTTTGCAGTTTATCTACTTTCTGCTCGGACTGGGCTGCTGCTATCTTATTTTGTCCGGTAATTTAATCTGGCTCGAAAAGCGATCCACTAACCGAAAACAAAGTCAGCAAAGCTTTAATGTTGTGCGGGCAATGACCTTAGGTTTATCAGTCGGTGTCTTAATCGCGGTCGGCCTATGTTTTGCCGCTGCCCGCATTTTGCCTGATGCATTTGCTCAAAGAGAGGCGCTTCCGGTAATATTTTCAAGCGGCCTCTTAATCTCTTTTGTTCATGCCTTATGGCATAAATGCGCCACCCAAGTCATGGTCCAGCAGGCGATTGCTTCAGCTTTCTTATTTGCCATCGCGCCACTTTATGACACGGCTCTGATTTTAAGCAATAAACCCACTCTGGGCAATTTACATAATCTGATTTTAATTAATCTGGTTAGTTTATTGGTCAGTGCATTCTGTCTGATTTTTGCCAGATACAAATACCAATCAAAACATTCAATATTGACTCAATCGAATCAAGCTAAAGACGAAATGGGCATAGAATCATGATAAAAACCGATACTCAAAAGATAGAGCGAATGGGCGCTTTTGATCTCGCTCGGGGATTGGCGATTTTATTTATGGTGCTTATTCATGTGCTGATTTTTTATGGTCAGCCACAAGTACAGGACAACCTTTTCGGTATCCTGATTGAAGCGCTCGGCAGTTGGCCCGCGGCTCCGGTATTTGTATTTATAATGGGTGTATTTATAACCTATACCAAACACAACAATCTGCAAAAAGGCTTACGCCGCGCAGTTTATCTGTTTATGCTCGGATATTTGCTGAATTTGGCCAGAGGTAGCTTACCCATGTGGCTTTCACTGGAAATGGGGCTGGTGAGTTATCAGCAACTGGGGGGCTACACACCTTTAACTGAGTTATTAATTGTTGATGTGCTACAGTTTGCCGGGCTCGCTTATGCAATCTGCCTATTGAGCCAACGCATGATTGCCGAGCCCAGAATATGGGTTTTTATAGCGATTATCATTGCGTTTATGTCTCCTTGGCTGTGGGATATTAAAACCGATTCCTGGATTGTCAATCAGGTATTAAAACTCTTTATCGGACATCCGGATAATGGCGCTATGTTTCCACTGCTGCCATGGCTCAGCTACCCGTTTATTGGCATGGCTTTCGGGTATTGGCTCAAGCAGTCTGCAGATAAAACTCGACTGTTTAAACAGAGTTTTTTCGCTGGCACGATATTAATGATAAGCGGTGGTTTGCTTGCCCTGAGCAATATTAACTATCATTTCGGTGATATTATGCGAAGTGGGCCCGGCGCTATCTTGATGAGTTCAGGATTTGTATTAAGCTGGCTGGGTATTTGTCATTTTATGGTTATCAAAATACCGGCTAATCCGGTCTTTAACCTACTCTATTTCTGGAGTAACCAAGTCACAAAACTCTATATTGTTCAATGGTTATTCATTGGTTGGGGGTTAATGATGCTCGGATCGCAACAACTTTCATTTAGCCAAACCGTTGCAGCCATGCTGGTTATGCTGCTGCTCTCAGATCTGGGAACAAGATTCTGGGTATTCAAAAGTCAGCGTAAATTAACAGTTCAAACACAATAAATTTAATAAAAAATAAGGGGGATCATGATCCCCCTTATTTTTAACGTTAAGACAATTTACACATTAAGAGAGTCTTTGCTTAAAATCCTGATAATCAAATGATTTAATAAGCTTTAATTGATTAGTTTCTGAATTCCAAATAGCAATAGACGGTAAGCCGATACCATTAAATGTGGTTGTTTTAACCATAGTATAGTGCGACATATCATCAAACATAATACGCTGGCCAATTTGCAATGGATGTTTAAAAGAATAATCACCCATCACGTCACCTGCCAGACAAGTTTGGCCGCCTAACCGATAAGTATACGAATATTCATTTGCTGTACCTGCATCCAGGATTTCAGCCCGATATGGCATTTCTATGGTATCCGGCATATGACAGGTTGCAGAACAATCCAGAATCGCTAAATCCATGGCGTTATGCGTTAAATCCAGCACTTCACTGACTAATACACCACTGTGAATGGCAATGGCTTCACCGGGTTCTAAATAAACCTGAACACCATATTTTTCCTGAAAGGATTTAATTCTGGTAATCAAACCTTCAACATCATAATCCGGTTTGGTGATATGATGACCGCCACCAAAGTTTACCCATTTTAGGTTTGGTAAAATATCCCCCAATTCACGCTCAATGACATCTAGCGTGCGCGCTAACGGATCAAATCCTTGCTCACACAGAGTATGAAAGTGAAGACCGCTGATGCCTTCAAGAGAAGCTTGTTGAATATTTGGAAATGGAATGCCTAAGCGTGAGCCGGGCGCACAGGGATCGTAAATAGGCTCTGCCCCTTCAGAATGTAAGGGATTCACTCTTAACCCAAACTCTATTTCAGGACGTTTCGCTTTTTCTGCCTGAATCAGAGGCTGAAATCGTTGCCACTGACCAATCGAGTTAAACACAACATGATCTGATATCGCTAAAATACGAGTCAAATCAGCCTGAGTATAGGCGGCGCTAAAAGTATGGACTTCGCCACCAAATTCTTCTCTACCCAATAAGGCTTCGTGCAAACCGCTGGCACAGGTTCCTTTTAAATATCGATTGATAAGTGGCGCTAAACTAAACATAGAGAAAGCTTTTAACGCCAAGAGTATTTTAGCGCCTGACTGCTGCTGTACATAGTCTAGCGTTTTTAAATTATTTTCAATCACCACTTCATCCACCACATAACAGGGCGATGGGACAAGGTTAGGATCAAATTGGTGAAAAGTTTTACTATTTATCATGGGCAAAATATGATTGAGCTATAAGCAAGTTATATGAGCGGTGGGCAATAATAGGGTGGCGCGAGGATTCACTCACCCACCCTAAAATACATCAGACTATTTCAATAAATCAAAGTCTGGTTCTTCAATGACTTTCCAAGGTAAGCCATATTTTTGCATATCATCCATAAATGCATCCGGATCAAGCTGTTCCATATTCCAGACGCCGGCTTGTTTCCAGTTGCCTTCAAGGATCATTTTAGCACCAATCATCGCTGGTACCCCTGTGGTATACGAAATCGCTTGTGACTGAACTTCGCTATAACAATCCTGATGATCTTTGATATTGTATAAATAGACGGTTTTTTCTTTTCCGTCTTTCATCCCAGTAACCACACACCCGATACAGGTTTTACCTTTTGTACGCGGACCTAATGTAGAGGGATCCGGTAAGAGTGCTTTTAAGAATTGAATAGGTACAATTGACTGTCCCTGAAATTCAACCGGTTCAATGCCTGTCATGCCGACATTGCCTAATACTTCAAGATGTTTTAAATAACTGTCACCGAAACTCATCCAAAACTGAGCCTTTTTCAGACTCGGAAAATGTTTGGTAAGAGATTCCAGTTCTTCATGATACATACGATATATATTGTATGTGCCAACTTCATCCGGACAAGTGAAACTTTGTTTAAGCGACATTGCCGGGGTAGTCACAAATTCGCCGTTTTCCCAGTGGCGACATTCGGCTGTGACTTCGCGAATATTAATTTCCGGATTAAAGTTGGTCGCAAACGGATAACCATGGTCGCCGCCATTCACATCGATGATGTCGAGTGTATGAATTTCATCGAAATAGTGTTTTGCCAGATAAGCAGTAAACATATTGGTTGCGCCGGGATCAAATCCTGAACCCAATAAAGCCATTAAGCCTGCTTTTTCAAACTTTTCCTGATAAGCCCACTGCCATTTGTATTCAAATTTTGCAGTATCTAAAGGCTCATAATTTGCCGTATCCATATAATGAACACCCGCTTCTAAACAGGCGTCCATAATCGTTAAATCCTGATACGGTAAAGCCACATTTATGACCAACTCAGGTTTAATTTTATTTAATAAATCAACCAGTTCAGGGACATTGTCTGCATCAACCTGCGCGGTTGCAATATCGCGATTTAAGGTTTGCTTAATTTTACCGGCAATTTCAATACATTTGGCTTCTGTACGACTCGCCAATGTAATGTCAGTAAATACCTCTGGTAACTGTGCACATTTAAACGCAACAACCTGGCCCACACCGCCAGCGCCTATAATAACAATTTTACTCATAAGATTTGTCTTTTATAAAGTTTTGTTTTTACTATTTAAAGAGGTTTCTCGTAATAAGTATAACCCTGCATACTCGCATTAAAGGTATTGATCATCTGTTGTCGCTCTTTAGCACTGATACGGCCTTCACGAACAGCAGCTTCAACCTTATTACGAAAACGTTTTTTGATGTCATAAGGTTGATATTCCACATAACTCAAAACGTCTTCAATGGAATCGCCGTGAACTTCTTTCACAAAATCGAAACCACCCTCAGCATTTAAGCGCACACTGACCACATTAGTATCACCAAATAAATTATGGAGATCGCCCAATGTTTCCTGATATGCACCCACCAGAAATACACCCAAATAATAATCTTCTTCGGGTTTTATCTCATGAAGTGGCAGGGTCCGGGATTCCTGACCTTCCACCACAAAACGTTCAATTTTTCCATCACAGTCACAGGTGATATCAGCCAGAATCGCCCGACGAGTCGGAGCCTCGTTAAGTCGATGAACCGGCATAATCGGAAATAACTGGTCAATTGCCCAGCTATCCGGCAATGACTGAAATAAACTAAAGTTACCATAATAAATATCAGCCAGTGATTCCGTCAATCCTTCAAGCGCTTCAGGTACCCTTTCCATTTCGGCTAATACCGCTTTTATTCGATGCAGTATGCAAAAATAAAGTGTTTCTGAAACGGAGCGCATTCGCAAATCAATTTGACCACGCTTAAATAATTCGTGTATTTCATCACGGTAAAACTGAACGTCATTAAAACATTCCTGAATGCGTTGTGGCTTCAGGTAAGTCAGAATTTCGCGCATGTTTTTTATTAACTGGTGCTGATTATCGCCCGGCTCCGGCATATTTGGCGGTTCAAAGTGAACCACATCCAAAATATTGAATAAAAGCACTGAGGTATAAGCAACAACAGCCCGACCTGATTCTGTGACGATTACAGGATGCGATAAACCTTGTTGGTCAAGTGTCGTTTTTATCGTATCAACTATGTTTTCACAATATTCATTGAGTGAGTAATTACGGCTTTGACCATTTGCAGATTGTCGACCGGTATAGTCTACCGCTAAGCCGCCTCCTAAATCAATAAAATCAAGCTGTGCACCTTCTTTACACAAATCAGAATAATAGCGACAGGCTTCTAATACACCACTTCGGATATCATGAATATTCGGAATTTGTGAACCTAAATGACAGTGCAGTAACTCAAGACAATCCAGCATTTGATGTTGCTTCAAATAATCAACGACATAAATCAACTGACTGGACGACAAACCAAATACACTGCGATCGCCACTGGTGGCGCCCCAGTGTCCGCTCACTTTAGTCGTCATTTTAGCGCGCACGCCAATATGCGGACGAATTCCAAGCGACTGACTACGTTCAACAATAATTGGTAATTCAGTTAAGGTTTCAATGACAAAAAAACATTTATAACCGAGCTTGTTGGCTTCCAGACCGAGTTCAATAAACTCCTGGTCTTTATAACCATTACAGATAATCAAACTGCCGGATGTTTCTAATGTGGATAATGCAGCTATCATTTCGGCTTTACTGCCGACTTCAAATCCATGTTGATACTGAGCGCCAAATTGTGCAATTTCTTCAACAATTTGTGCCTGCTGGTTTACTTTTATCGGATAAACACCCTGATACCGGTTTTGATAACCAACTTTATCAATGACCTGACGAAAAGATTCATTTAATAAGCGAATGCTTTCATCGAGTATATTTTCAATGCGCAGCAGCACCGGCATTTCCAGTTCTCGCTCGCGCATGCCATCAATAATGGTTTTTAGGGATACCGGACTTGCTTTGAGCGTATTCGGATTATTGACAATCAGGTCACCATTATAATCAATTGAAAAATAGTGGTTACTCCAGTGTTCAATGCCGTACGTTTTGTTCGCTTGTTCAATACTCCAGGGAATCGAATTTTGTTTAAATTTATTTTTAATCATGACTTATGGTTATAGTTCCAATGCAGGGTAAAATCAAAGCTTTTGGCAAATCGTTGAAAATGTACATTAATACAGTCAACAATTTCATCCAGTTCAGCTTGAGAGCCACTACCACAATGCAAGTGGATCGCTTGTTCATCAGCCGACATATCACAAACCCCCATCGCAAATTCAATATAACCCTGATTGTCATTCCAACCGGCATCTATCTTATGTGAAAAATGTTTGCACAATCTGTGGATCATTTTCCGACCATCAATATGCTGAACACTAGCCACTGCCATGAAAGGGCTTTTGTGCTCGGCCTGTACCTGACTTATCACACTCATCATTACCTCTTATTTATTTAACGTTTATCGCACAACCTAAAATCTGAATGGTTTGTTCAGGAAAAACGATAACCTTTGCCATGAACTGTGGTTAAACGCCCGGGAGACATGCCTTTTGATATTAATTTTTTGCGGATTCGGCTTAAATGCATATCCAGACTTCTGTCATCCGGAGAAAAAGAACGGCCCAGTACCGTCTGATATAAAAAAGGTTTACTCAAAACCTGATGGCGGTTTTGGACTAACTGCCATAATAAACGGAACTGTATCGGTGTAATATTTAACTCATAATCCGCATAGGCAATACTTTGGCTCGCTTTGTGTAGCGTCAGTTTTCCTGCGCTGAGCACTGATGACGCTTTAGGATGAGTGCCTTGATAACGTCTAAGAATGACATCCATTCGGACAAATAATTCAGATAAGTTAACGGGTTTTATCAAAAAGTCATCCGCGCCATGTTTGAAAGCATCGATTCGTTTATCGACCGACTGATTGTCTGAAAGCACCATAACAGGTGTTTCCTGATTTAACGGAATTTGCTTCAGTTGAAAAATATCACCAGCATTTAATTCGGCCGAGCCAATTAATATAAAATCGAATGGTTCCGACAATGCCAGATTTAATCCGGCTTCAATTTTTTCAACACATGTAGCCTCATTGCCCTGTTGTTTTAATGCTTTAACTAATTGCCCGTTAAATGCCCGGTCACTTTCCATGATTAAAATATCCATTACACTCAAAATGCCTTTTAAATGGGTTAAACTTTCAAAAACACAAAGGTTAATGATAATTACTTTCATTTGCAATAGAAAAACAAATATTTATACTTCCGGTATTTATTTTTGAGAACGCCTTATGTCAAAGCAAAATTCCGTCTTATCAGGAAAGGTCACACGCACCTATTTTTATTATGTTTTACCATCACTTATGGGATTACTGGCGATTACCAGCGCCAATCTGGTAGATGGTATTTTTGTCGGTAATGTCATAGGTGCGGATGCGCTGGCTGCCATTACATTGATGATCCCCTACTTCACTGTGCTGATATCAATTGCCATCATGCTGGCAATTGGCGGCGCGGTGACAACGGGTAAAGCGCTCGGAGCGAAAGACCCGGACTCGGCAAGCGATATCTTCAGCCAATCACTTATCGCTGCCGGTTTCATTAATCTGATATTTGCGCTACTCAGCCTGTTATTTGAAGCAGAGCTGTTTTCGCTATTAAATATACCGGACGAAATAGCGCCTCTGGCTGCCAGTTATTTAAATATCATTCGCTGGGTGTTTATTATTCAGCTCATTACTATGGTTTTGTATTATCAAGTTCGCTCTGACGGTCATCCTGTGCTGGCAACGAGCGCCTTGGTGACTGGTGCTCTCCTTAATATTATTCTTGATGCCTGGTTTATTATATATTTGCAAGCCGGACTGGCTGGTGCGGCTTATGCCACAGCCATAGCACAGACGATACAGTTTTTTGTATTAAGTCAGTATTTTTTCAGTAAACAGAAAACGTTAGTATTCAAGCTACTGCAAAAAAACTGGCGACTCTTATACAAATCGGCCTGTAATGGTGTATCTGAGCTCATTAATGAACTATCTGTTGGCGTTATCTTTTTTATTCTAAACGCGCTTATGCTATCCCGCCTGGGTGTTGAAGGCGTTGCCGCTTTTACGATAGTGAATTACTTCATATTTTTAAGCATTATGATCAGCTATGGGTTTGCAGACGCACTGCATTTAATCATCAGCCAAAATTATGGTGCTCAGGCATTTAACAGAGTTCAGCAATTTTTAACGCTCGCCCTCGGTTGCGCACTGATTATGGGGGGATTAATCGCGCTGTTACTCACACTTTGGCCTGAAGTGGCTGTCGGCTGGTTTATTAGCCAAAGCGAACTGGCCGCGCAGCAAATGAGCCAGCAGCTATTAGTGTTGCTATTGCCTCTGTTTTTAATCAATGGAACCAATATAATTTTAACCTGTTATTTAACCGCCATTCATCAGGCTAAACCCTCGGCTATTGTTGCCATTACCCGCAGTCTGATTTTACCTGCACTATTGCTGATAAGCTGTCATTATGTTTTTTCAAACGGGTCCCTGTTTCCTTTTCACCCTCCGGAACTGACTTTTATAATCGCTTTGCCATTAGCCGAGTGGCTGGCGTTTCTGCTGGCCAGCTATTATTGCTGGCAATACAGACCTTCAAAATTAGCACACATGCATCGCCCTCTGGATTAGTGTAACATTTGTAAAACCATTTGATATTGATAATTATTATCATTATCGTAACCATTCATAAGTGTTGGTGAATTATCAGATGGCCGGAGGCAAATATAATGGAACAGGAACACTTAAACGCGAGTCAACTCGCAGAGCATGCTTCATTTCAAGCTTTTGCAAATTGCTATATTCGAGAAATTGAGTCCGGTGTTTGGCATTCAAGCCAGCACTGGCAACAAGCAACAGGTACAGAGTTTAGTCATCCAGCAACACATGCACTGGAATTACAACTCACCGGGATTAAAGCGAGCCTGGTTCTGGCTATTTCATACCGTTCAATTGTGGGGCGTCACAGAATCAATCAGGTTTTTTGTAAGCGTGACAATGACTGGAACTGGCAATGCATGAGTTTTTTGTCAGCTAGCTTACTGCTGATAGATAACATTTATGCCGACTGTAAGGACGGGGATGCAAAGTCTGGCCAAAAACTTGAATTGCTTAACCGTACGCTGGAAAGCCATCAGATTATGCAGGATTACCTAGCCAAACGTCAGTATGATTCAAGCCTCGAACAGCTGGATTTTATTGCGTCAGAACAATCACTCTTGTTTGGCCACTGGCTGCACCCGACACCTAAATCCCGCCAGGGGATTCATGCATGGCAACACAAAAACTATGCACCGGAATTAAAAGCAGAATTTCAACTCCATTTTTTTGCTGTATCAAAAACGTTGCTTCAGCAAAAGACCTCCACAAGTCAAAGTGTAGAGCAAATTATTAACCAAATTGCCGAAATCGATGGTGGTTTGCCAGATAAAGACAAACAACTCGTTCCTGTACATCCGTTGCAGGCTCACTGGCTATTGCATCAGTTTGAGATTGTTCAGTTGATGCAAAAGGGTCAGATAGAGAATTTGGGGGTCATTGGAAAAAAATTCACACCGACCTCATCCGTACGCACTTTATATTGCCGTGAGCTGGATTTTATGATCAAACTTTCAATACCGGTCAAAATCACAAACTCACTACGCAAAAACAGGGTGCATGAACTAGAGCCTGGATTAAATGTCGGCAAGTTAATCTCTGGTAGCGATTTTAATCAGCATTTTCCACAATTTATTTTAATTGAAGATCCTGCCTACATCACAATCACAAACGCAGATAAAACCGAAAGCGGATTTGAAACCATCATTCGGCGCAACCCTTTTAAACAGGAAAATACACAATCACATTCAACCGTTTCAATCGCCGCTCTGGTTCAAGAACCCATATTGCCCGGCGCTGAATCTAAACTGAGCCAGCAAGTCAAAGCGCTGGCTAAAAACAAACGAATCAACCTGCAAACGGCCAGCCTGATTTGGTTTGAACGTTACTGGCAATGCGCAATAGAGCCAGCTATATGGCTTTATGAAAAACATGGGGTTGCGTTAGAAGCGCATCAGCAAAACTCATTGCTCACCATTGAGCGTCATTGTCCAAGCCACTATTATTATCGTGATAATCAGGGGTTTTATTTATCTGCTTTGATGAAATCAAAGCTATTGGCAGCTGAACCCGCACTCAAAAACAACCCGGACTTATTTTATAGCGATGAGATGATTGCCGATCGCTTTGGCTATTACCTATTTATAAATCAGCTTTTTTCGGTTATTTGGCGGTTTGGGCAGGATGGTTTAATCAACGAAAATCAATTATTAACGCTCAGTTATCAAAAGCTTCAGGCAATGCGCGCCGAACTCAAGGGAGTAGGCGCCAAATTTGTTGATATGGCTCTGAATAAACCTGGAATTGCCTGCAAAGCCAACTTATTAACCCGAGTTGCCGATGTCGATGAATTAGAAGCCGAACAGGAATTAGCGGTTTACACTGAAATTAACAACCCTTTTTATACGCTTCATCAACAAAGCAAACTGGCGGCTCGGGCTGAGCTGGATGCGGAGCAGCTAGCTTGTGTTTAAATCATTAATTCAACCTGGTATGCCGGTTTCTGAATATACAAACGAACAGACGGAAACACCTGAAAACAGAGTTATCCGTCAGTTAGTCGAAGCTTTGTTATTTGAACAGATTTGTCCGTATGACTATCAAAACGGTTATTTTTATTTCAACCTGAATCAAACGGACTATAAAACAAAAGGGAAAATAACCGGTTTTAGTCGTATCAGACTAGAATCGAAGCACCTTTATACCCGCCGTGGCAATAACTGGCACCATATTCATCTTGCCGAGCTGGTGGATAATTTACCGGCATCGCAAAAAGTGAAAAACAGGCTCATATCAGAGCTCAAGCAAACGGTTTCTTTATGTCGGTGGAATCATCAGTATTTAACCCGACTCAACAGTCGCCGTGAATTAAGTTATGTTGAACTGGAGTCGGCAATCGATGAAGGCCATCCTTATCATCCGTGCTTTAAAGCCAGAACCGGTTTTAATACAAACGATCATCAAAAATACGGCCCGGAAGCTGCAAATTGTTTTCAGCTTCATTGGCTAGCGGTGCGCCGCTGCTATTTGAAACGATCTTTTGCATCATCTTCAGATCATGCATTCTGGCAGCAGGAATTAGAACAAAACAGTTTTGTACAACTCCATACAGTGCTGGCCAAACAAACCCATGAGCCCAGCGCATTTGCCTTATTACCGGTTCATCCCTGGCAATGGCTGAATATAAAACCAAAACTAGCTGCAGCAATACAAAATCAACAGGTATTTTATTTGGGTGCGGCCGGAGATTATTATCAGGCGAGTATTTCCGTAAGAACCTTATTAAATGTCATTCATCCCGGTAAAGCCAATATCAAACTACCGCTTAATATGGTTAATACCTCTTCGCTCAGAACGATAGAAAATCATTCAATCTGCACAGCACCTGCACTCTCAAACTGGCTTGAAACACTGTGGCAGTCTGATCCGTTTTTACAGGAATATATGATTTTATTACCTGAATATGCAGGTATCAGCCTGGCCAATGATGGTAATGAGTTTCAGCCTTGGGTGGATGAACTGGCTGATCAGTTAGGGGTGATATTCAGGCAAAGCATTCATCGTCATACTGATAAATGCACTCTGCCTTTTGTCGCATTAACCGCAATTGAACAGGACAAAAAGCCATTTATCGATCCCTGGATCCAAAGCTACGGTTGTCAAAAATGGCTTAAGCATTTAATTAAAATCAGTGTAATTCCCATCTGGCATTTATTAGTTAAACACGGTATTGCACTAGAAGCCCATGCCCAGAATCTCCTGATTGAGCATCAGCAGGGTTGGCCTCAAAAAGTGATTTTAAGAGATTTTCATGAAAGTCTTGAATATGTGCCAGACTTTCTGGCTGAACCCGATCTGGCACCGGTTTTTAGTGAATTAAATACCTGTTACCAGAGTGCAAAACCAGATCAGTATTATTGGATGAGCAGTGTCGAAGCGCTGCGAGAATTATTTGTTGATACCTTATTTGTCTTTAACCTAGCTGATTTGGCTGTTTTACTTGAAATGCACTATCAGTTCCCGGAGCAGCAATTCTGGCAGTTAATTTTTCAGGCATTTCAGGATTACCAAAGAGCGGGGTTGACCGGGACAGCTCGGTTACAAAAAATCAATATTTTTAAGTCCGACATTCAAACCGAATCTCTCCTGAAGAAAAAATTTAGTGAGAAGAGCAGTGCAGAATTCCATCATGCGATTCAAAACCCCTTAGCGGATAAAAACCGCCAATCTCAAATTTTGAATCGCCTTTTCAGCGCAGAACTCAACAGTGAATCCAGTTAATCAGAGATAATCTTATGTTTACCATTAATGATAAATTTTATAGTGAATCAGACTTTGCTCAGCAAAAGAATTCTTATCAGGCGTTTGATCAGATTAATCATCAGCAGGCGATTGCGGTCTGTGTTGAAGATAGCTTTGTCTGGCTCACCCTGTGCTTTTATTTAAAATCACACCATATTTCCGCCATGCCGATTCATCCGGGCATACCACTTGAGCATGCTAAACAATTAGCTGAAAAAGCGGGTTGTGGATTGTTAATTTATCAGGACCTGACCCAGCTTATACCACTGGAAAATACGTCAGAAAATTTGTCTATTCAAGCTAACCAGCATGCGGGTTTAATTCAGATGAGCTCAGGGACAACGGGCGAAGCCAAATGTATTTTACGAAGTTGGGCTGATATTGATATTGAAATTAATAGCTATTGCCAAGCGCTTAGCATTGACTCTGACATTGCACCGGTAATCGCGTGCCCAATCACACATTCATACGGTTTAATTAGCGGCGTTATGGTGGCTTTAGCGCGCGGCCAGATGCCTACCATTATAACCAGCATAAATCCTAAATTTATCATCAAAATTCTGCGTAGCTATGACAAACCTCTGCTCTATTCATCACCTGTAATGCTTCAGGGTTTGGCAAGATTATGGCCTAAATCGGATAAACTGTTTGCCGCTATGACTTCCGGCTCAACCCTCTCAGATGCAGTTTTTGAACAAATAAAACCTCGGGTAAATAACTTTTACCAACAATACGGCTGCTCTGAAGCCGGCTGTATCAGCATCAGTCATAATCCAGCTACCGCCGATAATTTGGGTACACCCCTGGCGCATATTACACTGGAAACAAGTAGCAACCCTACACATCCGACTGAGATTATCGCCCGCATTGAAACATCAGTTGGTATCAAAAGCATACACACTCAGGATGCCGGATTTACGGACCAGAACGGACATTTACATTTTGTCGCACGCTTGGACGACACCATTATAGTATCAGGTTTAAATGTTTATCCGAATGAACTGGAAAATATCATCCTAAGCCATCCAAAAATTAATGACTGTGTCATTTTTAAAATAGAAGACCCGCTGGCTGGGCACAGAATCTGTCTGCAATACCTTGCCGATTCTGAGCTTACCCCCGCTGTTCTGCGCCTGTGGTGCAGCCAGCATCTGGCTCCTTTTCAGATTCCACAGTTTTTACAACCGGTCACTCAAATAGCACGTATGGCAAACAGTAAGGTTAACCGTAAACATCTGGCCATTGAGTTTCAAAAAGCAAGCGCTTGAGCAATTAAAATCCAATAAACAGAATGAATCCTTATGCAAAAAACCACCATAATTGAAGCCATTAAACGTGTTTTAATCGATGAAATTCCAACCGCCAATATGGCGGCCTTTGATGAGAAGGCCCGACTTAATCAGGATCTGTATTTGGATTCAGTGCTGATTATGCAGTTATTAATTAGTCTGGAAACCCAATTATCCATAGAAGTTCCGGATGAGGCGCTAAACGCCAGTGATTTTGAGACCATTAACAGTTTAGCCTCGTTTCTGTCCGGCCAAATAACTGAGAATGTAGAGCCAACAGTCAGTCTGGCCGAAAACACACAACCAGAAGAGTTCGAAGATATCAAGGTACATTGTTTTGTCAGTTGTCTTTGCGAATGTATTAAAGCTCATCACGCCGTCGATCACAGACCTTTTTATTTTGGGGTTTGGGATGCGGATGTAGTGGTAACAGAAGACTATAAAATTCATTATCATGCAGATGATTTAAATCATGATTTTTTCCGCCATTGGTTTGAACGTCTGTATGGCGTTAAAGTCAATGCCTGGTATCAGGCCGATCAATCAAAAGCTGAGAATATCTCACGTTTATTAAATTTAATTGAAGCTAAACCGGCCAGCCAGCATATCATGGTGATGCTGGATATGTACTTACTACCAGAGCGGGAAAATAAATTTAATCAAAATCCTTTTCCTCACTATGTCATGCTCGAAAAAAGCGAGCACCCGGATAATTTATTAATGTTAGATCCGGATTTTCGCTGGCAAGGTGAACAAAATAAACAGCAGGTAATACAAGCGATTGCTTCAGAAGCGGTCGAAGGTGGTTATCTATTTGACAGTCGTGAAATTACGCCCGTGACCAGTCAGGCAATTCATGACTATTTTATCGCTTGTTTTAAGCCGGAAAATAACCCGATGACAGACGCGGTAAGAACCATAGTCCAAGCGCATATTCAGCAAAAAAATGAGTTAACCCCGGCAGATTTAAATCAGGCGCTGGCCAATTTACCTGTGCTTGCGATTCGAAAATATGCTTATGAACATGGCCTTGCCTTTTTTATGCTCGAACTTGAAATGCCATTTGATGACTTTGAAAACTGGTGTGATGTGATTGAACAATTGGTATCAGGCTATAAAAAAATTCAATTCAGAGCCATGAAAATCGCGGCTCATTTTAGCCAGGGTATTGAATTTATTGACTTACTTAAAGAGATAGAATCCTTATTAGCACATCAGGACGCTTTAGAATTTAGCGTAAAACAAACACTCTTCACCTTGTTTAAGCAATGGAAAAGTAAAACGCATCAAAAGGTGAGCACAAGAAAGTCTGAGGTGTGCCTATGATGTTATCTATTTGCACTATCTCATTTCGTCATCAACTGGTCTCGATTGATCAGTTAGCAAAATGGGCACAGGCAAATCATTTCCAGGGACTTGAACTTTGGGGCATTCATGCCAAAAACTTAGCGCATCAGCCTCACTATAATAAAAACTGGCTCGCTGAATTTGGTTTAAGAACCACTATGTTAAGCGATTACCTGCCATTGCAGGCAAATGAACCTGAACTAAAAAAACAAACCTTACTATTAGGCCGCTTAGCCAAACACTGGGGCAGCCAAAAAATAAGAACCTTTGCGGGTAATCAAGGCAGCTCCGAAACCAGTGATTCCGATTTTGAGCTGTTGGCTAAAAGACTACAAAAAGCCTGCGACTTGCTTGCTTTATATGATCTGAATTTAATTATCGAAACCCATCCAAATACCTATGCAGATACTGTCAGCTCAACTGAGCAACTATTTTCAGAGGTTAACCGTGACAACCTGAAGCTTAATTTTGACGTATTACATGTGTGGGAATCAAAAGCAGATATAATCCCGGCATTTGAACGGCTTAAGCCACTCATTAATCATTGTCATCTAAAAAATATCAGCTCAGCAGATTATTTGGATGTGTTTGCCCCTAACACTGTCTATTCAGCTGCCGGTACACGTGAAGGCATAGTCCCTTTATTTGAAGGCGCCGTCAATTACACAGAGTTTCTTCACCATATTAATCATCATCCGGATGAAGATATCCGCAATATAGATGCATCACTGGAATGGTTTGGCGACGAATGTAAAAACGTATTATACAGGGACAGATATTTGATTCAGCAACTTGAACAAGCTGGTATATAGGCGAGATTAAATACCACCGTAAGCCAGCAATCATGATTGTCTCTGAGCTAAATTAACCTCAACTCTGGATAACAAATTGCTTTCTAGTGGCTATTTTTCCTGATAACTGCGTTGAATTCGCTAGTAA
>CAJXMO010000029.1 GCA_913056495.1 uncultured Alteromonadaceae bacterium | reverse complement strand
TAAAGCAAACTTGGATATTCGTTAATCGGTTGACGAGTAAATTCAGGTGGTGTTCTCCAAAACTTTTGCCAAAAAGTCTGGGGGTGATAAACTTTTACATATTCAACTTCACCCAAATTTTCTAAATCATGGCAGTTGATAATTATGTAATTACACTGACTGCATTTCTTGGTTGATAGCGTATCAAATGCCGAAACAAAACCATCAGAGAAATTCTCGCTCGATAGATCATTAATAGTCATGATCTTTCTATGGGTATGTATAGCCCGGCAGTTCGGACATGCTATGTTGTATGGTTCGGAGAAAAGCATTATTAAAAGTACTCTTAATTTTTATTATTTTATCGTCGTCATAAGGGAAACATATTTTATCGATTTACTTGGTCAAATAGCTTTGCAACTTGTCCCAATACAAATCATAAGCTTTTTGCTGCTCTTCTACCCAGTCATGTTTATTGTAAACGGCCATAATTCCCCCCAGTTCATGACCCAGCATTTTTTCAGTTACGTGAGGCATGACACCAAGTTCACTTAACCGGGTAACAATGGTCCTTCTAAAGTCGTGCGGTACAAACGGTGGATATCTTAAATGGTTATTCATGCGCTGAACGAATCTATTCACCGAGTGCGTTGTCAGCGGTCTGCCATTTCTTTCACCCTCAATTAAGAACTCACGCTTTACCCCATATATCAGATCAAGTGTTTGAATAAGCTTTATTGTACCTTCGTTAAGAGGCCGTCTAATTTGTTTGCCTGTTTTAGATCTGTGTTCAGGTAAAATCCAAAGTTTTCGCTCTAAATTAAACTCTGAGCGTTTAGCTTCTCTTACTTCTGAATTTCTTGCACCAGTTAAAATAAGTAGTTGTACACATATTTTACATTTGGGTGTGGCTTTACTTGCCTCGATTTGTCGCCATAACCCCGAAATTTCTTCCCATTCTAAACAGCGTTGACGGCTTACTTGATGACTTCCTATCGCTTTAACCGGAATATCAATTAGGTGCGAGTGATTTAACAAACCACGAGATTTCGCCCAATTGGCAACGGCTTTTAACCTTTTAAGTACACTGCCCGCATTAGCAGACGACGATTCTTGCTTTACCCAGTCAAAAAACTTGATCCAATCAGTATACTTATAGCGCTCCATATCCACATTCGCATATTTGGGAATGTATTGATTAAAAGTCGTTTTATACAAACTTTGAGTCCTGGGCTTTAGTTCAGCGTATACATACTTTTGCATAAATTCTTCAACCACATCACCTAATAAGCATTGGCGTTGTTTTTCTTGTTGAATTTGCCGGGGGTCTAAGCCTTCTGATAGAATTTTTTTATACTCTATAATTTTAGCTCTGGCGTCAGCTAATGAAACTAACGGGTAGCGCCCTACTTTGATTCTTTGTTGCTTCCCTTGCCAACGAAAGCGATAATTAAAGGTAATAGAGCCATTGGTACTTACTCTGGCCGACAAGCCATCTCTGTCGGCTAGCTCAGGTTTACCTTTATAAGGCGCTTTGATTTTTCTTAATTTAGTATCAGTTAAAGACATGTACACCAACTGGTCACAAAAGGTTGATTAATGATGCACTCAGTGATGCACAATAGCAATAGAAAATTAAAAAACAGCAAAAAACAAGAGCGAACAAACAACCAAACTTTAAAGTTAAATAACAACAACTTAAGACAGAAAAGAGAATAAAAATGAACAATAAAAACCAACCCTCTCTACTCTGGCATGATTATGAAACCTGGGGGGTCAACCCTAAAAAAGATCACCCGGCTCAGTTTGCTGCAATTAGAACTGATTTAGACTTAAATGAAATCGATGAGCCAGTTGAGTATTTTTGTTATCCGCCTATGGATTATTTACCGAATCCACAAGCTTGTTTAATTACCAAAATCACGCCTCAGCTAACTCAGCGAAAAGGTGATTGCGAACATGAGTTTATGCGCAAAGTACTGGCGCAAATGAGCAAGCCAAATACCTGCACAGTTGGTTATAATAGTATTCGGTTTGACGATGAAGTGACGCGCTATTCTCTTTATCGTAACTTTTTTGACCCTTATGCACGGGAATGGCAAAACGGAAACAGCCGCTGGGACATTATAGATCTAGTCCGAGCCT
Source organism: uncultured Alteromonadaceae bacterium (assembly GCA_913056495.1). GTDB lineage: Bacteria > Pseudomonadota > Gammaproteobacteria > Enterobacterales > Alteromonadaceae > Catenovulum. The sequence continues at coordinate 40,395 of CAJXMO010000029.1, read as the reverse complement.
GTTATGCACTCAGGCCTGAAGGCATTAACTGGCCGACAAAAGAAGATGGCACCCCAAGTTTTAAACTGGAAGAACTCACTCTCGCCAATGGCATCAGCCATGAAAAAGCGCACGATGCGGTATCCGATGTCAGAGCCACTATCGCGATGGCCAGACTTATCAAAGAAAAACAACCTAAGCTTTACCAATATTTATTTGAGTTGCGTAATAAACGAAAAGTAGCTGAGCTGATTGATATAAACAATCTGACTCCGCTTGTTCATATTTCGTCAAAACTTAAGGCTGAGCATGGCTGTTGCAGTTGGATTTGTCCAATGGCCTGGCACCCGACTAATAGTAATGCAGTCATAGTGCTAAATCTGGCACAGGACCCGACTCCACTGGCGGATTTGTCAGTTGATGAAATTCAACAAAAACTCTTTACCAAAACTGATGATTTGGCTGAGGGTGAATCCCGTCTGCCCATTAAACTGATTCATATAAACAAATCGCCTGTTCTGGCACCGGCAAAAACCCTAAAACCTGAAGATGCCGAGCGTTTAAATATTGACAGAGAAGCCTGCCTGACTCATCTGAAATTTTTAAAACAACACCCGCAAATCCGGGAAAAACTAGTTCAACTTTATGAAAGTATTGAGTTTGATGAAGAAACCGATCCGGATTACGCACTTTACCAAGGATTTACCAGTCCAGCAGATAAAGCGCTGATGGAACGTATTCAGGCGATGGATATTACCCAATATGCGGATTTTGAGCCTGATTTTGAAGATCTAAAGCTAAAAAGTTTATGGTTTAGGTTCAAAGCGAGAAACTATCCACACTTATTAAATGAAAGCGAGTCAAGTAAGTGGCATAATCACTGCCGCGAACGACTGATGTCCAGTTCAGATTATTTTGGTTTAACGTTTGAATCTTTTTCGAGCCAACTGGAAACATTGGTTGAGCAATATCAACAGGATGAAGAAAAGTTAGCAGTATTGAAAGCTTTATTTAAATACCTGCAAAATACTTATGGATAAAAAATTAGACAAAGCAACTAAAGGTTGGCTACACTTATATTAACTGAATTATGCTCACTTACTGCAAACGCAATTATCAGTTAATAAAGTTCAAAGCTGCAATTAAAGAACTTTGTTTTAGAGCTGCCGGCATTTTCATACAGGCAGAGTGATATAAGTTAAACAGAGAGTTTAGTCATTGTGCCATTGCCCGATTACATTCCTAAGCAGTACCAAGCGATATTAGAGAACGATGCTCATGGCATTAGTTTTCCTTGTAAGTCTGGTTGCCAAATGCGTTTTATCCGCAATAAAGTGGATATGGGAGGCTTTTACTCCTATAAACAATGGGGTGGAATTGATAAAGCGTTAAAAGCGGCTATTAACCGCAATAAACAACTCAAAATGCTCTATCCGACACACCGAATTAAACGCCAGCATAAACCTAAAGAAGGTGCCAGTTGCGGTTTTAACGGAGTGGGTTACCGTGAAAAGCTGGATAAACGGCGCAATGAGATTGAACGTTTTTATTGGGTCAGTTACCGTAGAAACGGAAAACCCGCTGTTAAAACCTTCTCGCTCGGGTATTCTGATTTTAGTGCAGACCTTCAGTTACATGCTTATCGCACCGCCATTCAATTCAGAGCTGAGTGGGATGCTGATGGTAATAGTATGGAAGAAGCTAAGTATAAAAAATGGAAATCTGTCAGACTCTACGATCCAGGTTACCCTAAATGCGATTACAGTCGTAAGCGACGTAAAAAGTCAAAATCATCTGATAACGCCGAACACACTTTAGTTGACAACAGTCCAGCTTAAACGCTTTCTAAACTATCCCCTTAGAACAGGATGAGAAATATCTTCTCATCCCAAAATCTTTGAATTTTTTATCATTTGAGCTTAGACCAAAACGCCCTTTCTTCTTGCCCCGCTCAAACTAGCTTTTCTCGCGTCTAAAACTCAAAAACAAAGCTAAACTTGCCCTTGAGAGATTTCTTGCCTGAATTTAATCAATCGCTTGAAATTAATGCTTTTGTATTTATCAAAGACGTTTTAAAATGTGAACTAGCCCACACTTTAAGCAAAGATGCTTTCAGTTGGCATAATAAAAAACACACTTTTAATCCCTTCTATAAAGAACCTTGGATCAATTCACACAAATTGAATCAGTAGTACAAAGGAACCTAATATGAAAAAACAACTATCGATCGCGATTATTGCATCTTTATACGGCTTGAATGCACAAGCAGCTGAAGTCCGTTCTATGGGCATGGGCGGCGTTAGCGCAGTCGGCGGTAGCTACCTGAGCGCACCAACAAACAACCCGGCTTTATTAGCCAGTCAAATTGATGAGTCTGATGATTTTGGTATGATTTTACCGGGTGTTTCAATAGAAGCTGAAGATTCAAATGACCTTGTTAATGGCATTGATGAGTTTCAAGACGCTTACGATAATTTGGAAATGCTACTAGAAGCTGCAGAAAATGATCCGCAAGGCGCTAATGAAGAGCAACTTGAAGCAGCGCGCGAAAATCTGATTGAAAAATTTGCAAATTTAGATAGTGAATTATTATTAGGTGTGGATGCTGGTTTAGTCATCGCAGGTCACACTCGTTTTGGTTCTTTAGCTGTATTTGCTGATACCCAAATCGACCTTAAACTGATTGCTGATATTGATGAAGTAAACGACAGCCAGGTTATCAGAGAAGCAGAGACAACTGATGAACTGGAAGATGGATTAACCTCTGAAGCTCAAGCCATTGCGGCAAATGTATTGGAAGTCGGTGTCACTTATGCTGATAATTACACTTACCAAGGCCATGAATTTAGTTTAGGTCTGACGCTTAAAAATCAACGTGTTGATTTTTTTAATTATCGTGAATCGATTTCATCGTTTGATGAAGATGACTTTGATGCCGATGAATACTTAAACGATGAATCTAACTTTAATGTGGATTTAGGCGCTGTCTATAAAGTAGATGATAACTGGACACTGGGTCTTTCAGCACGCAACCTTATTAGTTCAGACTATCAGTCGATAGAAGTAAATGGTCATATCTCTACATATAAAATTGCACCCGAAGTAACCTTAGGCGCGGCTTTTAGCACAGGTTATGTAACAGTTGCAGCAGATCTTGAATTAACGGGTACAGAAAAATTTGAAGGGGCTGAAGATGACAGCCAATATGCATCCATTGGTATCGAAGGTGATTTATTAAAATGGGCTCAGTTACGCCTGGGTTATAAACACGATATCGAAGGTAATTACGACGGTAAATACACATTCGGTCTTGGGTTAGCCCCGTTTGGTGTATTTCATATCGATCTAGCTGGTCAGTATGCTGAAGACAGAAAAGGTGCTATTGGCCTTCAACTGTCTTATACCTTCTAATTAACGCTGCTTTAGCTAAATAGTGATACATAAAAAAAGCGATGCTATGCATCGCTTTTTTAATATGTTCGACCGGTGCTAAATCTTGGTTAGATAAGGCCTAAAGATGCATTGATCTCTTTTAGTACTTGAGCCGGATTATTTGCCTGAGTGATAGGACGCCCGACAACGAGATAACTGGAACCTGCATCCATTGCCATTTTAGGGGTCATTACCCTTTTTTGGTCTCCTTTATCACTACCTTGCGGTCTAATCCCAGGTGTTACTAGCTGAAAGTCTGAGCCTATATGCGCTCTTAAAATTTCCGCCTCCTGAGCTGAACAAACAACCCCATCCAATCCAGAATCATTAACCAACTTAGCCAGCATTTTAACTTGCTCAGCAGGTGTTTTAGACACACCAATGCCCGCTAAATCAGATTCATCCATACTAGTTAAAACGGTTACTGCAATGAGCAATGGAGGCGTTTCAAAGTTATCTTGTAAAGCCTTTTTCGCCGTTTGCATCATCACTTTGCCACCACTGGCGTGAACATTCACCATCCACACACCAAGCTTTGCAGCTGCAACGCAGGCTTTTGCTGTGGTTGCCGGTATATCATGAAACTTCAAATCTAAAAAAACATCAAACCCTTTTGCAACTAAAGACTTTACAAATTCCGGACCAAATAGCGTAAACATTTCTTTGCCTACTTTCAGCCGACACTCGCTTGGCTGCAATTGTTCAACTAGCTCAAGTGCTTTGTTTTTGTCATCAAAGTCTAGTGCGACAATAACGGGGGACTTACAAGTATCTGTCAAAATTAATCTCCGGTTAATCCAATAATAGGTTTAACACTGCCCCAGTGTTTGCACCGTGGGCATTGCCAAAATAATAAACTGCCCTGATAACCACACTGTTCACATTCATAACTGGGTAGCTGTTTTACTTTATTAACAACCATTTTTTCCAAGTTAAGCATCATTTGCTGAGCTTCAGGCGCATCGGTTTTTTTCGCATTTAACTTTAGTAACTGAGCAAACCCTGAAATAGTCGCGTGTTTATCTAACATTCCCAAAACACTTTTACGTGCATCCCCTATTCTATCTTGTTTATCAAGAATATCGGATATAGCAGACACAACAGACGTACTCTTAATATGGCTTGAAACTGAGGTTAAAAAATCGAGCCGAATTGAATGATCCGGGAATACTGAATCCAAGTGAGGCACTAACAATGCAATATAATCTGGGCAGGTATCTGCGAAAACCCGGCATAACTCTCCGGCTTCAGCTTTATCATTTAATTCTATATAGGTTTCAATTAAATCGATATAAGCACGTGCACACCCTTTATCATAAGTTAACGCTCTTCTTAACATTTCGATTTTGTCAGCGTTTTGCTTTTCAGATGCAAGTTCACATAATAAATAAGCTTTGGTGACATGGTGTTGCTCACCATCCACAGATGCAATTGGCTCAATCGCATCAAAAGCTTGTTGCCAGTCTTTAAAAGTTTGATAAATTCGGGAAAGAATCAGACGAGCTTCGCGAGCACAGGCTTTATCGTTCATCAAAGGAAGTAATAGCTTTTCGGCTCTGTCATATAAGGCACAATCGACATAGTCCAGTGCTAGTTGCACTATAGATTGCCGCCTCTGCTCTGGCGTGAGTACATCCTGTTTGGCCAAAAACTGATGAATTTTAATGGCTCTGTCGTTCTCACCTTTAGCGCGAAATAGCTTGCCTAACGCAATATGAGTGGTAAAAGTTTCGTTGTTAACTTCCAAGTTTTCAATCAGTACATTGATTGCTTTATCTCTTTGGTTACTTAAAAATAAATTAAGCCCGGATAAAAAGTCCTGATTGATTTTTTCATGCTGCTTTAATTGTGACTGGCGATAACTATTACGCCCCATCACGTAACCATATAAAGCAGCGACAGGTAATAATAAAAATAATAATTCTGGCATTATTTGTCTTTGAGCTGCAGCCTGAGTAGTTCGATTTCCTGATTCAGTTTATTAATTTTCCAATTACGCTGCTGAAGCTTTAAGCGTAGTTTAATCAGGTAATAGCCCCAAGCTATTGTGCTTAAAGCGAACCCTATAAACAGGAAAATAGCCAATACCATAGATAAAGGCATAGACTGAACCGCTAGCAGGTAGTTAAGCTCAACTATCTCAGTATTATAAGATGAGATAAGCAGTAATATACCAGCGATAATTAATAATAAAATTAAGCTAAGTGCAGTTTTCAAAATGCTTTATTGAATGCTTTCGTTAACGCGTTCACGCATTTCTTTACCAGGCTTGAAATAAGGAACATATTTGCCTGTTAATTCTACGCTTTCACCGGTTTTTGGATTACGACCTGTTCGAGGTGCTCTGTAGTGAAGTGAGAAGCTACCGAAGCCGCGAATTTCAATGCGTTCACCAGTAGAGAGAGACTCTGACATATATTCAAGCAATTCTTTAACACTGGCTTCCATTTCTTTCAGTGGAACAGAAGGCTGCTTGTTTGCCATTAATTCAATCAATTCAGATTTTGTCATAATAATATACTCCGGTTAATCAACGGGTTCTGGTTACCAAAGTATAACAAAGGTATGGAAAAGGGAGTAGAAGATTTCTACTCCCAAGCGATATTATTCGCCTTTTTGTGCGTTTTTAAACGCTTCAGCCATTGCATTGCTGAATACTGCAGCATCTTGTTGTTTATTAACAGATTCTACAGCAGCTTTTTCGTCAGCTTCATCTTTTGCCTTAATAGACAAACTGATTACGCGGTTCTTACGGTCAACGCCAATATATTTAGCTTCAACAGTATCACCTTCGTTTAATTCAGTTGATGCATCTTCTACACGGTCACGTGAGATATCAGCAACACGGATGTAGCCTTCAACGCTGTCAGCTAATTCAATAGTCGCGCCTTTTGCGTCAACGCTGGTAACCTTACCACTAACAATAGCACCTTTTTTGTTTGCAGTCAGGTAGTTAGTGAATGGGTCTTCATCAATTTGCTTGATGCCAAGTGAAATACGCTCACGCTCTGCGTCCACTTGTAATACAACAGCAGTAAGTTCTTCGCCTTTCTTGTAGTTACGAACCGCTTCTTCACCTGTAACATTCCAAGAAATGTCAGATAAGTGAACAAGACCATCGATACCACCGTCAAGACCGATGAAGATACCAAAGTCAGTAATTGACTTGATCTTACCAGAAACTTGATCGCCTTTAGCGTAGTTCTTAGCGAACTCTTCCCATGGGTTAGGCTTACACTGTTTTAAACCTAATGAGATACGACGACGCTCTTCATCAATTTCAAGTACCATAACTTGAACGCTGTCACCTAAGTTAACAACTTTTGATGGGTGGATGTTTTTGTTAGTCCAATCCATTTCAGAAACGTGAACAAGACCTTCAACGCCTTCTTGGATTTCAACGAAACAACCGTAGTCAGTTAAGTTAGTTACACGACCTTCTAACTTAGCACCTTCAGGGAAGCGCTCAGCTAATTCAGCCCATGGATCGCTACCTAATTGCTTAAGGCCTAGAGATACACGAGACTTCTCTTTGTCGAATTTAAGAACTTTAACTGTGATTTCATCACCAACGTTAACGATCTCGCTTGGGTGCTTAACACGTTTCCAAGCCATATCAGTGATGTGTAATAAACCGTCAAGACCACCTAAGTCTACGAATGCACCGTAGTCAGTTAAGTTCTTAACGATACCAGTTACTTCTTGACCTTCTTCTAAGTTAGCAAGTAATTCGCTACGCTCAGCACTGGTTTCTTGTTCGATAACAGCACGACGAGAAACAACTACGTTATTGCGCTTTTGATCAAGTTTGATAACTTTGAATTCTAATTCTGCATTTTCAAGGTAAGTAGTGTCACGAACAGGACGAACGTCAACTAATGAACCAGGCAAGAACGCACGGATACCTTCAACTTCAACAGTGAAGCCACCTTTTACTTTACCGCTAATTAAACCAGTAACCGTTTCACTGTCTTCGCAAGCTTTTTCAAGGCGAATCCAAGCTTCATGGCGCTTAGCTTTTTCACGAGAAAGAATTGTTTCACCGAAACCGTCTTCAACAGCGTCTAGTGCAACATCAATTTCGTCACCAACGTTAACTTCAACTTCGCCTTGCGCATTGTAGAATTGCTCGGCTGGGATTGCTGCTTCAGATTTTAAACCTGCGTCAACTAAAATAACGTCTTTCTGAATAGCAACGATAGTACCTTTAACGATGGCACCAGGACGTGTTTCGATTTCATTTAAGCTTTCTTCAAAAAGCTGTGCAAAACTTTCGGTCATAAATAAAGTTTACTTAATATATATAATCCGAGTTAAATCCAAATAACCCAGGGTTGTTTAAAATAACCAGGCATATCCTTATTCTGGTTTCCTACACTAAATTAATTTAGTGAAAAATACTTTTACACACCAAGCTTCTGCTGCATGTAGGCAAAAACCTGATCAACAACTTGCTCAATATTCAGTTCGGTGGAGTCAATTTCCAGTGCATCAGAAGCGGGTACCAGAGGTGCAACACTTCGATTACTGTCTCTTTCATCACGTGCACGAATATCGGCTAAAAGATGTTCAATTTTAACGCTAGGATCGGTATCTTTCAACTGTAGATAGCGTCTTTTTGCTCTTTCTTCGGCAGATGCGTTCAAAAATATCTTAACCGGCGCATTTGGAAACACCACAGTGCCCATATCACGGCCATCTGCGACCAATCCAGGTGATTCTTTAAATGCACGCTGGCGTCTTAATAAAGCTTCCCGCACTCTTGGCAAAGCGGCAACTTTTGATGCCACAGCGCCCACTTTCTCATTCCGGATATCAGTTGAAACATCTTCACCTTCTAAAATAACCAGCGTTGAATCACCGTCAGAAGAAGATTTAAAATGCACATCTAAACAGGATGCCAATGGTTCAACTGATTCTTCATCCGTTGGATCAATATCATGATGAATCGTTGCGAGTGCCAGAACACGATAAATTGCGCCGCTGTCCAGAAAATGCCAACCAAGACGGTCCGCAACTTTTTTACTGACTGTGCCTTTTCCTGCACCACTTGGACCATCAATTGTTATGACTGGAATTTGTTCCGCCATCCCTAACCTCTTTTATCTTTTAATTTGTTAGTACTTTATTCTTCTTATTAACCATGCTTGTTTGCAAAATCTTGCATAAAATCTACTAACGCCTGAACGCCTTCAAGCGGCATTGCATTGTAGATACTAGCTCGCATACCACCGACTGAACGGTGGCCTTTTAATGCCAATAACCCCTGAGCTTTCGATTCGCTTAAAAACGCAGTATTTAAGGATTCATCCATTAAATAAAAAGGCACATTCATTCTTGATCTGTATCTGGTTTCTACTTTGCTTTGGTAAAAATCATTTTGATCAATAAAATTGTAGAGTAATTCAGCTTTAGCAATGTTAGTTTGTTCTATGGCCTTAACACCCCCCTGCTTTTTAAGCCATTTAAAAACTAAACCGGCCAAATACCAGGCATAAGTTGGCGGGGTATTAAACATAGACTCATGTTTAAGCTGCAAACTGTAGTCAAATATAGAAGGCGTGTTTTCACGTGCTTTGCCCAGCAAATCTTTACGTACAATGGCAATCGCCAAACCGGATGGACCTATGTTTTTCTGTGCTCCGGCGTAAATAACGCCAAACTTAGATACATCAATATCGCGTGATAAAATACAGGATGACATGTCTGCAACTAGAGGCTTGTCAACCTCAGGAACAAAATCAAACTCAATGCCATCAACCGTTTCATTAGGACAATAATGAACATAGGCAGCGTCTTTTGAGAGCTGCCACTGCGACTGAGGTAAAACCGACCCTAAACCATTTTCGGTATGACAGTTAGCGGCCACATTTATTTTGCCAAATTTTTGTGCTTCCGTTAACGCTGATTTTGACCATGAACCGGTCAATACATAATCGGCTGTTGCATTTTGCGGCAGTATATTCATAGGTACTGCTGCAAACTGTCCGCGACCACCGCCATGCATAAATAAGACCGCATAGTCATCCGAGATATCCATTAGATCCCGCAAATCCTGCTCAGCTTGGTGGGCTACTTCCAGGTAGTCCGGGCTTCTGTGACTAATTTCCATCACAGAGGTACCGTGTTTGTTCCAATCTACAAACTCTTTTTGGGCTGTTAACATCACATCTTTTGGCAGCATAGCCGGGCCTGCACAAAAATTGTATACAGGTTTACTCATCTTGATTGTCTTCACTCTCAATATCTGAACTGGTTACATCTGAACTGGCTTGTTCAGCACTGTCTGTTGTCTGGCCTTCAATTGCTTCTTCAAGCATTTCTTCGGATTCTTCATCAAACTCATCTATACGCTGTAAACCAACTACCAGTTCATTTTCACCGGTTCTGATTAAACGCACACCCTGAGTATTTCGACCGACAACTGACACTTCTGATACCCGAGTTCTCACCAAAGTACCTTTATTACTAATTAACATAATTTCTTCGCTGTCAGTTACCTGAACCGCACCAACAACTGAACCATTACGTTCGCTCACTTTGATAGAGACGACCCCCATGGTTGCACGGCTCTTCGCCGGATAATCCTCAAGCGGTGTACGTTTACCAAAGCCGTTTTCAGTTGCGGTTAAGATTTCACCGTCATTATGTGGCACTATCATAGAGATCACTTTTTGACCTTCATCCAGTTTCATGCCGCGAACACCGGTAGCAGTACGCCCCATCGGACGCACTTGCTGTTCATTAAAGCGAACCACTTTACCCGCATCAGAAAACAGCATGACATCACTGTCACCATGAGTGATATCTACGCCTATCATATGATCGCCTTCGTTCAGGTTCAGCGCTATGATGCCGCTTGATCTTGGACGTGAATATTCTTTTAATGCGGTCTTTTTAACCGTACCGTTTGCAGTTGCCATAAAGACAAATTTATTCTCTTCGAATTCCCGAACCGGTAAAATTGCACTGATACGTTCATTCTCTTCCAGTGGCAACAGATTGACTATCGGACGACCGCGCGCTGTTCTTGAGGCTAATGGCAACTGATATACTTTAAGCCAATATAAGCGGCCACGGTTTGAGAAACATAAGATAGTATCGTGAGTATTTGCAATGAGTAACTTCTCGATAAAGTCATCATCTTTCATTTTGGCTGCGGCTTTACCTTTACCGCCACGTCGCTGAGCTTCATATTCAGTCAGCGGTTGATATTTCGCATAACCTTCGTGAGAAAGCGTTACAACCACATTCTCTTCTGCAATTAAATCTTCCATGTTGATATCGTGCGCTGCAGCCGTAATTTCGGTACGGCGCTCATCACCAAACTCATCACGAATCGCAATTAGCTCTTCCTGAATCACTTCCATCAGACGCACTGAGCTGGATAAAATATGTAAATATTCAGCAATTTCTTCTAATAAGGCTTTGTATTCATCCAGAATTTTCTCGTGTTCAAGGCCAGTCAGTCTGTGTAGTCTTAATTCAAGAATTGCCTGAGCCTGTTGCTCAGTTAAATAATATTTGCCATCGCGGATACCGTAGGATGCTTCCAGCCATTCTGGTCTTGCTGCATCCGTTCCGGCTCTTTCGAGCATATCGGCCACATCACCTAAATTCCATGGTGTAGAGATTAACCCTTGCTTGGCTTCCACTGGGGTTGGTGAACGTTTAATTAATTCAATAACCGGGTCGATGTTCGCCAGTGCAATCGCTAAACCTTCGAGAATGTGCGCACGCTCACGAGCTTTTCTCAATTCAAAAATAGTTCTGCGGGTCACCACTTCACGTCTGTGGTTTAAGAAAGCTTTTAGTGTATCAACTAAATTAAATATACGCGGCTGGCCGTTATCCAGTGCCACCATGTTGATACCAAATACAACCTGCATTTGAGTCAGTGAATACAAGTGGTTTAATAAGACTTCGCCAGATTCTCCACGCTTAACTTCAATCACAATCCGCATACCGTCTTTGTCAGATTCGTCGCGCAGTGCAGATACAGAGTCAATACGTTTTTCTTTCACTAACTCGGCTATTTTTTCAATTAACCGAGCTTTGTTCACCTGGTACGGAATCTCAGTCACTATAATAGTTTCACGGCCGTTATCAGCCACTTCTACTTCAGCTCGAGCACGAAGATAAATTTTTCCGCGGCCGGTACGATAGGCTTGTTCAATACCCGCTTTACCGCTGATAATTGCCGCAGTCGGGAAATCAGGGCCAGGGATAATTTCGATTAATTCATCAACTGTGATATCCGGATTTTCGATCATGGCTAGGCAGCCACCAATCACTTCAGTCAAGTTGTGCGGTGGTATATTCGTCGCCATACCAACAGCAATACCGGATGAACCATTCACTAACAAGTTAGGGACACGGGTTGGCAATACTTCAGGAATTTGTTCTGTGCCGTCATAGTTAGGCAAAAAGTTAACCGTTTCTTTTTCAAGATCGGCCAGTAGAGAATGCGCAATTTTTGCCATTCTAACTTCTGTATAACGCATTGCAGCTGCGGAGTCGCCATCGACAGAGCCAAAGTTACCTTGTCCGTCAACCAGCATATATCTTAATGAAAATGGCTGCGCCATACGAACAATCGTATCGTAAACCGCGCTGTCACCATGTGGGTGGTATTTACCGATTACATCACCCACGATACGAGCAGATTTTTTATAAGGCTTGTTAAAGTCATTTTTAAGCTCATTCATCGCGAAAAGTACGCGGCGATGCACTGGCTTCAAACCATCTCTAACATCCGGTAATGCACGCCCAACGATGACGCTCATTGCATAGTCAAGGTAAGAATTTTTTAATTCATCTTCGATATTGATAGGAAGAATTTCTTTTGCCAAATCGCTCATAAACAGGACTGTTCCCTACTTTGTAATACTTGTTTTGGGTAAATGGTTTTATTTTTTAATCCGCGATTCTACCACATTCCCAGACGCATACCATTGAAAAATGCACAACTTGCTTAAATGTTTAAAAATCATACTAAAATGCAAACTTTTATCCCACTTGTAGCTAATCACTCTTGTTCAATTCCCTTAAGTTTTTATAATGGGGTACAACCCCAAATAACGAGCTCAAAATAGTGACTAATATAGATCAAACGGAAGTCGACAAATTTAACCAAATCGCACATTTGTGGTGGGATAAAGCCGGCGATTTTGCGCCTTTACATTTAATGAACCCCACCCGGGTCAATTATATTGCAGAGCATGCAAACGGGCTGTTTGATAAAGCGGTTTTGGATGTAGGCTGTGGTGGCGGTATATTGAGTGAAGCCTTGTGCAAACAAAACGCCAAAGTCACCGGAATTGATGCCGCACCCGATTCAATCGAAGTGGCCAAATTACATGCAAAAGAATCCGGTTTAGCCATCGATTATCGTCACATTACAGTCGAACCTTTTGCGCAGCAAGCATCACAACAATTTGATATTGTCACTTGTCTGGAAATGCTCGAACATGTGCCTGATCCAGAGTCTGTTATTCAATCCTGCTGTGAACTGGTCAAACCCGGTGGTTTTTTATTTGCATCAACTTTAAATCGCTCAATTAAAGGTTATTTATTGGGCATAGTTGCCGCTGAGTACTTATTGAATATAGTCCCCAAAGGCACCCATGATTATGAAAAATTTCTGCGCCCGAGTGAGCTGGTCCGATTAATCGAAAAATACGGATTAAAGGTGACTAAACTCAATGGTATTCATTTTAATCCGCTGACAAAATCATTTAAAGTCAATTCAGATCCCGGAGTAAACTACATCTTATGTGCTCAAAAACTATAACTAAGCCAGAAGCTGTGCTGTTTGATTTAGACGGCACTGTGCTTGATACAGCTAAAGATCTGGGTGAAGCTTTAAATCATGTACTCGAGTCTTTGAATATGGCACCTAAGAGCTATGATGAATACAGGCCAGTTGCATCACATGGGGCTTTGGGATTATTAAAACTTGGGCTGGCTGAAAAATTTAACGACTTTGAAATTGAGCCGCTGCGTTTAAAGCTGCTCGACTATTACATGGACAATATCAGCCGACACACCTGTTTATTTGAAGGCATGGACGATTGTATTAGCCAATTAGATAGCTTGAATATTCCTTGGGCCATAGTGACAAATAAACCGGCTTTTTTAACGGATAAGCTAGTAACATACCATCCGCAACTGGCCAGTTCAAAAATTAACGTCAGCGGTGATACCCTGCCTTTGCGTAAACCTAACCCGGAACCTCTCTGGCACGCCTGTGAATATATGCAAGTTAATTCAGAGCTATGCTGGTATGTGGGAGATGCTCAACGAGATATTGAGGCCGGCAACCGGGCGGGCATGAGAAGCATAGTCGCTAACTGGGGATACACTCAGGATAAAACGCCGGTTGAGCAGTGGCAAGCAGATCATATTGTTCAATCTGCAAACGATTTAAAACAAATGATTTTAAGGGGCGTGTATCCAGCTGATTAAGCTTTATTCAAAAGCCGTCGGATATTTAAACGGGTTATTTTTTAACCGCAGTTCAATATAAAATCAGTTTGCTGATTTTATATTCGTTAGCGCTCAATACCCCTATTTTGATTGTGCATTTTTTAGGTCACTCAATCTTAAAAAATGCGACATAAATTTAAATTTTTTATTCTTAAGATTGCACATTGAAAAGTGAGATATTTAATAATTTCAGAATTTAAGAAGTTAGTATCTACTAACGCTTTTAAATTTAGCAAAATTCAAGTGATTTTTACTTAAAAACATGGCTTGCTTTCAGGCCAAAACCTCATTATCTTGTGTCAAATCCTATTTCTGCCCCTAGATGTTGTGTTGAGCATTTATTCAGCAGAAAAAGTTTGAACCTAATTTTAAATCAGCAGAATGATAACTAAAAAGACAGGATAGACGATTCGCATGACAGATCAGCTTTTAGTAACTAAACGAAATGGTCAGAAAGAGGCTCTAGATTTAGATAAAATGCACAAGGTAATTACCTGGGCAGCCAAAGACCTCAATAACGTTTCTGTGTCTCAGGTAGAAATGAAATCACACATTCAGTTCTACGACGGAATTAAAACTGAAGACATTCACGAAACTATCATCAAATCTGCTGCGGATCTGATTTCTGAAGAGTCGCCTGACTATCAATATCTGGCTGCTCGTTTAGCTATCTTCCATTTGCGTAAAAAAGCCTATGGTCAGTACGAGCCTCCTGCGCTTTATCAACATGTTGTGAATTTATGCGAAGCGGGTAAATATGACACTCATTTGTTAGCTGATTTCAGTCAGGCTGAATTTGAACAAATGGATGCTTTTTTAGATCATAAGCGTGACTTAAACTTCTCGTATGCAGCAGTTAAACAGCTTGAAGGCAAATATTTAGTTCAAAACCGGGTGACCGGCGATATTTACGAAAGTCCTCAATTTTTGTACGTGCTGGTAGCCGCCTGTTTATTTGCAAAGTATCCTGCTGATACACGAATGGATTATATTGAACGTTTTTATAATGCCATTTCACAATTTAAAATTTCTCTGCCAACGCCTATTATGTCAGGTGTTCGCACACCAACCCGTCAATTCAGTTCATGTGTATTAATTGAATGTGGTGACAGTCTGGATTCCATTAACGCAACGTCAAGCGCGATTGTAAAATATGTCAGCCAAAGAGCCGGTATCGGTGTTAATGCCGGTAATATCCGAGCACTGGGCAGTACAATCCGCGGTGGTGAGGCATTCCATACAGGTTGTATTCCGTTTTATAAACATTTCCAAACTGCTGTGAAAAGCTGCTCACAAGGCGGCGTGCGTGGTGGTGCCGCAACTTTATTCTATCCGTTATGGCATCTTGAAGTTGAATCATTAATGGTGCTTAAAAACAACCGGGGGGTCGATGATAACCGGGTTCGCCATCTCGATTATGGGGTTCAGTTTAACCGCTTAATGTACCAGCGCCTGATTAAAAACGACTACATTACATTATTTAGCCCAAGTGATGTGCCTGGCTTGTATGACGCATTTTTTGCCGATCAAGCTCAATTTGAAGCGCTGTACGTAAAATATGAAAATGACGACAGCATCCGTAAAAAACGTGTTAAAGCAACAGAATTATTTGGTTTATTTGCACAAGAACGTGCTAGCACTGGCCGTATTTATTTACAGAATGTGGATCACTGTAATACACATAGCCCGTTTGATCCAAAAGTTGCACCGATTAAACAAAGTAACCTATGTCTTGAAATCGCTTTACCAACCAAGCCACTTGAAGATGTTAACGATCCTGAAGCCGAAATAGCACTTTGTACTTTATCTGCATTTAACCTGGGCGCTATTAAAGATTTATCGGAACTTGAAGAACTCGCTCGTTTGGCAGTCAGAGCACTCGATTGTTTATTAGATTATCAAGACTACCCTATTCCAGCGGCTCGTAACTCAAGTATTAACCGTCGTACACTCGGTATAGGTGTGATTAACTTTGCTTATTATTTAGCAAAAAATGGCGTCAAATATTCAGATGGCAGTGCTAATGGTTTAACCCATAAGACATTTGAAGCCATTCAATTCTATCTTCTACAGGCTTCAAATGAATTAGCAAAAGAGCAAGGTGCATGTGCTAAATTCAGTGAAACCACTTATGCACAAGGCATACTGCCGGTAGATACTTATAAAAAAGAAGTAGATACGATTTGCGAAGAATCACTGCACCTGGATTGGGAGACATTGCGTCAGAATATTGTTGAGCATGGTTTACGTAATTCAACTCTATCTGCATTAATGCCGTCTGAGACGTCATCGCAGATTTCTAATGCAACCAATGGTATTGAACCACCTCGTGGATACGTCAGTATAAAGGCAAGTAAAGACGGTATTTTAAGACAGGTTGTTCCTGACTTTGAAAACCTTAAAGATAATTACGAGTTGTTATGGACTATTCCTTCAAATAAAGGTTACCTTGAGTTAGTGGCTATTATGCAGAAATTTATTGATCAGACAATTTCGGCGAATACCAACTATGACCCAAGCAAATTCCCGAACAACCGTGTGCCTATGCAGCAGCTGTTAAAAGACTTACTGTATGCCTACAAACTCGGTGTGAAAACGCTGTATTATCACAACACTAGAGATGGTGCAGAAGATCCACAAAAAGACAGTCAGCCAGCCGATGATGATTGTGCAGGCGGCGCATGTAAAATATAACGCATGTTAAACTAAATTAACCTACTGGCCGTTTATTGATAAGTGGCCTGCTGCTTTGTTAAAGAGAATATTTAACCCTTATGAGTTACACAACGTTTAATAAAAACAATACTGATTATCTTAACGAACCTATGTTTTTTGGCAGTCTTGTCAATGTAGCTCGCTATGACAAACAAAAGCACCCTATTTTTGAACGCTTAATTGAAAAACAGTTAAGCTTTTTCTGGCGTCCGGAAGAAGTCGATGTCAGCCGGGATCGTGCTGACTTTCAAAAATTATCCGAACATGAGCGCCATGTATTTTTAAGTAACCTGAAATACCAGACGTTGCTGGATAGTATTCAGGGTCGCTCGCCAAATGTAGCATTATTGCCAATTGTTTCTTTACCTGAACTGGAAACCTGGATTGAAACCTGGGCCTTCAGTGAAACGATTCATAGCCGCTCTTATACGCATATTATCCGTAATATCGTTAATGAACCTAGCCTGGTTTTTGACGACATTGTTGTGAATGAACATATTTTGAAGCGGGCTTATGATATTTCTCATTACTACGACAAACTGATACAGGCAACACAGCTTTACCATACTCGTGGTGAAGGTACTTACGAAATAAATGATGAGACAATTCAGGTCAATCACAGAGAGCTGAAGCGGCTGACTTATTTATGTATTGCCGCGGTTAACGTACTGGAAGCAATTCGCTTTTATGTGAGCTTTGCCTGTAGTTTTGCGTTTGCTGAACGTGAATTAATGGAAGGTAATGCAAAAATCATTAAATTGATTGCTCGTGACGAAGCCCTTCATTTAACCGGTACACAGCATATGCTCAATATAATGGCAGATGGTCAGGATGATCCTGAAATGGCCGAAATTGCAATTGAGTGCCGAGAAGAAGTAATCAACATCTTTAAAACGGCTGCTGAACAAGAAAAAGACTGGGCAAAATACCTGTTTAAAGACGGTTCTATGATAGGTCTGAACGAAGATATCCTGTGCCAATACGTAGAGTACATCACCAATACGCGTATGCAGGCCATAGGTTTACCTAGCATATTCCAAACCACTCAAAACCCAATTCCATGGATAAATGCCTGGTTGGTCAGTGACAATGTTCAGGTAGCGCCACAGGAAGCTGAGATTAGCTCTTATCTTGTGGGTCAAATTGATAGCGAAGTCAACACTGACGACTTTGATGATTTTGAGCTGTAATATCACAGCTCACAATGTCAGACCCAATTCAATTTAAAGTCATATATACAGATTATCAGGCAGCAGAAAATGCCTGCTTGCTTGATTATCTTGAGCAGCAAACGCTTGTTGTTCATTATCATTGCCGCGACGGTTATTGTGGTGCCTGTCGAACCGTTTTACTCGAAGGTGAAGTTAACTACCCTAAAGCGCCACTTGCCTTTGTTCGCCGAGGAGAGATTTTACCCTGCTGCTGCGAGCCAAAAGGTGACTTAATAATCGAAGCAGAAAGCAAAGAATAAACTGACTTAGATTTGACCCGGTTAACAAAATCATCATCAACCGAATTTATACTGTATTTATCAAGTTTAAATATCACTAAACTCTGGTAATGACCTAAAATCAAACGGAAATAAAGATAATATTATGTGGTTTAAAAACGCTTTCTTTTACCAATTCACCCAAGAACTTGAATTTAACGCTGAGCAAATAGAAGACAAGTTACAGGAATTTACGTTTAAGCCTTGTGGCAAAACCGATATGCAAACAATTGGCTGGACGCCGGCGCTTGGGCCTAAAGCTGCAACTTTAACGCATAAGTCAGAAGATTTTTTATTGCTAACCCTGAAAAAACAGGAAAAAGTATTGCCTGCATCGGTTGTACGTGAATTACTCGATGAAAAACTTAAAGAAATCGAAGATGCAGAAGGTCGCAAAGTAAAAGGTAAAGAAAAACAAAATATCAAAGAAGAGTTAATCCATACTCTGCTCCCGCAAGCCTTTACCAAATCCTCATTTATCAACGCATTTATCGCAATGAAAGCTGGATTTATTGTGATAGAAGCTTCAAGCAGTAACAAAGCCGAAGAGTTTACGGCCTATTTGCGCAAATGTTTAGGCAGCCTGCCAGTCGTGCCAATTGATACTGAAACTCAGTTAATGTTTACCTTTACCGAGTGGATGCGCGGTGATCATCCTTCAGACTTTACATTAGGTACAGAAGTTGAACTGAAAGACTTCGCCGAAGATGAAGGTACATTACGTATTAAAAATTTAAGTCTGGATTCAGATGATTTACAAAACCATTTGAATAATGGTAAGCAAGCAACAAAAATTGCCGTAGACTGGGATGAGACTTTAAGCTGTATTTTAGCAGATGATTTATCAATTAAACGGATTAAGTTTAATGATGTGATTAAAGAGCAAAATGATGACATCACAGATGAAGATAAACTGGCTCGTTTAGATGCAGATTTTGTTTTGATGTCTCGCGAATTAACCCGTTTTATCGAACGATTAACGGTTATCTATACTCAACCGACAGAATAAAAAAGCTGACTAAGCAAAGCGATTTTATATCGCTTTGCTGTTGTTCAATCACTTTTGTGCCAATAAATTCGAAATCAATTCAGAAAACAAATTAAAGGTTGAAGCCCTACGCGTAGTTTGGCGCCAGATAAGCGCTATATCCCGGCTCGCAGCTTCAGCAGTCGGTTGCAATAATACCAAATCTGATTCATCCAATAAGCCAGAATTCAATGCCATTTGCGGCACAAAAGTCGCCCCTTTCAAACATTCAGCCATAGAAATCAGTGTATGTAAATGAGTGGCTGACATAGTACTGATCTTAGCCCGGTTTACTAACTGACAGGCTGAAACCGCATGCTGGGTCAGACAATGTTCTGACTGCAATAAAAAAATACTCTCATCTGGCAATTTATCGTAACTGAATTCACCTTCGCCCAGTTTCTCATATTGCTTATGTGCCGCCAGCCAAAACTTATCCTGGCCTAACAGCTTGGAATGAAACCCGTTAATATCCACAGGTAAAGCCATTAACGCACAATCGATTTCACCTGAATCCAACAAAGTTAATAAATTCTCAGTGGTATCTTCTGTTAACTGAAGTTTAAGATCCGGATAGGTTTTCGAACATTCTGAAAATATAGGTTTAAATAAAAACGGAGCAATAGTCGGTATGCAACCCAGTTTAATTAAGCCAGACATAGGAGACTGGTTCGATGTTGCACAGGCTTTTAATTCAGATGCTTGCTGAACGATACTTTTTGCCATATCTACCAGTTCATCACCTAACTGCGTAAATACAAATGATTTATGATCCCGCTCGATTAGCTGACCTTCCAGTTGATCTTCAAGGTTTTGAATACCTGAACTCAAAGTAGACTGGCTGACAAAACAGGCTTCAGCGGCTTTATTGAAGCTTTTTAATTCATGAAGTTTAATTAAATACTGAAGATTTCTTAAGCTGGGTAACTTATCCATATGCAAGACTGAATTTGATATTAATTTGGGTAGAGTAACTTAGCTTTACTGGAGAGAAAAGGCAAATCTGTCCAGATTTGCCTGATAGCTGATTTATTCTGCGCGTTTATGTTTATGATGCGCTCTTTTTTTATGCTTAAACTTCTCAGCCAGCTTCTCTTTTTTCGCCAATTGTTCTTCAGTTAATACGGCATTTACCTGATGTTCGATTTGGGTTTGATTGATCTCTTTTGCAATAAAGGTTTCCTGATACTGCAGATATAAAGCCCGGACAGCGTCTGCGGAATAGTCATCACTGTTTACCAGTGATTTTAGTGCCGCGCGATAATCTTTAAGTGACTGGTAAGTTGCGTGTTTATCCGCTTTAGCTTTTTCAAATATATCCTTTATTTGTGCTTTTTGTTCATCGGTTAACACTAGCAGTTTTGCCATTTTGTGCATTCGACCTTTATCTTGATAACCATGATGTCCGCCTTGTCCGGCATAGACACTGGATGTCATCAAAATGCCGGATAAAAGTGTCATACCTAATAAACTTTTCGAATATTTAACGAGTTGCATATTATTCACCTGCTTTAATTTTTAAAATTAATAATAAACACACACTGTATGTTTCGCTTTGACTACCTTTTTAGTCTACTCAGTAAATTTCAAAGATTCTGACAGCAAAGTGTAAAAGTAACGTAAAGTCGTTGCTTCAGGCGTTTGCGCAGGTATAGTTAAGCTAACGATGAATACAGGGCCGAAAAATGAATAAACAGATACTCATAATTGAAGATGATCTTTCGTTATCCGAGTTGCTGGCCGAATACCTGAGCACAGACGGTTTGGTATGTGATACTGCCGAAACTGGCCTGATTGGTATTGAAAAACTAAAGTCTCAACACATTGATTTGGTCTTATTGGATGTCATGTTGCCGGGTATTGACGGATTTGAAACCTTAAAACGGATCCGCCAATTCAGTAAAACACCGGTACTGATGTTAACCGCCCGCGGCGATGATTTCGATCGCATTTTAGGATTAGAGCTTGGCGCAGATGACTATTTACCCAAACCTTTTAACCACAGAGAGTTACTGGCAAGAATTAAAGCAATTTTGCGCCGTTTTGAATATGCCAATGAACAGAGTACACAAACAAGCAGTCAGATCGGAAAACTTGTCATCAATCATAACAGCCATAGCGTTCAGCTTGACGAGCAGGAAATTGAACTAACTGGCACCGAATATCAGTTTCTGGTTTATCTTGCCAACCATTTAGGCAAACTCATTAGCAAAGAAGCGCTCAGTAAGGAGATTCTGGGGCGAGAACTCATGCAATTTGATCGAAGTATAGACATGCACATCAGTAATTTACGTAAAAAGTTAAAAAATGATCCTAATATTCAAATTAAAACCGTGCGTGGCGCAGGCTACCGATTGTTAGTTGATGCCAGCTAAAATGACGAATTCTACTTTTTCTGTGCGTAAACTTAATCCGTTTAATTATTTATTCGGTCGACTCTTTTTAGGGTTCTGGGGCTCGGTTGTCATTCTGATTTGGCTGGTTTTATTTGTAAATGATCAACTGTCACAGATTGAAGGCGTAAAACCCGCTGACGGATATCAGGTTTCACAACTCGATTTTGCGAGCAAAGAGCTCAGTGATAAAGGGTTGCCCGAACTCATCGAAAGATTAAATGAGTTTCAGCAAAAATCTCGTGGCCGATTTTATATTCTCAAAGAAGAAACCAGTAAAACCATAGTGTTTCCCAAGCGTCTGCATCCTGAAATTTCCGGACGACGTTTAACTCACCTCGCGATTGCGGATAAAAAATTACAGGTCAGACTAGACAGGTTTATTTTAACCGGCCCGGTACAGATCACGAGCCCAAGCGCATCTTATCAGCTTTTTATTGCATACAGGGTTAAACAGAGAAACGAATTTTATAAATTATTATGGCATATGCCGGAAAGTTTGAAACTTTTACTGGCGGCTTTTATCACCATAATTCCCTGTTGGTTAGTGGCTCGTAACCTCAGCATACCTATTAGCAAATTGCGAAATTCAAGCCATGCGCTTGCCAGTGGTAATTTGAGTCACAGGATAGATAAAATTGCACTTAGACATGACGAAATCGGCGATCTCGCTCGTGATTTTAACCACATGGCGGAAAAACTTGAAACCCAGTTTGATTTGCATAAACGTTTACTTGGGGATGTCTCCCATGAACTCAGAACACCATTAACCCGACTTGAATTGGCTTTAGCACTGGCAATTAAAAACCCGGCTGATTGCGAAAAGCAGCTCAACCGAATTGAGTCTGAGATCCATAAATTGGATGAAATGATTTCCAATGTCCTCCGACTGGCCAGATTAGAAAGCGAAGATTTGGATTTAGATGCAGAATCCCAGGATTTACCTTTGCTCATCAGTCGTATTTTAAAATCAGCTGAACTGGAAGCAGAGCAAAAGCAAATAAAACTAAACGCTTGTTTATCTGAACACTGCGAAATTTTTGCTGATGCTATGCTGCTCAATACGGCATTTGAAAATATTATTCGAAATGCGATTAAATACAGTCCTGAAAAAAGTGTTATTTCAATTGATTTATCGCAGGATAAAGATGCAGTTGAAGTTAGGGTCACCGATAACGGGCCGGGTGTGGCTGAATCTGAGATAGATAAAATATTCACCCCGTTTTACCGGGTTGCTAAAGCCCGTGACCGACATACAGGCGGCACGGGTCTGGGCTTAGCAATCGCGCAAAAAGCAATTAACCGCCACCAGGGTTCCATTAGTGCAAAAAATATCAAGCCTAGTGGGCTTGAAGTCTGTATCCGGCTACCCAAAGTTACCCGCTAAAAAAACATATCAGCGTCAATAGCCACCTACTTAGAAGGTTTAATAAGGTGGCTAAATTTGCACAGCCAAAGAGAAATAAAACACAATCCGAAAAATTAATGGGTTAAAATATAACCGGCCAGACCAAATGTAAACCCGATGGCTGCACCGAGTGTCGGCAGCCAGTGTTTATCCAGTTTGGCTTGCGGCGCTATATCCTGAAATACCGAATATAAAATGCCACCGGCAGCAAACAACATAATTGCCGAAAGCACGCCATTGGCATCCGCTAAATAATAATAGCCAATGACGCCGGCTACCGGTCCGAATAACGCCAACAGACTGAATAACAAGAGTATGGTGATACTCGAAAAATGACTGCCTTCCTGTAACTCCCGATAGGCATTAAAACCTTCCGGAAAGTTCTGTAGAGCGATAATTAACGCTAACAAAATCCCACTACCTCCCCCGTAAGCAAATGCAGCTCCGAGCGCGATAGATTCAGGGATAAAATCTGTTAGCATTGCAGCTAGCTGGCTGGCTGGTGTTTTCAGTTTAAACAGCAATATATCCAGCAGCATAAAACCAATACTGCCGAGTAAAAAATACCCACAGGCGGCTTCAAGATTTAAGTGTTGAATACCTTCAGGTACTAACACCAAGGCAATTGCGGCCAACAGAGCACCACCGCCAAAAGCAATAATGCCGTGTCTTAATTCATTTTCCAGCCAGAATGGCCGAATATTTTCAACACTGGCCAGTAAACCACCTGCCGGCATCGCTAACCCAGCCAAAAGCGTTAATAAAATGACTAAATACAATTCTGCCATGAAACCTTCATCCTGTAATTAAACCGATACCCTAAAATAAAAAGCGGTTTCTACACCGCTTTTTATTTTATTCTCGCTAACTGAATACGGGCCTACTTGATATCACATTCACCCAGTGACCAGATATTATTAACATAATCTTTAATAGAACGGTCCGAGTTAAATTTACCCATAGTCGCTGTATTAATGATTGCCATTTTTGCCCACGTCGATGTGTCCTGATACAAAGCATCAATTTTTTTATGAGCATCTGAATAGCTTTCAAAATCAGCCAGAGTCAGGTAGCTATCGCCATAATCTAACAAATTACGCTTAATTTCGGATAATTCACCCGGTTTGCCCGGTGTAAAATAATCGGTATCAAACCAATCTAATACCGCTTTGATTTCCGAATTTGCATAATAATAATCCCAAGGATTATAGCCTTGAGCTTTCAGTTGCTTGACCTCATCAACATCAAGACCAAATATCACCACATTATCGTCACCGGCCTCTTCTGCAATTTCAATGTTAGCGCCATCTAAGGTTCCAACCGTAATGGCCCCATTTAGAGCCAGCTTCATATTACCTGTACCGGATGCTTCTTTACCGGCTAACGAAATCTGCTCAGATACATCTGCAGCCGGGATCATTTTTTCAGCCAGTGAGACCCTATAATTCGGTAAAAAGACAACTTTGAGTTTATCTTTGATTCGTTCATCCGAATTCACACGCTCAGCAACTTTGTTGATTGCATAAATAATTTCTTTAGCCATATAGTAGCCGGGTGCCGCTTTTGCCCCGAAAATAAAGACACGTTTTGGCATGTCATAATCCGGATTTTGTAATAAGCGACGGTATAGCGCCATAATATGAATCAGATTTAATTGCTGCCGTTTATATTCATGAAGCCGTTTGATTTGAATATCAAATAAAGCACTGGGGTCAACGTCAATATCAGTCAGTTGTTTAATAACCTTGGCCAGCTCCTGCTTATTTTCCAGCTTAATTTGCATGTAGTTTTCTGCAAATTTTTTATTACTCGCTAACTTTTTTAAGCCTTGCAGTTTATCCAAATTAACCGGCCAGTCCTGATCAATATGCTCAGAAATTAACGCGGCCAGTTTAGGGTTACAGGATTTCAACCAGCGCCTTGGCGTAACACCGTTTGTCACATTGGTAAATTTATCCGGCCAGATTTGATCAAATTCGGGAAACAAATCAGATTTAACCAGCTTAGAGTGAATTTGTGCGACCCCGTTGACTTTAAAGCTACCAATAACCGATAAATTACCCATACGAACCATTTTTTCATGGCCTTCTTCGATTATCGAAAGCTTGCGTTTAACCTCATCGTCATCCGGAAAATATTGACTGACGATTTCATCCAGAAAACGACTGTTAATTTCGTAAATGATTTCTAAATGTCTCGGCAATACTTTTTCAAATAACCTGACTGACCACTTCTCCAGAGCTTCTGGCAATAAAGTATGGTTAGTGTATGCAAAAATTTGCTGGCACATGCCCCAAGCCTGGTCCCAGGTTAATTCAGCCCGGTCAACCAGAATCCGCATGAGTTCCGGGATTGCAATGGCCGGATGGGTATCATTTAGCTGAATCACCACTTGAGAAACAAACTGGCTCCAGTCATCGCCGTGAGCGCGCTTATAACGTCTGATAATGTCTTTTATTGAGCAAGCACAAAAAAAGTACTGTTGGATTAATCTGAGCTCTTTACCGGCTTCCGTATTATCATTGGGGTAAAGTACTTTTGAAATAGTTTCAGCTTGCACGTTTTCAACTTGTGAATCCAGATAACCACCTGCGTTAAATACATCCCAGTTGAAAAAGTCAGATGCCCGACTTTCCCATAAACGTAAAATATTAACGGTTTTAGCACCATAACCCACAACTGGAATATCCCAGGGTACCCCTTTAATAATTCGACCCGGGTGCCATTCTTTGGTAATTCTGCCCTGATCGTCATACTTGGTTTCAACATAACCATAAAGCGGAATTTCCTGAATGGATTCAGGTCGGCAAATTTCCCATGGATTACCATACTCCCGCCAACTATCCGGTCGCTCTACCTGCCGTCCGTGCTGAATCTCCTGAGTAAACAAACCATGCTCATAATGAATACCGTAACCAATCGCCGGGTAATTCAAAGTGGCCAGGGAGTCGACAAAACAGGCTGCGAGACGTCCCAATCCGCCATTCCCCAGCGCCATATCCGGTTCTTCTTCACAGACCTGATTAAAATCAAGTCCCAGCTCTGTCATTGCTTTTTCAGCAATTTGCATCAGCCCTATATTTGTCAGATTATTTTTTAAAAAGCGCCCCATTAAAAATTCGAGCGAAAAATAATGCACGGCACGGGTGTCTTTTTGATAATGTGTTTTTTGAGTTCGGGTGGCGCGCTCAAATACAAGTTCATTAACCGCGGCGCAGGTTGCATTCCACCAAGCTTTATCGCTGGCTTTATTTTCATCGGTCCCGACCGTAACATGAAGGTGTTTAACGATCGAAAGCTTGAGTTCTTCGACACTGATTTCAAAGTCAGCGCATAACTCGTCTATTGGTTTAGCTGGTGTTGAATCTGTTGTTTTTTTGCGGGTACGGCGAGTGGTAGTCATCTTTAATCCTTTAACACAATCATAGTAAGTGTTGTCTGTTTAAAGTTACAACCCAAAGCTATCTGACCCAGGTGATGGATTAGAACAACTAGCTGAAGGGTTTAAGTCCCATACAGGCTTAGAGATCTTGTCGTTAATAAGTTAGCTAATTTTTACTGAAAATTACAGTGATTTTTTATTAAGAAGAGATTATTTTAAATCGGGAGCAAGCAAACATTAGCATGCTCCCGGACAGGTTAGGCTTATACGCCGGCTTTCGCAAAAGTTGCGTTAACAATAGCTTGTGCTTCTTTGGCAATTTCTGCTAAATGCGCTTCGCCTAAAAAGCTTTCACTATAAATTTTATAAATATCTTCTGTGCCTGACGGTCTTGCTGCAAACCAGCCATTTTCAGTGACCACTTTTAGCCCACCGATAGCAGCATCATTACCCGGTGCATGCGTTAATTTAGCAATAATTTTTTCACCGGCCAGGGTTTGGGCTTCAACATCGTCGGCAGATAAGGTTTTTAATACCGCTTTTTGTTCAGGTGTCGCAGCTGCATCCTGACGATTATAGATAGGAGCGCCAAACTTTTCAGTTAATACCTGATAGTGCTGAGCCGGATCTTTTCCAGTCACTGCCGTGATTTCGGCTGCTAATAAAGCTAAAATAATACCGTCTTTATCTGTTGACCAGACTTGCCCGTTTCGGCGCAGAAATGAAGCGCCTGCACTCTCTTCGCCACCAAAACCATAGGTGCCCGTATACAAGCCATCCACAAACCATTTAAAGCCAACCGGAACTTCCGACAGATTTTTATTCAGTGCACCTACAACACGATCTATCATACTGGAAGAGACTAATGTTTTTCCAACGGCCAAATCGGCTTTCCATTCGGGTCTGTGTGTGTACAAATACTCGATCGCCACAGATAAATAATGATTTGGATTCATTAAACCAGCTGATTTGGTCACTATACCGTGTCGGTCATAATCCGGATCATTACCCACAGCTATGTCAAATTCATCTTTTAGGTCAATCAGACCGGCCATCGCATAAGGCGAAGAACAGTCCATTCTAATTTTGCCGTCTTTATCCAAGGTCATAAAAGAAAACGTCGGGTCGACCGCTTGATTAACCACTTTGATATTAATACCATAAGTTTTTGCAATCACATCCCAGTAAGCAATACCGGAACCACCCAGCGGATCAACGCCTATCGTTAGACCTGAATCTGCGATGGCTTTCATATCAATCACATTTTCTAAGTCATCCACGTAAGGCTTGATATAGTCGTATTGAGTGACCAAATCAGATTTAAAAGCCTGATCAAATGGAATACGCTTAACCGCTTCCAGACCGGATTGGATAATT
Source organism: uncultured Alteromonadaceae bacterium (assembly GCA_913056495.1). Classification (GTDB taxonomy): domain Bacteria; phylum Pseudomonadota; class Gammaproteobacteria; order Enterobacterales; family Alteromonadaceae; genus Catenovulum. The sequence continues at coordinate 12,705 of CAJXMO010000029.1, read as the reverse complement.
TCATTAGCCCGAGCCTGAACCTGATTGGTAATATCAGTGTCAGCCGGGCCACCATTTGGCGGGTTATATTTAAACCCACCATCCTGTGGTGGGTTATGACTAGGCGTAATGACAACCCCATCTGCCAGACCGGATGACTTACCCTGATTGTGAGTCAGTATCGCGTGTGAAATAACAGGTGTGGGTGTATAGCCTCGACCTTCCTGAACAACGATTTTTAAGCCGTTAGCGACAAATACTTCAACCGCAGTTGCAAATGCACACTCAGATAATGCATGCGTATCCATGCCGATATATAAAGGACCATCAATTTGTTTTTCAGCACGATATTCAACCAGAGCCTGACAAATCGCGGCTATATGGGTTTCTGTAAAAGTTGCGTTTAATGAAGAGCCTCTGTGGCCTGATGTACCAAAACTCACCAATTGCTCATTATCCGGGGTATTTAAATAGTATTCGCTGACTAAACGAGGAATGTTGACTAAGTCTTCAAACTGGGCAGGCTGCCCTGCTCTTTCATGCAACGCCATTTTTGCTTCCTTAAACTTTTTAATTAAAATGGACAAACTGAAAAAAAGATATCAAAACCATATGACAATTTGTAGAGTCCAGTTATACCCCAGCCGTCGCCCTATATCAACACGCGGGGTAAGGTTATGCTGGATTAAAAATGTTTTTTTCTAATAAATTGAAATCGAGAAATTCCGATGCTGATTGTTCTGGATTAAGATGAGGCACAATGCCCAAGCAAGGTGCACCCAGCCTGTGTTGTAACGATTTTATGTTTTCACTCTGGCATAACATATCAGGATCAACATGATTGCCAACCCAACCGATTAACTGAGCACCTGCCTGTTTTATTGCCATTGCAGTTAATAAAGCATGATTAATGCAACCGAGTTTCAGCCCAACCACAAGCACAACCGGTAATTTTTGAGAGACCACCCAGTCCGATAAATACTCAGTTTCGTTAATCGGCAGTTGCCAGCCTCCGGCTCCTTCCACAACGACCAGATCTGCCAAAGTGGATTTAAAATGCTCAAAATACTGAGATAAGGTAGTCGAGCAAATTCGGATATCGTCCTGCTCAGCTGCAATATGAGGTGCGATGGGTGATTTAAGCGCAAAAGGATTAACAAGCGAATAATTAAGGTCTAAATTCGATGCTTGCTGCAACGCCAGGGCATCTTCATTTTTCCATTGGCCATCAAGCCATTCGCAACCAGCTGCTATGGGTTTAAAGCCCACCACTTTATAATTTTTATCCGTGCTTGCCATCATTGTGAGTATGCCGCTTGCAATCGTTGTTTTACCCACCTCGGTATCAGTTGCAGTAATAAATATTGATTTCATATTGGATAGACTTAATTGGTTTACTTTATTGGAAAATTTGAATTAATAAGGCTTTTTAAGCTGACAATAAGCGACCTGCCAACTCGCTTCGACACTTGCCGTATTATCGTTTTCAGTCTGGTTGGATTTGGGTAGCGTCTTTTTTGGATAAACGGCTTCAAGTGCTGCCAGACGTTGTCGCGTTAACCGCTTTTTGACCCTAAGCTGATTATCTCGGGTCACTGTATTGGCACCAATAGATTTCAATTCTTTTAGCAATTGATAAACAGACTGATAGTCCGTTTTTTCCAATTTAAGCTCATAATCAATTGTCTGCCAGTTAATCTGCTTTAGCTGCCGCGCAAATATATCAGGATGGATAAATTGATTCGTATGAGGATTATCATCCAGTTTTTGGTATGCTGCATTCAACTCAGTGAGTGTACCATCCAGTAAAGTCGTAAAAATTAAATGGCCGCCGGGTTTTAATACGCGATATGCCTGAGTTAATACCTTGTCTAAATCACACCACTGCCATGCCAGACTTGAAAAAACACAATCATACTGTCCGTCTGAGAAAGGCAGGTTTTCGGCATTCGCCATTTGCCAGTTTGCATTTAAGCCGTGTGAAACCGAAGCAAATTTTTGTTGTGAATATTCAAGCATGCCGGAAGCAATGTCCACCCCGGTATAATCCATTTTAGAAAGCAAAGAGGTCGGCAAGCTTTTAATCAGGCAATTTAACAGGTTAGATGTACCACAGCCAACATCTAATATTTTAAATGGCGACGGCGCATAATCTTGGTCTAATTTTACTATTAATGGTTCGCTAGCCTTGGCAATAACGGCTTTTTGCAATTGCGCTGCGCTGTCATAAGTTTGTGCGGCTCTTGAAAAATGCTGGGATACAACCCGTTCTACCGGTTTGATATTAAGCATTAATATCCCCTGCTTTATGTGCTTGTGCGAGCTGTGTCACTAAATAGTTTATATCCGCTTTATCCAACGCCGTTGAAAGCGTAATTCTTAATCTTGCAGTGCCTTTGGCAACGGTTGGTGGGCGAATCGCAGTTAACCAGATCCCCCGTTGTTTTAGTGCCTCGGCCAAATTTAGCGTCGTTTGATTATCACCTATGATAATCGGCTGAATGGCAGATTCAGAGCCCGTATTGGCAAAGCCGTTGACTTCTAAACACCTTTTAAAATAGTCGATATTCTCATTTAGTTTATCTCGTCGCCACTGGTCTTTTTGAACCAGATTGACCGCGATACCGGTTAATTTAGCCTGTAGCGGAGACATAGCGGTACTGTATATATAACTTCTTGAGAAATTGACCAGATAATCAATCAAAGTTTTGCTGCCACATATTATGGCGCCGGCTGAACCCAAAGCCTTGCCAAAGGTTGCCATATAAATATCAATATCGCTCGGTTTAACCTGCTGAGCTTGCAAGCTCCCTTTTCCTTCAGACCCTAAAACGCCAAGACCATGCGCATCATCTATCATTAAGCCGCTTTGATATTTTTGGCTCAGCGTCACTAAATCCCGAACAGGTGCACAATCGCCATCCATACTAAAAATACCTTCACTGACGATAAGTTTTTCCGTGGCCTGCTGAGTTAGCTTTTTTTCCAATTGCATCAGATCATTATGAGCAAAACGAATAGATTTAGCATTAGCGGCCAGTCCACCGTCAATCAAAGAGGCATGATTCAGTTTATCCTGAAGTATTAACCCGGATTTATCATTCATCAGGGTTTTTAACACATTGCTATTGGCAGCAAATCCAGTGGAGAATAATAGCGCCTTTTCAAATCCGAGCCAGTCCGCAATTTGCGCTTCAAGCGCCTGATGCGCAGGGTGATAACCGTTAATAAGTGGCGAACCTGTACTGCCGGATAAGTAGCAATCGTCTAAAGATTGCCAAGCACTTTGCACCGCCCGTGTACTCGCAATTGCCAAATAATCATTACCGGAAAAATTCAAATATTGTTTACCGCCAATCCTTAAATATTTTCCGTTTGGCTGGCACACACTACGAGTGCGATAGCTAAGAGCTTGCTGTTTATTAGCAAGCGCCTGCTCTAAACGTTTTGATAACATTTAAATTGCTATATTTGGCAAAGGTTAATTAGCGGCAGCATCATAAAACAATGATGGCGCTTGCGCTTCGGTAACCGTTTCAAGTAAAGCCGCTTCTGTTACCTCATCTGAATAACCTTCTCGTTTCTCAGGCTCAATACCCAGCTTTTTGAATAGCGTCATATCCTGATTCGCTTCTGGATTTTCTGTGGTCAATAATTTCTCACCATAGAAAATTGAGTTAGCGCCAGCAAAAAAACACATGGCTTGCATTTCTTCACTCATTTCGGTTCTACCTGCTGACAAGCGTACATGAGATTTAGGCATTAAAATTCGGGCAACGGCTATCGTACGAATAAATTCAAAATGGTCAAAATCTTCGTTATCTGCCATTGGCGTGCCTTCAACACGTACCAGCATATTAATTGGTACACTGTCTGGGTGTTCAGACAAATTAGCCAGACTTTTTAACAATCCTGCTCTGTCATTCGCTTTTTCACCCATACCAACAATGCCGCCACTACAAACTTTCATCCCCGACGATCTCACATTCTCAAGCGTATCTAACCTATCTTGAAAAGTACGAGTCGTAATAATTTCCCCATAAAATTCGGGTGAGGTATCCAGATTATGATTGTAATAATCCAGACCTGCATTTTTAAGCGTAATTGCCTGTTCTTTTGAGAGCATCCCTAATGTCATACAGGTTTCCATATTCAAGTCACGAACGCCTTCGATCATTTTAACGATATAAGGAATATCTCTGTCTTTTGGATTACGCCAGGCAGCCCCCATACAAAAGCGGGTTGAACCATTTTTTTTAGCCATTCTGGCTTTTTCCAGAACTGCTTCCACTTCCATTAATTTTTCTTTTTCTAAATCAGTATCATAACGTGCACTTTGTGGACAGTATTTACAATCTTCCGGGCAGGCTCCGGTTTTAATTGACAACAGCGTACTGACCTGGACTTCATTGGGATTAAAGTGCTGGCGGTGAACCGTTTGAGCTTTAAACAATAAATCATTAAAAGGTAATTTAAATAAATCCTGAATTTCCGTTAAGGTCCAATCGTGTCTGATACTTGCTTGCATTTTTAATATCCGTGGTAATTTTTGATAGACAGTTTAATCCTGTCCGTTAAACTGTCAACTAAATACACCACACAAAGTTTACAACTGGTTATATTTTAATCTATGAGTATCGACTATCAATTTGATAAAAATCATATCTGGCATCCCTATACATCCTTAACCCAACCCTTGCCAACTTATGCAGTGACACATGCAACTGAAAATAAGCTGTATCTTGATTCCGGCGAAACTCTGATTGACGGTATGTCTTCCTGGTGGGCAGCCGTACATGGATATAGTCACCCAAAACTAAATAAGGCGATTGAACAGCAAACACAAAAAATGGCGCATGTCATGTTTGGCGGTATCACACACCAGCCAGCAATTGATTTATGTAAAAAGCTGGTTGAGTTAACCCCCGCCGGATTAGACAAAGTTTTTCTGGCCGATTCAGGTTCAGTCAGTGTTGAGGTTGCAATAAAAATGGCAATTCAGTACTGGCAAAGTCAAAACCATCCCGAAAAGTCAAAATTAATCAGCCTGCGAAATGGTTACCATGGTGATACCTTTGCAGCTATGTCTGTCTGTGACCCGGTTAATGGTATGCATACTTTGTTTAACAATGTTATCCAGCAACATTATTTTGTTGAATCTCCGACAGTGAGTTTTTATCAGGACTATGATAGCGACGCAATTATAGAAATCGAATCTGTGCTTAAACAACATAGCCATGAGATTGCCGCGATCATTCTTGAACCTATCGTTCAGGGTGCTGGCGGGATGAAGTTTTATCATCCACTATATTTAAAGGCCGTGCGGGATTTAGCCGATAAATATAATGTATTGTTAATTGCAGATGAAATAGCAACAGGTTTTGGTCGCACAGGTAAATTATTTGCTTGTGAATGGGCTGGTATTAGCCCGGATATTATTTGCCTTGGCAAAGCGTTGACCGGCGGTTATATGACCCTGGCCGCAACGTTAACCACAGACAAGATTGCCAATGGTATTTGCAATGGTCAGGCTGGTGTATTTATGCATGGTCCAACTTTTATGGGCAATCCCCTGGCCTGTGCCGTTGCCAACGCAGCTATTGAGCTTCTATTTGAAAATGACTGGCAAAGTCAGGTTAAGCAAATTGAAAACTGGCTTAACACATATTTATCACCGCTTGAAAAACATACCTGCGTTAATAATACTCGGGTCCTGGGTGCTATCGGAGTCGTTGAACTTAATGAAGCTGTGCCAATGGCAGAGATTCAGGCATTTTTTGTCAGTCAGGGCGTTTGGATACGACCTTTTGGCAAATTGATTTATTTAATGCCCCCTTATATCAGCCAGCAAGAAGACATTAAAACGCTCGCAAATGCAATTGATGTCTGGTTAATTCAAAACCACGCTCAAAATTGCGGATAAACAACCAAAAGTAAATATAAGACGGCCGCAAACGAAATTAAGGCAAGCATGACTAAACTCGCATGAAAATGATCTTCTTTTCTGCGCAGCCGATTTAAATTACTAATAATTGCAGTCAGACTAAATACACTGCAAATTAAAAGTTGAAGGGTTAGTGCATTTGTCCAGTTTTCAAGCCACTCGTCTCTGAATTTATCTTCTATACCTTTGTAGGTCGCGTAACCGGGAATTAAATCAGGCCTGGCATAATGAAACCAGATTAAAGCCAGGATTAAACTCAGCCAGGCGATCACCGAAGCTATCGTCAACAAGCGATTTACCCAGTCAGATCGCTTACGACGATCATTTTCAGTGAAATTTCCCATGATTATGCTTGTTTATCTTAAATCAATCGGTAACATAAACGCCTTTCTATTTTAAAGATGATAAATTGACTGGCGGAGCAATATTAAATGAGTCATAGCGCGATCTGTGATGTATTAGCAGGCAAACTTCCATTAAACAGCAAAGTCACCTTAAAAGGTTGGGTTCGTACCGTTCGCGCCAACCCGAATTTTGCATTCATTAACTTACATGATGGTTCATGTTTTGATCCAATTCAAATCGTAGTAGACGGACAATTAGAAAATTATAACGAAGTAAAAAAACTGACTACGGCTTGTTCACTTGCGATCACTGGTACTTTAGTTGAATCTAAAGGTAAAGGTCAATCTTTTGAAGTACAGGCAGAGCAAGTTGAAGTGATTGGTCTGGTTGAAGACCCTGATACGTATCCTATGGCGCCAAAACGCCACAGTGTTGAATATTTACGTGAACATGCACATTTACGCCCGCGTACTAATTTAATAGGTGCAGCTACCCGGATCCGTAACTGTTTATCTCATGCTATTCATAACTTCTTTTATGAAAATGGCTATCAGTGGATTGCAACACCCGTTATTACAGCGAGTGACTGTGAAGGTGCCGGTGAAATGTTCAGAGTATCAACACTTGATACTGTCAATCCACCGCTAAAAGATAATGGCGAAGTAGATTACAGCCAGGACTTTTTTGGCAAAGAAGCCTTTTTAACTGTATCCGGTCAGTTAAATGTTGAAACCTACTGTTGTGCTTTATCTAAAGTATATACATTCGGTCCAACATTCAGGGCTGAAAATTCAAATACCAGCCGCCATCTTGCTGAATTCTGGATGGTTGAGCCAGAAATTGCATTTGCCGACTTATCGACAGTTGCTCAGTGTGCAGAAGATATGCTCAAGTATGTCTTTAAAGCCGTATTAAAAGAGCGTATGGACGATCTCGAGTTCTTCGATTTACGTGTTCAAAAAGGTGTGATTGAGCGCTTACAAAAGTTAGTTGACACTGATTTTGTGCGCATGGATTACACAGATGCCATTGATATTTTACAAAAATCTGGCAAACAGTTTGAATTCCCGGTTGAATGGGGTGTGGACCTATCGTCAGAACACGAGCGTTATTTAGCGGAAGAGCATGTGGGTGCGCCGATCATTTTACAAAACTATCCGAAAGAGATTAAATCTTTCTATATGCGTTTAAATGATGATGGTAAAACCGTTGCGGCCATGGATGTATTAGCGCCCGGCATAGGTGAAATCATTGGCGGTAGCCAGCGTGAAGACAGACTTGATGTATTAGATGCTCGTATGGAAGAAGTGGGTCTGAACCCGCAAGATTATTATTGGTATCGTGATTTACGTCGTTATGGCTCAGTACCACACGGTGGATTTGGTTTAGGTTTTGAGCGTTTAGTCGCTTATGTAACGGGTATTGCCAACGTCAGAGACGTTATTCCATTCCCACGTACACCAAACAGTGCGCCTTTCTAAGTATCGCAAATAAAGAAAAGCAATTAATTTTGCTTTTCTTATTTAAACTTGCATAAAAAAACCAGTCTGTGACTGGTTTTTTTGTATCTGGCGTTTACTATTCAGCTTTGTCTGCTAATGACTTTTCAACCCGGTTTTTCAACTTTTGACCCGGTTTAAAAGTCACCACACGACGTGCAGTAATCGGAATATCTTCCCCGGTTTTGGGGTTTCTTCCCGGTCGCTCTGCTTTGTCGCGAAGATCAAAGTTGCCAAAACCCGACAACTTGACTTGCTCACCACGCTCGAGTGAAGCGCGAATCTCTTCAAAGAATAGTTCGACCAACTCTTTAGCATCTTTTTTATTAATGCCTAACTTCTCGAATAAATGTTCAGCTATCTCGGCTTTTGTCAACGCCATATCTACTAATCTCTCAGTGTGGCACCAAATTGCGCGTTTAAGGTTTCAATCACTTTATCTGTGATTACTGAAATTTCTTTATCTTCCAGAGTTCGTTCAACATCTTGTAAAACTAAAGACACTGCAAAACTCTTCTCTTCTGAAGATATACCAGAACCTTGGTATACGTCAAATAAGTTTAGCTCAACCAGTTGATTTCCGCTAACTTTTTTGATTTCTGCTAAGATTTCCCCAATTTCAGCATCGCGTTTAACAACAAATGCTAAGTCACGACGAATTGAAGGAAATTTAGAAACAGGCTTAGCTGTAGGAATATTTGCTTTTAATAAAGCAGATAATTCAATTTCAAATACAAAGGCTTTTTGTTTTAAGCCAACCGGTTTTAAAGCTTGAGGGTGAACCGCACCAATAAAACCAACATGCTTACCATTTTTATAAATAGCAGCCGATTGGCCAGGATGCAAGGCAGAATGTGTTTCTGCTTTAAATTCATATTGTTCAAATTCACCTGTCAGGCGTAATACTGCCTCTACATCGCCTTTGATATCATAAAAATCAACCGCCTGAGTTTCAAGATCCCAGTGTTCTCCACTGCGCAAACCACTGATAACCCCACCTAAAACAGGTACTTGACGAATCCCATTTTCAGCTGATTCATCCGGGATAAATTTTAAACCCGATTCAAATAAACGGACACGTGCCTGCTGTCTGTTTTGATTGTAAGCAACAGCTGATAATAAACCCGGTAATAACCCCAAACGCATGGCTGACATATCAGCAGAAATTGGATTTGGTAAAATCAAACTGTCTTGATTAGGGTATAAAGCTTTTTGCGCTTTTGGATCAACAAACGAATAGGTAATCGCTTCCTGATAACCTAATGTCACTAACCCAGTTCGGATTTTAGTTAAACTGAATAAAGACTCATCATGCTTGCGCATAGATAATTTTGCAGTTGGCGCAATATTTTCAATATTGTTATAACCAAATACGCGAGCAACCTCTTCGATTAAATCTTCTTCAATTGAAATATCAAACCGATAGCTAGGAACCTCGCACTGCCAGCTATCCCCTTCAAGCTGAGGCGCTAAACCCAGGCGAGTTAAAATTTCAGTTACTTTGACCGTCTCAATTTCAATGCCTAAACGGCGTTTAAGCGCTGTAGCACGCAAGCTAACTTTTTCTGCAGACTTAGACGGTGTTTCGGCAGTAATCACCTCTCCTGCCTGACCACCACAAATTTGTAGAATAAGCTGAGTCGCCCGCTCAATTGCCTGAGCCTGAATCTGAGTATCAACGCCACGCTCAAAACGGTGTGATGAATCAGTATGCAGACCATACTGACGGGCTTTACCCATAATGGCATCCGGTGCAAAAAATGCGCTTTCCAACAAGATATCCTGAGTCTGTTCAGAAACCCCTGAATCCTGACCGCCAAAAATACCCGCCATAGCTAACGCTTTGTTATCATCAGCAATCACCAGCGTATTATCTTTTAATTTGACTTCGTTGCTATCAAGTAATGTCAGAGCTTCATTATCGGCTGCAAAGCGAACCTGAATACCACCTTCAATTTTTGTCAAATCAAAGGCATGCATTGGTTGGCCGAGTTCAAGCATGACATAGTTAGTCACATCAACAATTGCGTCTACACTTCTGATGCCACTTCGTCTTAACTTTTCAACAAGCCAAAGCGGAGACTGAACACTCATATCTACGCCTTTTACCACACGGCCTAAGTATCGAGTACAAGCATCACCCGCATTTAAACTCACCTTGATTTTATCATCAATGCTTGCTGATACGGATTGAATTTCAGGCTCATTCACATCCTGATTGTTGAGTACACCCACTTCACGAGCTAAGCCTTTAATGCCTAAACAATCTGAACGGTTTGGCGTTAAATCGACTTCAATAATTTTATCATTCAGGTTTAAATAATCCCGGATATCAGTGCCAATAACAGCATCTTCAGGCAACTCCATAATACCCGGAGCTTCGTCAGCCATACCCAGTTCGGCTTCTGAACATAACATGCCAAAAGAAGGCACACCGCGCAGCTTAGCTTTTTTAATTTTAAAGTTACCTGACAGTATTGCACCAATTGTTGCGACAGCGACAGTCAGCCCCTGACGACAATTTTTAGCGCCGCATACAATATCTAACAGCTCGTCTGCACCCACATCAATTTTAGTGACTTGTAATTTTTCAGCATCCGGATGCGGTCCACATTCAACCACTTTACCGACAAGTACGCCAGAAAACTCGCCAGCGACCGGTTCGACTGAATCAACTTCCAGTCCGGCCATCGTAATTTGTTCAACTAAGGCTTCGCTGCTAATGGCTGGGTTAACCCATTCGCGTAACCATGATTCACTAAACTTCATAATTTCTCCAAAAATCTGTTTCTGCTGAGGGTTACTTGAATTGTTTTAAGAAACGTAAGTCGTTTTCAAAAAACGAACGTAGGTCATTCACGCCATAACGCAACATGGTTAAACGCTCTACACCCATACCAAATGCAAAACCACTGTACTCTTGCGGATCAATACCCACAGATTTAAGTACATTTGGATGCACCATACCGCAACCTAACACTTCTAACCACTTACCATTTTTACCTTTTACATCCACTTCAGCTGAAGGTTCTGTAAACGGGAAAAATGAAGGACGGAAACGTATTTCTAGATCTTCCTCGAAGAAATTATGTAAAAAGTCATAAAGAATGCCTTTTAACTCCGCAAAACTTACATTCTTATCAATCATCAAGCCTTCAACCTGATGGAACATAGGCGTATGGGTTTGATCATAATCATTGCGATAAACACGACCCGGAGAAATAATTCTCAAAGGCGGTTTTTCAGCTTCCATCGTTCGAATTTGAACGCCTGAAGTCTGAGTTCGTAAAACAAGTTTCGGATTAAAATAGAAAGTATCGTGATCCGCACGAGCAGGATGATTTTCCGGAATATTCAGTGCATCAAAATTATGCCAGTCATCTTCAACTTCCGGGCCAGTTCGGGTTTGAAAGCCAAGTTCGGCAAAAAAGGATTCGATTCTTTCAATCGTTCTGTTAACCGGATGCAGTCCACCGGTTTCAGCACTGCGGCCAGGTAAAGTAACATCCACTTTTTCTTCCGCTAATTTTTTATTCAGCTCAGCGTTTTGCAAGGCTTCACGCTTATCATTCAGGTCGCCCATCACAGCTTGTTTGGCCTGATTAATAGCCTGACCTGCTTTTGGCTTTTCTTCTGGCGGTAATTTACCCAGAGATTTCATTTGATCGGTAAATAAACCTTTTTTACCCAAATATTGCACTCGAATATCATCTAAAGCGGCTAAATCTTCTGCCGCAGCAATGGCTTCTTTTGCGCTTGCGACTATGCCATCTAAATTCATTAAAAAGTATCCCCGAAATTTGGCTTTTGGTTTGTTAAAGTAACTTATTTCGAAATGTCGTCATTTAGAAATAAGTTATACCCAAGTCAATAAAATAGGCTTGGATAACGACAAAAAATAAAGGCGCTATTCTAACTGATTTTTTAGCTAAATAGTTATAAAGGCTGGTAAGTTTTTATGATTTTTATCTGATTTTTTTATATTTACAGCAGCTTAATTAACCTCAACTACGTATCGGAATAGCTGAAGTAAAATTGGACTTTATTTTCTGAACATAGACACAATTTTTTTACTTTACGTTCCAATATGGATAGTTTTTCGACTATCAAAGCACTTTTGTTACTAATAGCTGGCTATTAGTAACAAAAATAACGCTGAGAGGCAGAAAAATAGACTCATTGGGTCATGTTTATTATCTGCAGCTGAGGTTAATAAAGGTCAGAAATTATTTTACAAGCATGGGATCAGCAACTTGATCAGCCGCTTCTCTGGATACAAGTAATTCAATCAAAACCAATGCAAATTCTATTGCCGTACCAGGCGCCTGACTGGTAATGCAATTTTTATCAACAACCACTCTTAAATCCGGTGAGGCCGGTTTATGTAGCTTGTCAAAAAATGCCGGATGCGCTGTCATCAAACGTTCAACCGCAATGTAGTGGCGCGCAAATACGATAGCTGGGGCTGCACACATAGCCGCTAGATATTTGCCTGAGTCATACTGATGTTTAAGTTTTTCAGTGAGTTGCGGAGTTTCTGAAAGTGTTTCACTCCCCGCTACACCACCGGGTACAACAATCAGTTCAAATTCATCCTCAAGCACATCTGACAAAAAGCAGTCGGCTTTCAAATTGACCTGACGACTGCAATTAATGAGCAACTCAGATTCAACAGACGCTAATGTGACAGTCAGATTAGCCCGACGTAAAGTATCAGCTAAACATACAATTTCGATTTCTTCACTGCCGTGGGCTACGGGTATTAAAACTGACTTAGACATAATCACTCCGGTAGGTGATAGATTCTAGATTCTAGATTCTAGATTCTAGGTGCTAGGTGCTAGGTGCTAGGTGCTAGGTGCTAAATTCTAAATTCTAAATTCTAAATTCTAAATTCTAAATTCTAAATTCTAAATTCTAAATTCTAAATTCTAAATT
>CAJXMO010000028.1 GCA_913056495.1 uncultured Alteromonadaceae bacterium | reverse complement strand
TTCTAGGTTCTAGGTTCTAGGTTCTAGGTTCTAGGTTCTAGGTTCTAGGTTCTAGGTTCTAGGTTCTAGGTTCTAGGTTCTAGGTTCTACAGAGTATGGTTCACTCTCTTCTCTCACAAAACCTTTTCTAATTTTAATTAATGCTGCCACCATGGCAGATAGCTCTTTACATTCATTTATAATTTTAGTGCCATCAGCTTTTTCAATATAACCAATATCTACTCCTATATAGGTTTGAGTTAGTAACTCACCTAATGAACCTTTTGCGTAATATAAAAATCTGGATTCTTCTTTTTCTGACTCTCGCTCTAACCCCTCAGCTATATTAGAAGGAACAGATAACCCTGAACGAGTAATTTGGTCTTTGAATCCATAATCTTTGCAATCCCGCATTATTATATAAATGTCACTGGATAAACGTGCCGAACGCTTCCATACTTCCAAGTTTTCAAATTTCATTAAAGTCCTTTTAAGTTCGTAGGTTCTAAGTGCTAGTCTAGAAGCGTAGCGTCCTAGCCTCCTAGAGCCTAAATCCTCTTAAACTATAGCGCTGCTACTGCGGCTATCGCTACGGTAGACTGATAAATAATGCTGGTCACATCACGCCATATGGTTAATGTTGGAATCGGGTCAACATTGGTTGGCACCACTATCGTATCGCCCGGCTCAACATTGGATTTAAAGCTAAACCAATTATTACCAGAAACGACGCGGCCATTGGCTTTAATTACATAAACATCGCTTTCTTCCGCTAGCTGATTGTAACCGCCAGCCGCTTCAATATAGTCGCCTACGCTCCAGCGAGAGTTATAAATTTGCGCGGTTGGTGAATATACTTCACCAATAATAGATACCGCCTGGTTAATGGCTGGAATAATCAAAGTATCACCATTTCTTAATTTAACAGACTTATCTTGGTTAAATAATTGATTCTGGCTGATAATCATGCGCCCGGTTGCTTGCGCGGCTTCAAGTTGATCTAATAATCCAAGAATCGCTTCTGATTGCCCGGCCTGGCCTGCATTAATTTGGTTTGAAACCAGTTCTCGTCTGAGTTTTCGCTCGGCTTCATCCAGCAGTTTCTGTTCTTTGGCTTTTAAATAGCTACGGGTAAACAAAGTTGCATCTAAAAAGGCTTTATCGGTAAAACCACCCGCTCGCTCAATTAAGCTTGCCAGCGTTTCACCTTTATTAATGGTATAGGTACCCGGGAATTTAAATTCCCCCATTAAGGTCACTTGCTCATGCTCTCGCCACTCAGGAATCTTTTTAATCAGAACAGAATCTCTTGGTTGCAGCGCAAACTGGGCAATATCGGTTTTATTTAAATCAATATTTTCAATTACAAAATCCGTTGAATCAATTAAGTTTGAGTTAAACCGACTAATATTAATATCGTTTAAATAACTGGCCTCGGTATATCCACCTGCTGCATCAACTAATTCAGCAATCGTCATATTTTCGGATAATGGGTATGTGCCCGGAAAGCGCACTTCACCATTAATTGTCACTAACTTTTGCTGATTTTCTTTGTTGGTTTGCTGTTTGATTTCGTTGATTAAATCACCAAATAAAGCCTGTCGTTCCTGATTAATTGAAAATACATAGAGTTTATCTTGAGGCTGTAAATTGACATTTAAGTCTTCAGCTTGATTTAAGCTAATAACTTTAAAATCAGTTACATTGTTGGCGTAGTCTTTTCGTTTAAGCAGTGCATATTCAAGATCGGTTTCCAGCTTTAAATCAAAAGCGGCTTTAATCAAATCTTTAATTTGCATATTTTCAGTTAAAGGATACTCGCCATCGTATCGCACATTGCCGGTAATGCTAACTGTTTTAGCCGGTTCGTCCAGACGAGCTTGCGCTTTTAAACGAGATAACAGCGAATTAATTTGGCGATCTGAGTCACCAGAGAAAACATAAACCTGATCTCTGGGCTCAAGTGTAATATTTGCAGCACTTTTTGGCGCTGTAAATGCCTGTTTAAGTGAAAATTGAATCGCCGATAAAGTGCGAATATGGGGTTCTTCACGCACGATAATGCCGTATTCCAAGTCCGGGTTTGCTTTAAGTTCAGTGATTGAAGGCACAATATCAAGCAATTTCATGTTTGGCTTGTATGCAAAGGTTCCCGGGCGGTGAACATGGCCATTTAAACGGACAATATTTTCCATTTCATCCAGTACTGAATAAACTCTTAATACATCACCGGATTGAAGCTGAGCTTTTTTGTTAGATTGTTTAGAAAGGTCTAAATCAACGACTGTACGGGTGCCGTCTTTACGTAATCTTTCTAATTTAGATGCATTTGGGTACGCAGTTGTTAACAGGCCACCTGCTAGGTTGATTAATTGCTGCGCACTGGTTGAGTCTTTTAATTCATAAATTGCCGGGCGTTTTACTTCACCGTCAATACCAACTGTTGTACCTACCGGCGGAATAAATACCACATCGCCGGGTAATAAATTAAAGTCGTTTGCGGTATCGCCTTTTAATAGCAAGTCGTACAGATCAAATGTGGTGACTACCTTGCCTTTGCGTTTTAATTGAATATTACGCAGCGAGCCTACTTCGGTAATACCACCAGATACAAATAAAGCATGAGTAATGGTTGAAAGCGAGCTGACGGTATATGCGCCCGGTTTAAATGCTTCACCTAATACAAAAATTCTAATTGAGCGCAATTCGCCCATTGTGATATTGGCTTTTGCCCCTATTACTTTTTGTTCAATTTGATCGTTCAGGTAGGTTTTGAATTCATTAAATGACATGCCTACGACTTGCAGCGGGCCTGTCTCTGGCATCATAAAAGTGCCGTTGCGATCTATGGTTACATTGTAATTTTTGTATTCTTTACCAAAGAGCTGGATTTTTACCGTGTCACCCGGGCCTAAAATATATTCAGACGGGACAGGTACATCGGTTGCCGGAGCAAAAGTTGAAGGCGCGCCTGCAAATAGCTGATAACCAAAGGGTTTTAAAACGCGTGCTTTTTTACCTTGCTGTTTTGCATCACCATCTGATTTTAATCCGCTGCCGCTGCTTACGCCTTTGTCAACTTCGGTAACGACCGCGTCATCTACATCACGTTTAGTGACCACTTGCGGGTTATCAATTTTTTTGCTGGTAGAAGCCTGATTTAAATCAGATAAATCAACGCCATATTGTTTAGCTAATGCTTCTTGTTGCGCTTTAGGCAGTTGCTTAAACTGGGCCATTTGTTCTTGTGATGGCACAACTGCAAGTGATTGTTGACAAAAAAGAACTCCAGTCAGGAGGGTAAGCAGGACTCGCTTCATGTGTGATTTTTTCCCTTTCAAATACAGCGCTGGTGCATACTGCGCTTATAATCTGCGGTTTTAATTATTCGGCTAATAATAGCGCGTTAATATATCAAATTTATGAAAGATTGCGAGTATAATTTTGTGGAACTCGTAACACTCTGGCCTTATACATGGAAGGCTTTGTATGGTAATTGGATTAACCACTTGTGAATAAATTATTAAACTATTTTGAACCAAACGCCGGATATCAAATAAAACGCGAGCAAGCTTCGCGTCTACGGTATTATCGGCCCCCCGCCGGAATACTTCGCGAGTAAAACACTCCGTAGGCGTCAAGCTTGCTGGCGGCTGTGTGTGCCGGGTATTTCTGCCCGATGTTTTGGGAACGACAGAATTGCTTTCGACATAAATGTCGACCTGCACCTTAGGCACGCAGATTACCCGCACAGATGATGTTCCTATGGAACCAAGGCGACAACTTTCAACCTGCTCCCTTCATGGTGGCTTACGCTCATACTTCGCTAACCCACCCTACTTTTTCTATTACCTCTCACCTCAAATCTTGCTGGTTCCCATGTTCTGCGTGGTAACCCGGATTTTAGGTTAAACAAGAGGTGCTCACAGGTATTGGTTTTTGGCTTCGCTTTTCGACATAAATGTCGACCTACACCGTAGGCGCGGTGCTTGCCCGCGCAAATTACGCCCCGATGGAATCACAAGGCGACCACCTTCAACCTGTTGCCTTCATGGTGGCTTACGCTCATGCTTCGCTAAACCACCCTACTTTTTCTATAACCTCTTATCTCAAATATTGCTGGTTCCCACGCTCTGCGTGGTAACCTTTGCGGGTAAAAAGGCAGGTTACAAAATAAACCTTGAAAGGTCTTCATCATCTACCGCTTCGTCCAGGTATTTGGTCACAAAAGCAGAGTCTATGGTGTAAAGCTCACCACTTTTATCCGAAGCTTCAAACGAAATCTCTTCCATCAGTTTTTCCATCACGGTATGCAATCGACGGGCACCAATGTTTTCGGTTTTTTCATTTACTTTCCAGGCGGCATCTGCAATTTTTTGAATGCCGTCTTCGGTAAATTCAATTTTAACGCCTTCTGTTGCCATTAACGCAATATACTGTTCGGTTAATGAGGCTTTCGGCTCGGTTAATATGCGCACAAAATCCGATGAAGTTAATGCACCCAATTCAACTCGAATCGGTAAACGGCCCTGTAATTCAGGAATAAGATCAGAGGGTTTTGCCATCTGGAATGCGCCCGATGCAATAAATAAAATATGATCGGTTTTTACCATACCATGTTTGGTTGAAACGGTTGAGCCTTCCACTAACGGTAATAAATCACGCTGAACACCTTCTCGTGAAACATCCGGACCACCGCTTTCACCGCGCTTACAAATTTTGTCTATCTCATCAACAAATACAATGCCGTTTTGCTCAAGATTTTCTATCGCATTTTCTTTCAGCTCTTCCTGATTTACTAACCGACCGGCTTCTTCTTCAACCAGCAGTTTAAAGGCTTCTTTTACTTTGAGTTTACGTGTTTTTTTGGTATCACCCGATAAGTTCTGGAACATGCCCTGCAGTTGGTTAGTCATTTCTTCCATTCCGGGAGGCGCCATAATTTCAACACCCACCTGAGGCGCAGCAACATCGATTTCTATTTCTTTATCGTCTAATTCACCCTGACGTAATTTTTTGCGGAAAATCTGACGGGTGGCCGATGAGCTTTCCTGTGGTTTATCTTCTTCACCATACATAGGCTTAGGTTTAGGCAATAATGCATCTAAGATTCGCTCTTCTGCGGCTTCTTCGGCGCGATATTTAACTTTTTGCGTAGCTTGCTCGCGCGTCATTTTAACCGCAATATCGGCTAAATCCCGGATGATGGTTTCAACTTCTTTACCTACATAACCAACTTCGGTAAATTTAGTTGCTTCAACCTTGATAAAAGGGGCGTTAGCGAGTTTTGACAGACGACGGGCAATTTCTGTTTTACCCACACCGGTCGGACCTATCATTAAGATATTTTTAGGTGTGACTTCCGGACGAAGTTCATCATCCAACTGCATTCTGCGCCAGCGATTTCTAAGCGCGATCGCAACCGCTTTTTTTGCTTTATCCTGCCCAATGATATGGCGGTTAAGTTCATGAACAATTTCTTTTGGGGTCATTTCCGACATAACAGGCTCCTACTTAGCAGACTCTTTGGTTTCACTGGCATCCAGTTCTTCAATCGTTTGATTTTGATTGGTAAACACACAAATATCACCGGCAATTTTCAAGCTCTTTTCAACAATAGAGCGTGCATCTAATTCTGTATTTTCTAACATGGCTGTGGCGGCTGCTTGTGCAAATGAGCCACCTGAACCAATCGCAATCAAGTCGTGTTCCGGCTGAATGACATCACCGTTACCGGTAATAATTAATGAAGCGGTTTCATCGGCAACGGCCAACAAGGCTTCTAATCGACGTAAGGCTCTGTCTGTTCGCCAGTCTTTTGCCAGCTCCACGGCCGCTTTGGTTAAATGGCCCTGATGCATCTCTAATTTACTTTCAAAGCGCTCAAATAAAGTAAAAGCATCGGCTGTACCACCAGCAAAACCGGCAATGACTTTATTGTGATATAAACGGCGCACTTTTCGGGCATTGCCTTTCATTACAGTGTTGCCAAGTGATACCTGACCATCGCCACCAATGACAACTTTGTCGCCACGACGCACAGAAACTATCGTAGTCATTTAAGAATTCCTCTTGATTAGCTGCTTGCAATCACAAACATAAACAAGCATAAAATAACCCGCAATAGTGCGGGTTATTAATTATTTTTTCGGTATGAATTTATAAATGGGCATGCTTTATTAAAAATCAAGTCCAAAACCAGATTTGGCAACCATTGATTTTATTGCGCTGTAGTTTGTGGCGATCGGCTTCTGCCTGACGTTTGCTGTCATAAGGACCTAATACAACCCGGAACCAAACCCCATTTGAGCCTTCAGTGCGTTTAACAATAGATTCAAAACCACTGAATGCGATGCGCGCTTTTAAGGTTTCAGCCTGGCTCATGGTTCTAAACGATCCACACTGCATTTGGTAAGGACGACTTGGTTTGTCTTCTCGCTCAGGAACATCCACTTCGATGGTTTTATTTTCCAACTCTTTTACATATTCCCATTTTTCTTTAGGCAGATCAGGCAAGGGTTTAACGGTTTTTTTCTGCTCTGATTGAGCCGGTGTTTTCGTTTCCGGCTCGGGCGCTTTGCCATTGATGGAAATTAAAAACCAGACGAAGCCGCCAATTAACGCAATTACGATAGTTAACAAGACCAGAGTTTTATTCTTTTTAGGCGCTGGTTGCGGAGCCTGAGCTTTTCTTGCGGCTGGCTTGCCTTTACGTGCATAGTCTTTTGCCATAGTTAATTTATTACTGCCTTTACAATTTATAAGTTTTAATTTTATGCTAACTCTATGGTGGCTTACGCCGTTTCATTGATGGAACCTCGATTACGCTCATGCTTCGCTAATCAAGGCTACAACTCTACATTCATTTCGAGTTCCCACGCTCTGCGGGGTAACCTGTATCAAATATTTTACGTTATTCCCGCGAAAGCGGGTATGCAAATATGTTCGCAAAACCTGCTGTGATGCCTTGGTATTTTTTCGCCATAAATGGCGACCTACAATTTCTGGTTCCCGCACATTTGCGGGAATAACGCTAACGTTTTCGACATAAATGTCGACCTACACCGTAGGCGCGGCGCTTGCCCGCGCAGGTCACACATAGGTACGATTAGCCGCGTGAGCGCGTAATCGTAAGTTCCTTTCAGGTTCCCACGCTCTGCGTGGTAACCAGTGTTAATGGTTTACACCTTCACTCATTTTCGTCGCCACCCCGTCATATCTGTAGGGCGGTTTAGCGAAGCATAAGCGTAAGCCGCCGGTTATTCATTATTCCAAACGGATATCCATATCCACCTGCAAATATGGTATTAACCTCTGGTTCCCAGCCCTCACGGGGATGACGAATAAAAACCCCGGTTATCGCTCTCACTTTCGCCATAAATGGCGACCTACACCCTAGGCGTACAAATTGCCCGCGCAGGTAACGATCGCTCTCACCATAAATGGCAACCTACATTTTCTGGTTCCCATGCTCTGCGTGGTAACCCATTGTTAAATTCCGGCGCTTAGTTTAAAACGCATTGATGTTTGTGAAAACCTGAAATCTAAAAAAATTAGTTTAATTCTTGCGGATCAATATCCAGTGTCCACCTAACTTGCTGGCTGAAACTATTTTGCTCCAGGCTTAAAATTAGCTGGCGCATTGCAGCATTTAACATACTACGCTGAGTCGTTTGAAACACCATTAAATATCTGAATTTACCTGCCCGCTTTTCTTGTGGTGCAGGCATACTGGTTAACAATTCCACATTTTGATAATTTGGTTGAATATGTTCACTAAAAAGTTGTTCAGTCAACTCAATTACACTCAATAACTTTTCTTGCTTAACGGCTTCAAGACGTAAAATCGCCCAATAATAAAAAGGCGGCAAGTGCATAGCTTCACGCTCGGTTAATAGCTGTTGTTGCAATGCCGGGTAACCGCTATTAATCAAAGTTTGTAAATATTCATGTTCTGGAAAATGGCTTTGTAAAATGACTTGCCCCGGCTTTTCTTCGCGACCGGCCCTGCCTGATACCTGAACTAAAAGCTGAGCCATTTTTTCAACGGCTCTGAAATCTGAACTGTATAAAGCACTGTCTATATTCACAACCACCGTTAGCGTTAAATTCGGAAAATGATGGCCTTTAGCCAGCATTTGTGTGCCTATCATGATTTGATGTTCGCCCTGCTCTATCGCTTTTAGTTTATTTTCCAGTTCACCTTTTCGGCGCACACTGTCCCTGTCAATACGGATGGGTTTGGCCTGCGGATATTTTTCACTAAACCAATCAGCCAGTTGCTCTGTGCCTATTCCCCAGTCAATAATCTGAGTTGAACCACATTCTTCGCACTGCATCGGGGGTTTAGCGATATCACCGCAATGATGGCAAACAACCTGACTTAACGCTTTATGAAAAGTAAAGTGCTGATCACAGCGGTTGCACTGGCATACCCATCCACATTCATGGCAAATTAATGCGGGCGAAAATCCGCGCCGGTTCAAAAACACTAATACCTGATTGCCCTGATTAATGTGGTGTTCAATCGCCTCAATAACGCCATACGCCAAACCGGCTTGTAAAGGTTGGTGTTTTATATCTAAAATTTGTGGTTTAGGCGGCGGATTTTTCTGTGCTCGTTCAAGCATTTTTAAATGCACAAATCGCCCTTGTTGTGCATTATTTAACGTTTCCAGAGACGGTGTTGCGCTGCCCAGAATGATCGGGCATTTTTCGCTGGCAGCCCGCTTTATCGCAACGTCTCTTGCATTATATCTTAAACCGTCCTGCTGCTTATATGAGGCGTCATGTTCTTCATCCAGTATGATCATACCCAGGTTAGGCGTTGGCACTAAAACGGCTGAACGTGTCCCCAGAATAATGGGCGCAAGTCCTTTGCTGGCTTTTAACCAAGCATTATGACGCTCACTATCATTTAGTTCCGAATGCAAAATGGCGATGCCGCAATCGAATCTTTGTTGAAAGCGTTTTAACGTTTGCGGCGTTAACCCGATTTCAGGCACCAGAATCAGTACTTGTTTACCTTCAGCCAGTACTTTGGCCATTAATTGCATATAAACTTCTGTTTTACCGCTTCCTGTAACACCTTCCAATAAAAAGGCTTTAAATCCGACATGGCTTTCTACCGCACTGATAGCATCCTGTTGCTGCGGATGAAGCTGATAAGGAGACGGATGAATATTTAAGGGTTTAGCTGGCTGGGACAAAATATCAAGCGGCTTAATCAGCTGTTTTTTCTCTAGCTGATTGATGATTTGTTTGCTGAACCCAGCCTGTTTCAATAAACTTTCGGCCTGACATCCCTGCTGCTTTAGGTATTCAAATAAAGCCAGCTGTTGTTTTGCCCGGTTAGGAACAGAAGCCTGAGCATTTAAGCTGAGTTGCCAAACCGGCTCTTCAACCAATTGGGCCGGGTCGCCCTGTTTTAGCTTTTTGGGTAATAAGTTAATAAAAACTTCACCGGGCGGGCACAAGTAATACTGGCACAGCCAATTCAGCATCGCCATCTGCGCCGAATTCATTAAAGGCTGCAGATCATAGCAAGTAAGTACTGACTTAAGTTTATTTTCAGGGTATTCGCTATGCTCGGCAATATTAACAATAAAGCCCACCAGCTTTTGACGACCAAAAGGTACACTCACGCGCATCCCGACTTGGCAAGTCATACCTTCGGGGATTCGATAATCAAAAAGTCGTCGTAATGGAACTGCTAATGCAATTTGAGCGATTGCCACATCAAGCCTTTGTTTTTATAAGTTTGCTAATGCCCATTTAATTTTGCCAGTTAGATTATTTTTGTAGATCACGCCTTTGAATATCGTGATTTAACGGCATGAATGCCGAACTACAAAGTGCGGTTAACCATGCAAAACCATATGGAAGCCTACTGAAGTTATTATCTTTAATACATTATCATATGCCAGATTGATTTTAAGCAAATAGTTTCTTCTTGTTCCCACGCTCTGCGTGGGAACCCGGATTTTAGGTTAAACAAGAGATGCTCACATGTATTGGTTTTTGGCTTCGCTTTTCGACATAAATGTCGACCTACAAGTAGGCGCGGTGCTTGCTCGCGCAAATTACGCTCCGATGGAATTAAGGAGACAAGCTTTCAACCTGAATCCTTCATGGTGGCTTACGCTCATGCTTCGCTAAACCACCCTACTTTTTCGATTATCTATCATCTCAAATCTAAATTCTCGATAAATGTCGACCTACACCGTAGGCGCGGTGCTTGCCCGCGCAAATTACCTTCAACCTGAATCCTTCATGGTGGCTTACGCTCATGCTTCGCTAAACCACCCTACTTTTTCTATTGTCTCTCTTCTCAAATCTAAATTCTCGAAACACGTAGGTACGATGAGCCGCGTGGTGGTGTAATCGTACAATTGCTTTTTCGACATAAATGTCGACCTACACCGTAGGCGCAGTGCTTGCCCGCGCGAGGTTGGTGGCAATCGCTCTGTGTTGCCTTAACATTAGAAACGCGAGCAAGCTTCGCGTCTACGGTGTTTTATGCCTGTTTTGTGTTTGTGGGAAAAGTGGTTTTAAACCTCAAACCTCGCGCCTGAATCCTTTTTCTATTACCTATCATCTCAAACCTAAATTCTCGAAACACGTAGGTACGATTAGCCGCGTGGCGGCGTTATCGTACAATCCCCGTCATCCGCTGTAGGGCGGTTTAGCGAAGCATGAGCGTAAGCCGCCGGTTATTCATGATTCCAAACAGACTCCAGAATTTACTTTCTGGCTGCAAAAACTCAAATACCGCTTGATTTAGCTTACCTATTCCCTTATCATCCGCGACCAAATTAAAGTGTGCTGAATTTTATTTTAAAGTTTAGTGCTTATTGTAAATGACGTATGGTACTTGGCGAGCTGTTCAGGTTTGGCGCAAGTGGCTATGCGGCCTAATTGAGGTATTCCAAATGAAAACAGGTATTCATCCAGAATATGCTACTATCAAGGCAACTTGTTCTTGTGGTAATATAATTGAAACTCGCTCTACAGTGGGTAAAGATTTAAACCTTGACGTATGTTCAGCTTGTCATCCGTTCTACACAGGTAAACAACGTGTTGTTGACACTGGTGGTCGTGTTGATCGCTTCAAGAAGCGTTTTGGTGCACTTAGCTCTAAAAAATAATCGACTAAGATTATTTTCTGAGTTGATAAAAAAGGCGCTTTTAGCGCCTTTTTTATTGCTCAATTTTATACTAAAATCTAAATCCGATTACATTGTAATATCCACACTGGTGACCATTTCTTCAACATCATCCTTAATATCCTGATATTCATCTATATCAATTTCCAGCACATCTAACACATCTTGTTTGATATGCGGCCAGTCTGGCGATGCAACAAAGCGCTTGCAGCTGGTAACTATATTATCAGCCATTTTGATTGCAGCATAACCTACTTGCATTTGCTCATCACGGACATGGCGTAAAAAATCTCGTTCATGCGAGCGTAATATCACCTGACATACATCTTCAGGTAGATTCCAGGACGTTGCTAAAAAATAACCGACAACGGCATGATCCGTTCTGTACCTGGCCTGCTCCAACTCTATCTGGCTTTGTTCATAGTTATCATTTGCTTCCATCAACAAGTCTTTATAATCTTTATAATTACACGCCATTGCCGGAATACCGCAATCATGAAACAAGCCGAGTGTATATACCGACTCTACCGCAACTTTATGTTTAAACTTGTTTGCAATAAAAGCGGCCACGGACGCAATTTCGGTTGCACTGTCCCAAAATCGCTCAAGCGATATGCAGGAGTTTTGTTGTTTAAATGAACGTTTCAGTGAAATAGCCGTGACTAATGAAGATGCGCCATGAAGGCCGATAAACATGACAGCCTGTTTAATGTCAGATACGGTTCTGGCAAGCCCATATAACGGAGAATTAATTGCTTTTAAAATCCCGGCAGACAGTCCTACGTCACTGGAGATTAAATCAGCGACCTCCAGCAAGTCCGGTTCTGGCTGAGATAACATTGATTTAAGCTCAACGAGCACTTGGGGTTTGGGTGGAATCTGGAATCCAGAGATTACATCTGATGCAACTGTTTCATTTACTTCAATCATATTTTAACCCACAGAGCTCAACACATTGATTCGTGTTGTTTTTTATGAAATATTGTACATTTAAAAGCGTGCTTGCCTGTTTTAATTTAGCATATTTATCTTGATCTGAATCAATTCCCCGTAAAAAATATTAAGCTTTTAACTATAACAATAACACCCCTGAGTTTTATTTTGAATCATGGGCGGTACATTATTTAACGTTAAAGCGGGAGCAACGGCTAGCTCAACAATACTGGTATTCGAATTACATAAGTAACCGCTGGAATAGGGTCCTAAATAAATCAGCTCAGATGCCTGATTAAAAACAATAATAGCCGGTGATGCCGGAATAAAATCACGAACACTGGCATAATCCAGTCGCTGCAATTGAATTCCTTTATTCTTTAACCAAGGTTCTAAAATATTCAGGTGCTCATTAACCTGAATATTGCAGTTACATCGCGCCGAGCTGATATGAAATGCCCGGTTCGCTAAACTGTCAGCACTGGCCAGCAGCTTGGCTTTAAGCGCATCCTGAAATTTAGTTTGTTGGGCAGACTGAGCTATGACAGCTGCCAACTGATTGTTTGGATCAAAGTCTACCAACTGTTTATTCGCAAACCAGTAAAACGCAGCCGCCGTTACAGCAAGCCAGAGGATAAATACGCTACCGACAATAAAATCAGTCAAACTTAAGTAACGCACGACGCAATGCTTCTGTTAGCTGATGAACTTTAATTGAACTGGCTGAAATATGCTCCAGATAAGCTCTTTCATTTTCAGCTATTTTATTAATCTCGCTGCCGTTTAACGCAATATCATGCGCTGATGACGCCTGCTCTTCGGTCGCTTTGGCAACCAGTTCAATGTGCTCGTCTACTTTTTTCACGGATGCCGTTGCTTCATCCACATAAGATTGCATTTGATAGCTGCTTTTAAGCATTTTATCTAACTGGGTTAGTGAAGTTTGCATTGAACTAACTGAATCCTGCGAATGCTGAACCAAGGATTTTAAAATTTGGGTAATTTGTGTTGTACTTTCTTTAGTTCTAAACGATAACTGACGCACTTCGTCTGCAACAACTGAAAAACCGCGACCATGCTCACCAGCCCGGGCTGATTCAATAGCCGCATTCAGTGCCAGCAAATTAGTTTGCTCTGCAATTGCCTGAATCGCTTCAACAACACTGGTCACCTGATTAGAAGAATCACTTAAGGAGCTGATAATCCGGCTGGTTTCTTTGAGTGTTTTTTCAAACTGATTAATATCTTCAATTGAAGTATCTA
The DNA here is from genome assembly GCA_913056495.1 of uncultured Alteromonadaceae bacterium. GTDB lineage: Bacteria > Pseudomonadota > Gammaproteobacteria > Enterobacterales > Alteromonadaceae > Catenovulum. Next base: position 29,442 of record CAJXMO010000028.1, on the reverse strand, counting down.
TGGCGCGATCTGTTTTTTCGACTGCATCCAGCGCAAGTTCTGATTGTTCACTTGCCTGATTAGCTCTTTGTGCCACTTCAGCAATCGCATTCGACATCTGCTCAGTAGAACTGGCCATAGATTCAGTATGTTTGCTTTCCAGCGATTTGAGTTTTGAAATTTCTAACACATTGCCTTTTAGTTCATCGGCTTGAGTATCCAACTCAATCACAGATTGCTTGGCCTGAACCGCCAGCTGATCAATATACGAAAATAAATCATTAAATTGCTCAAGCACCCTAATCCGCCCGTGTGTATTAGCTTTATGACCCAATTTAACGCTATTTTCATTTGCCATTTTTTGGTTAATATTAAACTCAAGCTCTGCACCGGCTAGCCCCATCGAATGCATACGGCGACTGATGTGAATCAGTACAGCGCCTTCTAAAATCGCATAAAACGCATGTAGTACCAGAATATTGAAACTTAAATGCCCCTGCTCAAACAAATATACGGGTACAGCATTCATTTGCATGACAAAAAAGGCAACATGATAAATTAACACAATCAGAACCGCTGAAACGATAATGCGCCAGTCCCGATAAAAAACCAGCGCGGCCAGATAAGCAAAAATACCAAAATGAATTTCAATCAAGCCCTGCATTTGATGGATATGCAAAGCACTAAAAACCATTGCACTGAAAGCGACTGCATGTCGTGACCAAGCAGATTCAGGCTGCCAGCGAATAAAAATGATAGGCATGACCAAAGCAGGTAGGCCTATTATGACTAACTCAGCCCAGGTGTTGTAAAAAAACGCGTAAACCACGGATATGACAAATAATATGCCAAGAAAAGGCTGAAAGGTTTTGTGGGCTTCCTGCGTCCATGGAAAGTGTTGCTTTGAACTCATAAAATCGAATCACCGCTTGTAAATCAGACTGATACGGTAAAGTGTAGCCAAGGGTTTACTTTTTGAAAATTATATTCTGCTAAGTTGTCACAAAATACTGCCGTCACAGCCTGACACATTAATGGTATACATCTGAACTTTATACGCTTGCAGGTCAATAATTAATTAGTGGATTAGCATACGTAGGCACAACCTGCTATTACCTAGGGCGACAGCAGGTTGTGATGTGTTAGAAACTTGACTCAACAATAGCGTGTTTTAAAAAGTCTTTATCAAAGGTTAGTTTGCTGGTTGTTTGCTTGTCAATCAGCACATTTTTGCTGTTGCTTAGGGTCACCGCCTGAAAATTGACATCAGATGCCTGTTTAATAATAACCGCATGCGGTGCCTGTGTATCTAACTCAACCCGGTTGAAGTTAATACCTTCAGCAAAGTTGATTTCAATGCCTTTTTGCGCAGAAAAATATGTATCACTGACATTAACACCGGCCAGTTTAAGTTCGGGTAAGCCTTGAACTAATAATGCACTGCCCGCATTTATTGAGCGGATATGTTTGATTGAAATATCTTTAAACTGAGGCGTTGTTTCATCGACAGGGGGCGCACTATTTTCACTGGCTTTTTCTTTAATACCATAATACATGTTAAAGCTCACCGACTCTTTAACTATGTCTGTCATATCTACATTTTCAATCCAGATCTTTTCAACTACCCCGCCTCTGCCCCGTGTGCTTTTAAAGCGAATCCCGATATCTGTACCAATAAATGAGGCGTCAGCAAAGAGTACATTTTTAACACCGCCAGACATTTCACTGCCGACCACAAAGCCACCGTGTGCATGATAAACCGTGTTATTTTTGATCACTAAATTTTCGCTTGGCATTGCACGTTTGCGCCCGTCTTCGTTTTTGCCAGATTTAATACAAATGGCGTCGTCGCCTACATCAAACGTATTATTATAAACCAACACATTTTTGACCGACTCCAGATCCAGCCCGTCACCGTTTTGTGAATACCAGGGGTTGCGAACGGTCAGATTTCTAACAATGATATGCTTACTTTTTAGCAGGTGTATATTCCAGGCTGGCGAGTTTTGAAAGGTTGGGCCATCCAGTAAAATATTTTGACTGTTAGCAATTGAGACCATAACCGGTCTATACCAATCTTTAATCTGCCGAGCTTGAGATAAGTTATACTTGAAAATATCATATTGTTTTTTCTGGATCTCACCAGCTTTATAACTTTTGGAGGGGTACCATACTTTCTGGTTATCGGATAATACGCCACCGCTAGCAAGCAGCTTTTGCCATTGATTATCCGTCATTTTTGATCGCTTAACCGGCCGCCATGCATCTCCAGAACCATCAATAACGCCTGAACCGGTAATTGCAATATCAGTGAGGTTGTGCGCATGAATCGGACTCATTAAACGGACCCCGTCCAATCCTTCGTAACTGGTTTGAATCAGTGAGTATAGATTTGGATCCGGTAAAAACTTGATCAAAGCACCCGCCTCAAGATGTAACTCTATATGGCTTTTTAGTTGAATAGGTCCGGTTCGCCAAATGCCTCTGGGTACGATTAACCGCCCGCCTAAATTTTCTGCCAACGCTTCTATAGCGCGTTTAAAAGCTTGAGTATTATCGAATAATCCATCGCCTTTGCCGTCAAATTCAGTCAGGTTAACATTGTAGTTCGGAATAGCAGGCGTTTTAACCTGAGGCATGGCAAACGGCAGGTTTTGGTACAATTTACTCTCGTTATACTCAGCAAACGCACTGCCTGTCATTAAGGTTAAAATATATAAGCAGGCATAAACAAACGAATAATATCGACTTGAGGTTCTTTTCATAGGTTATTTTCTCTATTTTGCCACCGGTAGCATTTCAATCTAGTATAGAAAAAAATGTGTTACCTTAAAATAACAAAATATTAAAAATAGGTTATGTTATTTGATTTTTAACTGGAAATTCAAAGTATTAACTAGCAAAGAATTTTTAAACGAGGAGTGAATAAACAAACAGAAAACTAAAATGGTGGCCCCTCCCAGACTCGAACTGGGGACCTAACGATTATGAGTATGAAATCAATCACTTACCTTTACTTACTTTCTGATATAACTATTTACTAATTTTAGTAGTTATATCATAGGGTTATTGAATAACCTCGGCCTCTAGTGCATAAATCTTTATATATTTCAGAACGTTAAAAAATGCGTTCAAAGTAGCACAGAGGTAGCACCAATGTCAGACAATAAATTCCGTTTTACTGAACTTATACTGGAAAAGATCGATACTAAAAAACAACGAACCCGCTATTTTGATAGCCTTCTATCAGGATTAGTTTTAGACGTAACTATAGCAGGTAAAAAGTCATTTAGGGTTTATAAAAAAATACCTGGACGCACGACTCCAATTAACGTCACCCTTGGCTATTTTCCGTCAATTCCGCTAGATGATGCTAGGCGTATGGCTAGAAAAGTAATGGCCGACATTGCAGAAGGCATCAATCCAAATGATACAAAACGCCAGTTCAGGGCCGCATCAGTTACTCTGAAAGATGCTTTTAATTCTTACCTCGAATCCAGGGAGCTAAAAGCCGTTACAGTAAGGGGCTATGAGCAAACCATGAATTGCTATTTAACTGATTGGCATACCAAGCGTTTAGCCGATATCAGCCAGATGATGATCTTAAAACGCCACCGTGATATTTCACAACGAAGCCTTGGCCAAGCCAATTTAACTATGCGCATGATGCGGGCATTATTTAATTTTGCCAAAGCTGAATATAAATCATCTGAAGGTCGCTCACTATTTCCGGAAAATCCAGTACACGTGTTATCAGAAAAGCGAGCCTGGAATAAGGTTAAACGCAAAACAACTCGTTTACGCCGTTCGCAGTTAAAACCATTTCTTGAAGCTCTAGATAATCTTAGGGAAGAAGCGATTAAGTATCGCCAGAGCGAGCGAGTCGCGTTTTGTGATTACATTGAGTTTGTAACCTATACTGGCCTGAGAAAAATGGAATTGCTGCAACTCCCTTGGTCTCAGGTATTTTTGGAGGATAAGCTGTACTTGTTAAAAGATACCAAAAATGGTGAAGACGTTGAGTTTCCGATGACACCAAAGCTTGTGGAAATTTTTAAACGGAGAAAAGAATATCAGGTATCACCGTTTGTATTTGGCAAAGAAACCGGCAAAGGCTGGTTAACTGAGCCTAAGAAAACACTTGCGAAAATATGCGAAGAAGCAGACGTTCAAATAACGTTGCATGACTTACGCCGAACATTTGCATCCATTGCCGAAAGTAATGGCATATCCGGTTACCGCCTGAAACGCCTTTTAAACCATTTAACGGATCAAAGTGATGTAACTGCTGGATATACGATTTTAACGGCTGAGGAACTCCGAGATCCCGCTGAAAAAGTCGCGAACAAAATATCTGAATATGCAGGCCTTATTGAGCAAGAGCCAAAAAATCAAATAACAGAAATGAAAAGCTTGCTAGCAAGCCTCACTAAGGAACAAAAGGTTGAGTTGATGAGTACTTTGCTGAGTTGATTTCGGGTGGGCAACTTGCTCACTTTTTCTTAGAACATAATTTCAAATTCAACTTGCCGATCGGCCGTGTCGTAAATACTTTTATACATTTCCACCTGATCAGAAAATGAAGCCACCAAAGTTAATTTATCTTGAGTTGCCGATGTCAATTGCCAAGTTTTTCCACTTTGGTAATTCAATAAAATGTCTTGCAAATCAATAATCGTTTTACCATCTTTTAAAATTTGTAGTTTGCCATTATCAAAATTAAGCTGGCTATTTTGATAAGTTAGCTGTGCAGCCAAGCTGGGTAGCGCCAGCCAACTTAATGCAATGATAAAAACGTGTATTTTTTTAATCATTTTAATGCCTTATATTTAATTTTGACTATTTATTAATTGGATTAACACTCAGCTCGGTTATGGTAACTGGCCCTAATAAACCCGATTTTTTGGGTTGCCAGTGTTCAGCGGTAAATAAACCGTTTTGACGGTTTTGTGGTTTTCTCGCCGGAAAATTAATATTGTAGAAAGTTTTATAGTTTAGATTATGTTGATCCATGTAACGGATTCGGTTTGCCATTGTATTACTAACAATAACTTCTAAATGGTTGCTTGCTTTTAACTCTGAAGTTTTTAGCACTACCGAAAAATCAGGTCCGGTTAAAGTTTTAATTTTATGCCCATTGATAAACACTTGAGCACTGTTAGCAACTTCACCTAAATTTAAACGTATATAATCAGTGGCTTCATGATTAGATAAATTGACATTTGAAAAATAAGTGACATAACTGGCACGGCCAGAAAAATATTGATATGTCTGCCCTAATTCACTCCAGCTCATTAATTTATCCAGCTTAAGTGCAGGTGCTAATTCAGGCCCGCCAGAAGTAAAAGACAACGCCCAAGGCTGAGTCAGTTTGGTTGTATTTCCGGGATTAAAATACAAATAAGGTTTGGCTTTAAATGGCGCTTCTCGGCTTAATAACAAGACACTTTCTCCGGCTTGTAGCTGCACATGTATTTTTTTATGATCAGTGCCATTTGATTCAATTTCAGCTAAACCTTGAGTTAAATCATGCGGATTAATCAGTAAGTTAGAAGATTCTAACTTGGCTAAAGGCAGCCAAACATCCTGAGCTTGCAAACTATCATTCACAATAAAGTAGAGTTTTCCGGTTTGATAGTTTTTGCGGATTGCACGAATACCTTGTGGTAACTGAGTTTTTATCCAATCAGGATTGTGATTAAAACTTTCAAAAGTAACAGCCGGATTATCTTGTTGCCATAATTGGCTAAGCGCTGAAAACACAGCTTGATTTTGGCTAATATTGGCATACCCAGTTGCTTTTTTTGGATGCTGATCAAAAAAGATGATTTGTATACCCTGCTCCGCCAGCTTAAATAAAGCTTGATAGGTTTCAAGCGGCATATAGTTTGTTTTAGGGACTAAAATCGCTTTATAGTCAGATGCTTTAGTATTGGTGTCGATTTGTTTTGAGGCTAGCTTAGCAATTTGTTTATCTGAAACAAAATCAAATGCATAGCCGTTTTTTAATAATTTATCGGCCAGTTTTTTAACTTCCGTTTTATTAAATTTTCCCCAGATATCAAAGTGCTCCAGTAAGTTATCTGAAACTTGAGCATATCTGTCATAAATTGGAAAATAGACTAAGTAGTCATTATCGTGCTGGCTGTTTTGCAAATAATATTGCACATTGGCAGCATATTGATTGAGTTCAGCCCAGTCGTGCCAGAGTGGGTTTCTGTCGTTAAAATGAATCGCAGCATAAAATAAATGCCCCGGCCAAGCCGCATTTTTTGGGCTATAAGCTGTGCCATGATATACCAGATGATTAACCCCACCGAGCCAATAATTTTCCATATTTTTACGGATATCAGTTAAATCTGATTCAAAATGTTCATTTAACCAAGTTGCGGCTTCTGCCCCAATTAAAGGTTTATTCGTAAAATTTGCCGAAGACGAAGCAAATTTAATTTTGATCATCTCTTCACCTTCGGTTTCTGGAATATCCACCAACTCATATAAATCTAAAATATTTGCGGGTGAACCATGAGCCTGATTACGAACCAGCGCCTGGTTATTATGCGCCCAGTTTTTCCATGTTTGGGTAAAGTTGTGATATAGCATATCTTCAATGGTGGTGCGGTAATCGGTTAATATTTGACGACCATATTCCGTATTTTCTTTATTTAGCAGTACAGGCAAATGTGTTTTTAAATCATAGCCATGTAGTTGCTTAAAATGGCTAAATAATGCAGGAGTCCAATTGCCTTGCCCGGCAGCATCATCAACTTCGTAAGAGTCATTAAAAAAAGCTCTTAAGTAACTGATATCCTGCCCTTTAAATGCAAGGTCAAATTGAGCAAGGTAATCTTCAAGTGCCGGTTTTGAGAAATGATCAATCACTGAACCTTCTCCGCCCGGCGCTGCTCGCTCAACCATTTTGCCATGCTGCCCCATAAATATGGCATATAAAGTCCAATTGCCGTGCGGCGCTATCCAGTTTAATTGTCCGTTGTGAACTTTTTCTGTTAATTCGATGACGTCACCAGAATCGCTATAAGCCATTAAGCTCAAGAGCGGTAATGATTTTTCAAAACGGATTTGCTCGATAGCTAACGCTTGTAGATTTTGATTAGCCGACAGTGGTGTTTTAATCAGTTCAAACGAAGCTTTTTTATTTAAAGCCCTTAACATAGGTTTTTGAATGAATTCTATTTTATCAGTCAACTGCTGACCTTGAGCTAACTGATATTGTTTATAATTAATATTTTTTGCAGCCTGAGTTTCACTAATCCATGGCCCACCAAACGGCCAGCCGGTGCCAGTTGCTAAATCGACACCTAAACCCAATCGCTTAGCTTCATTTAATGTATGAACAAACATTTGCATCCATTTAGGGGATAAAAATTCAATAAACTGATCTTCTTCTCCGTAAGTACCAAAAATAGGGGTAATTTCAACACCACCAACACCAGCAGCTTTCAATGCAGCTAACTCATAGGAAATCCCAGCTTGAGTAACCGCATTGCCATGCCACCACCAGCGTGTCCATGGTTTATGTTGATTGGTTAATGTTAAGGTTTGTGCAGAATTGAGGTGAGATTTTAACAGTGAGCTATCTTGTTGTGGTGCTTGTTTGCAAGCGACCAAGCTAAAAAAAGCAATAGCTAAAATTATAAAATCTCGAATTTTCTTGGGATGAAAAGCCATCTGTCTATCCATTTTGTTATCCGGTTTAGTGAGCAATTTACCTGACCGGTTTGCTGTATTTTTTAGATATTAACGTTTTACAGCTAAAAAATACTTAAGTTTTTTACAAAATAGTTATCACATTACAAACATAAGGAGATATCAGGCGCCTGAATTAGGGTTAAATAATTTATCGTTTTAACTTAAATGTTAATTCAAATAATGCTATTGTTACAGTTGTTAATCAAGCGTGATTACTTATGAAAGTATATGATTTTTTAGCTGAGCTAGAAATACTTAGATGCAGGTCATTTTACCTTGTTGTTTAACCAGTTTAATATTCGAGCTATTTTAAATTTATGTTTGGGTACAGGTTTAATATTTAAGTTGGTATTAAACCCGTTACAAGCTGGCGAAGTCCCATCTAAAATATTTTTTAATATTGAAGCCGATAATGCAGCGATAGCTTTATTAAAATTTGCAGAACAGGCTGATGTCAGTTTTGCTGTATCTAAGTCCGAGTTAACCGGTATTCAAACAAAGCCGCTTGTAGGCGAGTACTCAATTGAACGAGCGCTTCAATTATTACTGGCAGATTCGCAGTTACATGCCTCTTTAGATTCACAAAACCGAATTATATTGACCAAAAAAATAATGATTCAACACCATGACGTTGAACCAATTCATGATACGAAAACTACAAGCATTGAAACCATTAAAGTTAAAGGTTTTAGAAGCTCACTCGGTCAGGCGCTGATTACCAAACGGGCCAATGTTAATTTGAGTGAATCTATTTCGGCAGAAGATATAGGTAAATTCCCTGACTTAAATATTGCTGATTCTTTACAACGTTTACCCGGTGTGGCAATTACTCGTGAAAGTGGCGAAGGCCGCCGTATTACCCTACGAGGTTTAGGTCCTGATTTTACTCGGGTAACTTTAAACGGGATGGAAATTCCAACCACCACTGATGAGCTGGATTCATCGGTGAGTGAATTAAATGGCGGTCGTGCATTTGAATTTAATGTTTTTGCATCTGAGTTGTTTAATCGAGCGGATATTCAAAAATCGCCCACCCCTGCAATTGAAGAAGGTGGCATTGCGGGTACGGTCAATTTATACTCAGCTAAACCCTTGGATAAACCTGGCTTTACCTTGGCCTCCTCTCTGCAAACCAGCTATAACCCTGTATCCAACGCTTATGATCCGCGTGGTGCGTTTTTAATTTCAAATACCTTCGCCGATCAAAAATTTGGCGCATTATTATCATTTGCTTATGCGAAACGCACAGTAGCTCAGGAAGGATTTGGCACTGTTGGCTGGCAAACCCCCGTTGAAAATAATATGGCTTATGCTGATACGACTCAGCTACAAATTAGTGGCGATATAGCTGATCAGGATTGTTATTTAAATTCGCAACAAGTTGCCGCAGTGAATTGTTTATGGACCCCAAGATTACCTAGGCCAGATTTTTTTGGTAATCATCAAACACGTATTGGAATTACCTCCAGCATACAATATAAGCCGGTTTCTGCGGTTCAATACACATTAGATTTTTTACATGCCCAACTTAAAAATAATCGCGATTTTTATAACTATTACCATATGTATCGTAATTATTTTGACCAAATTACCCCTTTGCAAATCAGTGTCAATAAAAATGGCAAGCAAGTCGATGCTGGTTTATTTGACGGCCTCACCGGGCGGATCGAAAGTCGTGATACACAAAGCTTGACGCAATTTAATCAATACGCGTTATCAGGAAAATGGCAACTGAATGAATTGACTCATATCAATGGCATTTTAGGGGTGGCAGAATCTCACTTTCGCCGGGAAGAATTCCGCCATACGATGGATACGCTGCAACCCCACAAGTTTGCTTTCGACTTTACGCAAACTCCTAATTCGCCACAAGTCTCCTATTTTTATAATTATAATGACCCTGCGACCTATAACTTAAAATTGTTTGATGGCGCAACTGAGATCAATAAACAAAATATCACAGCTAAATTCAATTTAAATTACACTGGCCAGATTTGGCATTTACAAACCGGCTTAGCTTATAACCTACGAACAGTAAACAATTTAGCTTACAGTTTGCCCATGTTTGAAACCGATTCTGCAGTTGGTTTAACCAGGGACTTTCCTAAACCTGATTATGGACAACATTTTAATGGTGAAATCTTTCCATTTATTGTTGCTGATTTTGCAAAAGTAAAGCAAGCCAGAGGCCAATTAAACTGGATTGAGCAAACTCAAAGTAACTCTAAAATTATTGAAACAACTAGCGCCGTGTTTATTGAACTTGAAAATCAGTATGAAATTAAAGATCTGTATTTAACCACTAATTTTGGATTTCGGCTGGTAAAAACGAATGCAGATTCAACCGGTTATATAACCTTATATAATCAAATTGAAGCGGAGCATAGCTATACTAATTTTTTACCCGCCTTAAATGTGGCGCTGGAAACCCCACAGGATATTATTATTAGATTGGGCGCAACTCAAACCATGACTCGACCAAGCTTAACTAAATTGAATCCAAGTAATCCGAATTTTCGTTATGTTGAAGGTTTAGTCGCCGTTGGCAACCCTTATTTAGACCCTTATAAAAGCAACAATTTTGATTTTGCAATGGAGTGGTATTTTCAACCAGAAGCTTTAGTGGCAGTTAACTTTTTTTATAAACGGATTAAAGATTACATCCGCTCATCTAAGGAAGACAAAATGGTCGATCCTATCTATTTTGATTCAATCAGAGCAGATTCTAATTTTGATCCCAGTATATCCGTTGATCCTTTTACTCAAGTTTATACCCATGTTTCTTCTGAAAATGGCGAAGGTACTAAAATTAACGGCATTGAATTTAGTTACCAACAGCCTTTTCATTTTTTATCAGGAAAATGGGCTAACACAGGTTTGACCGCTAATTATACTCAGGTACATTCAGGTGAAAATGTTGGAGTATCTGAAAATTCACATAATTTAACTTTGTATTATGAAGAACCAGCTTTTGGCGCACGTATTTCAATTAATAGTCGTGGTGATTACTTTACCGAAATTCCGGGATATACCGGCAATAAACAAAATGCGACACAAGGCTCCACTTATGTTGACTTCTCATCTTTTTATAGCCTAACCAAACAAACCACACTCATTTTTGAAATTGGCAATTTAACTGACGAATATAGCCGCCATTATGTAACCGGTGATGGCAGTATGAATTTAATGCGCGAATATAATCACACTGGTCGTCAGTTTGTATTGGGTGTTAGATATAATCAATAGAGAACAAAAAATATTATTAATAAATTAATCGGTGCAGGTCATAAAATAAACTAAATATCTTATGGGCGAGCAGATTTTCTACCCAATTGAAAAATATAAATTAGATTGAAAATTTCCACTAGTGGAATTTGTATCACTTTATGCTGTGAATTTAACGTGAGCTTAAAAAGGCAATATAAATCATTTCCAATAAAGATGTATTTTTCATGTTAACTTTATAATATTAAAGGTTTATTTTGACTTTTATCAAAAAATTCAACCGCACATCATATATTTAATATAAAAAAATTGACGAATGATTAAGTATTTTTTCCAGGTAAAACGTTTATACCTAAAGTACTTAATAAAATTTTCTATTGACTATTCAATTATAGAAATTGGAATTACAAGGTTTATATTTAATGAGACGTAAAAGTTTAACTAACTTCAAAATATCTAGACGAAACTTCATCCAATCTGCAGCATCATTAACAATTGTCACAGGATGTAGTGCGCCTTTGCCACTCTCTTCTACTAGTATCGCAGCAGATTCAATTTCAGTTGCAGCGCCATTTGATATGCCAAATATCAAAATTCCCAACTTTAAAGATGCATCTGTTTACAATATTAAAGACTTTGGTGCATTAGAAGAATCGATGAAAGCAAATGATAGTGCAATCAAAGCCGCCATTTATGAAGCAAACTATAATGGAGGAGGCACAGTTTTAATTCCTCTGGGAAATTGGCAAGTTAGCAGTATACACCTTAAAAGTTATGTCAATCTTCACGTATCTGAGGGCGCTACATTGCACTTTTCAGGTAGCCCATCTGACTATTTACCCGCAGTTAAAACCACTTGGGAAGGAATGGAGTGTTATAACTACTCACCTTTAATTTATGCTTATGAGTGCATTGATATTGCAATAAGTGGAAAAGGCTTATTAACAACCGAAATGGATATTTGGACTGTTTGGGGAAAACGCCCTAAACCTCACATGGATGCGTTGGCTAAGCTATATCACCAAGCCTCTAATGGAGAGCCAGTAGAGAACCGAGTAATGACTTACCAAGGAGCCAATTTAAGACCGCAGTTTATCCAATTCAATCGTTGTCAAAACGTACTCATTGAAGATATCAATATAGAAAATAGCCCGTTTTGGGTTTTACACCCTTTCTTATGTAGGGATGTAGTTATTCGAAGGGTAAACGTTAAAGCACACGGTCATAACAATGATGGTGTTGACCCCGAAATGACTCAAAATATGCTCATTGAAAATTGTATATTTGATCAAGGAGATGATGCTCTAGCTGTTAAGTCTGGTCGAAACCAAGATGCATGGCGAATAAATACACCTACTAAAAATTTAGTCATGAGAAACTGCCGAATTAAGCGGGGGCATCAGTTACTGGCTGTGGGTAGCGAATTATCTGGAGGTGTAGAGAACGTGCTTGTTGAAAACTGCAAATTTGACAACCAAGGTAAACAACACAAAGGAACTGGTAATCTAATGTTTATTAAGACGAATGAACGTAGAGGAGGCTATGTGAAAAATATTTATATGCAAAATATCACGGCCGGTTATCTGGGTGGCGCGCCGCTCGCTGTTGCTACAGACGTGCTATACCAATGGAGAAATTTAGTACCGACTTACGAAGTACGATACACAAAAATAGAAGATATACACTTAGAAAACATACAAGTTAAAAGTGCTAAAAATTTATGCAAAATTGAAGCACAATCAGCTTCACCTGTAGAAAATATAACTATGGTTAACATTAGAGCGGATGAGCTTAGAGAGACCAAAATCATCCAAACAAACGTTAACAATTTAAAAGTTTTATAACGTGAAAACAATGAGTTATAAATATATCCATAAAATGAGTTGAACTACTTCTGTGATGCTGATGTATAAGTACAATTTAGTAACAGAAACGAAGTTGTTTAATTTGTAGCTTCTCCCAATTTTAAAGTTAGTATCGTTAGAAAATATGAGTAAAAAAATGAAAAAAGTGTTAGTAGCTAGCCTGTTATCTTCAATTTTATTTTCAGCTGGGTTAAAGGCTGAGGTTTTGATTTCAGATAGATTTTCAGCAGACCCTTCGGCCCATAAATTTGGTGATACTTACTATGTTTATGCAACCAATGATCAAGATAATTCAGGCGAATACTGGGATTCAACTGATTGGAGACTATTCAGCTCAAAAGATTTGCGAAACTGGAAAGATGAAGGATCATTTTTACATAATAGTGTATTTAAATGGGCTGATAAAGACGCAAAAGCCTGGGCACCAGGCGCATTTGAACGCAACGGCAAATATTATTTTTATGCACCCGTGGGTGGCAACCAAATTGGTGTTGCTGTGAGCGATAATCCGAAAGGCCCTTATATTGACCCAATCAACAAACCTTTGGTTGAAAAGCCAAGAGATAAAAACGTCGGTGCAGAACCGATAGACCCAGCTATTTTTGTTGATACGGATGGTCAGGCCTATATGTATTTTGGTACCCGTGTACCTAAAGTTGTACCTTTAGGCGAGGATATGATTAGCCTGGACGGTGAAATTACCGACGTCACCGTTAACGGCTATCCAGCTGATGATAAAAAGAAAAAATATGGCGAAGCACCTTTTTTGCACATGCATGAAGGCAAATACTATTTTACTTTTTCAACCGGGTGGCCCGGACAAATTGTTTATGCTACCGGAGATTCGCCACTTGGGCCGTTTGAATATCAGGGAGTGATAATTGATTATCTAAAAATAAGTACGAATCATCACTCGATCCTTCAGGACGGTGATAAAAACTACATATTTTATCACGATAAAGTTAAAGAAAACGGCGGTAGCCATAAGCGTTCAATTTTAGTTGCTGAATTGGAATATGGGGATAATGGTCAAATTATCCAGCTCGATTTAAAGCACAGACAACTAAAATATCGTCCGCAAATAAATAGATAAATAGTCAGAGTAAAAAGCGGACAATAGAGTTTACGAATCTGTATTACTTTAACCTATGATTTAAATAATCAGGAGCCGCTTGTCGCCAGATAGTTTTAACTTTCTGGCTTTCATCAGTAATGTCACCTAGATGTTATTATTTGTACAGCTTGCACTTTTTGTATCAGCTCAGACTTGATCTGACAGTTACCCGTTTTTCAATTGGTGGCTGTCAGTTTAGATTTGAGCGAAATTCTTTTCAGTTGTTAACACCAAGCGATTTTGTCGTACTTTAATTACCGGCTCGTCGTGTTATAAGCTCGCGTTTTCGTCCCTAAACTCCTCACTATTTTGTTGGAATGAGCCTAAGCTCACTCCAACGTTTTGGTATTGTGTGTACTATTTTCTTCACACTTACAAAGCAAGGACAGACATACACAAGCTGATTAGTTGGTTCGTAAATAATTTTTTAGAATAATCTTTAGATATAACACCAAAAAACAAATACTATCAATTGTTCAGGAATATATTTACTTAGGCGAGTATATAACCGCGCCACCTTCAGCAAGTAAATTTATACTTATTTTGCCATTTTCAGGTACAACTAGCTGTACTTGTTTTGCAGTTTTGTCTTTTGCATCAACCAGCATTGTCACGCTTTGACCGGCTAACATAGGTAGCTTTATGTCGACTGTTTTAGCCTGTTTTTCGCCATTAACTGCGGCAACATACCAAGTGTTTTGATGACGTCGTGCCAGAACAGCTAATTTCCCCGGATAACCTGCAATGTATTTGGTTTCATCCCAAATACTGGGCACGTTACGAATGAAATCTAAAACATACGTAGGTTGTTCGTTCAAATTATTTGGCGTTAATGCAAAGTGTTGAATTGGAGATTGATACAAAACGCTTGTCGCTAATTCAAATGCATCCGTTGTCGTTCTAATCGTGCCGTTTTGTTCTGTTCGAGACAAACGCTTATTTAAAAATAAAGGACCAAAATCCATAGCGCCAACGGGGTTACGGGTAAAAGGCAAAATGGTTGCGTTATAAGCATGTAAGTTCATTGAATGTTGGTTAAAAACCAAGTTTTCCGACGCAAGCACTGCTTCTGAAGTGATAAAGTTTGGATACATACGTTCCCAACCTCTTGGCAGGGTACAACCGTGGAAGGTAATAGCTAAACCATAGTCGTTAGCATCAGATAAAATGTCCTCATACAATTTCATGGTTGCCTGTTTGTCGCCTCCAAAAAAATCGATTTTTAACCCTTTTACCCCAATTTTTTGTAGCCAAGCCATTTCCTGTTTACGGGCTACGGTGGTATTCATTAAATTTACTGGCGTTTGAGGTGCATCGTTCCACCAACCATTGGAGTTATACCAGAGCATGACTTCAACATTTTTTGATGCCGCATAACGCACTAACTTTTCCATGCGTTCTCGGCCAATATTGGCATCCCAAAGTGCATCAATCAGAATATATTCCAGATTTAACTCTGCGGCTAAATCAATATATTCAACTTGGTCCGCGTAATTCATACTGGCATCTTGCCATACAATCCAGCTCCAACTGGCTCGTCCCATCTTATAGTCTGTAGAGGCCTGATACTGAGGTTTTACCACATCAAAACTCACAGTGGTTTCAACAATAGGCGCTAAATCTCGGCCTATGGTAATGGTTCGCCACGGAGTTTGCGCAGGTAAAGACGTTACCGCAGAGGTATGACCAATGCCAGCATTTTCTCCAGACTGAGGAAACTCAATTTTAAAAGTACCATCTTGTGTACTTTCACCCAATCGAGAGGCAACATAATTACCATCGACTCCGGTCTCAGAAATTAATATCCAGCCATCAGATTTATTTTTAAATAATGCAGGAAAGGTATAGCCGACACCGTTAGCTGATGGCGTGCCTAAAGCTTGATCATAGGTGTAAGGCTCTTCGTAACTGGGTTTGGTTTTTTTCCAGCCTGTTAACGGCAAAGCTTGTGGACTAATAAAACTGGTGGCTTTGTCTGGCAAGTTAAAGCTGCTGGCTTCGCTTAAAATTTCCACGCCATTAACTTGATGTGTGGATATTAACTTATAACTGAAAGCAACATCATGATTAGCAACATTAAAAGTTATCTCCAATTCATCACCATTTGCATTCGTGAATTTGGTAACCACTTGATTTGCGACATAATTAACTTGGCTTACTTTAGCGCGGTCAAGCTGATAAGTTTGATTAATATTATGGGTTTCATCTGTTAGGTAAGTTAAACCTTTAGAAAAATCACCAATTGAAGTCATTAAACCAAGCGCTGATTTTTCAATAAAAGTATCACCTTGATACTGAACCTGATAATAAGCTTGGCCGTGTTCCAACGTGAGTTCGACTTGTAATTGATTATCAGGGCTTTTGATTGTAATTGGCATATCTGCGTTTGCATAAAAGCTTGCAAAACACAAACCGGCAGCCATTATTTGCTTCTTATAATTAAAGTTTGTCACATCTTATCCTTATCTATATTAATTGTTATAAGTAAACGGTTAGAGCAGTTCGGCCTGTCACTAAATGCAGTTATCAAAAAATCGTATTATACAGGACCAATCTATGAACCCCCCTATACTCCCGACTAAAAATATATCATCGATATAAACGGGAGTTGTTTACCTTCTTCGATTTGAGTGATTCCCAATGATGCCAAAAAACCAAATAGTAGCGAACAGACAAGCAGTGACAAGGTAAACCAAAACACAACTGACTTTTTGCTAGCGCCCATTGCAATTGCAAATGCACCGGCGGCATGGATACCAATCAAAAATGGACCGAGAAAGGCGAGGCCTGGAACACCAAACTTTTCCATGATCAAATGTTTGCGATGAGTTCTGTCTGAGGCCTGTTGTTCATTTTCCGGCTTATTTCGCCAACGCTTCATAAATAATTTAACTTTTTCACTGGCATAAATTATGGGTAATAACGAAAGTAAATTGCCGAAAAAGCCTGCAAGAGCTGCTGGAAACCATGGCAATCCGGCAATCACCCCCAATGGGACAGCAATCCAAACTTCGAGTACCGGAATTGCCGCGCCCACAAATACACTGATATAGAGTAAAAAGTCATTCATTTAGATCGCCCTTGACGTTTTTTTGGTGAACAACAACACATACAAGCTTGGTACAACGATAAAAGATGCAATGGTGCCTGAAATAAGACCTCCCATTATCACAACATTAAACGAGCGCCACAGCGGATCGTTAGCGATAAGCAAAGGAAGCAGCCCTAAAATAGTGGTTATTTGCGTCAACATAATCGGACGAAACCGTTGCATTAAAGCCGATTTAAGTGATTCAAGCTCAGATTTACCCGCGCTTTTCTCAATATCAATTTGTTCGATAATTAGCATAGCATTCGACACGATAATGCCTATTAAGGCGAATATCGCTAGATTAGCCATAAAATCGAATGGCAGCCTAAAAATGATTAGTGCTAAAAGTAATCCAATAGCACAGAAAGGAATACTGAGCACTATAATCGCTACTTTACGAAACGAGTTGTACTTGTAGATGAACAAAATGATCATCGCAAGCACACACAGTGGCAGAAAAGCAAAAATAGCCTCTGCGGTGACTTCACTCTCTTCAATTTCGCCACCAAACTCAATTTTAACATTACCAGTGCTGCGCACTTGATCCAGTGTAACTGCAATATTGGTGACCAATTCTTTAGATGTCATCGCCGGATTGCGCGCCGTCACAGTTAGGGTTGCTCGTAAGTTTCTTTTCTTAACAATAGACGGATGAAACTCGGTATTAATTTGAGCAATCTCTGATAAAAATACAGATTTATCCGCAGATTGTGAATAAATCTGAATATTATTTAGTTGCGATAGCGTCGCGTTATCTATAGGCATAGTCAGCATAATAGGCAGTACGTATTCTCCTTCACGAAGCTCTGATGTGCTTTCCCCAAGCGTATTTTTTCTAAGGGCAGAAAAAATATCTTCACGTGTTATTTCTGCGTAGCTAGCAGCTGCTTGGTCTATATTGACCACTAAGCTAGCAATTGGCTGTTCCCAGTCCTGTTTGATGTTTATTGTTCCATTTACTGAACTGAGCGCTTCTTGAATCCTTGCCGCTGCCTGTAATAAATCGTCATGGTTATTGCCGATTATTCTAATTGCGGCTTCGCCTGGAGGAGTAGAGCCCATGAAAAACGGATTAATCCCGAGCTTGGCATCTGGAAAAACGGCAGGCATTTCTGCTCTAAGCTGGTTGACAAAAGCAGTAACATTAGTTTCTTTGCTGAGATTGACAACAAAGTAAGCGCTATGTGGGGCTGGTTCCGGTGGATTCAGACCCAAGATAAAACGTGGGCCCCCTTCACTCACATATGCAGTAGCGCCTGTGATTTGTGGAAATTTCTGTTGCTCTGTTAGCCATTGAGTCATTTGTTGTGCAACTTCAGCTGTGCGGCTCGCAGGCGTGCCTGCAGGAAGCTCAAGGGATATTTGCATTTGTGAGCGTTCAGACGGCGGAAAGAATGCCTCTGGGATAGTCGCAGATAAAAATAACGATAGGATCAGGCTTGCTGTCGCACCAGCTAAAAATGCCTTTGGCCAACTAATGACTTTGTCCCAAAAGCGAGACATGATCATCATTAAGCTTGAGAGCTTGCTTTGCTCTGATGTGTTTTTCCCTTTTTTAATAGACCACTGAGCCAAAATCGGTACCAGTATGATGGCAACAAACCAGGAAATAATAAGCATAACGCCAATGACGATGGTTAGAGTTTGCATGTAAATCGCAGTGATATTATCGGTAAACATAGGCGGGGAAAATGCCAGAATAACCGTTAGGCTGGCAATCAGCATTGGTGTGCCCAGCGTCTTTCCCGCCTGTAAGGCTGCCGATTTAGCAGATTCCCCTTGATTGATGCGTTTTGAGATATCTTCAACAATCACCATCGGGTTATCAACCAAGATCCCCAGTGCAATGATAAAAGAGGCAATACTAACCTCATTAAGCTCCACACCAAGCACACGTAAAACCACTAACGTCATAATACCTGTGATAGGTACCGCAAGCCCCACTAGTGAGCCAGCTCGTAAACCTAGGGCGATAACTGTAACTACTGTGACAACTAGAATTGTTTCCAGCAAAGTTGAAATCATTTTGGATATGACTTGATTAACAACTTCCCCTTGATCAGTGATGATTTTTAATTGGAAGCCAGCTGGTAAATCGTGTTCCCATTGCGCTATTTGAGTACGGAGTCGATCATTAAAATCAACCATATTAACGCCGGGCGTCATATAGCCTGCAACAACAATGGCCTGACCTCCATTCAAATACGCGGCAGTATTAAGGGGTTGTACAGGTTCCCTTATAATATCGGCAAGAGCTTCAAGTGGTAACTGGCTGCCATCTGGCAAAGTGATAGGGATTGACTCTATATCTTCAATTGAGTTGTAGCTGCCTTTGACATAAATAAGACTTTCCTGAAAGCTAAAATTCACTCTCGCAATATCATCCAGCGTATTGTTTTTATGCAGTTGCAGATAGATATCACTCGGCTTGATCGAAAATTTGGACGCAGCAAACGGCTTTAAATTGATAGCCACTTGCTCCTCAGTGACGCCATGCAAGGTGACTTTATCCATACCGGGGATATCGTAAAGAAAATCGCGCAGCTCACTGGCTTTATTTCTGAGTTGCTTAAACGTGTGGTTGGGGGCACTAAGCGCAACAGTCATTACGGCAACGGCATCATAACTATCGTTAACAAAAGGCCCAGACACGCCATCGGGAAGTGAGTTTTGCACATCCTGCATTTTCGCTCTGACTCTGAGCCATGATTGCGCGTAGTCTGGTGTTCCGTCCTTAATTTCTAAAGAAATATAGATCTCTCCAGCCCGAATCGAAGTCATAATATTTTTGGTTTCTTCCAATTCGCGCAAAGCACGCTCAACTGGGCGCGCCAATAGTGATTCCGTTTGATAGATATCTAAGCCGGGATGATAAGCGGTAATCACTGTGACATTTATCGGCAGTGTTGGCTCTTCCTGAGACGGATAACTTGGGTATAACGCCAGCCCTATGCTCGTAAGCATAAAAAACATAAATAAGGCCAAACGGCTGTTGGCAAGTGAGAAACCAGTAATTGACATTAATTCGCCTCCCCTACAACGCGAACCTGTTGCCCGTTACTAATAAAGGCCGCGCCGGCTGCTACGTACCTTTCCCCGGTTCTCAACTTAGAGTTAATTAAGTAGCCTGTAGGCTGAATATAGATAATCTCAATAGATTTTTTACTTACAGTACTAGACTCATCGTTGAACGAATAAAGAAAAGCATTGTTACTTGTAGCTTCAATATAAACGGCTCCATGAGGAACTAAGAGTAAATTTTCATTATTTTTCAGCCGATAATTCACTGAGACCACAATACCAGGTGGTAAAAAATAATCCTCCGGAACTTGGATTCGTAGTTTAATAGGCAAACTCAAACCATTGCTTGCGCGCTCCGCAATATGAGCTATTTCAGCATCAAATGACTTCCCTTGATAACTAATGCTGATAGCCTGTTCATTTGTAGAACGTAAAGAGTTTGCTAAAGAGACGGGAATTGATGATTCAACAATAAGTTGCGCAGGGCTGTCGAAATTAAAAACTACTTGATTTTGATTTACCTCTTCGAAGGGCTCAACGAGTCTGGTAGAGACAACACCATCATACGGGGCTTTAATGACTGCCTGAGACAGGTCTCTTTCTGCGAGTCTAACTCTGCTTTTCGCTTCATGCACAGACGCTTGAGCAGTTAAAAAATTCGTTCTTGCGGCTTCTAGAGCTTGTTGCGATATCGCATTAGTAGCTCTAAGGCGATTCAGCCGTTCATAGTTTGCTTGATGTTCTTCTAGCGCGATTTGCGCTTTTGAAACTTCAGTTTGAGCGTTATCCACCGCTAATTGATAAGGTTCTAAATCCAGTGCGGCCATGACAGCTCCAGCTTTTAACCGGCTACCAATATCGACAAGCACCTTTTGCACTTTGCCAGGAACGCCAAATGAGAGCTGCGCTCTGCTCTCTGTTTGCGTTATTCCAGAAAAGCGAGATTCTTGGTAATACGCATCTGCATTTACCTTATTAAGCGATACTGCCCTAATATTCTGGTTAGTGGGCTCAGGTATACTCTCACTGCTGCACCCTTGGAGCAATACAAGTAGGCTAATAAATGCAAACTTACGAAATTTCCTTAATAACATGACTGATCGTTCATATATATAAAGTGGCGAATTCATATCAAACCCTCTTGAAGTATGACTTAAATATTAGTTATTTTTTGGTGTAAGAAGAGTCTGAACAAGCTGACGTAACTGTACTCGCGAATATTCGATATCCGCAGTAGCAATCTGGCAAGACAAACCATCAATATAGGCAAAGAGATAGTGTGTTACCTGTTCGGGCGTGAACAAATAACTGACTTTATCTCTGCTCTGTAGCTTCTTAATCATGGCGCAGCATGTATCAAAAAGCTCACGGCCTGATTCATTTACTATCTCTTTAATTTCGGAATTTCTAGATGATTCAGCAAGAATCTCCAAATACATAATGGTTCCTGTTTTATCTCCTGTTAGATAGGCCTCTCGCTCCAAAGCATCCATAAAATCACTAGCGCTCTCAATTCTCCTCAAAGCTTCAAGATCTCTAGAAAAATAACGTTTAGCGATTTCCAGTATAAGTTCGTTTTTTGAAGCGAAGTATTGATAAAGACTTGCCTGACTAACTTTGGCAACTCGAGAGATCTCAGCCATGCCAGCACCGTGAAAACCTTTCTTCACGAAGCACTGCACCGCACCATCTAGAATACCTTCAATTTTAGCTTCTCGAGCTGCATAATTGACTGGACGACCTAAATTTGACATAAAAACACCATTTATTTTAGTGACTGATCGATCATATAACTCAAGTTGATTAGTGTCAACCGACATTATAAAAGGTAGAAGTAGATTTTTAGAAATGATACTGCCTTGATTATTTTTCTAAAAATAGCTGTGGGGATTTACCGGTGAGCTGTTGCTGACTTTATTAATTATCCAAAGCTACGTAGTGCTTATCCTAATAAGAGAGGATAAGTACTACGCAAATAAAAACAACTAAGCGATATCTCTTGATTGATTTAATCAACAGAATCTAATTTAGTAAACCTCTGAATCAAGCTGGAAGCTGCTATTTCAGCTGCCACTATTGCGCCTTCCAAATACCCAGGTTCAACTGGGCTCACTTCGCTACCAGAGAGTGTTAAAAATGGTATCCAATTATCAGAAACCCAAGCTTGTGATGTGCTTGTTACATGGCCTGAGTTAAGCGCATCTAATTTTGTTGCGGTTAGCCTGTCCCCTCCCCAGTCTTTAATATAGGTTGATACCGGCAGAGAAGCGCGTTCACCAAAAATACGGGTTAATTGTATTAAACACGCCTTACTAATATCTTCCTTTTTCAACAACTCTCTTTGCGTTAGTGGAATACCAAGGAAACCAAATAAAGCAGCTTTGCCAGAATAAGTTGTCGCGTCATGAATTTCTGCCATGGGTCCAACCATACTTTGAGCCGTTCCGGACATTCCTTCTTTTCGCCAAAAAGGTGTGTCGTATACGGCTAAAAATTTTGCATGTGGGGCCATCCAGGTAGGTGTATCAACCCATTTATTTCTCGCCCCCCTTTCAATGGCTGGCATGAAGTCTACCGTATTTTCTAATAATCTAGGCGGGATTGCGCTCACAACATGGTCACAAATATAGTGGCTTTGATTACCATTATTTGAGGTTGTCGCGATAGATATTCCAGAATCTAATTGTTCAATACGATTTGCCTTCGTATTTAAATGAATAGTACTTTTTCCTAGTTTCTCTAAAATTGCAGCAATTAACGAATAACTCCCCCCAATAATCCGAAATGCATTATCCTCTTGAGACGTATTTTGATATCTATGCAATGGTTCTCTGGACATACGTTCAAATGCTACATCTCCCTCTTGGTATTGATTTGTCAGTCTGAGTCCAAATTTGTCGACCACTTTTGCAATGGCAGGTTGCACTTTGGGCCAAATCCACGACGCTCCGAGATCAAAACCATCATTGGATAAATGACCATATCCATCGGCAGTATAAATTCTCCCGCCAACTCTATTTCGAGCTTCTAAGATTTCGACTTCCATTCCTGCATCTTTTAATAAAAGTGCAGTGTACAGACCGGAAAGACCCGCACCAATTACGACAATTCGTTTGTTAATCATTAAAATTTCCAAAGATTATATTTAATTTTCAAAAGGCAATTACACATACTTACTACTGAAGTTAATTAATCAACAAAACCTGTATTAGTTTTGCCGTACAAAACATGCCAATGCCGAAGATAGTGTGGCCAACTAAGCTTTTGAACCTAGTTAAAGTGGGGTTAGGCGTGTTTTGCCCTGCTACACCAGCGCCTAATCCTGGCATCATAATGAAAAAAGGAGCGATGAGTAATACCCAGGAAATCATCACGGGCTCGTCAATCGTGGGCTGAATTAACCAATTTTCACCCCAAATTATAAATAATGAAATGCCGTAACTTATACCAATCAGATAATGAGCTAGCCAACCAATCAGCAGTTCTCCTCTAATTGTTTTAGATTTGGGATGATTTACAGTCAGTCGCCCAAAGGTTAAATTAACTATCCAACGCCCAACCAAGGCCCAATTGGTACTGGAAACACCAAAAATTAAAGACAATGCCCATGCCCAAACATCAAGCAAGAGAGTGCCTCCAATACCAATTAACAAAAAGTATCCAAGCTCAGAAACTGTATTCATCTTCCCCCCACAATAAATACCCATAAAACCTGCAACCTGCTTTAAAGGCTACCTCTGAAAAAGTCCGATGATTTTTTATCGCTTCAAAGGAGCTCATACTTAGATGCGGTTTTGACCTTACCACTACCGACCTATTCCTAACAAAATCCAAGCCTCATCGTATTGCAATACATCAATAGGAATATTCACCATATCCGCTACCCATTCGTAAAATAAGTCGAAACTTTGCTTGCCCCGATTTCAATCGTTCCAGTCCTTGATTCGCGTTTTCAAATTTAATGAGTTCAAATTGAGGACGGATACTGTTAAGTACACTGGCTTTAAGTAATTGTTCATTTTCATAAGGCGTTCCAGTAATCGAGCCTAATATTTGCAGCTCATTACTGACCAAAGATCCTGTTGTTATCTCCAACTTATCTTTAGTGATTCCAAGCACAATCAACTTTCCTTTTTTGTCGAGTTTATTGCTTAATTGAGTTAACGAAGCAGCACTGCCAATCGTGCTTATGATTGCCTTGAAAGGTTGTAATTTTTCCAAGATCGGAGAGCTGTCTTGTGTTAAATCAATGTACTGGTGAGCGCCTAATTCATACGCGTCTTGGGCTATATCCTCTCCTCTACCCAGCGCTGTAACGTGAAACCCTCTTTTTTTAGCGTATTGAATCGCCATATGACCGAGCCCGCCTATACCTAAAATTGCGACTGAGTCTCCGGGCTCTAAATTGGCCATTTTTAGAGCATTGTTAGTGGCGATACCTGCACACAAAATTGGAGCCGCCTCAAATGAAGATAGTTGTTCAGGAATTGCGACTAAACCAGTTGCAGATACACAAACTATTTCAGCATATCCTCCATCCTTTGTTATGCCCATGACAGGTCTATTGGCACATAGATGAAAATTGCCTTGTCGACATGCATCACACCACTGGCAATAACCTCCAAAGCGGCCAACTCCCACGCGTTGCCCTAATTTCCAAATGGCAGGGACGTTTGGACCCATGCTTATAATAGAACCAATGATTTCATGACCAGGTACCCTTTGCTCTTCAAGACTAGCATTCGCTATATCATTAATATCGGCACCACACATGCCGCAAGCTTCAACTTTTAAAAGTACTTCATCATTTTTTAATCTAGGAATCGTTTTTTTAACCAGTCCTAGTTTACCCGGTTCAATAACCGCCATTGCTCGGTATGTATTCATTTTACACTCGATGTTAAACATAAAAATTCTGAGTAATTAATTGACAGAAGATTATCAAACCGACAGTATGAATAGAAATGGTAAAAATTAATTCCGGAATGAATAAAAAACATAATGCTAGAGCGTAATCACTTACACATAATTAAGGAAGTACACAGACTTGGCAGCGTGACAGCGGCTGCAAATAGTCTGAATCTGAGCCAATCAGCAGTTAGTCATACCATTGCTAAACTAGAAAACCGATTTGGTATAAAAATTTGGCAAAGAAAAGGGAATACACTGGTTTATTCTCAGACTGGGCAATATTTATTGAAGCTAGCAGAAAAAGTGCTCAATGAGTTTGAGCATGCTGAACGGGTGCTACAAGTGTACGCTGCGGGTCGAAGAGGGATTATACGAATAGGTATGGAATGCCACCCCTGTGAAAAATGGCTTATGGATAAAATTCGATTATTTTTAAATGATTGGCCTGAGGTCGATATTGAACTCATTCACACATTTAAATTTGATGGCATTGCAGCATTAAAAGCTGGAGAAATTGACCTCCTTGTGACACCGGATCCTATACCGAGTATGAATTTATTTTTTACACCTGTGTTTGAGTACAATCTCTGTGCTGTGGTCAGCCACCATCACTCACTTAGTAACAAGAAAGTCGCGGAACCAAAGGATTTTCACGATGAAATTTTGTATACAGTGCCAGTTACTACTAACAGATTAGATGTATACACTCAATTTTTAGAACCCGCAAAAGTCAGTCCCAAAAGGCGAGTTCAAGCAGAATCTACGGATTTAATACTACAATTAGTATCGGCCAATCGTGGAATTTCAGTTCTACCTCAATGGTTGATATTACCCCATATCGAATCCTTATCACTTCACTGCTTGAAACTAGGAAATACAGGTATAACAAAAGCAATAAACATTGGATTGCGAAACGAAGATACCAAGTTAGACTATATGCAAGGATTTTTAGAACTTGCGGCAGGAAAAAAGTTTAAAGCGTAAAAGACTCAGCGAATTTTTTCCTTAAAGGTTAGCTTAGTTCGACCAAATTTACGCGGGCGGTCAAGTCAATCACTTAGAGTGACTTACACTTGCAAAACATAAACCAAATAAACAGGGTCAAACCGCTTGTCAGTTTGAACCAAAATACCCTGGCGCTACATTACACTTTGTTTATGAAGCAAAACCAGAAACATATTGAAATGAAGACATTCCGATTACAAATCATACTCGACCATTACAACCTGAGGTGGCTTATTTCCGGATACAGAATGCCCTTGTTGTTTATCTTTATTACATTACGCCAATTATAAAAATTTTGCAGTCCAATTACACTCAGTTCTTGCTACTCCAGAAATCGTCATGTTTAAAAGCTGTGATAATTTGCTTACGTTCTTCACTGTAGCGTGGCACAATTGACCCTTAACGCCCTAACTGGTTAAACAAATAGTCGCATCTATCCTGTCGGAGGGAGATAGCTTTGAGCAAATTGAGTTACAAAGTTATGCTCAATGGCCATATGATTAGTCCAATACAATATGTCTGAATCACAATTTAATATCCTACTCGCTGACTCTATTGCATCTCTGAAGTCACCGAGTTTTACATCTAAGTTAATGAAGCTAATCAATTCGATACTAGGCCATGACAGCGCAGTAATCCTCGGCCTACGCAGAAACAAACACCCTATTTATCTTTACGATTCAATCGAAAATAATCGACAATTACTTTTCGACCGTTACCTCACTTCTGCGTTTCAAGATGATCCATTCTACAAAATGCTCAGCATTAATGAGCAGCAAGGCGTTTATTCATTAAAAGATATAGTCAAAAAAGACATAGACTATCAAACATATTGTAATCAGTTTTACCTGCAAACTGGCTGGAAAGATGAATTAAGTATTCTCATTAAAATTGAATCAACTCGATGGGTAGCTATTTATTTAGGTTGTACTCAGGCAGGCAAATCATTTTCGTCATTAAATATTGAAACATTAAAATCATACTTCGCAATCATTCAATCATTATGTCGGCAACATTGGCAACAAACTGAATTCATTCTTGCAGAACCGGTATTCCGAGCTGAATCCTACTCTCTGGAAAAACGTGAGCTAATAGAAGCTGGTCTGAATTCTTTTGGTGAAGGATTGCTATCAAATAGAGAGCATCAAGTTGCTTGTTTAATAGTAAAAGGCTTCGATACTAAAGAAATAGCACAGCAGTTAGAAATTACAAAGGGAACGGTAAAAAATCACCGAAAGCGCATCTATGCTCAATTGAGAGTGGCATCGCTCAGTGAACTTTTCCAAGTTTTCCTAAATCACCTAATTACAAAATAAGTCAGCTTTTATCACTTTAGGGATATAGATCCTATATATTCCTATTTGTAATCTGTCCATCATATTTTATTAAAAGGTGAGATGTAATAGATGACTTTTATTCAGGAGCTTCAAGCTAGAGGATTAATTGCTCAAGCCAGTAATTTAAACCAGATACAGCAGCAACTTAATCAGCCTCAAACTGTTTATTGTGGTTTTGATCCCACCGCAGGTAGCCTACATATTGGACACTTAGTTCCACTCATTATGCTCAAACGTTTTCAAGACGCTGGGCACCAAGCATTAGCGCTTATTGGCGGAGCTACGGGGATGATTGGCGACCCAAGTTTCAAAGCTCTAGAGCGCAATTTGAATACTAAAGAAACTGTTGATGGTTGGGTCAAAGATCTCACAATTCAAATTGAGCACTTATTAGGACCTCATTTAAGCAAGCCCATAACCATCGTCAATAACTCAGACTGGATGAGAGATATTAATATCATCGACTTTTTCCGTGACGTCGGTAAGTATTTTTCCGTCAACAATATGATCAACCGTGACTCTGTAAAGCAACGATTGCAAAGGCCTGAACAGGGTATTTCATTTACAGAATTTAGTTACAGTTTACTACAGTCCTATGACTTTGCTGTGCTTAATCGAAATCATGGTTGCAGCATACAAATTGGTGGCAATGACCAATGGGGAAATATCGTCAGCGGTATTGATCTAACTCGTCGTCAAAATGGGAAGCAAGTATTTGGTTTAACCCTACCTTTGATAACTAAATCTGACGGTACTAAATTTGGCAAAACAGAAAGCGGAACCGTTTGGCTTGACCCAAATAAAACATCGCCGTATATGTTTTACCAGTTTTGGTTATCAGCAGAGGATACGGATGTTTATAACCTTCTCCGATATTACACATTCTTGTCCTGTGATGAAATTGATAAGTTAGAAGCTCAAGATAAAACCACAAATGGAAAACCGGAAGCACAAAGGATTCTGGCACAAAATATGACTCATTTTGTTCATGGTAATTCAGGGCTAGTTAGCGCTGAACGTATCACGAAAGCACTGTTCACGGGAAGCGTCGATAAGCTAAGTTATAGTGAACTAAAACAATTAGAGTTAGATGGTATTCCAAGCATCGAAAGTACTCTACAAGACATTATAGAATTATTGGTGGAATCAGGCTTAGCTACATCAAAACGCATCGCCAGAGAGCTAATTGAAAATAATGCAATTAGAGTTAATGGTGAAAATATAACACCCTATAAATCACAGCTAGGTTTCCCACTGTTTGATAAGTATTGGCTAATACAACGCGGTAAGAAACATTTTTGCTTAATCAACCGCAAACGGCAACACAGCGATACAGGGTACACAAAAAAGCTAACATACTGAATAAATTGCCGAAATCGATTCAGCCAAAAGTTAAAGAAGCGTTGCATGACATCTGGCAAGCTGAAACCAGAGAGGCAGCATATACGCACAACCAACCCGATTGAATCTGTGTTTGCTTCAGTGCGGTTGAGAACAACGAAATCAAAAAATTGTGGCAGTCGAAAAACAACCTTTGCCATGACCTATAAATAAATGACAACTGCTTAGAATAAATGGCGAAGAATGAGAGGTTATCGGCTGATTCCGGGTTACGCTAACTGGCCGTAAGGTCACAAACATTTGAGGATTCTCGAGTTATAAAGTTGGCTAGTTCGTTTGATCATGAAAGTGTTAAAAAAGCCTTTGGCTATAACTCTGAACTGGTTGTAACAGATAAATTCAACGGTAACTTGAAAACTTTTGAAGAAGCGTTAGACCAGGTTTACTAAGGCATTTAACTAACAGGACATAACATGACCCTAGAACAATTAGAAACGCTAGCAAAGCTAATGCGTGGCGATAAGCAAAGTTTGGCATATCAAGGAGCGAAATTGGTGTTAGTTGATGGTATGAGCCAAGTCGATGCAACGAACGTGCTAATGACAAAGGCAAACACAATAAACAATGGCGTGACTCGTTATCGCAATGCCCATGAAGAAATAAAAAAGGTTTATTCAATCAACAAATAAAGCTTTAAATACACGTTTAGGCGTACATACTTAATATCAAGTTAGACAGATTAACGCTTTTGGAGAACAGGTGATATTGTAATCCCCCCAAAATTTAGCAGCAGTTATTAGTAGAAAATTCTATTAAACTAAAAGTAAGGAGTTTTCTATGCGT
>CAJXMO010000027.1 GCA_913056495.1 uncultured Alteromonadaceae bacterium | reverse complement strand
CACTGTCTCTAACACCCCAAGAGTTTGAATTGTTAGAGACTACAAATTTGGTATTAGCTTAACCAGATCTCAGGTTATCAATAAGCTCTTTATCATCGTCTGGCCCAGAAGTATCTTCAGTCGTTTCTTGTATTTGCTCGCCATCCGATGAAGGGTCGTTGTCTCCGGTAAATAAAGAATCAAATGAGCTGGCCACTGTAAACTAACTCACTATCTAATTCTAAAGGTTTTAACAGATTTGATTGTAAGATACCTTTTGCTAATAGATCGGCAATGGCCGGGACAATATCGGAAAAAGAAGTGTTCGTTTTTTCAATAAGATAATTTTAAATTTTCAGCGGCTATTATGAGCTTTAATAGCTGATTTTGAAATTGATTCAGATGGTTTTCAATTCTTTGGTATCTATGAAGTAATTTTAAATTATTAAGCAGAGGAGCTTGTCTAATTTGTTTATCTGTTATTAGTTCTAATTTTTTTCCTAAATCTAATGAAGCAGATTGTATTGCACTGAATGTTACCTGGAATTCGTTGGAGAGAGTTTTATTGTATGGCTTTACTTCATAAAAAATTTCTTCACCAGTGTTCATTCGAACTAAAAAATCTGGTGTATAACTATGAAGCTTGCCGTTACATTCGTATTTGAAACCAAGGGGTTGTTCTTTAAAGGCTGTAACTTGATTGGCGAATTCGAAATGAAAGCAAGCGTCATATTCTAGGCAAGATTCAACCTGCATAATCCGGTTGCATTTGCGGCTTGAGAATTTATTTATATTCTTAACGGTCGACTTTTTTACAATACGTTCGTACATTTGTGTTCCCACTAAAATGTAATAAACTTACGTAAGAATTGTTCAAAAAACAGACGTTGTCAAGTTATGGTTGTAATTTGTCAGCTTATGCTTGTATCAACAAATATGTTATCTCTTGAAATGCGAGCTGATTTAATCGGACAGAACATTCGCGTAACCAGCATTGAACCTGGCTTTTGCGAAACCGAATTTGCGCAGGTCAGGTTCAAAGGTGATGCCCAAAAAGCATCACAGTTTTATCAAGGTATGCAAGCACTTACTGCTGATGATATAGCCGAATCCATTTATTGGAGTGCTTCATTACCCGCACATATGAATGTGAATAAAATTGAGATGATGCCAACCAGACAGAGTTTTGCTGGCTTTGCGGTTCACCGTGAACTGGACTAATCTGAAATATTATCAATTATCAGGGAATTAAGATTTGAAACAATTCATATTACCGCTTGCCTTATGCCTGACAGCCTGTGCTACCACCCAGTCTGATAATCGCTCTAGCGCTGAACAAGCAAAAGTCGCAGTGCAAAATGAGGCTGACAAAGCTGAAAACCCGCAGGTCGTCCCTGAACACAGAAAAGCCTACTTTTTTGAGCATAAACTCTTACCCAAATGGACATTTGAAACAGAAGGGGGATTTTTTTAATGCTATGATGAACGGTCAGACCGAACAATTAATTGCAGCAGCAACAGAAGTGGTCTCTGCAAATTATGCCGATCAAATTAGTATACTTCCTTATCGTGATGAAGAAGCGGTTTTGCTAATATTTGCTCAACCCAAAAGGCCGCCCAATTGCTATTTTGTATTGATTCAAAAAACAAACGGCACTTTCATCTATAGAACCTATGAACGCACATTCACTTTTGGCGAAGATAAGGACGTCGGCGTTGTGGGTGGATGGCAAGCTGACGGTTCCCATTTAAATATGGGCGCGAGAGACTATTCAGATTATCAGAGCTTTTATGATGATATAATGGCCAACCACTAAGTTCGGCAGCTTAAAAAATATTGAATAATTATCTGTTGGTAATCCGGCAAATGTCTGCTATTTTTTTGCGACATTTTATTGAGGAATCAAACCATGCCAAAGGCAAGTGAAATAAAAAAGAATACCGCGATTGACGTGGATGGGCGCATAATGATGGTCAGAGATATTACCCGCTCTGTGCCGCAAGGTCGTGCAGGCGGAAGTTTATATCGTATGCGCTTATACGATGTAGTAACCGGGGTTAAATCTGATGAAACTTTTAAAGATTCAGATACGCTAAATCTGGCCGATTTGACCCGACGTGAAGCTATGCTGTCTTATTTGGACGGTGATGAATATGTCTTTATGGATGCAGAAGACTATACCCCGTATCACTTGAATAAAGATGCTATTGCAGATGAAGTCTTGTTTATCAATGAAGAAACAACGGGCATTCATGTGGTGGTAATAAACGATAGCCCAGTTGCAATTGAACTGCCGGGTATTGTGGTGCTTGAAATTGTTGAAACCGCGCCATCTATTAAAGGCGCATCAGCCAGTGCCCGCACTAAACCGGCTACGTTAACCACAGGCTTGGTGGTTCAGGTACCTGAACATATTTCTACCGGTGACAGAATCAAAATCAATACGGTTGAGCAAAAGTTTGGTGGTCGGGCTTAATTTTAATTATCCGGCCTGAATGAAGATGTTTGATTTTAAAAGCGATACAAAGCCTATCTGATAAGATATTAATGAGTTTAATCGCGTTAACTCCGTTAAAATCTATAATACATCTAAAAAGTGTTTTAAAAGCTTTGAAACAAACATCTTACATCCATCTTTTCTGCGGTTGATTAATCACCGCAGTGTCTGTTTTCATCTTTTGAATGCCTCAAGATCTCGCTCGTTTAAAAATGTTAGACGAGCTAGCCGCCGTTTTCCGCCAGTTTTCATTTTTATAGTGGTTATTTAGCTTAAAGTTGTTAATTTAGTTTTAATTAAGCTTTATCATCAGGTTGGTTAAACATTATTAATTGGGGGATATCAATGAAGTCTGTTTTAGTTTCGATTTGTCTTTTTATTTTCTCAGTTTCGGCTTCTGCGGCCGTTAACTATAAAACTAAACTCGTGGTTGCTCAGGATGGCAGTGGTGATTTTCGCAAGATTCAGGACGCCATCTATGCGACCAAAACCTTCCCGGATGTGCCGATTAAAATTTATATTAAAGACGGCATCTATAACGAAAAGGTAGAAGTGTATTCCTGGAATACCCGGGTTGCGTTAATGGGTGAAAGTCGGGATGGTACAATCATCACCTTTGATGACCATTTCGATAAAATAGATAAAGGTCGCAACAGTACATTTCATACCTTTACATTAAAAGTGGCTGGCAACGATTTTCATGCTGAAAATTTAACAGTTATTAACTCAGCCGGACCTGTTGGGCAGGCAGTTGCGCTGCATGTTGAATCTGACCGAGCGTCATTTAAAAATGTCAGTTTAAAAGGTCACCAAGATACTTTGTATTTGGCGGGTGAGGGAGCACGTACTTACTTTAAAGACTGTTATATAGAAGGCACAACAGACTTTATTTTTGGAGAAGGGACGGCATTATTTGAAGGCTGCGAAATTAAGTCGCTGAGTAACTCCTATGTTACCGCGGCTTCTACGCCTAAAGGTCAAGGCTTTGGTTTTGTCTTTAAGCATTGCCAATTAACGGCCGCTAAAGGGGTTGATAAGGTGTATTTAGGTCGTCCGTGGCGCTCATATGCCAAAACTGTATTTTTAAACACTGAATTAGGCGCTCATATTTTGCCTGTTGGCTGGAATAACTGGAGCAGTGCTGAAAAAGAAAAAACCGTATTTTACGCAGAATTTAATAATACCGGAAAAGGTGCAAAAACAGATAAGCGAGTTGACTGGGCTCAGCAGCTTGTGCCTGCACAAGCTGCTGATTATACCAAAGCGAATATTTTAAGAGGCTGGCAGCCCGAACTATAAAAATTCAGCTAAAATAAATTAAGGTCAACAGGTTCTAGCTAATAGGTGAAACTTATGAAACGGTTAATCAGTTTAGTGGTTTGTATTTTATTTAGTGCTCAGTTATTTGCTGATCCCGTTTGGCTGGATGTTAGAACGGCTAAAGAGTATGCACAGGAGCACATTGAAGGCGATACGTTGATTCCGCATAATGCAGATATCTCAGTGTTTGAAAAAGCGTTTCCGGATAAAAATACTGAGCTATATTTATATTGCCGCAGTGGCCGCCGTGCTGGTATTGCAGTCAACAAGTTAAAAGAAGCTGGCTACACTAATGTAACTAATGCTGGCGGTATTGAAGATGCAAAAGCCGCTCGCGAGTTGAAGCAGCAATAAAATTAACGGCCGAACCTTTAAACGTATAAAGGGCGCTTAATGCGCCCTTTTGTTTATTTAGCTTTAACAATAGTGACCGCAGTACCAGATACACTGACCATCATCATGCCGTTTTGCGCGCCTAAAACTTCATAATCAATGTCGATACCTATAATGGCATTAGCACCTAACGCAGCTGCTTTTTCTTCTAATTCAGCAAACGCAATTTCACGGGCTTGTCCCATTTCTTTTTCATAAGTGCCAGACCGACCGCCCACAACATCCCGGATTGCGCCAAATATATCTTTGAATATATTTGTGCCGAGAATGGCTTCACCCGTTACGATATCCAGATAAGCCGTAACTTGATAACCTTGCAATTGCGATGTCGTTGATTTAATCATCATACTTCCTTTTATAAATATAGGGGGTAGAGTACAAGCTAAGTTAGCTGAATTGAGTGTAGATTACAGGGCGTACTTAGGCCAGATGAGTAAACACGTTTAAGCCTAAAAGCCCGGCTAACAATAAATTTGCAATACAGGCAGGTTAACCCCGACTTTACTACAAAGCACGGATGTATCATCCAAAGCTAGGGCGATTCCTGCAAACTGACACCATTGGGTGCAAAATTGATACAGTGGTTAATTAAAGAGGTATATCTGATTTAGCTGGTGAACTGGGTAAAGGATTAACTAATTTTGCAGGCGATATCGCGACTGGCTCAGCTACCGGAGTGGTTGTTGACCAGGTAAATAAAAATCAGGCTGAGCAGCACAAGATATGGGACTGCACAACCAATAATAGAGGATGTAATTCGAACTAATGAAACAGTCATCATTTATTACTCAGTTCAATAAAAAAAGATTTTGGTTCAATTTTAAATTATTTTTTCCTATCTTTTTTGGCATGTTTGGTCTAGCGGTTTTTATGAAGATCCTTGCAAGTGAACCAGGTATTGAGAGTGTAACGTTAAAATCTCTCACATATGCATTACTTTTGCTGACCGTCTTTTGTGGCTTACTCAGCGTATTTTTGGGTTTGCATAATGAATATACCTTTTACCAAAAAAACAAAGAGGATTGAGATTGTTGAGGGGGGATTAATATATTGGTTCTTAACTTAACAGAATCAACAAATCTGAACCCAATTAAAACAATTAATTTAGCTTTAATAGGTTATTTGAACCAAGTTTTAATAACCTTGGGTTTTATAACGCAAAATGCATGTTAACATGCTCAAATTATCCGACTTTTGCTAAATGGGTATGAATTCGCTTCTCATAGTTAATTTAATCATGACAGGTTTATTAGCCAATCAACGGGCTGACTTTCGATGGCTCAATACATTTTACTGCATGGAACTGTCCAGTTTAAAACGCTTTGTTGGCCTGGCAATAAAAGCACTTGTGTTAGTGACGCCTTTTTTATATCAAAGCTAGATTCATCGGTTTTTGATCTAACCTACAATAAATATAATAAAATTGCGCGAAAATTGCGGGAGTGAGTGAGATTAAGCGGGAATAAGTGAAACAGGATTTTAAATTGTGTTTAATATACTGAAAAGTGAAGCGGCCTTGAATTTGGCCGCTGTTAGCTTAATCTTTATTGCTGTCGTCTTCCAGTCCATCAAACAGATCACCTTGTGATTCAGCTCGTTTCAGTTTGCCCATGGTGCGAACAACTTCATAAACCCACTGTGTTGAAAAACCGTACTTCTTAGCAAGTTCATGGTGATTGTTGCCAGTGAACTCGTTCCAGATTTTATTGCTGGTGATAATAGAATCTAAAGTGCGGCCTTTGCAAACATAAACCAGCTCACCACCAAAGCAGTGGCGGACTTTATTGACAACATCAGCTGCGAGTTCATACGCTTTATCATCGCCCAATGTGCTTTTTAAACCATCGTGAACCATTTCAAGAATGGTCAATAACATACCATCAGCGCGTGCGCTATTACCATTTGGATCAGCCATTGTTCACCTCGTAGAGTTTGGGGTCTAATCGTTTGTACCATTTTTTTAACTGCTCAATTAAAAAATGGATTACGTCAGCATCCAGCCATTCAAGGCGCTCAATTGGTACACCTTTATTAAATCGCTTGGCCTGGCCCTTACTCCAATTAACCAGGGCCTGTTCGCTGCCATTCTTTAACAAACCATTGCGAGCCATTTCAATCCACACCTGGCGAAGTTTATCAAGCGCGGTTTTTTCTCCGGCTTTTTTATTGCGTGAAACTGGGCTATTGCCAGGCTTGCGTGACTTTTTAGCCTTTGGCTTAAAGCCTTTTGACTTCATATAAGTCAGCACCTTCTCAAGTTCAATGATACCCATATCTTTGCAGCTCGACTTTTTAGTTAAGTCGAGCAAAACAGAGCGATACAAATCATCATCTAAACCCAGTTGGCTTTTGGCAATATGAATCAACTGAATATAGCGAGATTTAGTCATTACTATTCACCTTGATCCTATTCGCTATAGCCAATTTCAAACACTTCATCACAGTGCTGGCACTGAGCTTCTTCACATCTCATTTCGTGCTGATCTATTTGCGTATCGTTTTCGCAAATAGGGCATTTTGCTATAACATTAAATGTAGTGATTTCGCCAATATACATACAAACTCCAAAGCCCCCGCAGGGGCTAACTAAATTAAAATTAACGGTTAACTGCTTCTTTTAACGCTTTACCCGGTTTGAACTTAGGTAAAGTGGCAGCTGAAATTTTAATGGGCTCACCGGTTTTAGGGTTTCGGCCAACTCTTGCAGCACGTTCGCTCACAGTAAACGAGCCGAAACCGACTAATTCAACTTTGCCGCCTTCAGCCAGCTCAGCAGTTACGGCTGAAGCCAAAGCATTAACGGCGCGCTCTGCATCCGCTTTTGAAATATCAGCGCTATGCGCAATTGTTTCGATTAATTGAGATTTGTTCATAGTTATTTTTACCTTATTGGTTAGTTAAAAGTAATGTTTATAAAAGCTGGCTAAACACCAGCCAAATCAAGCGGAATAGGTACATACTGCTTAGTATCACCGACACG
Organism: uncultured Alteromonadaceae bacterium; assembly: GCA_913056495.1. Lineage (GTDB taxonomy): Bacteria > Pseudomonadota > Gammaproteobacteria > Enterobacterales > Alteromonadaceae > Catenovulum. The sequence goes on along the minus strand of CAJXMO010000027.1, from coordinate 37,163 downwards.
TTTATACAGACGAATATACGCCTTGCTGCCAACCACTTGCAGCGCTTCACTCACAGCTTCCATCGCTTTTTTCCAGCGTTCGTCTTTAATGTCTAAACGACGTAAACCTAAAACTCTGGCTGTATTCACATGGCCTTGCTTATCAACATCAAAAGCACGGTCAATTAGCGCTTTCAATTCAGGGCCGCTGTCTTTTGTCCAATCCTTAAAGCACTGATCTATTAAAACGCGCGCGGCCTGGAGGCGTTCATCAAATGCTATATGTTCCTGAATCGAGCGCATGATTTTGTAGCGCCCATCGAACGTATGCATAGTTACATTGCCTTTTTTACCACCTAATTTAACGTCGTATTCCTCTGCCGATAGCTCAACAAACGCATCAATATCTGCAAACGTAGAGGCTTTAAATTTTGCCAAGCTTTCCTGCAGCTCTAGCGCTCTATTTACAATTTCGGATACCAGTTCATCACGTGCTTTATCTATTGGCTTAATCATGCTTTCAGGCACTAAAGAGCCTTTCGCATCCTGCCAATAACCAGCGGGTATATTGTTAGTTTGATCCATAAGATTCTCCCAATGTAGATTTATTAATACTGCCTTTAACTTCCCTAAAATTACGCATTTCGCAACGTGGGCAACGTTTGGTTACCTGGTGCGGTTCAAGCCCATAAATTTTGAGCTTATCCAAATCAGAGCCAACCCAGTGGCAATGTTGGCACTCATAAAGCGGCTCGTTTAACGGCTCAGTCACTAACGAACGCGAGCCATACACATCGCCCCAGCGCTTAACGCCAAAGCTTTCTTCTTGCGTTAGCATCATCTGAATAATTTCATCGTCCGCTAAAATTGCTTTTGCCTCGTCTTCGCTAACCACCAAAGTGCGCTGCCATTTAATCGTGGCCTCACCGGTTAATTGAATTTCAACATCACTCATCGCCTTACACCTTCTCAACAATTTGCGCGGTAACTTTAGGCTCAGCCACCTGAGCGGCCAGGTTCAAACACTTAACAACAATGTGATTAACCCGCAGCGGGTACGATTTATCCAGGTTACCTTCGCCCAAACCCAGGCCGCGTTTTACCCTGCCTTTGCAATGCTCATAAATGGAATCAAATGCGTCTTCAGTAAAAATGCTATCCGCATCCACGCCAATACAACTAAACTTATGACGAATGTACTGAGCCGTATTCAGCCCCAGCGGCTTCATTTCAATCTGGCTGCAACGCCAGGTAAATTCACGTAAATCCTGACTACTCAGCTTTTTAACAAGCTCAGTCTGGCCAATCAGCAAAATACCAATCACCCGTTTAAAACCACTGGTTAACTCCCAAATACGCTTTAACAGCTTAATCACATCAGTCGTTAACAGGTGCGCCTCTTCAATCACAATCAGGTGCAAATGCCCATTATTAGCCGACTTAATCAACGCCTCTTCAATCGCCGCATCACGGTCTTCGGCACTGTGCTTGTTTGGAATACTCAACGCCCGGCAAATTGACAGGCTCAAGCTCTCCGCCGTCACTTTTTTTACATCCAGGCGAGCCGGTTCAATCACAATAATCTCCTGGTTATCCTGCTGAACCCTATGAATAAACGCCCGGCGCATAATCGTTTTACCGGCACCACATTCACCAATCAGGGCCGTCATACTGCCCGCGCTGGCAGCGCTCAGCATTTCCTCCAACACCAACCGGTACGAATCAATTAAAAATACATCCGTTTCACTGAATATCTCATTCTCAAACGGGTGAGTTCGTAATTTAAAAAATTGCTTAGCATGTCCACTTAACATTTCAGGCTCCAAATCATCTTTATCTTCAGGTTCAGGGTTAATCTCAGGCTCTGCAGGCTGGTCTTCAGTCGCGTCATACCAACCCCACAAATCATCCAGCTCGCTCTGGCTTGCGCCCAGCTCAGCTAAAAAAGTTTCAATTAATTGTTTAATACGTGTTTTGTCGCAGTGCTTAGGCCACAGGCCCGCACGCTTAACCCGGCTCAGGCTTGCCGGGCTAAATACAATGCCTGCTTTATTTAAGTAGCTCACTAAATGAGCCTGGCGAACATTGTGTTTTAAAAACACACGGCTAATCTTGGTATGCTGATCCATTACTTACCTCGCCAGCTTCAATACAGGCGCTTTTAACTTGCCTGTGTGCAAGTCACGCACAATGTCATCCAGTTGGCTCTCGTACACATCGCCAAGCCCAGCTAAATAATCCAACTCAAACGGCTGTAAATTACGGCCCAAACGGTTAGCCAATAAAATGCGGGCATCCAAACCATCCAGTTTTTTACCGCTTGGTTTATCCGCTTGCTTATTCAGTTGGGCCACTACCGCGCTATCTGGCTTAATCACATCCGCCTTAGGTGAAATATGCGTTTCATGCTCAATATCTTTAAAGTTAGAGTGGCCAACCAGCTCACCTTTAAACGGCGCTGATTTCTGTTTTTTCGCCTTCTTGATTTGCTCTGCGTTCATATCCGGGTAAGCCAGCTGGTCAGCCGCTTTAACCGCAGTTTGGGTTGCGGTATCTTTATGGCTGTTAATATCATCACCAATCACGGGTGCGTCAGCTCTAAAGCCAAATTCATCCAGTTCAAGCGGCTCAACCTGATGGTAAATTACCTCATCATCCGGGTTAGTTACGCCCACCAATAAGGCCAGCGAATCATTCACAACCAAGGGGTTAGCCTCAACATGCATCCCATTTTTAATATGCTCAAGTTCGGCTAAGTCGTAAGTTAAGCTTTTACCGGCAACCGGGTGAACAAAGGTAATGGTTAAATCACCACGTACTTTGCGGGTTTCACCGTCTTTGGTCAGCAATGTGCGGCATATATGCTCATCGGGTAACTCACGCAAACGGTGGCGGTGCTCAGCGCTATAAATGGTTTTCCAGGCATCTAAACGGCTTTGTTTAGTACGGCTGTGTAACGTTGACATACCTGGGATTTTGTTCGCGTTAAACGCATCCTGCCAAGCCATAGCGGCTTCATTTAACGCGTCAACACTATCAACCGGCTCAATTAACAAGCGGGTTTCAAACTGTTTTTCAACCATGTCATTTGCTTTTTCAACCGCCCCTTTAGCGCGTGGGTTTCCGGCCTCATGCGGAATGTTTTTTACATCCAATGCCTTTAATACATTTTTTATCGCAGCAGAGGTATTGGCGCTGCCTTTATCCCATAGCAAAATTTCAGGTACACCGTGAAACGGCAAATTATCCTGCTTGCGCCAGCACCACATTAAAAAATCAAATAAATTACCCTGGTTTTCACCGGCAGCCTCATAGTATTTAAAGCGTAAATAGCCGGTTGCATGGTCAACCAACACATAGCGCCATACTTTAATATGCTTAATTTTTTCAAGGTTTTCAGGCTTATTGGCATAAAACTCAGCATCATTGGCATAACGCTGTATTTTGCCTTTGCGCCCAGGCGGGTAATACAGCAAACAATAACTGGGGTCAGTTTGGTGTACATGGTTCGGGCCCAAACTTCGCAGATTCATGTGCGGCGTAGCCCGGTCTAAATCATTCACGCTGGCATTACGCTTAGCTAAAATGCGACATAGCTGGCTGTGGCTTACGCAGTCAAACCCGTTTGCAACTAAAATGCTGCGCGCCAGGGTTACATCCATAATGCGTTTACCGTTATCACGCATCCCTAAGTTCAGCAGCGCAATTGCAGTATCAATGGTTGCTTCACTCATTGTGGTTTTACCCGCATCGCTACGTTTGCATTTGCCGCTTGTCCAGCCCAGTTGTTTTAAGCGGCGGTATAACGCATCCTTACTTAAGCCCAGGGTTTCACAGGCCTGTTTTAAAATCCGGCCTTTTTCACCGTGTCCGGCATTATCCAATTGTTCGGCCCAATGCTCTATGGTTAAACTCATGCTTCCCCCTCAAAGCCCAGCTGCGCCAGGTATTCGCTCGACAGCTTGCTGCCGTCAGCCAAATGGCCAAACTGGTTATCTATGGTTTGCCAACAGGCTGCCAGGTTATCTACCAATAACCGGTTGTCGGCGTAAAATGCGTTAATACACATATCGCGGGCGGCATCATCCAGCTCTTCAATAAAGGTCAGCTGCTCAATCAGGCTATACAGCTGGGTAATGCCCTCGTTAATTTGGTTGTGGGTTTTGTGTAAAGTCGTAATAAAGTCGCGCACATCATGCTGCCATTTTTGGGTGCCAAACTTCTTTTTATGCAGCTGCTCTTTGGTTTGCTGCAGCTCTGCAACCGTATCGTCACGGCCTTTGCGCGCGGCTTTTAAATCAGCATCCTTGTTATTTAGCATCTGCTTAAGCTCGGTAGATTCTTTTTGATGCTTGGCTTTTAGCTCCGCAATTAAGTCTTTAACTGCCTCTTTGTCGCCAGATTCAACGGCTTCGGATTCAATCACTACTGTTTGATCTTCATCCGGTAATTGACGCAAAGCACGTAAATCACGGTAGCCCAGTTTCATCTGCTGAGCTTGTTCAAAAAATTCTTCGCCGAACTGTTGGAGGTTTCTAAGGCGGTTATCCAAATTTTGATAATCTGTGTTCAAAATATGCTGGCAACATTCTTCCCAAGTCGTAACGGTTACGGGTTTTCCAGTTTCATCTTTATAAGTCAAACCTTTATAGCTTTTGGATTCTTTGATGTTTTGGACAATTTTCAATTCCGTAACAGTTACGAGTTTTCCAATAAAGTTAAACGCCTGAATTTGACCAAGCTGCAACAATGCATCCTGCTTTGAAGCCAATACTTCTTTGCCCTCAACTATTGCTTTTTCTTGCTCCGGGCTAATTTCGGGTAAATCTTTTTTAGTCATTATTGTCTCCGTTGTTTTTCACTGCATTAATGCCGTCTACGCTTTGGCGTAATCGGCGTTTAATCGTCGATAAACGGTTTAACAGCAGTCTGTGCGAGGCCAGTTCGCTCAATTCATCAAAGCTAAGAGCCCGCGTTTTTGCCTTATGCTGGAGGTGTTTAACAAAAACGCGGTGAAGTTCTTTATTGCTGCAGGCCCAGTTATGCAAAACAAATACAACTGCATTACTCACACTTACGTTAAAGCGGTACAAATACAAACTGCTTGAGGAGGTGTTATTAGCAACACTCGATATTGCCGATTTTTTAAATGCTAAAACTTGAGGGGCTAAGTTGGGGTCGTCGCATTCAATCACCTCACTAATCAAATCCATCCAACAGGACATTAAGCAAAAATCCATAGGTTTAGAGTCTAAATTAACAAACATGGCATCTACCTCATTACGTTGTAGTTATTGGCATCGCTTTGCAGCTGGCGCAGTGCCGTTCTAAAATTGTCTTCAACTGTATTGCTCAGCTGCACCAAAACTTTGCCTAATCGCCAGCGCTTAGGGTTTGTCGGGAGCCGCTCAGCAAAACCGGCATGCTCTAAATTGGTTAAAATGCGGGTAACATCCGCGCCACTGGTTTGCAGCGCCTCTGCCAGTTTGCCGGGTTCAACCCCTTCAATTTCATGGCCTGCCATCAGCTCAATGGTTTTTAATACACGCTGAACCTGGGCGCTTAAATATTGTTTACTCATGCTTGCTGCGCCTCCACGCGTTTCATATCATCCACGCAACTGGGGCAGCAGGTACCCATGCGTTCACCTCTAGTAAATACAACCCGCCAGCCACACATATTGGCCGCCGTTATCCAGTCTCTAGCTTCAATAACCCCGGCACTGGTCTGTCTGTCACGGCAGCACACGCACTTAAGCAAGGGCTTGTTTTGTGCAGTTTGTTGAAATTCAGTGAGTTCAAGCGGTTTAATATTCATGGTATTCATCCTTAACGCATTAAATGGTTTTTCCGGTGTTGGTGAGCTATTGTTTAAATTCACTTTTAATCTCCAATAAGGACTATTTATGTACGCTCGCTCAGAACAAGAGAAAGAAAAAATTTACGAACACGCTGTAAAGCTCGCTGCCAGTTATGTCGCAAATGGTGACATTCGTTTAAACGGCAATCTCCGCGACGACAACCCCCAGTTCCTGATGCTTGAAGAGCTGATTTCACTGCTTTATCACCGTTTGCTCGCGCATTACCAAAATCTGGATTAAACGGGATATAAACCAAACTTTTACAGCTGGGGCAATAACGTTGAGTGCCCCTTGAATCTTGATTTTTAGATAGATCTTGGTCTTTGATACACATAGTTCTATTCCTTAAATTCGTTATCTGGCGAGAAATCCAGGCAGGTTTGCGGCTCGGCTTGCTTCTCAACTTCCAGCTTTTGCGCGGCCAAATTTTCCATTAACAATACAATTTGGTCGGCAACGTATTGGGCGTTGGCGCCGCCTTCTTCCAGCTGCATAATCAACCCAATCACCTGGTTGGCAAATTGGTTTAAATGGGTCAGGTTACTATGGCTGGCTTTTTTGCCTTTTGGCATATCTACAATCAATTTATCCAGGCTATGAGCCATATACATCAGCGGATAAACCCGGCCGGTTGCTGCCATGTACGGAATTAGTAAGCTCGCTGGCATATCGCCGCTACCTAAGCGTTTATAAAGCATATCCGTACTCATACCGCAGCGGTCAGCAATACGTGGCACACTCATTTGGCGAGTGCTTTGCGCATGCTCTTTACATAACTGAAGTGATTCAGGCAGGCTGCGCGGCATTATGCGCGACCATTGGCGGCGTTTTATGCTTGACATTGCGCATCTCCAAACTCTGGGTTTAACAACTTGCGTGCCAGTTGCCCATTCCAATTAAAAACAAATTTTGGATATTCCCAAGTCGGCATCATCCGGCCTAAGCTGGATTTAAGTTTTACAGCAAAAGGCAAATCATCATGAACAGACAATATAACAACTTGTGTGAGTGGCTTGGTATTGATAGCTTTGCGATCAATCAATTTAAAGCTCCACGCCAGTCCTGTCAGGTTAATGCGCATCAGTTGCGGCACTTGATTAAAACTTTGGCGCAGCTCAGTCACGCTCAGCGGGTTAACTACGTTGCAAGGCTTAATAGCAGGCAATGCCCTGTGCTGGCTGCCTTGCTGCATTTGGTTTTTCAAAACAGGGGTAAAGTTCATTTTCTTGCTCCGGTCAATTCGGTTCAGGAGTTAGTGATAAATTGGTTACTCGGGCCTAAAACTTACGACGCAAGTAATTCGTTTTTAATCAGCAGCTCTATTTCAGAGACTGTTTCAACCAACTCACAAAGGGCATCTTCTTCAATCGCTGAAACAATGTCTTCTGCCATTGTTTTACTCAACTGCATTTCTTTACCGCGCCGTTCAATTATTGATGTAGCCAATCTGGCAGAGTGTATTTTGCATACAGCCAAATCTTTAATTGCATTACACATTTTTATTTTAAGCTGGCCGAGTTCTTCAATAGTTTTTTTAGACATAGCAAAATTCCTTAGCTGGCTAAGAGCTGTTTTACTTCGGCAAGTTTGGCAACGCGGGCTTCGCCAATTAAACGTGGTGGGCGGTGATAGCTTTCTTGGTTTGGGAACACTTCTATCAGTGGTTTATCAAGTAGCTTGGCAATTGCTTCGGCTACATTGCGAGATTGGGTATGGCCTGCAACAGTACCTGAAACAGTGGCAATACCAACGTCGAGCGCTTCGGCAATTAACGAAATGCTATAACCTTTACGGTGTAACGCTTCTTTGATTTCTTCTGGTTTCATAGTAAATTACCTTTTCTGGTTGACCTTTCGGGCGACTTTGGCGAGTAATTCCGAAAGGTTTGGTTAAGTTCGATATAAATATAGGTAAACAAACGTTTACTGTCAATGAAAAAGTTGACATTTGTTTACCTTTTGCGGGTTCCTATGTCTGAAATTGGCGAAAGGCTTAAAGCAGAGCGTAAAAAATTAGGGGATTCACAGGTAATATTTGCTGAAAAATGCGGTGTTACGAAGGCATCTCAAATCAATTACGAGAAAGGTAAACGGCAACCTGATGCATTCTATTTACTCAAAGCAGCTGAGTTAGGCGCAGACGTAAATTTTATTCTAACGGGGATCCCATCTGGATCTGGTATTGTTGAAGATGGCTCTACGGTTAAAAGTGCAAACAAAGTTGGTATTGAAACTGATGACTTAGTTGAAATGATTTCACTAATTGGTGAGCAAATGCAGGATGCTGGCCTTGATTTTAAAGATCAAACCATCGTTGCGAAAATGCTGGAAATGTATTTGGAAGTATCCAATGCACAAACCTACCGTACCCGGGATGAGGCAGGTCAGAAAACTATTAAGCGACTGCTTAGCTTGTTCGCTCAGGGCATTGGTTAATTGATTTTTGTGCCAGTATTAATAACGCCTCAAAAAGCTCTTCGGATAAACCGCGAGCTATGTAGGTGTCTAAAATGTTTTGGTACTGCTGTTTTAAGTTTTGATTTTTCAAAGTCTTTCTCCTTATGACTAAATCTCTGCACAAAATTGTGCGTTGATAGAGTCAACTATTTATGAAATAAAAAAAAGGGGTTAACCCGTTTTCACGAACATTTGTCCGTGAGAACTAAGCTAACAGGCTTTGAAAGTTGCGCTACAAAGTTAATTTGTCATAATTCTTAGACCTTTAAGGCACGGCACTAGCACGATTTAAAAGTTAGGCAACAAAATAAAATAGGCTACACTTAAAATTATTTTTTAGGTTAGACACGTTATGGACGCTTGGCACGAAGCTGATTATGTAGATTACTACTGCGAACAATGGAATGGTAAAACGGAATATATCCTGCCAGATCGAACACGCGTAGATTGTTTAACCAAAACGCATGCCATAGAATTTGATTGGTGTGAAAAATGGGCTGAGGGCATTGGCCAAGCCTTATACTACGCAAAGCAAACAGGCAAAAAGCCTATGGTCGTTTTGATTTGTGAACGAGACGAACAGCGCTTTATCAAAAGGCTTAAAGTAGCCATAGACATTGAATATAAGGTAATTGAACGAGATAAATAAGGAGTCACGGATGAAAGTTAAAATTATAGAATGCCCAGATTGCGGTAAGAAAAATGTGGCTAAAGCTGCAGTTTGTATTCAGTGTGGTAATGTTCTTAACGAAAAAACTTACCAAAAAAGATTTAAACAACCTAGCAACTCCTCAGTTGATAATAAGCTTATATTTACAGTCCTAGCTGTTTTAACTATCGCTGCCATAATGTTTTATCCTGATGACGAATCCAGAAATGAAGCATTAAGCAAACACATAGCTCAGCGCAATAAAGATTTTGAAGCTAGAAAAGAACTATCACAAAGTCCACTTACTGACAGGGAAAAGAAAATCCAAAAACAATTCTCATCCTGGAGCGGTGAGCACCGGGAGTTGGCTAAGCGAATAAAGCTGAATTTGCCGTCACCAGATAGCTACGAGCATAAAAAAACTGTCATGAGGGATTTAAACAATCATATTTTAGTTACTACTACGTTTACTGCTACAAATGTCTTTGGAGCACGTATTCAGCATGTAGCTAACGCCGTTATCTCCGTCGAAGGAGACATAAAAGAATTTAGCATCGACTAAAACTTTTTAATCTAGTTTAAAATTCACACCAACCAAAAATTGGCACTCTATCGCAAAACCTAACGGTATTGCAGGAGTGCCCAAGTGGTCAATTTACAATCCATTACCTTAAAACCAGACATAGAACTGGCTCTAAATCCATACGAGCTTGATTTTGCCCGCAGTATGCTACTGGTGCTCAATGTTGAAGGCGGCTTACTGGCCGATGGCGGCATTAACCATAAAGCCACCGACAAAGGTGGTTTAACCAAGTTTGGCATTAGCCAGCGAGCATACCCCAATGTAGATATAGCCAACCTCACAGCAACACAAGCGATTCGCATCTATCACCGTGACTACTGGCGAGCGATGCAATGCGCACAAATGGAAATTGGGGTTGATACCCTGATATTTGATGGCGCAGTCAACCATGGCCGCTTTGCCATGACTCAAATTTTACAGCGCTGTGTAGGCGCCAAACCAGATGGTTTGTTAGGCCCTAAAACCCTGGCCGCTGCTCGTCGCCAAAGACCCACTGAATTAATTGCTCAATTGTCAGTTAACCGTGGCCGCAAATACGCCCGTATTTGCGCCAGCGATGCCTCACAACGCCCTAACCTGGAGGGCTGGTTTAACCGCTTAGCATATATGACGGAATTTGCTTTTTGTTTATATGCAGACGAGGTGTGCTAATGGGACGCAACGCAGACTGGTCGTTCGACAAAGGGCAAGCAAAACGCATTAAAGCAGAGGTGGATGCCGCCATGCACAACATGCCGTTTAACCCTAACGAGATTCCACTACACAGCCACGATGGCACCCTGCAAAGCTTTTTTACTAAAGGCTGGCACAGTGTATCACCGGTTGAAATAGCCAAAGCGGTATTTGCTGCTAAAGGAGGCCAATGTGGCTAGCGTACTTGATATCGCCGGAGCAATCGGCAATTTACTCGATGATGTATTTACCAGTGACGAAGAGCGCAAAGCCTTTGACGTTCAGCTTAAGCAGTTAGACAACCAGCTCAATGCAGAATATCTGGCACAAGAAGCCAAAATACTGGAAGCCAAAAGCGCAGTAATACAAGCAGAAGCGCAAGGCGAAAGCTGGCTACAGCGGAATTGGCGACCCATTACCATGCTCACGTTTTTGGTTTTAATTACGCTGGATTGCTTTGGCGTACTCCAGTATCGCTTATCAGAACAAGCCTGGACTTTATTACAACTGGGGTTAGGCGGTTATGTCATTGGCCGCTCAGTTGAAAAAGCCATACCACGTGCGGGGCAACTTATCTCACAACTTAAAAGGAATAAAAATGGATAACGCAGACAGAGCGCAAGACCTAATCGACATGCGCATAAACAACGCACTCAACGCCAATAAGGCTCAGTTCGCAGGCGACGATAACGACGAATCTTTCTGCCTGCAATGCGGTGTTGAAATACCGCGTGCAAGGCGTGAGGCGATTCACAGCTGCAAATACTGCATTGATTGCCAAAGCGCAATTGAGCTTAAACACAAACAACGTACAGGACGTTAACCATGGAATTTATCCAAAAGTATCAAACACTGATTGTATTTGGACTGAGCGCTATGGGGTGTTTAGTCAGCTTTGTTTTTGTTGCCTGGGCCAGCAAGTTTTTTGCTAAGCGCAAAGAGCTTGAAGCCACATCAGAAAAACTGGATGAACTAACAAAAAAGGTCATCGACACAAATTCAGCCATGCGGCAAGAGCAAGTGTTAATCCGCAAAGATTTAGACGCCATGCCCAGCAAAAAGGAAATTGCAGAAGTTCGCCAGGACATGGCCGATCTACATGCACAAATGACCAGCATCAGCCCGCAGCTCAACCAGCTGCACACTACAATCAACATTCTGCTTGAGAATGAACTCAGAGGAGCGCGCAAAAATGCCGACTGATCCACTTCAACTGTTTTTAATACTCGCTGGTGCAGGCTTTGGGCTTGGCTGTGGTTTTGCTGCAGGTATTTATTTTTATCAGGGCGTTCTGGCTGCGTTTACTGCTTTTGGCAACCAGCTTGGCCGCATTATTTTATGGTTAATTTTAAAGGCTCGGAGATAAACAATGGATAACTCAAAATTAGATTTAGAACGCGTAGAAAGCACAACGGCCAGCAGCGAAGTTGCAAACGTAATTGTGCAGCTTCAAGAGTGGCATCAGGTTCGTATTGACAAATTACAAACAATTGTACAAGCGCCAAAAGACACCAAACTTCAGCTAGGCGATATTAAAATATCAGATCCTGCTCAGTTCGCCATGTTTCAAGCTGGTGTAAAGGTAGCGTTTAATATGTTTGAAAAATTCCCAGTTTCAATTAATCCGCTGGATGAAGACTCAGAGGAAGATGAAGATGGCTATTAATGACATTAAAGCAGAGCACCAACGCATTGCAATTCTAATTGCACTAAAAGAGTCGTCTGACTATGGGGCTAATTTAAGTATTTTATCTGATACCTTAGCCCGCGTTGGTGTCGCTGGTAGTTATGACCAAATTAAAACTCAGCTTAGCTGGTTGGAACAAAACGGCTATATCACAATTGAAAAGCTCACAGAGCGCACCTGGATTGCTCGCATTACTCAAAACGGTTTAGATGTTGCCCATGGCCATATATTCGTTCCAGGCATTAAACGCCCTGGTCCACGGAGTCAACTATGAGCGAACCAGTTCGGCGCGGTAAACCCAGCAAAGTAGACCTGTTGCCTGAAGACATTAAAAAACGCTTGGATGAAATGCTGCGTGATAAGCGTTTTAGCCAGGGCGAAATATTGGACGAGGTTAACCGGCTGATTATTGAATCCGGGTTAGACGATGGTGCAACCATCAGCAAAAGCGGCCTGAGTCGTCATGCGCAAAAAACCGAGGCTATCGGCCAAAAGCTGCGCGATTTACGCGAGTCAACCAAGGCGCTTACCGCTGAACTGGGCGACAAGCCAACCGGTGATACCACTAAACTCATTTTAGAAATGGGCCGTTCTCAGCTGTTTCGTGCGATGCAGCAGCAAATGATGAACCCAGATGACGATGCCGAAGTAGACATTGAAACCATTAAAGATGCCATGCTCGCTGCACAGCGCTTAGAAGCCACCGCAATGAAAGCGCACCAGCGCGAAAAGGATATTCGTAAAGCCTTTGCGGAAGAGGCAGCAAACAAGGCTGAAGCAGTAGCTGTTGAACAAGGATTGACAGCCGAAGGTGTTGCACAACTAAAACGTGAAATTTTGGGAATTGCATAATGAAAGTTAGGGACACAATAAAGCGAACAGCCCAAGCAGCCAGTATTGCTGCTGCAGTCGCTTTTACGCCTACACCAACTGCACAAGCCATTAATCAGAATGTTGAAACATACGCTCAAGACATCAGCCAGTTTGATCCAACCGAAGTCCTACTGCAATACCAAAAAGATTGGATAGCTGACGAGTCAGTATTAAAAATTGCTGAAAAATCACGCCGAACCGGTTTAACCTGGGCAGAAGCTGCCGATGCCGTTTTATGTGCCTCAACCCAACGCAGCCACGGTGGTTGTAACCATTTTTATGTTGGTTCAAACAAGGAGATGGCACGCGAATTTATTGAAGCTGCAGGCATGTGGGCTAAGGTATTTAACAAAGCCGGTAGCCAAATAAGCGAAGAAGTTTTTATTGATGAAGGTAAAGATGGTAAAGAAATTCTAACCTTTGTGATTAACTTTGCCAGTGGCTTTAAAATTCAGGCGCTGAGTTCCAACCCATCAAACTTACGGGGTATGCAAGGCAATGTCACTATTGATGAAGCCGCATTCCACGAACGCTTGGCCGAAGTATTAAAAGCAGCGCTTGCCCTTACTATGTGGGGTTGTAAGGTTCGTTTAATCTCAACCCACAACAGTGTTGAAAACTTATTTAACCAACTTATTCAGGACAGCCGAGCCGGTAAAAAACGTTATTCAGTCCATACCATTACGCTGGATGATGCTTGTCGTGACGGCTTATACAAACGTATTTGCCAAATTAAAAAACGTGAGTGGTCAGCTGAAGCCGAAAAAGAATGGAAAGAAGGTTTACTCAAAGACACTGCCACCGAAGAAGATGCACTTGAAGAATACTTTTGCGTACCCAAAGCGGGTTCCGGTATTTACATTAAACGGACTCTGGTTGAACAAGCCATGGTTAAAGACCACAGCATTCCCATTGTGCGTTTTACTGCACCGAAAGACTTTGAGCTGCAATCAGAAGCCAGCCGCGATGCGTTCGTTAATGAATGGTGTGAAAGCAATCTATCCGTTTTGTTAGACAATTTGCCCACAGACTGCAATCACGCCTTTGGTGAAGACTTCGCCCGCAAAGGCGACTTATCGGTATTTGTACCGCTTACCATCAATAAAGATTTAACCAAGCGCGTGCCCTTTGTGGTTGAACTCTCCAACGCCACTTACGATGCCCAGCGTCAAATTATGTTTTATATCCTAAAGCGCTTACCGCGTTTTACCGCCAGTGCTTTTGACGGTACGGGTAACGGCGGCTATTTGGCAGAAGCTGCGATGCTGAAGTACGGCACCGAGATGGTGGATTGCGTGATGCTCAACCAGCCTTGGTACCGCGAATGGATGCCCAAACTAAAAGCAGAATTTGAAGACGGCAATATTCAAATACCACGGCACCAAGATATTCAAGACGACTTAGCAAAAATTCAGGTTAAAAACGGCATTGCGCAAATTGAAAAAGGCAGTGGCAAAGGTACTGACGGCCAACAGCGACATGGTGACTTTGCGGTTGCATTGGCTATGGCCATACGCGCCAGCTGGATGGAAGGCAGCGCAATTGAATTTATGGAACTGCCTGGCAAACACAGTGAAGCATCAGACGACTTTGACTATGCGGACCTAAGCGAATTTCAGGGGTCAGGCTGCTGGTAACCCTAAACAAAAGAGATTGAATTATGCTAGTAGATATAAACGGCAACCCACTCACGCTGGATGACATCAGCGAACAGCAAACTGAAAACAACAGCCGGATTGCCAGCTTATTAAATGAATATGCTGATCATCCCACTCAGGGGTTAACCCCGCATAAACTGGCGGGTTTGTTGCGTGAAGCCGAGCAAGGCAACTTAGCGGCCATGGCCGATTTAGCCAAAGACATTGAAGACAAAGACGGCCATGTAAGCTGCGAACTGGGTAAACGTCGCCGGGCTATCATAGGTTTAGACTGGAACATTAAACCACCGCGTAATGCCAGCGCTGTAGAAAAAGCCGATGCTGAAATGCTCAGTGAAATATTAGCAGATGCGACCTGGTTTTATGATTTTGTATTTGATGCCAGCGACGCCATATTAAAAGGCTTTTCAGCCAACGAGTTAAAATGGGAGTACTTTGATAAAACCCATGTGATCACTGGGTACGATTTTAGAGACCAGAATATTTTTAAAACCCATCCGCAAAACCGCAACCAGCTGATGCTCAATGACGGCAGTGCAAACGGTGAGGCGTTAAACCCCTTTGGTTGGTCAACGCATATTCACAAAAGTAAATCAGGCTATATCCATCGCACCGGTTTAGTGTCGGTGCTCGCTTGGCCGTTTTTATTTAAAAACTATTCAGTGCGCGATTTAGCTGAGTTTTTAGAGATTTACGGTATGCCGGTTCGCTTGGGTAAATATCCAAGCGGTGCCAGCAAAGCTGAAAAAGCAACCCTGCTTAGAGCCGTGCTATCTATCGGCCATAACGCGGGCGGCATTATTCCCAAGGGGATGGAGATTGACTTTCAAAATGCCGCGAATGGTCAAGCGGATCCGTTTGAAAGCATGATCCGCTGGTGCGAACTGACACAATCCAAAGTGGTACTGGGCGGCACACTTACGTCACAGGCCGATGGTAAAACCTCAACCAATGCCCTAGGCAGCGTACACGAAAGCGCATTTGATGATATTACCGAATCGGATTTGCATCAGTTAGAGCAAACCATAAACCGAGATATTTTATATCCCATGTTTGCACTTAATGGTAAAAGCTATCAAGGTAGCCGCCGTTTACCGCGCTTTGAGTTTGACAATTCCACCACGGATGAAATGCGTGATTTAGCCTATCCGCTGCGCTCACTGGTATCTATGGGTATGAAAATTCCACAAGCCTGGGTGCATGAACGCTTAAATATTCCGTCTGCAGGTGAAAGCGAAGACGTACTGGAAATGCCAACCGAAGAACAGCCAGGCATGAGTACCGCCGCACTTAAAGCCCGCAATACCATGGCTGCACTTAAACTCAATCAGAGCGAACAACAAAGCCAGGCAGAATTAGACAAAGCGCTGGATGCACTCACCCAGGGCGATATGCGCGAAGAATACAAAGCCACACTTCAACCATTGCTTAATAAGCTTGAGCAAAGTGAAGAACTGGCGGCAATTGAGCTTGCCGAGCTGTACCCAACTTTAGACCAAGACGAAATGACCGAGCTGCTCACGCGTTTATTTTTTGTGGCTGAGCTTTGGGGTTCACTAGATGCCTAAGCCCGTAGATTTAAGCATAGCGATTAATCAGCCACCTAAAGACGCGGTGGCTTATTTTAGATCCAAAGGCTATAAAATTACCGACGAATGGCAAGATATGCTCACCCATGCCCACGCCAAAGCTTTTACTGTGGCGCGTGGCCAAAGCATGGATGTATTAAAAGCGATACGAGGCGAACTGGATGCAGCCCTGGCAGAAGGTTTAACTGCCAAGCAGTTTCGTGAGCGCTTAACCCCGCAGCTGCAAAAGCTTGGGTGGTGGGGTAAAGCCAAAAATGCCATGGGCGATGAAATTCAACTGGGCAGCCCGTACCGCTTAAACACCATTTACCGCCAGAATATGCAAACCGCGTACATGGCCGGACGTTACCGCCGGCAGCTAGCGACCAATAAAACACACCCCTATTGGCAGTATGTGGCCATAGATGACGGTCAAACACGACCAGAACATAAGCGATTAAATGGTCGGACATTCCGGTTTGACGATCCCATTTGGGATGTCATATACCCACCTAACGGCTGGGGCTGTCGTTGCCGGGTGCGCACCTTGACTGCCGCACAAGTTAAAGCTAAGGGCTTAACCGTTGAGAATGGCGATCAATATATCGAGCGATTTAACGCTGAAATTACCAGCCGCGAATCAGGCGAAATCAAAACCGTTGAACATGCCAGGATAAAATTACCCGGTGGCGATACCATGACCCCGGATTTAGGTTGGGCGTATTCGCCAGGGCAAAGCGCCTATGGGTTTGATGTATCCATAGCGCAAAAAATTGGCAAGGTAAACGATGCTGAACTGCGTGGCCAAGCTTTGCAAGCCTTAAATAACAGTGCTGAACGTCAGACGAATTTTAATTTATGGATGGATGAAAGCTTGCCTCGCATAGAGCGTTATCAGGCGGCAGTAGATGCGAAAGACTTTGATGCGCTGAAAACCACAGGACCACGCCCCTACAATAAAACCGTGGTGCATTTTTTAGATGATGATTTAAACCAAAAGCTTTTAGATAAAGGCATAGATGCTAAACGCGTTATTACATTTAGTGAAAGTAATTTAAACCATGCACATAGTGAAAAGCATGTTAAAGCAGGTAAGGCATTAGATTCAGAAGGATATAAAAAATTGCCGCAGCTACTTAGCAATGCCCCCGCGTATTGGGACAGCGAGCACAACAACTTGATGTTTGTTGATTTTAATGGTGAAGAGGCTACCCGGATTATTGTGGATTTTAACAACAAAGGCGAAGACCTGGACGCGCTGATTAATATTTATAAAGTGCCTGCAGCAGAAGTATATAACCAGATAAACAACAAGCAGGATTTAATTCAGTGGCGGTAAGAAACAATTGAAACGGCAGGACAGGAATCGAACCTGTATAACACGATGCTGATGCATCCTGCCCCTTACCTATCGGGGTACACTGCCGTTAAAGCTGATTATTAACGAGGCGACTTAAAATGTCAAAAGTAGAACTCACAATAAACGACAAGCAAGTGCTGGATGTGTTAACCGATATTGCCGCACGTTTTAGTGATTTATCTGATCCAATGGCCAGCATTGCAGCGGTAATGGAGTCACGCACTGAAGAATCGTTTGAAACCGAAACGTCAGCCACAACCGGCAGCCCCTGGCCAGAACTATCTGAAAACTACCTGAACAAAAGACCTAAACGCCGGGGCGGTAAAATGCTGCAGGTCAGTGCAGGCGGTTTAGCGGCAAGCATTGAAGGCGACAGCGGCGACTTTTGGGCGAGCATTGGTAGTAATAAGCCCTATGCGGCCATTCATAATTGGGGTGGCTTGCCTGAAATGAAGCCAGGGCCAGCCGCGATCCCAGCGCGTGAGTATTTAGGGATAAACGCAGAAGATGAACAAAGCATATTAACCATTTTAAGTGATTTTTTACTCGAAAATTAAAAACGGCTCTAACAGCCTGTAAGCGCGTTTAAACGGTTTTAGCTAAACGGATATTGCTTAAGGGTGATTAAATACGCTTAAAACTAGCTTAGAAACGTTTCCAAATGCTTTTTGAATGTGATTTTTAACTCAATAATTAAAAATAAGGTGAAACGATGAAATTAAACCGCTGCCCTGTGTGCCATTCGCATATTGATTTATTAGCACTGGTTGAAGATGAAGCTGGTCGAGATTTACTTAAACAAGTGGCCGGGTTTGAAGCCTGGCTGTCACCCCCTTTGTTAAGTTATATCGCATTATTCAAACCCGCCAAAAGTGATTTAAATAATGCCAGGTCATTAAAATTACTGCAGGACGTATTAGCACTGCATTCAAATCGTAAATTATTAGCCCTGGCGTGTGATGTCACCGTGCAGAAAATTAGGGCAAGCCGACAAACTGGCAACGCCAAACCGCTACGTGACCATAATTATTTAAAATCGGTTATCGATAGCCGTAAAACGGAATTTACCAGCAACGCGCCAGCAGCTGTGACTCAACCCACGATAGTACCTAATACTGATCAGCCCAGTGCTGAAGAACTGGCCCGCCAACAACAAGCCCACTTTGCCCAGTTCAAGTCCAGTTAAAACGCTAGTGAAAAAAGATAGTCAATTTTTAATCTAGTTTAAAATTCAAAGTCCCGCCGTTTGCATATTCTGGCTGCAAGTTAAATTACTTGAAGCCAGTTATGAACCAACATCAACGACAAATTTTCACCAGCAGTTTAAGCCTTGCAGTGCTTAGCACGCAAAGCCAAGCGCCAACCAGTTTTGGTTTGGCGGTTTGTCGTTTTAATGCAGAAGTAACCGACAGTGGCACCAGCCCGCGCGTGCAGTTAATGCCGGATGGTTATTTTAAATCGCACGATGGCCGACCCGACGATACCGAGCTTGGCGCATGGTTGATGGATGAAAGCGCTTTTAACATGCTTAAAGTTTTTGCTGACCAGCGCAGCAACGATTTTCACTTTGATTATGAGCATCAAACGCTAAATGCTGACGACAATGGTAAAGAAGCGCCCGCAGCTGGCTGGTTTAATCCTAAAGATTTGGAATATGTACCCGGTGAAGGTTTATTTGCGTTAAACGTAAAATGGACAGACAAAGCCGCAAACTATTTACGGAATGATGAATACCGTTATATCAGCCCGGTATTTCATTACGGCAAGGATGGCCGCCCCGTCAAACTTCGCCATTTTGCGCTGACCAATGAGCCAGCGGTAGATGGCATGAAACAAATTGCCGTTTTAAAAGGCAATGCCGATCCAAGCAACTCTAATCCCGAAACTACTAATCCCGAAACCAACAGTGGAGACACCACCATGAACCAAGCACAAAAGCTGCTGGCGTTACTGGGTGTAACTGTCGAGGATGGCGAAACGCCAACCGATGCACAGTTTGAAACCGGTATGGCCGCGCTAAAAACGTTACAAGCCAGAGCGAACAGCGTAGATGGTTTAACCAATCAGTTAAACGATGCCAATAACCAGGTTGCCGCTTTAAAAGCGAATACCAACGCAGGCGGCGAGGTAGATTTATCTAAATATGTACCGGTTGAAACCTATAACGCCATGGCGGGCCAGTTAGCGGTACTTAAGTCGGAAAACGATGGCCTGAGCATTGAGCAGGAAATTGAAAAAGCGCGTAGCGATGGCCGCATTATTGCCGCTGAAACGGATTATTTTAACCAGCTTGGTCAGCAAAAAGGCATTGCTGTTTTAAAAGCGACACTGGATGCGCGCACCCCAATTGCTGCGTTATCTCAGCAGCAAGCAGATAAAACCCAGGATAAAAACCAACAGGCTGATCCTGAATTAACCACTGAAGAACTTGCGGTACTCAAAGCCACTGGCATTGACAAAGCAAGCTTCTTAAAAAATAAGGATGCGAACTAATGGCTGCTATTGCAAAACGAGACGGTAAGCAGCGCGCTTACCCATTAGCTGCAGGCGTAACCCTGACCGGTGACGAACCTGCGATTTTAATTGCTGCGTCTGGCTTATTAACCAACGTGGGCACGGTTGGCGTGTGCGCGGGTGTAACTCGCTTAGGCGTAGATAACTCAGCCGGAGCCGACAAAGCCGAGTATGCCACTGTGGAAGTGGGCGAGCATTTATTTGCCAACGCGGGTGATGTACTCGACAGCCATGTGAGCAGCACAGTTTATTTTTCAAGCGATAGCGAAGTTTCTATCGATTCAGACACAAACAGCCGAAGCACAGCCGGTAAAGTTACGCAAGTAACTGCGGATGGTGTTTGGGTAGAATTGGGAGTTTAAGACCATGAATATTTCTGCACCGGCACTTCGGGCACTTTACACGGCGGTTAAAACGGCCTTTGCCGAAGGCCGCCAAACCTACACCCCTAAATATGAACGTATAGCGACTGTGGTGCCATCCACTACGGCCAGTGAAGATTATGCCTGGTTAGGTGAATTTTCACGCTTGCGTGAATGGATTGGTGACCGCCAGGTTAACAAGATGTCGTTACATTCTTACACACTTAAAAACCGTAAGTTTGAAGGCACAGAAGGTATCGCATCCGAATATATTGAAGATGACACCATTGGCGTACTCATGCCTAAGTTTCAGGATATGGGTTATGCCGCGGCCACTCACCCTGACGAGTTAGTCTTTGAAGCGCTAGCCAAAGGCGATTCGTCACTCTGTTATGACGGCCAGAACTTCTTTGATGAAGAGCACCCGGTGGGTGAAGGCGAAAATGAAACCCTGGTTTCTAACCTACAAACCGGTGCGGGTGCTGCTTGGTTCCTACTGGATACTCGCCGCCCATTAAAGCCGATGATTTTCCAAAAGCGCAAAGACTACGTACTGACGGCTAAAACCGATGCCGGTAATTCTGATCGTGTCTTTATGGCAGATGAATACCTGTATGGGGTGGATGCGCGGGTCAATGCGGGTTATGCCTTTTGGCAACAAGCCTTTATGTCAAAAGCGGATTTAACTGAAGCCAACTTTAATGCCGGTGTTGAAGGCATGATGAGCCTGAAATCAGACAAAGGCCGTCCACTTGGCATTGACCCGGATGTTTTAGTAGTTGGTCCAAGCAACCGCAGTAAGGCCAAAGCTTTGATTGAAGCCATGCAAAAAGCCAATGGCGCAAGCAATACCAACTATCAGGCAGTTGAAGTGCTGGTAGTGCCTTGGTTGGCATAGCGTAACAACTCACTGAGCGATGGGCGCACAGGGATGAACCTTGGGTAAGGAAACCCATTTTTATAACCCAACTGTTTTTAACCTACTAGCAGAGTGAATATGAGATGGCTAATGAGAAAACTATTAAGCACGATATTGTCGTTATGCTCCCGCATCAGCGTAGCTATATGCGAGCTGGATTTAAGTTTTTACCGGGTAAAAACCATTTACGAGCGGAAGAAGTCAGCGAGGAACAGCTTAAAAAACTTAAAGCGGATCCACACCTTAAAGTGCAAATGCCTGAAGCAAATCAAGCGTCTGAAAAGAAAACAGACCTGGACGCAGGAAATTTGGCTAAGTCTGTAGAGTTGGATATTGAACTGGCGGATGTTGCCGAACACCTACACCCGTTAATTGCTATTTTGCTGGATGAACGCCCGGAGAAAAAGCCCACTGTCGATGATATGAAGTTTGAATTTGACAACGATGCGGGTGAATCACAGGAAGTGAAACCAAGTGCTGCTGATCGGGATGCTGCCTGGGCAATTTATCAGGATGAATTAAATAAAGCGATTGCGGAACAGCAAGCTGAGCAAGGAGCTTAACAATGCCGTATGCCAGCCAAACCGATATGACCAAACGCTTTGGTGAACAGGATTTAATTTTGCTAACCGAGCGTGAAGACAGCCCACAGGATGTGATTAATACCGATGTTTTAGAGCAGGCGATTAATGATGCCAGTGCTGAAATAGATGGTTATTTGGCTGGCCGTTATACCTTGCCTTTGCAAGTGGTCCCCAAAGTATTGCAGCGCTTGTGTTGTGACATTGCGCGCTACTTTTTAGGCACGGATAACGCACCTGAGCATATTACCGAGCGCTATCAAAATGCGATTAAGTTTTTAAAAGCAGTGGGTAAAGGCGAACTGAGTTTGGGCGTGGCAGACAATGGCGCAAAAGCGCAAACCTCAGACACGGCGATTATGCAGTCAGCTGGCAGTGTATTTGCCCGCGATAAATCAAAAGGTTTTATCTGATGTTTGAGATAACAGACGATTATTTAGCGGCTCAAGAACACCTAAAAGCGTTGCTTAACGACGTTGATGGCGTACGCAGTGTAAATTACTTACTGGATTTAGCTGACATTAAAGAAGAGACGCAGCGAACCCCATGCTTGCACTTAATGTACTACGGTGATCAGCTACCTGAAACCAGCAACGGCGGTGCGTACATGCCAATTAAACAAACCTGGTTAGTGATAGTGGTTGTACGCCAAAGCAGAACAGAAAACGCGGGTGAATTAATCACCCGCACCATTAAAGCATTAGCCGGTAAAAAAGCCGGTCCAACCGGGCCATGGCTTAGAGTGAACACCCCGGCAAAACCCAGATTTTCAGACGGCTTTGCGTACTACCCGCTGGCCTTTACATCACAAATGCGACTAAAAGGAGCATAACATGAGCAACGGCTTATTATTATCAGGCAATATTTATATTGATCGTTTAAGTGCCACGGGCGTGAGCCAGGGCAAAATTGGCCCGATTAACGTAACGCAATTAGCGATTAATACACCCAGTGAACAAGTCACTCGCACATCCAAGAAAAAGGCAACTTACGGCCAGGCGCTGGATTCAGTTTCAATTGCTCAACCGGCAACTGTGGCTATTTCTATAGATGATCAACCGGCTGATATTTTAGCTATGGCGTTATTGGGTGACACTGCAACCATAAACCAGGGCAGCGGAGACGCTACCGATGAACTTGTAACACTGTTAGCGAATGGCCGCTGGACGCCATTAGCTAATAAGAACTTAGCATCTGCTGGTATTTCTGCTTTATTAGCGTTAGATGACAGCCCGATTGCGGCGACTGAATATGAAATTAACTATGCACTGGGTTTAATTCGCGCCAAGCCGGGCGGCAGTTTAGCAGACGGTGACGACATTAAACTGACGTACCAATACAACGCGTTAACCGGGACCAAGGTAAAAGGCGGGATCAAATCGCAAATTCGCATGAATATCACAGGCGATATGACCAATTTAGCAACCGGCAACCCCGGCACACTTGAAATATTTGAAGCGACGGTATCACCAACAGAAGCGGTTGATTTTATGGCAAGCGAATTTGTCAGTACCACTCTGTCAGGTAACTGTAAATTAGTGGATGGCCAGGATGCGCCATTTGAATATATTGATGTAACACCGGCTGAATAATTCAGCATATTAAAAGGCATTTAAAATAGAGGGTATTTTGCCCTCTATTTTTCCAGTTAACCGAAACCGCATAAATAACCGGGTGAATCATGGGTAAAAATCTTGCTTTAGAAATTGCAATTAAGGCCAAAAATCTGGCCAGTGCTGCTTTTGATAAAGTAAAAGATTCACTCACAAGCACGTCTACATCTGCAACTAAAACCGAAAAGTCATTAGACGATTTGGGCAAACAGCTTGATGATATTGGTCAGAACCGAGCCGTTATTGATGAATTTAAATTACTCAATGAGGAAATCGATACTTCAGAAGAAGTCGTCAGAAAACTTAAAACTGAATTAACCGATTATGAAAAACAAGCGGCTGATGCTGGCAATGATACTGCCGAATTTAAACAAGAAGTTACCCGCCTAAAAACCGAAATTGAAAAAGCTGAAACAGCAATCAAAGGCAAGCGTTTTGAGCTGGATAAAACCGTTAAATCGCTCAAAGATGCGGATATCAATACAGATGAACTCAAACGAGCCGAAAAAGAATTAGCGGCACAGGCCAATAAAACCCGCCAAGAAATTGCTGAGAAAAACAGAGCGCTTAACAATACCAAACCCAGTGCGGTTACTGGTAGCGCTGGTATTGCTTCACTGACTAAAACCGTAGTGGGTTTAGGCGCTGCTTATGTTGGCGTAGACAAATTATTTGACTCACTTCGAAGCATTTTCACAACCGGCGATAAATTCGAAAAACTGCGTATCCAGTTTGAAGGCTTAATGGGCAGTGTTGAAGCTGGTGAACAAGCCACAGCATGGGTTAAAGACTTTACCAAAAACACGCCGTTGCAACTTGAAGAAGTTAGCCAGGTATTTGTAAAGCTCAAAAGCTTCGGTATTGACCCAATGAATGGCAGCCTGCAAGCCATTACCGACCAGGCATTTAAATTGGGTGGTGGCTTTCAGGAGGTCGAAGGCATTTCGCTTGCGCTTGGCCAAGCGTGGGCTAAACAAAAGCTGCAGGGTGAAGAAATACTGCAACTGATTGAACGCGGCGTACCTGTGTGGGAGCTGCTTGAAAAAGCCACAGGCAAAAATACCCAAGAGCTGCAAAAACTATCGACCGAGGGCAAGCTTGGCCGTGATGTTATTCAACAGCTAATGGATACCATCGCCAAAGAAGCTGAAGGTTCTGCTGCAAAAAATATGAGTACGCTCAGCGGCTTAATCTCTAACGCTAAAGACAATCTTGCTCAGTTTTACAATGAAATATCTGAAGCTGGCGCAATGGACTGGCTTAAAGAGCAGCTTGCCGATGTAAATGCCCGATTTAAACAAATGGCCGAAGATGGCACTCTGAAAAAATGGGCCAAAGATATATCCGACGCCATTATCAATATTGGCGAAGGCATTAAAAGTACAATTAGCTTTTTAGTTGAGTATCGCAAAGAAATAGCTGCAGTGGTTACTGCCTGGGCCGCGCTTAAAGTGGGCTCATTCTTTAAAAACGTGGTCAGCGGAGCTGCTGCTGGTATTGCTGCATTATCTGACTTTGTTAAAAGAGGTATCCAACCCACTAACATAGAAATAGATAAAGCAACGTCTAAAACAGGAAAGCTCAACACCTTGCTTGGCCGCGCAGGTTTAGTTGGTTCTGCTTTAATCGCAGTTAAAGGACTATACGATTTAGGAGCCGCCTATTTTGAAAATAGGAAAGCGCAAGACGCACTCAACACATCAATTGAAGAAGGCCAAAAAGTCAGACTTGCTGCTTCCAAAGAATTGTTAAAAATTGCCGACGACACCGGCATTTATTATGACACATTAAAAGAGGCGATTGCGGCACAGGAATCTGGCAACCTTGTATTGGATGAATCAACCAATAAATGGGTGTATCACGCAGAGGGCGTTGAAAAATCAAAAGAAGCGTTAAAACAAGCGAACAGTGAACTGGCTGAAACTCAGGCTGCAGCACTAAAAGCAATTGATGCGATAGGAAGTACTTCAAAAGAATGGATTAAAAACGAAGGCTCAGTTGAAAAAGCCAGAGAAGCATTAAACAAACATATTGAAGCGTTAGAAAAAGATATGCCAGTTGGCGCTCAGCGTGCGATTGACGAACTGCGACGTTTACGCGGTGAAATGGACAAACAAATTGAAAAAAATACCGAACTGGAAGAAGCCTATAAACTGCTAGGGATTGAATCACCAGCTGCCCTGAAAAAAACATCAGATGCTGCAGCTGATGCGTTCAAAAAAGTCACTGAAGATACAACCGCAAGCAAAGAGAAAATATCTGAAGCATTTGAGAAAATGGTTGAATCAGCGCAAAAATATGCGGATGCAACCGGAACTACTCTACCACCAACGATACATGCGACAGCAGCAGCCAATGGGTTAACAAGTGAGTTAAATGAGCTGATTAAAAAACATAAGGAAGCGTCTGACGCAACCGATGACCTGGGCAAGTCTAACAAAGACGCCAAAAAGCCAGTTGATGACTTGACTGATGCGCTGCAAAAACAATTGGATGTACAAACAAAACTCAACAACGAACGCAAAGACTACAACGCCGACAACAGCAGAAAAGACTTAACAGAGTCACGAACGTTGACAACCCAGGGCGCTGATTATTCACAAATGGATAACCATTCACTGCGTCAAAAGCTCGCTGAATTTAACCGCGGCGCAACAGAAAACTCATTTCCGCATATGAAAGAGTATTACGCCACAGAGGCAGATAAAATTCGTAAGCAAATCGATGAGAATACACAAAAATTTATCGATGAAGGTTTGGCCGCTAAACAAAAGAGCAACAGCCAAAAAAATGCATCATCGCCAAATACGAGCAGTTCTGTACCTAGTTCAAATTCGGTATCTGTACCCAGTGTAATTCAAGCCCCAGCAAGAGATTCACAAGCGCTATATGCAAACACTGAAGCATTAAACAAACTCACGTTTGCAGTCGATTCGCTCAACTTCACAATCCAGGGCGCAAGCCAGGAAAGTGATTTTTTAAGTCAGCTAGAAGACATTGAGAGAACATCATGATCATAGTTGATAACACAATTCAGCTACCAGAATTTATTTGGCAAAACCGCTTTGGTTATAGCCCGGTAAGCGCCGCAAACACATTTTCAACCGCAGGCGCTTTATTGATTGAGCAGTCAACCGTATTAGCTGGCCGCCCGATAGTTTTAGTCAGTGATTTTGAGTCATTCGCGTTATTTACCCAGCTTGAGAACCACGCTGCGGCTAATGTAGATACTGAATTTACATTAACTATCAACGGCACTGACTACACAGTGAAATGGGATTTTTCACAGCAAGCCATCAGCGGTATACCGCTGCAGGGCTATGCCGATTCGGATCCTGATTACATGACCAACATCGAATTAAGATTTATTGAGGTTTAACCCATGACAATTACACGCTCAGATATAAAGCTGGCCAAGTCACAAAAAATGACAGATGAAACCGATGCTGGTGGATTCCGCACCAGCAACATAGTCGAAGACGGCAAACTCAATGAAATATTTGATAACGTGGGTACCATCGATCATTCAGACGGTAACGTTAGTTTACGCAAAGTATTTGCAACCGTTGATACTGCCAACACCACAACATACGGCAATGCTCATATCATTATTGCCAAACCACCTGAAGATAGCCGGGTTAGTGTAATGGCATTTGTTGGCAGCAATGAAGCCGAACAAAATGCAGATGCAAAAGAACGCGTCGCCGGGTATGCCGGTAAAACCATCGTGATTACAGATTCACAAATACTGGGCGAGCAGTTTGCTGATGCAGAGGCGCTGTATTTAACAACAGGCTACGATTTCGAGGTAGACAAAGTTTACTACATCGGCATTGAATACAGTCAGCCGGAAGACGAAGGTTTAAAAAAAGGTGGCCAATATTTTAAAGTCACCAAAATTACAAACTATGGTACATACCAGCAAGTAGAAATTGACCCACCACTTAATCGCAACTACCCCAAAACAGCCAGCGTATATGACCCGGCCGAAGGTGGTTATGTCGATATACAGCCAACGGTTTTAAGACAGACATCAGAGCTGGTTGATAATGCACAGTACGCTGGCGTGACAATTTTAGCTGAAGACATCACTGCGGGTGACGATGTTATTACTGTGAATGAAACCGAGACTCAACTGGTGCCGTTTATAAAGGGCGTATTCGTTGAAGATTCACAAGTTAGCGTTGAAGCATCGGATGCGTACAAACCATTAAATGATGACGGCTCGGGCAAAGTTAGAACCGTCAGCGTTGTTGAAACTGCATTTTCGACGACGAAAAATGTCACCGTTGAAATAACCGATGTACCCAACGTCGGCAGTATTACCGCCATTGCAAAATGGACTGAAACCAGTGTGACCCATGCTGGGTTATCAAATTTTACAAGAATCTTAAGAGTCAATGAAGAAGGCACAATTTTCGGTAGCGTTAGTTATGTAAATGGTCAACTAAAAGCAATTTTTAGTCAAAATGTACCAACGGGTGCCAAGGTTACATTTAACTATATCAGCCAAAATGCGTACCCGCCTGCGACCACGGATGATGTCGACGTGGATGGCAACGACCCAAATTTATACACATACACATTACCAGCCGATACGGCAATTGTTGAATCCAGCTTGCTATATGAACAAGTGACAGCGCAAACCAGCTCATCTAAAACAATTGATCGCATTTATGACAAAGACGGTCAAATACTCAAAAAATCGACAGTGCAAAATTTTGGAACTTTTATGAGCCAAAATACAACGCTAACCGATGTGGGTACTATTAATTATGAATCGGGCGAAATCCGCTGGACAGAATCAAATACAAACCTACCACTTGAGCTGTTCAACAATATGTACCTTAAAAACTTGCTCGCTGAGACCAGTGAAACGGTTTTTAATATCACTGTTGAAGACTTCAAAGTTGATAGTCTGAACATTAAAGCTAAAACCCCAGCGGATGTTGATGTTTCATTATCAGCCGATGAAAACGGCGATATTACCGGAACCGGCGGCAGTGGTACTGTGGTTGATGGTGTCGTTTCTATTACATTTGATGCGCCTGTACTGCAGGAGTCTATTGAATACGATTTTGTTTATTACCGTGATACCGCAGTGCCTGAAGAATTGACAGGTATCGACCCGGTTCGCTTACCACGGGACGGCCGGGTACCGTTTATCAGACAATTCAGCACAATCGTTATTCACAATACCCAAGAACAAGCAGTAACGACTCCGGCCATTAACGACACTATTGATTTAGGCCGTATTAACGTGGGCTGGGTTGATATTGTCGATGCCGATGGTATTAGCCTTTATACATCGGACGACCAGCATTATTCATTAGACCAAGAAACCGGCATAGTTACCGTCAATACAGACTGGCCAAATGAGGGCTTTACCGCGCCTTTTACAGCATTCGATATGATTGAAGAAACAGTGCTGGTCAGCGGTGTGCAAAGCAACCGGGTTTATACCGCGCTGCCGATAACTCGTGACTATACAGCCGGTGAAACATACGTTAGCTCAATGTTGAAACTACAGGATTTATTTGCCCAGGTTAAAAATGTATTCGACCAGTCAGTCTGGCAGGATAACTGGTCAAACGATGTGACAGGCGATGTTAGCGATGCTGGCTTTGACGATATTAACAATCCAATTACAGTGACAAACCGAGGCGCAATCACAGAGCGCTGGCGCATCGAATATTTAGACGGCGAAAATTTCAGACTCTACGGAGAGCAATTAGGTTTGGTGGCAACCGGCAATAACACTGTCGATTTTAGCCCAGTCAATCCGCAAACCAGCTTACCGTATTTCACCATTCCGGCAGCAGGTTGGTCTGGCGGTTGGAGCATCGGCAATATTCTGCGATTCAATACCGTGGGAGCCGCAAAACCAATTTGGTTTGTACGCTCAGTACTGCCGTCAATCGCATCCGTTGAACAAGACGATATCCGCGTGCAAATTCGCGGCAATATTACACAAGGTTAAGGGGTAAACATATGCCAACTTATTTAGGTGATGGTACCGAAGGTAATCCATATATTATTTCTACACCGGAAGAGTTTGCCGGGTTATGGGATGGTTCAGCTCAATTTGGCTTTTATGAGCTTGTTAATGACATCGATATGGATAGTATTGTTATATCAGGCACTTCCGCTGTTTGGACTTCTGCTGCAACAAAATTAGATTTAAAAGGCAAGACCGTATCCAATATTAAGTATAGTGGTGTTAGTGATCAAAGTTATTGCCTGGCTGAGATTTGCAACGGGACTCTAGACTTTACTGCTGGATCAAGTGGCGCGTTATTAGGTGGTATATCGTCAGGCGGGGACAATATATTTGTTAACGTAGTTTTATCGGGTAGTAATTCTGGAGGTGGTATTTTTGGCACGGCCCATACATATCTGGACTCATTTTTTAATTGTGTTTTTCTGGATGGTTCAGATATAAAATTTTCCGTTTCTTATACAAGGATATCCGCCGTTGATAGCTATTCAATTGGAAGTGCAGCTCAGCCCTATCGGTATGACTCTATTAACGTTGTTGCTGCAGTTGATCAATTCGATTCTGCAAACTTCCCGTTGTTAACAGACCCCGATTGGGAATTCGGAAACTCTTTGCCCCCTCGCAGAGCCTTTCAATCATATCAAGGGCTTCCAATCACTCGGGTTGTCGGTAAAACATTGGTCGATGGTGTTGCTAAACAGCGCAGCGTCGTGGCATTAAGCGAAAAATCCCATAGCCGAATTGCTAAAACCGAATCCAGCGCATTAACGGGTGAATTTAATATACCCACATCACCATTCACATCTGGCATTATGATTATCGCATTTGATGAATTCGGAGATGAATTTAAAACAAACTTTGAGTATCAGGTGGGCGATATTGCACATATTACCCCATCAAACGGCTACCGATACATCTGCACAACTGCGGGTACCAGTGCAGCAACAGTCCCGAGTTCGTACCCAACCAGCTCTGATTTAACCTTTGGCACTGCTGTGTTTACGCCACAGATTATAGACGCCCCGAGCGTTATCACTAATGTTCAAGCGGAGAGTATTGTATGACAACAAGAATTGCAGGCGTTGTAAAACTCAATAATTTACCAGCAAAGCGTGTGGTTACGGCACTTAGCATTGATGGCTCGCTCGTCGCAACGGGTTTTAGTGATGAATCAACCGGATTTTTTGATTTAGATACAACACCAGAGACCAAGGCATTAACGGTTATAGTGACTGATGATGCTGGTAGCGAATTTACTGAGAATACTGAATATGAACTGGATGATATTGCGCATCCAATTAGCTATGCAGGCATTGCCTATAAATGTACAACGGCGGGTAATTCAGGTTCACCACTGCCAACCGAATGGCCATTGACCGGAACAGTTACTGTCGGTACTGCTGAATTTACCGCATTTAGCATTAACCAGCCACAAGTCTATAGCCCGGTTAAACCTCAAGTCGTTGAATAAAAGCGAGTAAAAATATGCGCAGATATACCTATAATCCAAATGCTGAAAATTTAGAGTTTAATGCCGATGTTAATGCGTTGGCTGTGATAGATGGTTGCATCGCATTTAATGGGCTAGGTGCGTTATATGACCGTGGTCGCTATATTCCAGATTCTGAAAATGTAATTTTAAACACAACAGAGCAAGCCAGTGATTCAGTTGTTACCAACCCAACGCTAAATGTAACAGGCAGCGGAATGGGCGCATTATATGTTTTATCTGGTTCAACAACTGAAGAAGACAATCCGATAGCAAACCGTACCATTATCGCGAACCAAATCACTAATGGATTAGCTAGGGTGGTTGGCCAGACCATCAGCGATGAAAGCGGCAATTTTTACATGGGGCTAGATACAACAAATAACAGCCCGGTTTTAGCAACTGCATATCAAGAGTTTGGTGCAGTTTGGCAAGCTGAAGTGAACTTAAATATAAATGACGTAATAAGGCCAACAGTAGCGAATGGTTTTGTTTATAGAGTGAAAATAGCTGGTATTACGGGGGCAGTAGAGCCCAACTGGCCAACTATTAACGCTACTGAATTCACAGACGGCACAGTAACATTTATTGCAGATGTTTATTATCAACCTGTTTCCCACACACCAATTGAACTGCAAACCAATGCGTTAATTGAGTTTACCCCAACTATTGAACAGCATGATAGCTGTCCAATTCCGGTAAAAATTGCGGATTATATTCCAATCGACGGTTGGCATTTAACGTGGGCAAATGATGAAGCTGAATTGTTTAATGCGGTTGCATTAAATTCAGAAGATCTAGCTAATTCATATACTGCTCATGAACATTCGAATGGTTATCGCGTAGCCGATGAAGGTGTAACAGCAAATCTTGGTCATGTAATGATTTATCGTGATATTGATTTTTTTGATGTGTCAGGTTTTTCCATTGCAGCTGACCAGCTACCTATGGAGTTACACTGGGAGCAAGTGACGTGGAGTACATCTTTAGATCAGGCGCGTGGTGTATTAATATTTATTGATGATTTTGAAACAGAAATTTCTAGAGTATACAGCAGCTATAGTGATTCTATTGATGCAATTTTGAGAACATTAGATGCAACGATCCCTGTTGGTACCAAAACAATTAGAGTCGGTTTTGAAACCTATGAAATGGATGGTAATGCGACGTTACGTTGCTATTTTAAAGATATAAATATAACCGTGTTGCCGTATGTTGTTTAATCTTACAAATTCAAACTATCAACCACCAATACCACTATTATTCAACTTTGGCGTTGGCGATGTGGTTATTATTGGCCCAGCAGATCCACCACCCAATACAATTGCCCCATTCATATTCAGCTATAAGCAAAATAAACGGATTGATGCAGATGTAAACATTGAATATTTGCAGCCAACTGAGCAAGTTAAACCCATTGTTCAGCCCGTTTGGCAGGACGTTCAGCCTGCTATTGTTCACTTAGATGCGGATTTTTTACATATTGAGCAAACCAACTCAAGTCGAGTGGAAATGCAGTGGAGTCATAAACCGGATGATGCAACAGACTTAACTGCGAGCTATATAGAGGCTGATGCATTGGTTAATGGGCTGGTTGCACTGTTTAATCATACTGAAATTATCGCAGCTGATTTACGCACTGGATACGAGCAGCCGCACAAGTTTGAAACCGAATTAAAAACCCGGTACCAAGACTTAAAAGCTGAGAGTATTCATTATTCAGCCCGTTATGATCATGTTGAACAAATCACAGATGACATCATAGTTGCATGGGGGCCGGTACCATACTTTCACATTTGCCACTTTGAATATATCCCGCCCCAGCCAAACAAAGTTAAATTCAATTTTTGGGATAATTCGCTGCCATCGTTAACGTTCAATTTTGACGGTCAACAAAATAAAAAGGTTTGTGCCACTGGCGGCAGTTATTTCGTGCCAAATACATCAGCGCCAACCATTGATAAGCCGGTTATCACAACCGTATACAGACGGAGGTCATACACAGTGATCCACTCATTAAAATGCTATCGAGATTCAGACAATGTTCAGGTGCATATCACCTCGTTTAATATGAATACCAGCCGTGACCAATGGGGTTTTTCATTCGCTATGCAATGCGCCAGCAAAGGCGAAGCCGACAAACTGGCCCATGTTTCAGGTGAACCGGTTGATGTGCGCATTGAACTCAATGGCCATATCATTCGAGGTGTTGCTGAAAACATCAGCAGGACAAAAGCATTTGGCAGTAATAAATACAGCGTGTCTGGTCGCTCAATAGCAGCAAGAATGGCAGAGCCGTTTGAAAGCCCTGAAGCGTATGCCAACAGCAGCGCAAGGAATGCAACTCAAGTCATCAATGATTTACTGACAGGCACCGGCTGGACATACACATTCGATTTAATTGATTGGTTAATCCCAGCTGGTGCATTAAACCTGCAATCAGCAACGACCATGGACGTTATTAGCACAATCGCCAAAGCGGCAGGTGGCATTGTGATTGCACATACCGATGTAAAAGACATACAACTTTTACCACGCAATAAAGCACCGTTTTGGACGCTAAGCGAAGCAATTGAAGACCATCAACTAATTGATTCAGTAATATTAAGCCAGAACGACAATCCGGCTAATACACCTTTATATAACGCAGTGTTTGTTCGTGGTGAGCAGCTTGGCGTATCCACAAAAATTAAGCGCGAAAATACATTAGGTGACAAGTTAGCCGCAGATGTGGTTGACCCATTAATTACTCACATTGACGTTGCTCGCCAGCGCGGCACGGCTGAACTCGCTGAGGCTGGCAAAGGCGCAACGTTCAATTATACAACCACGGTTATGGACGGTTTACCCATCATTAAGCCGGGTGCATTAATCGCAGTCGATGAATCAGCAGATCAATATAAAGTAGTATGCGACAGCACCAGCGTATCCGCTCAAGTTAACCCGCGCGGTGTATTAACAGTGCGTCAGTCAATCACAGGGTACAGAAGCTATGAGCAATAAGTTACAGCGCTTATCCGCACTGGTCGGCAATCAACAAAGCAAAACTGTTGCACAAGTCACCGTGGTAAATGCAGACGGTACCTGCAAAGTACAACTGAACAGCGGCGCGCAAATTATCGTTTTCGGATCAGGTTATGCAGTATCAGACAAGGTCTATATTGAAGCAGGCAGAATCATAGCTCAAGCAGCTGATCTGCCATTTACTGAGATAGAGATATGAACATTGATTATGAGTTTGAAGAGATTGGCCACTTTGTTCGATTTAACCTAGACAGTGATACATTCAATGGCAGTCTATTAGTCCAGTACGGCATCTATAACGATGCAACAATCAAAGGCTTATCATGCCAAGGCTTAACAATCAGCTCACTACGCCCATTAATCAAATTCTTAGCACAACGCGGCATCAAAACAATCCACTACGAACGCCGAAAGAACGGCAAGACAATCAAAAAATCACAATCGATAGAGTTTTTTATTAAACGGTTTTCTACTGAGGTGGGATAGTTCTACTATTTTAAATTGTGTTTAATATCGTTAAATTGTGATTTTTCGCAGTTATCGTGCAAAACTTAAATATTTTTCGCGCGCGGCATCAGGTTTTCATCAATTTGCCCAGCAGCGCAGAAATATCCGGTTCATGTAATACCAGCATCACAGACTGCAAATCGGATAAGGCATTTAAACCTGAGAGAATAGATTGATTGCCGGAGCCTGGGATTAGCCAGTCCACGGTTTGTGGCGTCGGATAATCCCGTAAACATTTCACCAGCTCAGTGGCGGTTTGCAATGCTCTGGGATAAGGGCTGGTTAACAAGGTATCCGGTTTTATTTGATTACGCTGGCAAAAAAACGCTACACGTTTACATTGCTCAAACCCCTTTTCAATCAGTTTTCGTGAAAAGTCACTGTCGGTTGTACCAAATGGTTGTGCAGTCGCATGCCTCAATAAAGTTACTTGCATTTAATTAACCCCGGTTGCCCGCTTTATTCGTTTTATAACTATAGTTGAGCAAATCGCCTTCTGTACAAAATGTAATCCTGCATGAAAATTGCTTTTAAACCATCAAAAATAAGGACTTTAGAATGAGATTATATATTTTTGTTTTACTCTGTATCGTTCAATTTAATCTGACTGCATCACCTATTCCGGATTTTCCGTTTGTCACCGTAACCGGTGAAAGTGACAAAGAAGTACGTCCGGATAAAGCAAAGTTGCGGCTATCTGTTACTGTATTTGAAAAAGAATCAGCACAAGCAGAGCTGTTGATGAATCAGACGACAACTAAGATACTCACTATTTTGTTGTCTAATCAGGTTGATGACAGTGAAATTACGGCACATGAAATCAGTAAAAGAACCAAACGGGCGAGAGAAAAAAATGGTTATCAGGAATTAGAAATATTAGGTTATGAGTTTTCTCGCTATTACGAAGTTAATTTATCTGACCTGAGCCATTATCAGGCTATTACCGAAGCGTTGCAGGCAACCGATAATATTGCACATATCGAAAGCAAGTTTGACTCTCATCAAAGAGAGCAAGTTGAATTAGAGTTGTTGTCCCTAGCTGCTCAAAATGCGCGAAATAAAGCAAAACAAATGGCGCAAGGCTTGGGGGTCAAACTTGGTTCTGTGTTTGCAGTCAATGATACGGGTTCTTTTGAATCATTTTTTGCAACCTTTGGATTACAGTCTGATAATAGCAAATATGCCGCTGCTATGATGCGTGATGGCAGTGGGCCTGCTTCCCGACTATTTGCGCCTAAATTTATCAAAATCTCAAAAAGCGTTAATGTGGTTTATAAACTTAAAACGGACTTATAAACTAATTGTGTATATACGGTCTGTCTGAACACCAATATTCCCGACTGAGCGTTTGGCGCTGGGCAACCTTTGCGGGGAATTCGCCTGAATGAGTTCAGGCGATATCTTATTTATTTTTTATTCGACAAATTCGACCTGATAATCGCCTAAACCTTGATAGCTGATTTGGGTGATTTGGTTAAATTCAAGTTCAACAATGCCACAAAAGGATCCTGTAATAATAGCCTGACCGGCTTTTAAATCCACACCCATTTCACGCATATAATTCACAAACCAGTAAACTGGCAAAATTGCGCCACCATTGGGGTGTTGACCGGAAAATGTTTGACTACTGCTGCTTTGAGTCAGCTTAATCTTGACCTCGTTGGCTGATTTTGCTTTGGTAAAATCAATTTCTGGGCCAATAAAAACCCCTTGATTAAATAAGCAGTCTGCTAAACGTTCATTAAAGCTGGGAGTCACCCCTTCAGCGTACCTGTCCTGCATTAGCTCTAACGCCATATGCGCACTTTCCAGTGCCTGTTCTATTTCAGCTTCGGTATAGGCCTGTTCGCGCGCTGGTAAGTCTTGCGCAAGAACAAAAGCAATTTCAGGTTCAACCCTTGCTCGCGCTTTATCTGCAATTAAGCGGCACTGAGAGTCTGAAAAATTGCCTTTATGAAAAATAGGTGCTGCAATCGCTTTATCTGAATCTGGTGGTAACAGGCACTTCCAGCCAACAAGGGGTTTAGATTTTTCCATTTCTCTATGAATCGCAAATGCATCACTTAAACATTGAGGGGATAACTCTGCTGATAATAAAGATTCTGCTGCATTTGCCGTTCTGCGGTTCAATAAAACCTGAGCTGCTTGTTTTGGGTTTGGCATTATAGTCTTCCGGTGATAATTGAATGAATAGTATAAATTATTAATTTAAATAATCACGGGTTTAAGTTATCAGTGATTTTATTTTTGAGTTTATTGGGCTTTTAGTTTGCAAAACTGATGCATACCTGAGTTTTATAACGTCAGTATCCATCGCCATTATCAATCTGAGATGATTGATTCAGCGCCGCTCTCGAATGTCTGTGATGACCTGATTTGTTACCTTCCACTTACCTCCAATTTTACCAAGGACAAATGTAAATCCAATTTTTCTATTTGAAGTGCCAACAGAAGATCCGCGGTTACTTTCAGTTCTTCCGGTTACCACAACAGAACTTGCGCCTATGTATCTTCTGGATATTTCTCTGTAGGACTCAGCTTCATACTGAGCGATTTCAACATCAAATCCAACAAACAGTCGCTTCCCTAAAAATGTGTCTAATTCTTTTGCGCCCCTGATTGTGCGACCAAACGCATTTGTCCACTCAGCATCTTTCGCGTGCAGATTTGCAAAAGTCGCGGCATCGTGTTGAGACCAAGCAACCCACAGTGCATTCATTAATTCATCAATCGCTAGAGCCTGTTTATCTTTGTGTTATTTTTGAGCAATAGGCGATTTTAATCATTAACAAAGCAGAATGAGTGCGGTTT
>CAJXMO010000026.1 GCA_913056495.1 uncultured Alteromonadaceae bacterium | reverse complement strand
ACTGTCTCTAACACCCCAAGAGTTTGAATTGTTAGAGACTACAAATTTGGTATTAGCTTAACCAGATCTCAGGTTAATTAATGTCTCAATGGCTCGCAATTAATCCTGCCAGTTAGCGTTCATTTTTTCGATTGTTTCGGCAGAGACGCCATGAATATTTGGCCACTTGCCCCGGCAAACGGTAATAGCTAACTTAACCTGATATTTTTCTGCCAGCCTTTTGTACGCGGCCATTTCCCAGTGGCGAACAAAAGTATTGGCTACAACTACATTTTCGCCGCGAAGCAGCGCCATTTCAGTTTCTTTCAGGCACCACTGATGTGCGTCTTTAACTAAAGCCGGATCATAATGATATTCACCCTGTTTATTGATAAAAAACTGGTCCGCCTCTAAATGCACAGCATTCATAGATTCAGCCAAAGTCGTTTTACCTGAGCCGGGCAATCCGCGGATCAGGGTGAGTGTTTGTTGAGTCTTCTTCATAAAATATAAGAAAACACCGGGGCACCTAATACCATAGCAATGCCGGTAAAAATCATAGTTAAACTGGCAATCACGCCTTCTTCATGGCCAATTTCAAACGCCTTGGCAGTGCCTGAGCCATGTGATGCAGCGCCCAACGCTGAGCCTTTGGCATGCGATGAGCGAACGCCAATAGCTTTAAATAAAGGCTCTCCTGCCAGCATGCCAAATATGCCAGTCATCACAACTAACATTGCGGTTAAATCCGGTATACCACCAAACTTTACGGTCGCCTGCATTGCAAAAGGCGTTGATACAGAACGTGCCAACATACTACTGGCCACCTCATCCGGCATCGGGAATAAGCGCACTAAAACCCAGGAAGACATTAAGCCTAATATTAATCCAGTGATAACCCCCAAAGTTAAGGTAAGTGGATAACGCGCAATAATGGCTCTTTGCTGATAAATCGGCAACGCAAAGGCAATGGTTGCCGGACCTAACATCATCACCAAAAAGTGGGTATATTGAAAATAACTATCCAGTGGAATATCAGCGACAATGACTAAAGTTATCATGGCAAATGGCGCAGCGACTGTAGGCGCTAACCAGAGCACTTTTTTACGTTTATATGCCGCCTTACTAAGATAATAAAAAGCTATGGTTGCGGCAAAACTAAAAATAGCGAGCAGAGTATCAGACATTTGTCGTCCCTTTAATCAAGCGCTTTTGATTCAATCTACGCTCATATCGATAAATACGATCCACTACCCAAGCCGTGCCAGCCAGCACCATAAGCGTGCCCACTACTATAGTGGCAATAATAGAAAAGCCATCTTCAAATATAAAAACCTGATACTTAATCAAAGAAACAATCGGTGGCAAAAAGAATAAAACCAGCTCCCCTATCAACCAGGCTGCACCCGCTTTAACCGCTTTTTCAGGAATAACGCCGCCAAATAAAAGTACCAGCAAAATGGCCAGACCGATAACACTGCCAGGGATAGGTAAGCCAAACCAGAGAACGGCTTGATTGCATAACCACAATAGCAGGCAAATGGCAATTAGTTGCAAAGTGCCAGCCATTAAGCCTTTCAATTTATTTGTCACACAGTCCTCATTTAACGCTTTGGTTCAGGCACCTATTATAAATCCGGACAAAGCACAGTTAAATCAATATTAAGCTTCAATTTTGGTCAAATAATGGATTTTGTAAACGTCTGCCAACCCGTGTCACTATTCCAAATCAAGGTTTGAGATAGAGCTAAATTAATATAAATAGCGATAATCAGCTGGTGATAAAAGCCATTTAAGTTGATTTAGCTCTACGAATCCAGACATGATGTTGAGGGGTTAAAAAGCGATCCCCGCATTATTTGCAAGAATCGCTGAAATGAATAAAGCAGAAAACCTGAAAGGGTTATTTAAGGCCTGTGCCTCTAAGTTGAATTAATAATTCCATGTTCTGATGCCCCAGCAACATTTTTTGATAAACCGGCATCAAATCGTCCAGAGTGACAGATTCTAACGCGGCTATCGCTTTTTGTTTGCTCGAAAAGTCCAGCTTGTTATCAACAAAGTCATTAAAATAAGGCTGAGCTTCACCAATTAAGTTATTTGGCTTTTGTTTATATTCAGCCAGTATACTTTGTTTACTTTGCTCAAATTCCTGCTCGGACATATTCGCCAGTATAGCTTGATAATCCGCTAAAAAGGTTTCAAAACGCTGCTTGAGCTTATCAGCATTGGTATTATTACTCTGTACCAACATTAAAAAGATAGGCTGGTCAGATAAGGTAAAACTCATGCTTTGCACCATATAACCCAGCTGTTCTTCGGTTCTGAGCTGACGGAAAAACTCACTGCGAAAATGCGCGTTTATCAAGGTTAAAATCTGATTAACCTTCTCTGATTCATCTGGATAAATATAAGCATTTAAAACAGCCTGATCACTGTGTTCCACTTTTTGCTGATACGCGAGCTTTTCACCGGCCATGATATCAATCAAAGGTCTGCGATAACGATCCACTATGACTCTGTCTGCTGCCAGATAAGGTGTAATATCGCCAACTATTTGCTTAATGCCCTGCTCTGTATACGCGCCATAGGCAAACAGTAAAATCCGGTTACGTTTTAATAATTCCTGCTTAAAGCGACTAACCAGTTTACGCGATACATACTGACTGGCTTGCAGCAGCTGTTCATCGGTAAATGTATTATAGAGTAGTTGAATTAATAAACGGTTTGACTGCTGAGCCGGCGTTTGTTTAGCCTGATTGCGCAGATTTTCCTGATAGCGTGCCAGTGCCTGTTCAAACGTATCTGCTGTAGGCTCA
This sequence comes from uncultured Alteromonadaceae bacterium, assembly GCA_913056495.1. Taxonomy (GTDB): domain Bacteria; phylum Pseudomonadota; class Gammaproteobacteria; order Enterobacterales; family Alteromonadaceae; genus Catenovulum. The sequence goes on along the minus strand of CAJXMO010000026.1, from coordinate 43,364 downwards.
AAGTTAGCCAGCGCCTGCATGATACGCTCAATTAACATGGCCTGATTACCACTTTTACCGCGCATTCTCACTCTGAAGCTGCCACCCGAATATTGCAGCATTTCAACCTGAGTCCCAGCGCGACCGGCTTTATCAAACAAGGCAATTAAATGCTGCTCAAATAAATTTTTGAAAATAGCCGCTGTAACTTTATAACGAGCGTCCTGATCGCCTAAGTCTGTATTAATAATAAATTCAAGCCAGCCTTTATTAGTTTGATATTCCGCGCTGTGAAATAACCAGGCTTCAATCCCGTTTTCATTTATCACAGGTGTCGGCTCAGTTAGGCTTACCGGAATATTTTTATCCAGCTCAGGGTTAAATAGATCATTAATCGCTGGCAGAGATAATTGAATGTCCTGTGCCAGTTGTAACCAGAGTTGCTGCTCAGCCTGAGTAATAGATTGCTTGGCATACTGACCTAAATAATAAGGTATATCTGTATCCACTTCAGCATCCGGATAAATATGCCATAAACGCATATTATTCACATTGAGCTGGTCAAACAGCTTAACAATGGCTTGTGGATCATAGTCTGCAAAGGTTGCAGTATAATCCAGCAGATGCTGAGGTGGATATTCATATAAAGCACGAGCGAAATAACTGGCTGTTTGCATCAACTGGCTTTTGCTACGAGTATTAAACGCATCTTCAGAAATGGCTTTTAGCTCATCATAATATTTTTGCTGAATGCCTTTGTCGCGTAGCAGCTTCAGATATGACAAAGTGGCCGCAATAATCTGGTTTTGCTGTTCAATCCCTTTATCAGTTAACTGCACCCGGAACTGAACATAACCGTCCTGACCATAATAACTTTCGTCCACATTAACCGTGCTCGATACCGCTAATCCCTGTTTGCGTAAGTATTCGCCCAATGTATTGGGTTCTTCTGAACTGAGTAAATAACTTAAATAGCTATTTGCTTTTTTACGCCATTTTTCATGATTATTCTCAATCGGGAATTCGATTAATAAGAGTTTTTGTTCTTTTTGTGGCTGGTAATAAATATGTTGAGTTTTTTGATCAGCTAACAGTCCGGCAACTTTAACTTGTGGTCGCTCAATCGACTTATTTTCTATCGCACTGAAATGTTTTTTCGCAAGGGCAGCCAATTCAGGCAAGCTTTGTTTACCCGCCAAAACCAAATTCATAATATTAGCTGAATAATACTGCTGATAAAAAGCTTTCATTTCTACAAGCAGTTCAGAGTCAGCTTTATCTTGCAGAGTTTCCAAATTCCCCACACTCATTTGGCTAAAAGGATGCGCAGGATTGCCGGTTTCACCCCGTACCCGACGCAAAATCCAGCCATCTTCACCGCGCCCTTTACTCCATTCGTTATCAACAGCTGTACGTTCTTTATCAACATAAGTCGGATCAAAAGTAGGTTGCTTAAAATAGTCACTGAATCTATCTAATGCCGCATCAAAATATTCCTGATTCACACTGAAATAATAGTTAGTGTGGTCGGCTGCGGTATAAGCGTTGGTATAGCCCCCACGGGATTCAACAAACTTAAAAAAGCCCGAAGGTTCATGATACTTTTCTGTACCCAAAAATAGCATATGCTCTAAAAAGTGCGCCAATCCGGGTTGAGATTCAGGGTTTTGATTACTGCCAACCCCCACCGCCAGGGAAGCAACGGTTTGCTCACTGTCAGGATCAGAAATTAAGACCACCTGCATGCCATTGTTCAGTGTTAAATATTGATAAGCGCGATTATCCAGCTCGTTCGTTTTTATTTTTATATCTTGTTTTACTTGCTGAGTTTTTTCAGCAGTTGACTGGGTTGATGCGCAGCTAATTAGCATAAGCGATACGCAACTAAAAACCAGATTACGGAATTGACCAACAGACACCTTCTACTCCTCTTAATGGGTTTTACAGATAACCACTCTGTTGTAAATAATCTAAATGGATTCAAAATTAGTCCGCCTTTGTGGGTGCAGAGTTCAACCCAGCAATACGATTTTCGGCGGGGATCAAGGCTGATACTTTTGTTAATGCGATAGACTCGGCAGAATTTTGTTTAAAAAATGCCTGTAAAGCCTGAATTGTTTGTGGATGAGGGTGACCAATGGCAATCACGATTTGCTTTTTATTGGCCAGTTTTAATACTTTTCCCAATTGAATGCTGATGGCTTCAACATCCAGAACATTATCTAAAAATACATGCCTGCGATAAGCGACTACCCCCTGCTGTTTAGCGACTTCGTACGCCACAGAGCGACCTGAAGTTCGGCTATCAACAAAAAATAAGTTTTTTTGTTTGAGTGACTGCATAATAATTTGCATGGGCTGATACATCTGGGTCAACTTACTACCCATATGATTATTGACCCCGGTAACATGAGGAAAATTGGCCAGCGCAGTATCCAGCGTATTTAAAATTTTAACTTTATCCATACCGGCTTCAATGGTGCCGGGTTCAAGCACTTTACCTGAAATTGACTCCATAGGTAAATGCAGCATAGTTTCCTGCCCTCTTGCGAAGGCTTTATCTGCAATGGCTTTGCTAAAAGGTGTATGCGGAAGCAGCGACAGTGTAATTTCCGGCGGTAAATCAAACAGCTTAAAGTCTCTTGCATTATAACCGACGTCGTCAATAATAATGGCGATTTGAGCCGAAGCGGAACAGCTGGCGATACAAGCTAACAACGCTAGATACAACTTAATTCTGAGCGAAACAAACTTAACTTTTAAAGGATTTATTCTTGTTATTAGTAGTTTCAAAAACACGGCCTCGAATTGCACGAATACAAAGTTTAGCAAACCTTATATAGCCATCCAAATTTATTTAACGTCCAGTATCGGGTAAACTGGCTATTCAGTTTAATAATAAATTCAAAGTGCTATGACTCATCCTCTGATTTCGCTGCAACAGGTAACCGCTAAAGTATTCAAAGACTTTAAAATGGACAATATCAGCTGGCAAATTTCAGCTGGTGAGCACTGGGTATTACTGGGAAAAAATGGTTCAGGTAAATCAGCACTTAGCCAACTGATGACAGGTCAGGCTGAATTTATCTCAGGCACCTGCGAACGCCACTGCAACCAGATAGAAGTTATCTCTTTTGAGCAGCAAAAAGCTCTGATTGAATCTGAACTGAAAAAAGATGATGCCGATATTCTGGATGTAATTTCTGAAGGTACCTTGGTTCATGAAATCCTCTATACACAAGATGCCCCTGCGGATATGGCATTAGCGGAAAAACTCATTCAAGCATTTGCATTTGCGCCCTTGCTTAACAAAAAATTCAGAGACTTATCTACAGGCGAAACCCGAAAGCTGTTATTGATAAAGGCCATGATAAAACGCCCGGATGTACTAATTTTAGATGAACCCTACGACGGCCTAGATCTTGATGCATCACAAAAACTTGAACAAATTCTGACGGAGCTGAGCAGCCAAATCAGCATGGTATTTATTTTAAACCGGCTTGATGAAGTGCCTGAATTTATTACACATTACGCCTATTTAAATCAGGCTCAAATTGAATTTACTCAAGCGGTAGCAACTGATTCACCATCGCCGTTAGAAGCGCTTAAAAAGCTTTTGCATCTAAAACAAGATAATTTACAGATACCGGAAAATAATAGTGCAGCCAGCTACCCGGTCAACTCAGATGAACCACTGGTAAAACTTTCACAGGCAAAAGTTCAGTTCGGTGACAATATTATTTTTGAAAAACTAGACTGGCAAATCAAACCTTATCAGCACTGGCAACTCACAGGTAAAAACGGTTCAGGCAAAACCTGTTTATTGAATTTAATTACCGGCGATAACCCTCAGTGTTACCGCAATGATATCTGGCTATTTGGTTTCCAGCGAGGCCGCGGCGAAAGCATTTGGCAAATTAAGCAACATATCGGCTTTGTTTCTAACCGGCTGCATATGGATTACAGAGTCAGTATCAGTGCGCTCAATACGATTATTTCAGGGTTTTATGACAGCATAGGTTTGTATCAACACCCTACACCCGCGCAAAAACAGATAGCCCGGCAATGGCTTTCTCTGTTAGGGCTTGCCGATAAACAAAATACACCATTTACTCAGCTTTCTTTTGGCGACCAGCGCCTCTTGCTGATTGCCCGAGCCATGGTTAAACACCCACCTTTGTTGATTCTGGATGAAGCCTGTATCGGACTGGATGAAATTAACCGTCAGCGGGTACTGGCACTGATTGAAATCATCTGTCAAAGCAAAACCAGCACAGTGATATATGTAAACCATCATGCCGGTGATAAAATAAAAGGAATAGACCAGCATCTTGCAATGGAAGATTATCAGGCTCAACAAGGCAACGCTTAACAGATGAAAACCAACTTAATTACCCGTGAAGGCTTTAATAAACTACAGCAGGAGCTGGATTATTTATGGCGCACTGAGCGCCCTGAAATTACAAAAAAGGTTGCCTGGGCTGCCAGCCTTGGTGACCGCAGTGAAAACGCTGACTATAAATACAACAAAGCAAAACTGCGAGAAATAGACAGACGAGTCAGATATTTACGTAAGCGTTTGGAAGTATTAAAAATCGTCGATTACAACCCGCAGCAGTCAGGTAAGGTATATTTTGGAGCCTGGGTTGAAATAGAAAACGAAGAAGGGAAAACCTTAAGATTTCGAATTGTCGGCCCGGATGAAATTTATGGCCGAAAAGATTATTCATCAATCGACTCTCCTATGGCCCGAGCTCTGCTCGGTAAACAAGTGGACGATGAAGCCTTGGTTCAAACTCCCGAAGGCCAGAAAACCTGGTATATCAACTCAATTAAATACGCTCAAACCGAATAGCGCTAAGCGACTTGCTGAAGTTTTTAATCCTCCACCTAAGACCATGACAACAACCTCCAGCCTGATGCGAATCAAGCATCCGGCTGGTATCTGAAACTTTTCACTCGAAATATAGTTAATTAAAACTATATTTAATAAGCAGAATGCACACTAACCAGACAGTGAAAATATATGATCTCAAATCAGCGAGTATTAAATTCAGTAGCCGACTTTTCGGCAAAGCAATCGGTTTTTAACGATATAAAAGCAGACTTTGCGCTCGTATTTGCCGATAAAGTTTTTTTTGATAACTCTGATTTTATCAATGCCATTCAACTCGCTTGTCATAACCAAGTAATTGGCTGCTCAACCTCAGGTGAAATTCATCAAAATTCGGTGTCGACAGAAAGCGCGGTTGTCAGCTTTATTACACTGGAGCACCCAGACAGTCACTTCCAAATTGTAGCGGATAAGTTAACCTGTATGTCAGATTCATTTAATGCAGGCGCACGTCTTGGTAAAGCAATTAACCAATCGGACTTGGCTTGTATTTTATTGTTTGGTAAAGGTGTGGAAATTAACGGTTCGGCTCTGATAGAAGGCTTAAAACATGTGTTAGGGACTCAGATTCCAATTAGCGGTGGATTAGCCGGTGACGCAGCTAGATTTGAGTCAACGTTAACCCTGACACCACAAGGAGCAGATCCGGATGGTATAGTAGCATTGTGCTTATATGGCGAAAACATCATAACCGGACACAGCTCGGTTGGCGGCTGGAAATCATTTGGCCCGGCGCGTTTAATCACTAAAAATGACCAAAATATCTTATATGAGCTCGATGGTCAGCCTGCGCTGGATGTTTATAAAAAATATCTGGGCGAATATGCCAAAGACCTGCCTGCTTCAGGTTTATTATTTCCATTTGAAATGGTGGATAAAAATAATTCATCACTGGGGTTAATCCGCACGATTCTCGGGATAGATGAAAATAAAGGCGCACTCATTTTAGCCGGTAGTATTGAGCAGCTAGGTTATCTCAGGTTAATGCAGGCGTCTGCTGATAGCCTGGTCGATGGCGCAGAACAAGCTGCTATTTATGCACTCAATGCAATGACAGATAAACCGGAGGCATTATTTGCTATTTTGGTCAGCTGTGTTGGCCGGCGTTTAGTGATGAATGACCTGGTGGAAGAAGAAGTTGAAGCCATTGCTCAAATTTTACCGGATAATACGTCTATTAGCGGTTTTTATTCTTATGGTGAAATGAGTCCATTTTCGAATTCAACTGACTGTAAATTGCACAACCAGACCATGACAGTCACCCTGATAGGAGAAGGATTATAGTGAATCGTCTGTTACTTCGTCAGCTTAAAAAGTGTTTTAGTGTCAGCTCAGAAACAGCCTTTTTTGATAAGCTTCAGCGATTACCACAAACACCTGAAACCCTTGATTTCACAGAAGCTTTAAGCAACTTTTTATCCCGGGTTGATACCTCTTATTCAAATCATGAGCGAGATTTAAACCTCAGAGAACGTAGCCTGGAAATTAGCTCAGAAGAGCTAACAGACGCTTATCAACAACTCAGGCAAGAATTACAACTGCAAAGCACTGCTATCGACGGCTTAACCAATGCTGCAAACGCACTCTTACATGACTTAGGCAAAGCACCACTAAAAGAGAACAAAGCCAGTTTAGAAGGGTTATCGGCTCTGATGCTTGAGCTAGCTCAGGAAAAACGACAGGCACAACTTGAATTACAACAACAAAAAGATGCGCTTGATCAACATGCAATTGTTTCTATTGCTGATTCCGATGGCATTATTTTATATGCCAATGAAAAATTCAAACGGCTCAGCGGTTACACGGATGCAGAATTGCTGGGCAAAACCTATCAGATAGTCACAAACGAAGGTCTGTATAAAGACTTTTATAACCATATCTGGCAAACCATTTCTGATGGTCGGGTTTGGAATGGAGAAATAAAAAACCAAAATAAAAATGGCGAAATTTATTGGGTCGCTGCGACGATAGTGCCAATTTTTGATGAGACAGGCGCCTTTAGTCGCTTTATTGCAATCAGTACCAACATAACTCAACAAAAACAGCTCGAAGAAAAAATATCAGAAAGCCAACAATTTTATCAAAGCATAACCGACTCTGTTGGTCAGGGCATTTATGCAGTGGATAGCTGTGGTGAAGTGAACTTCCTAAACCCGGAAGCGGAAAAGTTACTAGGCTGGCGCTTTTCAGAACTGAGCCAGCATCATTTTTATACTATGGTGAAGTTTAATAAAGGTCACACTAACGAAGCCGATATGCTCACTTGCCCAGTCACTCAACATACAGATAAAGGACTAACATATGCGTCGGAAGATTTTTATTTTACCAACAAATACGGTCGCCAGTTTCCAATTTCAATTCATGCAGTGCCTCTGTTAGATGAATCAGGCAACAGTATTGGTCATGTCGGTGTCTTTACGGATATCAGTGAACGCAAGCGAATTACCGGAGAGTTGTATCAGGCAATTAAGGCGTCTCAGCAGGCCAATCAGGCAAAAAGTCAATTTCTCGCCAATATCAGTCACGAAATCAGAACCCCGATGAATGCGATTATCGGGTTAACACATTTAGCACTTGAAACTAGCCTGACCAATCAGCAAAAAGACTATATAAGCAAAGCTCACAGCAGTGCAAATTCATTGCTCAGAACCATAAATGATGTTTTAGATTTTTCAAAAATTGAAGCCGGAAAACTGGAACTGGAAAAAGGCCCGTTTGAATGTAAAAATTTTCTACAACGTTTAATTGATGTATTCAGCGAACGTGCTCAAAGCAAAAACCTGATGCTGTTATTTGATATAGACGTCACCATTCCCCAAACGCTAGTCGGGGACGAAAATAAACTGTATCAGGTTATTGTTAACCTGATAGGAAATGCCATTAAGTTTACCGAACAAGGTTGGATCGTTTTTAAAATCAATTGCAACCAGTTAACCTCAACGCTGAGGTTTTTTGAATTCTCGGTGAAAGATTCTGGCATTGGTATAGAAAAAGACAGAACCAGCCAGTTGTTTACACCATTTTCTCAGGCAGACAGTTCTATTTCCAGACAGTTTGGCGGAACAGGTTTAGGCTTGAGTATATCCAAAAGCATCATCAATAAGATGGGCGGTAACCTGACGGTTAGCAGCCGCCCAGGAATCGGCAGTGAATTTAAATTTGCGATTCCGCTTAAGTTTGAACAATCAGCAACGCCACAAAATGAAATCGAAAAATATGCCTTATCAGAGACCTCAGCAACCCTATGTGTCGATAACCCACTGCTTTTGGAACTATTAGACCGAAAGTTAAATAAACTCCACCTGCATGTTGATATTAACCGGAATATTCTTAAACAAAGTGCCAATTTACCGAACAAGGTAAACAATCATTATATTATTGTCTGTACAGAGCAATCTGAACAGTTGGACACCAGCGCAATTGAACATTTTATCCGGGAAACCCAATTCCCGGTCAGTAATATTATTATTGCGACCAAGCTAAATCACAGTTATGTCCACCAGCATTTATTCCGTATAGGTTTATCGCAGGCACGCATATTAACGTTACCTTTCACATTTGAAACGCTTAGCAGAGTATTTGCCACAACCGAGATACAAAACAATCAGAGCCAGCTTGAAAATGAAGATTCATTTGGTCTGGACAGCCAGTATATTATTTCTAACCGACTCAATAACAAGCGTATATTAATTGTTGAAGATGAACCTATTAGCCAACAGATCACCCACTCTTTATTATCTGAATTAGGCATGCAAACCACGCTGGCTAATAACGGTCAGGAAGCGCTGGATATTTTAAATGCCGGCGAAGTTTTTGACTGCATTTTAATGGACCACACTATGCCGGTTTTAGACGGTCTTTCAACCACTAAACAAATCCGGGAAAAATTTGATTATGTGCCGATTATTGCCATTACTGCAAATCACACCGAGCAAGAGTTAAGGCAGTGTATTGAAGCAGGAATGGACAGCTTTTTAGTCAAACCCATATCTGTCGCAGAGCTCACCAATAGCATAGATAATCATATTCAGTATCCTAAAAATGAAGCTATTTTTAAAAGCAAACTGGTCACGGACAATCCTTTACTAAACCTATTCATCCAAAAACTGACTAAATTTAATTCTGTCTCCAAAAGCATAGTTGAATTTATCAATGCACCGGATAGTCTGAATGACGCTGAGAAATTCAATACATTAGTGACTATGCTATTTACTGAGGCGCGCTCTATAAAAGCGAATACACTGGCAGAAACACTGGATAGGCTATGTCAGTCGACAGATCATTACCGGCACGTGCAGCCAGACTTTTTTAAACAGCTGAATCAGGTTTATCAACAGACCATCAATAAGATTTCAGCGACTTTGAATTTATTCGCTAATCAGCCTAATGCTGATGCGATGCCATCTCAGTCTTTACCAAAACTCACACAGGTGATTAATCAACTTGAAGAGTATGACGCCAATGTCATAGTCGCATTAGATGAGCTATTCGAAGCAGCGGATCTTATCCCCTGGAAATGGCAATTGTCTGAAGCCAGAAAATCCATCGTCAACTACGACTATGAAAACGCCATAGAATACTTGATGCCGATAGCACAAAAGCTATCAAAAGTAGAAAGTGACAGTTGTAATAGCGAACACTGAAAATGCGCTGGATGACTTAATCAATCAAAGCGTTTAGTTCACTGAGATATTCGTCCAGCTCATTTATTAAATGCTGCTTTTGCTTGGCGCTTGCCTGATTAATAAAAGACACAATAAACTCAGCATACAAGGTCCGGTTGATACGGATGCTTTGCTTTAATTGAGCACTGCGCATCGATTCGGGATTCGCCAGCAAGTTGCTCAGCTTAGCTGATTGAGCCGGGTCCTGTTGCGCGAATAAAACAGACTCGAATTGTTGTAAATAAGCCTTTCGATATGTGAGCCACAATTCCCGGTTTGGCTGATACGCAACTAGCTGTTGAATGACCGCTTTTTCCTGCTGCTCAGATAAACGACCAAACCAGTTTTCAAAGTCTTCTATATGTCGCTCTTTGGCATCCTGATAACGCTCTTTCTGAGTTTTTTCGTTCCAGGATTCTGCTCGCTCTTCAATTTTTTGATGCAGATTTTCAATCAGTTCACGTTTTTGATTTTGATTCAGGGTTAATAGTTGATGAGCAATATCCGGCGCCAGATGTTTAAGTAAATTAAGCCAATGATCTCTGGCATGCTGGGTATGGACAATGACTTGCTCTGAAGTGATGCCCTGTTTCAGATCCTGTTTAAGACGAACTAATTGTTCACGATATAAGGGTAACTGGTTTTGTCTGTGCCATTGATGCCAGCGCTCAAAGTGCGCATCAAATATATCCGATTGAACTGAGTTGAGTTCAACAAAATCATCTAAATACCATTTTGCAAACCAGTCCAGTTTATTGTAATAAAATGAAATACCACACCCTGATAAGAATGGCCAAATTAACAGTATCCAGATAAATTTTTTCATTTTATTCCCTGTTTATTTTTTTACTGAACGCCCCTGCTGCCAAATTTCAACAACTTGCTCTGTCTTTTTATACAGATTAGGACTGAGATCCGATCGCCTTTGTTCAATATAAGCTTTAAAAAACTGAAATGCATAGCTGATAGTATTGCTCATACTGTCTTTAATCAGCTTCTCTTCATAGACACCATTGAGCATACCGGCACATAAAATTTCAATCTGATTTAAATACATATGAACATCCGCTCTGAGTTCAGAATCCTGTTCAAATACGGCATTCATAGTGTCCAGCTCTGTTGCCTGAGTTTGCGCCAGATAATCCAGTTTAGTACTAATGGTTTTCAGGCTCTGATTTTTTCTAAAATCAACAATGGCATTTTGTGTCAGCATCATTCGTTCCCACTCATGCGATCTGGCATGCAAATTAAACTGCTTTCGCGCATAAACAAAACCCAGGCTAATGATAAGTATCATTAAAGCCTGCACTAAAATATTTAAAAATTCGTAAATCGTCATAATTCAAATCAAATAAAGCGTTTAAAAACGTGAGTATATCCCAGATCCGGTTTGGGAATTAACTGCTTTTGAGCTAAGATAATGCTCATATTTTCCCGCTGGGGTAAACAAATAAGGTTCCAGAATTTATATGAAAAAACATCTTCGCATCGCAACGCGCGATAGTTTATTAGCGCTATGGCAAGCTGAGTATGTCCAGCAAGAGTTACAGAAAAATCACCCGGAACTCACTGTAGACTTGGTTAAAATAAAAACTAAGGGTGACAAAATTTTAGATACACCTTTGGCTAAAATTGGCGGTAAAGGCTTATTTGTCAAAGAATTAGAAGTTGCCATGCTGGAAAACAAGGCCGATATTGCTGTGCATTCCATGAAAGATGTTCCAATGGAATTCCCACCCGGTTTAGGCTTATCTGTTATTTGTGAAGGCGAAGATCCGCGTGACGCTTTTGTCTCAAATCAATATGACAAACTTGAAGATTTACCTCAGGGTGCAGTTGTCGGCACTTCAAGTTTACGCCGCCAGTGCCAGTTATTAAGCTTTCGCCCGGATTTAAAAATTAAAAGTTTACGCGGCAATGTTCAAACCCGTTTACGTAAACTGGATGAGGGTGAATTTGATGCCATTATTCTGGCCTGTGCCGGGTTAATGCGTCTTGAACTGACAGATAGAATTAAACAATCCATCCCACCAGAAGTTATGTTACCCGCCTGTGGCCAGGGTGCTGTGGGTATTGAATGCCGCACGGATGATGCCGAAACGCAAGCTTTGCTGGCTTGTTTGGGTGATGAGCAAACCACAATTCGGTTAACTGCAGAACGAGCGTTTAATACCAAATTAAACGGTGGCTGTCAGGTCCCAATTGCCGGTTATGCAACTATCCAAGACGGGCAAATGTTTTTAAGAGGTTTAGTCACCTCTCTGGATGGAAAACAAAGATTTTACAGTGAGCAAAATGGCCCACTGGAAGAGGCTCATGCCATGGGTGAAGCCGCTGCAGAAGAACTGCTCAATGCAGGTGCTAAAGCGGTATTAGACGAAGTCTATGGCAATCAATAAGTCGCAGTGTATATTTCATTGCAGACAAGGAAACAGAGCTGAGCAACTCAATCAATTGCTCAGCTTAGCTGGCTTTAATCCGGTTAATTACGCTTTTTTTAAACTGGAAGCCGGCGAAGACTTTAACCAACTGACACATCTAACACTTGAGTCTGATACCAGTTTAATTTTCACTAGCCAGTATGCTGTCGAATGGCTTCAAAAAGCGGCACCGGAATCCTTATTTAACCAGCTCAGACATCAGCCAACAGTAGCAGTCGGTCAGGCCACTGCCAAGTGTCTGGCGTCTGTAGGTTTTAATCAGGTAGACACCCCGACACAACAAGATTCAGAAGGCATACTCGCTTTGCCCCAGATCCAGCAGTGCCATCAGGCTCTGCTGTTTAAAGGAGAACAAGGCCGGGATCAGATTTCAAAAACCTTTAAACTAGCCAATAAAGTTTTAAAAACCTACAATATATATAAGCGCAATTGGCTGTCACTGGATGCTTCGCAACTGGCCCATATTTCAAGCGCGGATCAATTTGTACTCACCAGTGGCGAAAATGCATTATTTTTACTTAATCATGCAGATAACGTCTTATTAGATAAAATAAAACAGTCGCCTTGTTTAGTTCCGTCAGAAAGGGTAAAACAGCTCTTACAGCGACAAGGTTTAACTCAGGTTCAAAATATTAATAGTGCGAATAATCAGGCAATTATTGAGGCACTGAAGAGGCCAAACGGAAACTAACTATGACAGAGCAAGCCAATACTCCAGATAAAAAAACGGCAGATGACGATAATCAGGCATCAGAGCAATCCTCGGAGCATAAGCATATACACGAGCGCGCTGCTGAAAAACAGTCAGAGTCCAGCGATCAGATTCAGGACACTCAGTTAGCCGAACCAGAAGCAGAAACGGACAAGCAAAATGAAACCCCAAACGCGGCAGAAACGTATCAAGCGCCGCAAGCAGAACCTGTGTCACCACAGCCTCAGCTAAAACAAAAATCCAATGCCCCTGCCTGGTTTGCACTGTTAATCGCTTTATCCGGTCTGGGTCTGGCGGGTTGGCTCTATTGGTTAGAACTGCAAAAAGGCCAACAGGCTGAGCAATTAGCCAGCCAATTACAAACTCAGCAAACTGAGCTTGAACAATCCGTCCAGGCAAATCAGAACCGTCAGGCAGATAACCTTAAACGCCAGTTAGCACAGGCACTGGAATCCTATCAATCGCAAGTTAAAAACGAACTGACACAGCAACAACAAGCGGTGCAAAATACCATAGATGAACTTTCTGCCAGCTTTAACAAGAGCCAGACTCAAGCGGTATTAGTTGATGTAAGGCATCTGATTCAGCTCGCTTCACGCAAACTCTATATTGAACAAGATAAAGCTGGCGCGATTGCAATTCTTAAGCTCGCACAGTCTGAATTAAGCGGAACTCAGAACAGCCAGTGGTTTAATTTAAATAATCAGATTTCAACAGATATTGCGAAAATACAAGCATTGGCTGAAGTGGATATTCAACGTATTTATTTAAAACTGACAGAACTGAACCAACAGCTATCGAGTTTACCGCTCAATCAAGCTTATATTCCAAAAGATATCCAGTCAGAACCTGAACGAAAAACCACTTCAACAATCAGCTGGCAGAATGTTGAGTTGATTTGGCAGGAATTTCTGGAACTATTTTTACCGAAAAGACGAGAAGGCAGTGTAGAACCACTGTTAACGCCGACTCAGGAGCTAAACTTACGCCAGAATCTGAGCAGTAAACTCAATCAGATCCAGTGGGCTGTGCTGAATAATCAAGCCCTCATTTATCAGTCCGCTTTAAGTCAAACCCAGACTTGGGTTAAACAGTATTTTCAGCTGGAGCATGCGCTAACCAGCCAGGTTCTGAATGAGTTAAGCCAACTGCAACAAGAAACGCTGTCCGCCGACTTCTCTTCGGTTGAACTCGGATCGGCTGAGTTGGTGAACAGCATCATCCGTCGTTCATCACAAAACGGACAGGTGGATTTATGATAAGAATCATTCTGTTTTTTTGTTTTACCTGTGCTTTATTGGCGATAGGCTCAATCATTGCAGATGAGAGAGGCTATGTGCTGGTATCAGTTGCAGGCTGGACTTGGGAAAGTAACTTATATGCAGTGGTTTTATTGTTAGTGGTGATTTATTTCACCGCAGTTTTACTTAATTTATTGTTTCGTTCAGTCTTTAATATCCGTAAAAGCTGGCGTAACTGGCGAACCGATAAAAAACATAGCCGCAGCCTGAACAGCTTGCAAAGCGCAATTGAAGCCCTGCTCAACAGCCAATGGCAAAAAGCGGAGCAACTCAGCTTACGCCATGCCAAATTCAGCCCGATTGCCAGCAGCCATTACCTGATTGCGGCAGAAGCCGCCCGTCAACAAAATCATAATGACGACAGCAGCGTATACTTATTGAGAGCCCAACAAAGCGGTTCAGAAACCGATAAACAGTTTGCCCTTTGTAAAAGCCTGATGCAGGAAGGCAAAGCTGAGCAAGCAATCGAAAAATGCGAAGCTTTATTATCAAATGAGCCTAAACACAGTGAAAACCTGTTACTGCTTGCCCGCTTGTATCATCAAACCCAGAACCACGAAAAACAAAGAGAATTATTGGCCAGAGTAAAACGCTATACAGATATTACACAGACTGAGTTTAATTTACTGGCACTGACCGCATTTGAGCCTTTATTTAAACAGGCCAGTGACAATAAAGAACTTAAATTATTACAGCAATACCATAAAGCTTTGCACAAACTGATTGAGCAAAACCCGGACAGCATCAAACTCTATTTATTAGCATTGCACAATGCCGGGTTTGATAAAGAAGTAGAAAGCTATCTGATTAAATTATTTGAGCAAAATATAACGGATACGGATACCGCTTTATTTCATCAAATGGCGTTGCATCAACCTTTAAAACTGACTGCCTGGATTGAAAAGCAAATTAAACGTCAACCAGAAAATGCCAGATTAAAAGTGTTATTAGCCATAGCCGCGATTAAAAATAATGATTTACAGTTGGCACAACAAGCAATGGAAAGTGCTTTTCATCAAAATCAAAACCAGATAGCAAGTGCACAAAACTATGCATTGCTAGCGGATATTTATCAGCAACAGGATAACTTATCTAAAGCCATTAGTTGTTATCAGAAAGCCGTTAGTTTGTCAGCCTGAAGTTGTTAATGGGGAAGCCGCTTGTCAGAAAAGAAATCCGGATTAATCAAATACATTTGCCGTTTAATGTTAACAAGCGGATTATTGTTATGTAGCGGCTTAAAAGCCGAACAGGCAACGATAGCGATAGCCTCAAACTTTACTCAACCGGCTGAGCAATTACGCCTGGCATTTGAACAACACAGCCCACATACAATTCGGTTTTCTTTTGGTTCATCCGGGAAGTTTTATGCACAAATCCGCCACGGAGCCCCTTTTGACGCTTTTTTTTCAGCGGATCAACAAAAGCCGGTTGAACTCGAAAAGCTATCTCTGACTGTTGCTGGCAGTCGATTCAGTTATGCACTAGGCAAGCTTTACTTGTGGTCTGCTCAACCTGGTATAGATTTGTCACCGAAAAACAATGACTGGCAGTTTGCAACAAAAATTGCCATTGCCAACCCTAAGCTCGCGCCTTATGGTAAAGCCGCTGTTGAAAGCCTTAAACAATTAAACAGATTGAATAACTTAAAAGACAAACTGGTTTATGCCGAAAACATTGCGCAGACCTATCAGTTTGTTTTGAGCCAGAATGCACAAATTGGTTTTGTAGCCGCCTCGCAAGTCGTTCAACAAAACAAAGGTTCAAGTTGGCCGGTTCCGGATGATTATCATCCCCCTATCAAACAGGATGCCGTTTTACTCAAACGCGGACAGCAAAACCAAGCTGCGATCGCGTTTTTAGCTTTTTGTAAATCAAAAGCAGCCGCTAAGATTATTCAGTCTTTTGGTTACCAGACTTTGGATAACCACTAATGTTAAGCTTAAGTCCGGCTGATTACTCCGCTATTGTATTAACACTTAAACTGGCTGCTGTCGTTACATTCATTCTAATCATTCTGGGTACACCCATAGCATACTGGCTCGCCACCAGCCGTTCTAGATTAACGTCTGTAGTCAACGCTTTGGTTGCCTTGCCGCTGGTTTTACCGCCAACTGTATTAGGGTTTTACCTATTGATGGCAATGGGACCAACCGGTCCTATCGGCCAGTTAACTCAGGCGTTAAACCTGAACGGACTCGCGTTTACTTTCAGCGGTTTAGTGGTAGGTTCAGTTTTTTACTCGCTGCCTTTTGTTGTTCAACCGATTAAAAATGCAATTCTGGCAATAGGCCAGCGTCCGCTTGAAGTGGCTGCCACATTGGGGGCATCACCGTTAGACAGATTTATCAGCATTATTTTACCCAATGCCAAACCCGGCTTTTTGAGTGCCGCTGTACTTGGATTTGCCCATACAGTTGGCGAATTCGGAGTGATTTTAATGATAGGTGGCAATATTCCGGATCAAACTCGGGTTGTATCCGTTCAGATATACGATCATGTTGAGAGTTTAGAATATACACAGGCGCATCAACTTTCCGGTTTAATGCTAATTTTTGCGTTTGTTGTACTTTTATTGGTTTATCAGTTTAATCGCAAACAATCTCAGGTAAATCATGTCTTCTGATAATCATCCGGCTTTACCGCTCAGCCAACAGCTTGAAATCAGCTGTCAAATTTGCCGTAGCCAGTTTAATCTGAAACTGAATACTCATATTCCTCTAGACGGAGTTTGTGCTATCTACGGCCACTCTGGTTCGGGTAAAACCAGCTTGTTGCGCACCATAGCCGGTTTAGAGCATCATTCAAACTGTGAAATCCGCTTTGCCGGAGAAACCTGGCAGGACAAATACACATTTGTACCTGCCCATAAACGCAGAATCGGTTATGTCTTTCAAGAAGCCAGCTTGCTTGAACACTTAACGGTAAAACAAAATCTGGATTACGCCATTAAACGAGCTCGCAAACTTAATCAGTTCAGTTACCAGCAAGTAACAGATTTGATGAAAATTGAACCTTTATTGGCACAATTGCCCTCGACCTTATCCGGTGGTGAAAAGCAAAGAATAGCGATCGCCAGAGCTTTATTATCTCAGCCTCAGTTACTCCTAATGGATGAGCCTTTAGCCTCGCTCGATTTAACTCATAAAAATGAAATTTTGCACTACCTGGAAAAACTTAAGACTGAAGTGGATATTCCTATCATTTACATTAGCCACAGCCCGGATGAAGTCGCCCGTTTAGCGGATCATCTATTGGTGCTGGATAAAGGCAGGCTGGTGTCTGATAAACCCATCAATCAGTCTTTTGAGCTGTTAAATACGGCGACCCGCCACATCAATGAGCAAGCTGTGTTTCTTCAAGCTTTTGTCGTCAGCAGACTGGATAAATGGCAACAGATAAAAGTAGGGTTAAAATCGAATCAGGCAGGCAGTTCTCCGGCTTATTTGTGGCTAACAGATAATGGGTTACAGCCGGGTTCAGAGCTCAGATTAAAAATATTGGCCAAAGATGTCAGTATCAGTTTAACCAAAGCGCTTGATAGCAGCATCCAGAACAGTTTATTAACCGAAATCGAAAAGATAGAGCCACTTGATGATGGTATGCAGTTAATCACACTCAATGCCAGCGGTCATCTGATTCAAGCCAGAATTTCAAACAAAGCTGTATTTGATTTAAAACTCTATGCTGGCATTCAGGTATATGCGCAAATTAAAGCTGCGGCGTTAATTTAACCTCAACTCTGGATAATAAGTTAGCTAAGGACCTAAATTTATTGGCTTTTAGTTTAATACAGGTAAGTTATGACAAGCTCGCCTGAGCAAAAAATTCCTGAGTTTGCGCTTTATAGCAAGTTAACTGATGACCCCAAACGCAACCTGTATCCAGTCCGATAAACTTTGAATTTCGGGTATTACCTAACAAAGCAGCCCAGTGACCAAAAATGAAAGTTTGAGGATTATGATTTTCAACTTCAAACCAGGGAGAAAGATGAAGTGGCGCCTGCTCAGGCGGCAGTTTACATTTAAACTCAAGTGCACCTTCATCATCAATAAAACGCATCCGAGTGGTCGTATTAATAATAAACCTGAATGCTTCCTCTTCGGTTAAATGTGCACGCCATTTTCTGGGTTCATTGCCGTACATACGGTCTAACCACTTTTTGTAATCTTTACCTGCCAGTTTTTCCTGCGCACACGCTGCCAGCGCCATTTGCTCTGAGACAGGTAAACTCGGATGTAAACCAGCATGACTCATCACCAGATTAAATTCAGGATATTCTCTGATAAGAGGCTGTTTTCTTAGCCATTTCAGATATTTATCAATAAAGGGGGCATGGATCAGTTTTTTAAGTTTATCGTTTTTTTTAGGCTCGTATAAACCGACATAAGTCGATAATAAATGCAGATCATGATTGCCCAGAACAGGCTCGACGGCCTGATCCAGTTCTAGCATCAGTTTTGCGACTTTTTCAGATGCAGGTCCTCTTGCTACCAAATCGCCGACCGGACATAATTTATCCTGCTCAGGATTAAATTTAACTTTATCGAGCAGTCGCATCAGTTCATCGTAGCAGCCCTGAATGTCGCCAACAAAATAATGAGCCATAAAACTAACCTGACTAGTTTAAAATATTGGGTTGAGCCAACCTGAATACACTAATAGGCGCTTTAAAGGTTTTTTCGCTCTCAACTTCAACCATATCATAATAACCTTCCATAGTCGCAACCGGCGTATCGACAACCGCGCCACTGGTATACTGGAACTTACCATTGGGTCTAATCACGGGTTGCTGGCCAATCACACCATCGCCCTGCACTTCGGCTTTTTTACCGTTACTGTCGGTAATTAACCAATAACGGCTTTTAAGCTGAACCGCCTGTTGGCCCTTGTTGTGAATCGTTATCGTATAAGCAAACACATATCTTTCTTCTTTCGGATCCGATTGCTCATCTACATAATAAGATTCGGTTTGAATTTGTATTGCGTCTTCGGGATTTATCATCTTTAAAATCTTTACTACTTTTGACTGACAAATTGAGCAATGGCAATGAAATCGGCTAAAGAGAGTGCCTCAGCACGCAATTTAGGATCCAACCCTAGCGCTTCAAGCTCGCTCGCATCCAAAACATCTTTTAAACTGTTACGAATGGTTTTTCTTCTCTGATTAAAAGCCGCACCAGCAACTCGTTCAAGGATTTTAGTATCAACATCGGCTCTTTGCGTTTTAGGCACGAGGCGGACAACAGCTGACACTACCTTTGGGGGGGGTGTAAAGCAATTCGGATCAACCGCAACAACAGGTTCAGCGTCGCAATAATATTGAGTCATCACACTCAGTTTACCAAAAGCTTTGCTGCCCGGTTCGGCACACATACGATCAACGACTTCTTTTTGCAGCATAAAATGCATATCAGAAATATGATCGCAAAAGTTAAACAGGTGGAATAAAAGCGGGGTTGAAATGTTATAGGGTAAATTCCCAAACAATTTCATTTTTTTATCGTCAGCGACTAACTGAGCAAAATCAAACTTCATTGCATCGGCTTGATAAACGGTTAGTTTACGCTGCAATAACTGATCTTCTTCAAAACGCTGAACTAAATCCCGGTCAAGCTCAACCACATTTAAATGTTCAACCTGTTCCATCACAGGAAAAGTTAATGCACCTAAACCCGGTCCAATTTCAACCATAACGTGGTCGTCATCAGGCGCAATTGCATTAACGATTTCGCCTATGATGTAATCATCGGTTAAAAAGTTCTGACCAAAACGTTTTCTGGCTCTGTGGCCTAAATGCACTTTATCTGTCATGACTTGAACGTTCCGCCAGCGTAATTGCTTCGTTTAATGCAACCTGAAAACTACCCACTTCAGCAAGCCCGGTACCGGCTAAATCAAGCGCTGTACCATGATCTACCGAAGTTCGGATGAAAGGCAGGCCTAGCGTAATATTAACGGCTTTACCAAACCCTTTATATTTTAATACGGTTAACCCCTGATCATGGAACATAGACAAAACTGCATCTGCATTTTGTAAATATTTATCCTGAAATAAGGTATCCGCCGGCAGCGGACCAACAATATCCATGCCACGCCCTCTTAACTCATCCAAAGCTGGCGTAATCGTTGTCAGTTCTTCAGTACCCAGGTGCCCGTCTTCTCCGGCATGTGGATTTAAACCACATACATAAATGGTTGGCTTATCTATACCAAACTTGCTCTTGAGCTCGTTATGTAAAATTTCAGTCACCTTGATCACTCGATCATAAGTGATGGCTTTTGATACATAAGCCAAAGGGATATGCGTTGTCATCAATGCAACTCTTAACCCTTCAGTGGCTAACATCATCACGACATCTGCCGTATTGGATTCTGTTGCAAAAAACTCAGTATGGCCACTAAATGAAATACCGGATTTATTGATAATGCCTTTATTAACCGGACCTGTCACTATGGCTGCAAATTCTCCATCCATATTTTTTTGACAGGCAATGCGCATAGTTTCAACTACATATTGGCCATTTTTTGCATTTAATTCACCACAAACAACCGGCGCTTTCAGCTCAACCGGTAAAATGGTTAATGTGCCTTTTTTCTGTGGCAATGCGGCCTGATTAGGATCGTATTCAATCAGCTCAACATCTAATCCCAGCTGTTTTGCTCTGTTTTTTAATAACTCATCAGAACCAACAACAACCAACTGAGCAGGCCAGTCGTATTGGGCTATTTTTAAAACTAAATCAGGGCCGATACCCGCAGGCTCACCCGGTGTTATTGCAATTCTAAATGTCATTAACTGTTATCACCTAAAATCTCGACATAAGCTTGATCTCGGATCTCTCTAATCCAAGCCTCAGCTTCTTCATTAAATTTACGGTTAAACAACAAACGATAGGCTCTCTCCTGATAAGCAGAATCGGTAGCGTCCTGAGTTCTGCGTTCGAGTAATTGCACTAAGTGCCAGCCGTGTGTTGTTTTGAAAGGTTGTGAGTATTCACCCGGCTCTAACTCAGCCAGTGTATTTTTAAATTCGGGTACATATCTGGACGGATCAGACCAGCCTAATTCACCGCCTTTGATGGCGGAACCCGGATCTTCTGAATATTCTTTTGCCAGTTCAGCAAAATCAGCATCACCTGATTTAATATCTTCTAAGAATTGAGTCAGCATATTTTTCGCTTTTTCATTACTCACAATAATTGAAGGCGAAATTAAAATATGTCGGGCATTCACTTCTTTAACTTCAACGGTTTGACGACCACGAATATCAAATATTTTTAAAATGTGGAAACCGGCACCACTTCTGATTGGCCCGATAACAGAATCTTTTTTCTGATTCGTAACGGCTTCAGCAAATAAAGAGGGCATTTCATTCACGTTCATCCAACCAAGGTCACCACCATCCAATGCTTTTGCACCTGATGATGAGCCAATCGCAACTTTTCTAAAGTCACTGCCTTCACCTAATAATTGAATAACTTTTTCAGCCCGGTTCTGACTGCTTTCAATTTCATCGGCCGTAGCGCCTGATGGCAAACCAATCAGAATATGGCCAAGATGATATTCTTCGTTTTGCTGGCCACGCTCTTTTAATAAGCTAACTAACCCTTCAATTTCCTGAGGCGAAACATAAATACGTCGGGATACCATAGCCCGGCGAACTTCACTTGCGGTCAGTTCTTGGCGAACTTGCTCAAGATAAGATTCATAGTCCCCACCATTTAATATAATCTGTTGGCGTAAGTTTTCAATCGTTGTATTTTGCTTTAATGCCATATCCTGTACAGTTTGCTGTACCTGAGCATCGCTAATTTCCAACCCTATCTGGCTGGCAAATTGCTGTTGCAATTCATTGGTAATCAAACGCTCAGTAACCTGAACTCTAAGTGCTTTATCTGACGGTAACTCTTGCTCAGAACGCTCAGCCTGCAGCTTTAATTCTGCAATCATGGTTTGAATTTCATTTTCTAAAATGACGCCCTGATTCACCACTACGGCTACTTTATCTAATAACTCAACAGCGTGCACCTGGCTTATTAATAGCAAGCTAGTGCATAACATGGTTATCATTTTTTTAATTTGTTTCATGAATCACTCACTGGTTTAAAAAATTTGGAGTTCGGTAACCAAAGATCCCCGAATTCAATACTTTTAGTGCTTGGCTTTTACTTTGGCCGAACCCTTTAATCGTAAAGGTAAACATTAATCCCGAATCTCTTTCATTAGTTGGCACAGAAGTTTGACTATCTTGCGCGGCCAGATTTGTTTTAACTTTGCTTTGCCAGCCAAACTGTAACTGCCAACAACAGGATTCGTATAGTAGACCTAATCTTGCCTCAACAGTTCGGTCTAAGTTCAAATCCTGATGCATACTAGCAAATGTTTGCCACTGCGGGCTAATTTCCCACAAACTGGTTAAACCTAACTGCTCAATTTGGTTGCCTGAAATGTCGGTCACATATCTGTGGCTTAACTGCATCAGGTGATCATCATTTCTGTGATAATCCAGCGTAAACTGGCTTTTACGTGTTTTCCCCAGCTCAGTATCAAACTGCAAGCCGTAGTGTAAAAACCAGGTTTTTCGAATATCAAAATCCAGCTCTGCAGCTAAAGCAGATTCGCCTTTTTCGGTTGTTTGTTTTAAGTCGATAAAGTCCGTTCTGGATTCTTTTAAATAAAATATCTGACCAATACTGAGCCTTAATTTTTCTCGGCTTTGATCGCTTAACATACGTGTTGTCAGGCCCAAAGTAACCTGATTTGACTCAGGGATACGATCAATACCACTAAAGCGATTTTCTCTAAACAAACCAAAATAGTCATCCTGCAATAATGCAGTATCATACAAGCCGATGTCAGACTGATCCGTATAAGGTACACGCAAATACTGAACTCTGGGTTCCAGTGTCTGCTTCATTGCGCTACCGAACCAGTCCAGCGGGCGTTCTAAAATAAGTCGACCGCTTAATCTTAATCTAGGCAATACCCTGCCAATTTGTTCATAGTCCTCTTCTTGCAGGGTATCATTTAGCGTTTTTTCCTGCACATATAAAGTGGATGCTAATGACCCCTGAGCAATGACTTCCCAAGCAGGACGATAAACAGACCAGGTTAATTTGGGTTCAGAATGCAGCCTGAAAGCTTCTTTTAAACTGGCTTCATCTGACTGAAACCAAGCAAATTCAGCTGGTAGATCAAATGACCAGTTTTCGTCATCAATCAGGCCACCATACCAAAATTGCATTTCAGGCAAGGTACGGTATGGCCGACTATGATCCCCAAAAACTTCAAAGTCACGCACAGTCACATCAAAAGACCAGGTTTCGTGTTGCTGATACAATTTAATAAAACGCTCAACATGGGTATCGACCTGACTATAGTTCTGAAACCCTAAATCACTGATATAACCATCATCGCTGAGTAACATAATATCAATGTCACTTTTCCAGCTTTGGTAAACATCAGCCTGATGTTGCCATCTAAGCGCACTGCGCGACTGACTGGTTTTTTCATCCACCAGCTCATCCGGTTCAAAAGCCCTGTCGTGAGGCATCCACTCCAGATACAGTTCACCTTGGTAATTCTTTTGTAAATACCTGAATTCACTGCCAAGCTGACCACCGCGCTCTGTCATAGCGCGAGGCGATAAGGTTAAATCAAAGTTTTCTGCGATATTCCAGTAATAGGGCGTAATAATATCCGCACCACGCTGATTCGAGGTTGAAATGCTCGGGTATAACCAACCTGACTTTCTTTTATCCGTTAGTGGAAACGACAAATACGGCAAATATAAAACCGGTACCTGAAAAACTTCAATCCGGCTGTGCCAGGCTTCACCCCATTCTTCGTCCACAGACAAAGTAATCTGGCTGGAAAACAGTTGCCAGTCGGGCGCATTTTGAGGTGGGCAATTGGTAAAGTCAGCGTTGGTCAGTTCAAGCGTTTTATTTTTTTGATCGACTCTGAAAATTTCGGCTTTACCATGGCCTAAAAAATTAGCTAACTGATATTTCGAATCGTTTAACTGAATAGCCGATTGGTCCAGTTCAGCCTGTAATGATTCACTATAAACTTTTGTTTCACCACTTGAGAAAACAATACCGCCGGAGGCTTTCATTGTATTTCTGTCATTGGAGATTTGTGCTGTATCGGCCGAAATTGAGTTATTCCCCTGAATAATACTCACTTTACCAAAAAATTTAGCTGAGCTATCAACACCGACTTCCGTCTTATCAGATAAGATCATTAAAGCGTCTTCTCTCGGCGCTGTCATAGATGACCAAGCAGTCGATTGAGCTTCATCTTCTGACTCAACAGAATCCAGGCTGGACTGGTAACATTGCAATTGTGCCGCAAATAATGGCGGACAGAATACAAATATAAAAACGACAAAAAAGCGAATCACAAAAATAAAAACCGAACCTGAATATAATGAGGAATAGCACTAAAACCGAATAACACAACTTACCTTAAGTTGCACAAAGCGTTATGATAAAACAAAATGCCTCGTTCGGCTATTTTTAAGCCCGAGAAAAACAAGTAAAGAGAACAAATTACTTATAATTTGACCAAATCACTTATGACAAAAAATAATCTGCGCGACCAACAGCTTTTTGACTGGGTAAAACAACAACTAAAAATAACCGAATCCGAGCCGGTTGGCATCGAATTAGTATCCGGTGATGCCAGCTTCAGACGTTATTTCAGGGTCGAATATAAAAACAACAATTATATTGCTGTTGATGCCCCGGTAGAGACAGAAAATACATTATTATTTGTTGAACTGGCCAATACGCTCAAACAGGCAAACATTGCAGCATCTGAAGTCATAGCAGCAGACTTTGAATCGGGTTTTATGTTGCAGCCCGACTTAGGCAATATCCATTTAGCCGACCAAATTAATGATTCAAATTTTCAGAGCTGTTACCGCGCACTTTGGCCGACACTTGATAAATTACAGTCGATAAGTAAAAGCTCACTTACTTCAATAGATTCATATAAGGATAGTTTTGTTCAACTTGAGTTAGGCATCTTTGATGAATGGTTTATTGAACAATACCTGAATTATTCAATGTCAGCTGATGAAAAAGCCATGCTTGAACAAAGCAAAGCATTTTTAACACAGCAGTTTTTAGCTCAGCCCCAGGTCGCAGTACACCGCGACTTTCACAGTAAAAATATTATGCTCAAAGCCGGAGATATTAATCAGCCTGTATTAATTGATTTTCAGGGTATGTTAATAGGCCCGGTTTGTTATGATCTGGTTTCGCTGCTAAAAGATTGTTATCTGATTTGGCCCGGTGATACGGTTAACCGACTCAGCGAAGAGTTCAGAGCCCTTTATTATCCCCAGATTGAAACACGTCAGTGGCAGGACTGGTTTGATTTAGCCGGACTTCAGCGACATATAAAATGTGCCGGTATTTTTGCACGACTGGCAATACGCGATAATAAACCGGATTACCTGCAACATATTCCGGCTGTACTCAATTATATTGTATCAGCTGCCGCACACTTTGCTGAGCTGAAGGCATTTTTGAACTGGCTCGAACAAAAAATATTACCGCTTTATTCGGCACGACAAACAAAAGGAGTTGAGCACGTATGAAAGCAATGATTTTAGCTGCCGGTAAAGGTAAACGCATGCTACCGCTGACTCTAAAGACCCCCAAGCCTTTACTCGAAGTGGCCGGAAAAAGTTTAATTGAATATCAGTTAGAAGCTCTGGTACGTGCCGGATTTAAAGACATCGTCATCAATCATGCCTATTTAGGTGAACAAATTCCGGCCAAGCTCGGCGATGGTGCCCGATATCAGTGCCGGATACAATATAGCCCGGAGAAAGTTGATCAATTTGAAACCGCTGGCGGTATTATCAATGCAATGGATTTGTTAGACGATCAAGCCTTTGTTGTGGTAAATGCCGATATTTGGTGTGACTTTGATTATCAGGCCTTAAAATACGTAGAACTTGGACAAAAGCTTGCCCATATTGTCTTGGTCAAGAATCCACAACATAATCCAACTGGGGATTTTGCATTAAAATCCGGAATGGCGATTGAAAAACAGGCTAATGAAACCAGCTATACATTTTCAGGGATCGCGGTTTACCATCCTGATTTTTTTAAAGGAGAACACTCAATGCCACTGGCATTAGGAAAACTGCTAAAAGCCGGAATCAAACACCAAAAAGTGAGTGCACAACTACATAACGGTCAGTGGTCAGACATAGGCACCCCCGACCGGCTCACACAAATAAAACAGTCCGTTGAATAAGTATAAAAGGGTCACAATGAATAAAAGCAATTGGGGAAAGATACTCGGACTGATTTTTGGTTCTATGATGTTCCATGTACCCGGAGCCATTATCGGATTCATCATTGGATATTATTTTGATAAAGGCTACGCACAGGCTTTATCAGACAATGGTGGTTTTGCCAGTTTAATGCGCCGTAAAGCCAGTTTAAAAAATCGAGCTATATTTTTTCACAGCCTGTTCTCGTTAATGGGACATATCGCAAAATCATCCGGCCGGGTCACCGAAAATGACATAGCGTTAGCCTCAGCACTCATGGATAGAATGGGTCTGACAGGAGACCTCAGAAAAGAGGCTCAAGCGGCCTACCGGGAAGGCAAACAGGGTAATTTTCCGGTTGAAGAAGTGGTTCGTGAATTCAAAGGCTATTGTTATGCCAGACGTGACTTTATGCTGATTTATTTAGAGATTCAGATTCAGGCCGCTTTAGCCAATGGCCAGCTTCATCCTAAAGCGCGTGAAATTTTATATTCAATCGGCGCAACTCTGGGCTTTAATAAACTAATGATCGACAGCATCATTAAACAAAATGAAGCCAGCACCCATTATCATGAAAAAAGCAGACAAAAAGCACAGCCCGCCGGTATGAGCCTGGCCTATGCTTACCAGATCCTCGGGGTTTCTCAGTCAGACGATGCTAAAGCCATCAAAAAAGCGTATAAGAAACTGATGGCTCAGCACCACCCGGATAAACTCAGCGCGCAAGGATTGCCTGAACAGGCCTTAAAATTGGCAAAAGAAAAAGCTCAGGATATACAAGCCGCTTACGAAGCCATTAAACAAGAGAAAGGTATAAAATAAAAAGCCGACAGACTCACAATTAAGCGGCTCAATTAATAAAGCTTAAGCCGCATAGAGGTCACCACACTGCTCATTTCCTGATTGGCAATCATGCAAACCTCTTCTAAGTCGCTTAATTCAATCCCTAAATCATCCAGAATGTGTTGGTGATCTTTTATCAGATAATTTAAATACTCAGGTTGATTATTGGCTAACATTAACCCCACAGCGATAGATAAAACTTTAATATCCTGGTTTGTCTCAATATGATCGGCCTGAGTAAAATAACGAATGGGGATTATGATTTTTTCGGGTAACTGCCAGAGTTCAAGCAATTCAGCCGTCACCTGAGAATAACTAAAACCTAATAAATGTGTTTGCAACTGCCAGGGATAAGCAGGCGGAGATATAGATTCGCATCGTTTAGCTGCCTCTGGCGTCATTTTAGCAACGATTAACCCGCCAAAATCGTGCAGTAAACCCACAACAAACATACGTTCAATATCGCGAATACCGGCTTTAATAGCCAAATTTTTAGAAACCAACCCGGCAAATATACTGTTAAGCCAAAATTGTTTAAGATTAATTGAAGGGCTTGAGAAGTGTTTAAATGCAGTCGTTGCAACATCAATCAGCATCATATTATACAGCGCCTGAGTACCAATCAGGGTAATCGCTCTGGAGATAGTACTGACTTCACTGCGCAGATTATAAATGGCACTGTTTGCCAGTTGCAATAATCGGGAGGCCATTGACGGATCCAGGCTGATCACATTAGCAAAATCTTCAGCAGAAGATGTCTTGGTATCCATTAACTGCTTTACCTTAAAGCAAGCATCCGGCAAAGCAAACGAACCATGGGCTTGTAAAGCATATTCTTTCGCATTCATCTTTTTTACCTACATCCTGTGTAACAAAAGTCTGATTCTAGAGGCTCAAGCAACCGCTTTCAGGCATACGTTTAATGCGGCTTTATATTAAATTTAGCAGATCTTTAGTGTCCGTGTATTCAAAACCAGGTAAAACTTGACCGGGAAATTTCAGTTCCAGCGGATTAAACCAGCCAGCAGTCATTTTTGAGTTAATCGCCCCTTGAACATCGGTTACATGACTGTCACCCACATGAACAATATTTTTTGGATTCAATCCCAATAACTGACAAGCCTTTTGAAAAATAGCCGGCTCGGGCTTCATTAAGACGCCGTCCTGAGGACGAATAACATAATCAAAAATCCCGCTTAGCCCGATAAGATCAGGTTCCGCATTGCCATTGGTAATCGCAATTAAAGGTACCTTTTGCTTAAGTTCGAGTAAAACATCAATACAGGCCTGAGACACCATAAAGTTATTTCTGTGCTGATGAAAATATTCATAAGCCTGAAGGGCTTTAGAAGGGGCATTGCTGACACCCGAGTTCGTTAATAAATCGGCTAAAAACCGCTTTCTCAACAATGAAACATCATGCGCTAACAATTTATTTTGCTCAACAAAAACCGTTTTATGCTGATGCCAGCTGGTTTCATCTAATGTCAGATGTTCGCCGTGTTGCTTATTTAAATAATTTAATAAATTATTTTCTGCTTTGGTAATAATAGGCACATTATCATAAAGCGTATCATCCAAATCAAAACTGATTGCACTGACTTTAGGCAAACGTTTATAAAGCTTGAGCATATAAAACAAATTACATTAATGGGGTTTGGTTATCAGAATAAAACAGTTTGGGTTAAAGCAAAATAGGCATTTAAAAATAAAAAGGCAATCACCCGGATTGCCTTTTCAGATCAGTTAATCCTATCAATTCAAAAATGGATTATTTGCGGGTTGCACGCAACATCCAAGCGGTTTTTTCATGAATTCTCATACGATCTGAGACTAAAGCAGCCGTTGATTCATCATCACCATCCTGCGCCAGTTTTAGGACTTCTCTTGCTGTACGCACGACCTGTTCATGGCCTTTTGTTAAAATATCAACCATTTCTTCAGCAACCGGTACACCATCCACTTCTTTCACTGAGCTTAATTGTGCAAACTCCTTATAAGTACCCGGTGCAATAACATCTAATGTCCGGATACGCTCGGCAATATCATCAACTGCGGTTGCCAGTTCAGTGTAATGCTCTTCGAACATTAGGTGTAATTCGCGAAAAGAAGGACCGCTCACATTCCAGTGGAAGTTATGAGTTTGCAGATAAAGCGTATAAGAATCTGCTAATAAACGTTTTAAACCATCTGCAATCTGACTTCTGTGTTCTGAACTGATACCGATATTAATGTCTGTCATAGTTTATCTATCCTTTTTTGCTAAGCCTGTTATTAATACTTGGGATGATTGCAAAAAGTTCAACCCCGGTTGCAAGCTAGTCAAAAATCGATCAATTAATCCGCTCCCTGTAAGTGTATGCGCAGAGCATAATGACCCCAAAGATTCGTTATTAATTATTTTTTGCGTTTAGCTCTGGGATGAGCCTGATCATAAACTTTAGCCAAGTGTTCAAAATCAAGGTGGGTATAAATTTGAGTAGTCGAGAGGTTTTGATGACCCAATAATTCCTGCACAGCTCTTAAATCCTGAGAGCTTTCGAGCATATGCGTTGCAAAAGAGTGGCGCATTTTATGTGGGTTTAAATGTACATTAAGACCGGTTTTTAATCCGGCCTGACGAATTCGCTCCCGCACATATCTCGGGCTTAAACGGGTTCCCCGGGTACTGATAAATAATGCATCATCCGTATCCGGTTTGGCATACTGGCTACGAATTTTTAGCCAGGCATGTATCTTATCGATCGCTTTTTGGGTTACAGGCACAATCCTGTCTTTGCCACCTTTACCCTGACGCACATTCAATGTTTTACTGCGGCTTTGTAGATCATTCATATCGCAATGAATTAACTCGGACAGACGCAATCCTGAACTGTATAAAAGCTCCAGCATGGCATTATCACGTAAATTTAAATCAACCTCATTATTGCTGTTATCCAATAACTGATTAATCTGATCTATATCCAGATTTTTAGGCAGTCGTTTATCCCGTTTAGGCGCACTCACCGCCTCAGCAGGATTGAGTTCCAGTTTATTATGCTTAACCAAATAGCGGCAGAACGTCCGTAAACTCGATAAACGTAAATTAATACTGGCTGAACTGAGTTTATCCTGTTTTGCCTGACTTAATACGAGTCGCACAAACTGAATATCCAGCTCTGCTAAGCTAAGTTTGGGATGTTTAAAAAAGATGGTATTGAGTTGTCGCTGATAAGCATCCTGAGTATGCTCGGATGCCCGCTTTTCATTTTGCAAAAAGTCATAAAACTCGGGCAAAAAATCAGCGACTAAAGTTGGCTTCATACCGTTTCGGCAGGTTGTTCTTCGATTGAAAAATCTAATAACAGGCGGTTAATTAATTTAACCATAGGCGCTAAAAACAAAGTATCCATATCGCCCTGAAAATGTAATTCATCTATGCTGCCAAATGCCAGTATGCCCATATCTTTCTGACCACCTAAGCGAATAAGCGCAACGGATTTAATAGCCTGTTCCTCTTTAAAAAACAAATCCATTTCCTGCTTTTTTAAACGCCCAAAATAATAATCATCTCTTGCCAGTCTTTGCTGCAAAACATCCTGATACAGACTTCTGGGCTCAACCAAGTTGGCTGCATGCTCATCGCTGCTGGCAATAAAGAGTACCAGCTTTAACCCGTCTAATTGGATTTGCTCCAATAAAATGGCTCGCAGCAAATAAATCATTTGTTTACTGTTAGGGCATTCGAGCAAAGACATATATAAATTGATAAAAGCTTTATAAATATGCTCGTTTTGTTTGGCCGTAGCAATTAAACGACTGGCTTCCTTTTCCTGAATTGAGACCTTCTCACGTAAAATCTGTAACTGACGCTCAACCAGCGAAACTGCGCCCTGATTATCCTGAGTGACAACCATCTGGCTAAATAAATCCGGATGGTTTTTAAAAAATTCTGGGTGTTCAGTCAGGTATGCGACAACATCCGCTTCATCCAGTTCGGTTAATGGCTTTTGTTGCTCACTCATAAGTTAATTTGTCCATCAAATACGTTAACCGCAGGTCCAGTCATTTTGACCGGTGTGCCCTCGCCTTGCCAACTGATATTCAGTTTACCGCCCGGTAATTGCACATCAACCTGATTGGCCAGTTTGCCTTGCAAAATACCAACCACTACAGCAGCACAGGCGCCTGTTCCACAAGCCAGAGTTTCACCGGCGCCGCGTTCGTAAACTCTTAATTTAATCGAATTCGGATTAATTATTTGCATAAACCCAATATTGGCTCGCTCCGGAAACCTTTCATGGCTTTCCAATAACGGACCTAAAGTTTCAACGTCGGCCATATCCACATCATCTACTTCTAAGACACAATGAGGGTTGCCCATTGACACAGCACCCGCCAGCACATTGTGCTCTCCGGCCTGCAATAAATAAGTTTTTTCTGCGTTGTTGGCTTTAAATGGAATTTTTTGCGGCTCTAACTGAGGTATGCCCATATTCACTGTAACTTGACCGTCTTTTTCAATATACAGAACAATATTGCCGCTTTGTGTACTGACCGCAATTTTGTTTTTATTGGTCAATCCTTTTAAGCGGACAAAACGGGCAAAACAGCGCGCACCGTTGCCACATTGCTGAACTTCGCTGCCATCGGCATTAAAGATTCGATAATGAAAATCGATTTCAGGATCATAAGGCGCTTCAACCACTAATAATTGGTCAAAACCAATACCAAAATTACGGTCAGCTAGCTTTGTAATTTGCTCAGGCGAAAAATAAATGTTCTGGGTGATATTATCCACCACCATAAAATCATTGCCTAAGCCATGCATTTTTGTGAAATTGAGCTGCATTTAGCTTTTTCTTAATCTTAAACTTTCAATCCGTACAAAATACAAAGGAATGCCTTAACAGTCGAGCCAAAATCGTAAATATCTCAACTTTTTCAACGTTTTTTCTTAAAAACCAAAAAATATGAGCAGATTAAATAGAAATTGGCTGAATGCGCTTATTTATCCGTGAATCTTAAAACATCATTTGTCTGATCTATTGTAAACGGAAAGCGGGATAAAAAGTTCATACCTAAGAGCCCATCTGAGCCGGCAAACGAATTGACATCCAGAATTGCCAACTGAAATGGCTCTATTATTTTATCGCCAACCGAAAAGCGCTCAACCATGACTATTTCAGCCTGAGTTAACCCACCGGCTGTGGCCATCGTCTGATAACCCTGAGATTGATAATTGAGCGCCAGTTGATTAAATTTTTGTCGGCTTAAACTGGTGACTGATGCTCCTGTATCTATCATCAGAGCAACCGGTTTTGTTTTATTGATCCGCGCCTGGACAATAAAATGATCACCGAACCTTGCAAGCGGAACGGCTTTGTGTGGAGGCTGTTTCATTTGAGCCAATAGTAATGACGCCTGCTGCTGATAATCCGGGTCAACCAGCAGGTAAATCAGCTGCTGCTCAGCCAATAAATATTCTTCCATTTGGATATAACACTGGCTTAAAGCCAGAATGTAAGCGCCCTGACTATCGTCATACCAGATAAGCATCTCGAGCGTATCAATAAATTGCGCACAGGCCTGCTGGTTTAACACCTCAGGCATGAGCTCAGTTAGCAGTTGATACAGCTTATTTAACTCAAATGTCTGGCGGGCTTCAGATTCAATTAAATTTAGCAGTGGATACAGCGTATCTGCCGCTTGTGCAAGATTGCTCTGTTTGAGATGCCAATAATAGTTCAGTAAGCCGGTTTCCAGGCTATCTGGCGCAACCGCTTGCCATTCATCTAAAAATATCAGAAAGCTTTGCACATGATTTTGCTGCAACCATTCACTCACCTGAGCAAACCAGACTTGCCGACGTTTTTGCGCCGCTTGCGGATCAGTTTGCTGTAAATCTTGCCATTGTTTTAGCGCAGCAGAGATTTGTGAACGGGAAGAATTAAGATGAATGCGCATCAAGTCCGGCTTAGATGGATTGATTACCTGGGGTACAGACTGGCGTTCAGTTTGAACCTGGTTTTGTTGCCAGGCATTAAATAGCAGCCAGTTTGCCCATAACGACAAACAACAAATTATCATCAATATCCAGCTAATTTTTCGCCAGTTTTTTGCCTGCATCGTATTTTTTCCATAAACAGAAGCCAAAGCAGCTCTAAATTAAGGTCTGACACTTGATATCTAAGTGACTCATCCCTATTCTGAGCCTATTGAAAAGCCAATTACAAATCAAGTCTATATGTTCAGCCAGTCTATTTGGGCAAAAATAATTGCCGAAGCCAAAACCATGCAAGCCAGCGAACCCTTATTAAGTGAATATATTCGCTTATGTATTTTACAACACGAGAACCTGACTCAAGCTTGCAGCTTCATTTTTGCTCAAAAAATGGCCTCCGATGTCATGCCGGTAGAAAAATTAGAACAGTTATTTAGTGAATTTTATCAGGCTGAACCGGATACGATAGAAACACTGGCTTATGACATAGAGGCA
The DNA here is from genome assembly GCA_913056495.1 of uncultured Alteromonadaceae bacterium. Lineage (GTDB taxonomy): Bacteria > Pseudomonadota > Gammaproteobacteria > Enterobacterales > Alteromonadaceae > Catenovulum. The sequence continues at coordinate 9,754 of CAJXMO010000026.1, read as the reverse complement.
GTTTTTGAACGTGATCCGGCAATCCATTCATTTTTAACTGTGCTATTAAACTTAAAAGGCTTTCAGGCTATTCAGATTCACCGTCTGGCTCATTATTTGTGGCAACAAGACAGGCAAGATCTGGCTGTCTTTATTCAAAGCCGGAATAGTCAGGTGATGGCGGTTGATATCCACCCTGCCTGCCAGATAGGTAAAGGCGTTATGTTTGATCATGCAACCGGCATTGTCGTTGGTGAAACCGCAGTAATTGAAGACAATGTTTCTATTTTGCAGTCTGTCACCTTAGGCGGCACGGGTAATGAGAGTGGCGATCGCCATCCTAAAGTGCGCCATGGCGTCATGATAGGTGCAGGTGCCAAAGTGCTGGGCAATATAGAAATTGGAGCCAATGCAAAAATAGGCGCAGGCAGTGTCGTTTTAAAAGATGTAAAACCACATACCACAGTTGTAGGGGTACCGGCTAAACAAGTGGGCGTCCCCAGATGTCAGGTGCCCTGCCAGTCAATGGATCAAAATGTGTGGGACGATGCAGAATCAGAGGAAACGGCAGAATAATTCTGCCTTTTCGTTATTTTAATATTCGGCCTCTTTTTAGAGGCAGGTTTGCACTTCGCGTTCAGTTAATGCCAGCTCAGTCGATTCTTCTTTGCGCTTTAAATAACTGAACAGCACAAGACAGCTCAAGGCCAGACCGGCTGCAATAAATGAACCTATAGTCGCATATCTGAAACTATAAAACTGAGCAATTAAACCTGTCCCCGTCGTCCCAAGCATCATGCCCACCTTAATGGCATTAGAATAAAATGCAGAGGTAAATCCAATTTTTTGTGGCAGCTCTTCTTGCAATATGGTTAACCCGATACCGGCAAAAACCCCATAAAACAGCGCATTCACAAATTGCAGTGCAATTAAGTGCCAGACCTGTGTCGCGAAAAAGACACCAATATAAAAACTCATAGCACAAACAAATGCAAAACCAATCATTTTAACTTTGCTCTTGGTTTGCGCCAGTTTACCGGCATAGAGCATCACCGGAATTTCAAGACAGGCGACCAGCCCCATAAAAATACCCGGTGTATGTTCTGCAAACCCTAATTCTTTAATCGCATATAAAGGCAGAGCAGACGAATACATAATATTACCGACCGACCCTAACGTAATCGCAATACCCAACACCCAAAACGATACAGGCGTAGGCTGCTGATTATGCTGATTCGATTGACTGGCATGACTTGGTACTTCGGGAATAAACTTAAGCGCAAAGACAAATGCGATCAGCGCACAAAATGCGGCCATATAAAATGAACGGTCAAAAGAAACACCAGCAGCCAACGCATACCCCAGTGGCGGCCCGCCAATCCAGGCAAAAGAAATAGCCGCCCGCAAGCCTGAATTAAACTGAGTTAAGTTCATATTTTTTTGTCGTCCGGCCCATTGACGGCCAATCGTCAATACCTGCGGTATGGCAGCATTGCCCATAGAAAACAATAAAATACCGGCAATGAGTACGGTCCAGAAAGATTCTGCGTTGGCAAAAATCAACAATGCAGTCGCCATCCCGGTAACGGCAATCATAAACATTTTACGTGCACTCACGCCTTTATCTGCGAGCGCACCTAACCACTGGCTAAAAATCAAACCGGCTAATGTCACTGAAACCGTGTAAATGCCTATGTACGCGGGCGGACTTTTTAACCCTTCAACAATAAATAAACTCATTAACGGGTTAACAAATGATCCGATTAATCCGGTCAACATGCTTAGCGTAAAAAATAATATGCCTTGTTGCTTAAAACTTGATAACAAACTCAAAACCTACTGCAATAAACTATTGTGTAATTAATAACCTGATTAATTAAAATCAAACAATAAAAGCTCAAAAACGGGGGCGCATATTATACAGAAGTCAGGCGACATTTACGATCTTTCGGGCGATCTTTAGCAGCATATTCAAGAGTTGACTGGTGCGGATGTTTAAATGAACTGAGCGCAGTGCCCAAAACGACACTGCCAAATAACATTGTTGGATTTCAGCCTGGGTTGCTCAGGCTATTTTGATAACCACTGAGTAAACTGTTCTAAATTAAATTCAGCCTGATAAACAAACTCAGTTGGCTTGGGCATAGGGCCTTTCTCAAAAATTAATAAAGCCGGCGGCCCAAATAACTTGTACTGATTTAAAAAGCTCTGCTTTGGCTGTGTCATATCCGTTAAATCCAGCTGTAAAAAAATATACTCAGGATAATCTGCCGCTGAAACCTTCGCAAAAACTTCATGCTCAATAGTCTGACAACTGGCACACCAGTCCGCATATAAATCTACAACCACTTTTTTGTCCGGGTTAGCCGACATCACCTGCTCTAGCTCAGCAACACTTGCATAGCACTTAACCAGCTCAGGCTGGCTTTGCACACCACCGGCAACCGACGCTTGCGGCCAATAATGCTGAATATAAGTATGTGCAACCCAACTGAGCGAAGCAATCAATAAAATAACCGCAATGGCCTGTTCATTTTTTCCGGCTGCCGTTTTTTGCTGGCTGAATAGATTCATTTGAACCGCGGTCCAAACCCCTAATACAGACCACATAATCGCAGCTGTCATAGCATCAAATAAACGAGCCAGCATCCAAACGGCCATTGCCAGCATCATTACACCAAACAACTGTTTCACTTTAACCATCCAGCCACCGGCTTTAGGTACTAACCCTGAAAATCCGGCACCCACAGCTAATAGAGGCAAGCCCATACCTATGCTTAGCGCAAACAGAGCAATCCCACCCAATACACCATCGCCGGTTGTCGAAATATAGAGAAGCGCACTGGCAAGCGGTGCAGAAACACAAGGCGATAATGCCAGCGCTGAAACGCCGCCCATCACATAGGTTGCAACGAGTCCTTTTTTACCACTGCCTCCGGTCGAATCTTGTAGTTTTGATTGTAAACTGGCAGGTAAAGCTAAATCATAATAACCAAACATCGCAAAAGCTAAGGCAATAAAAATCGCAGTAAAAACAATGACTACGGCTGGCGTTTGCAGGTAAAGCTGAAGATTAAAACTGGCGCCAAAATAACCAACCAATACACCACTCAGGGTATAAAAAGTAGCCATACCCAGTACGTAAGCCACCGACAATATCAGACCTTTTTTCATGCTGGTCGTTTGCTGACCTGTCACTATTGCAGATAAAATCGGAACCATAGGCAATACACAAGGTGTCAGTGACAAACCTATACCTAATACAAAAAAGCCGAGAATAATTAATAAACTGCTTTTATTTGAAAATAAGCTTTCAATATCGGTTGGGGTAGAGTTAGCAGAATTCGACTGCGCATTATTGTCTGCCGTTGCCGACACTTGAGTTTCTTTATCTGTTTGCCCGCTAGTACCGGCATTGAGCAAAGGCACTTTTATCAATTGAGGCGGGTAACATAAACCGGCATCAGCACAGCCCTGATAGGTCAGCAGTATTTCGTTTGCCTGAATTCCGCTTACATCTATCTCTACTTGTGATTCATGATAATAAACAACCACATCACCAAAATACTCATCATATTTATCTTTGCCCGGTTGCAAAAATTTAACGTCGAGTTCACTTTCATCCGTTTTAGCTTTGGTTCTGTGCTGATATAAATAATAACCTTCTGCGATTTGCCAGCTTAATAAAAGCTTATTCCCGTGCTGATTAAAATCGAATTGAAATGCCTGCTCAACAGGTAAAAACTCAGGTTCAGAATTCAGTTGTGAAAAATCGAGCGCCAGCGCAACAAAACTCATCGCACTAAGCATCACACCAAATAAAAATACGTTAACTGACTTAAGCAAAACAACACCTTTAAAATAATAATATGACCACTGATAGCCGGGTTTATTGATAATTGACCAGAATACGCACGACTTTGTTTCAAAATTAACGGTTTAATTTAATTTTTAAAACAAGATGAGCGGCTTAGCCTCTGCATTTCAGTCTGTTTTTAGTATGATATCCTGATAACGCCCATCATACTAATTCAAGATAACCAATAAATATTATGAAAATCTTAAGCATTACTCTAAAAAACCTGAATTCTTTAAAAGGGCATTGGCATATAGATTTTCAACAGGAGCCTTTCGCCAGTAATGGACTCTTTGTCATTACCGGTGCAACGGGCGCTGGTAAAAGCACCTTATTAGATGCAATTTGTCTGGCTTTATATCATCAGACCCCTCGCCTGCAAGTTTCAGCCAGCAATAATGAAATTATGACCCGGCATACCGCAGAATGTTTAGCGGAAGTTGAGTTTTCGGTTAAAGGTGAAGTGTACCGGGCCAACTGGCAGCAAAGACGCGCCCGTCATTCAAGTGAAGGCAATTTACAACCGGCCAAAGCCAGTCTTGCACGAGTAAAAGATGGCCAGATCATCGCAGATAAACTGAACGAAGTCCGCAATCAAATAGAGCAAATTTCCGGTTTAGATTTTGCCCGTTTTACAAAATCTATGCTCTTGTCTCAAGGAAAGTTTTCAGAGTTTTTAAATGCGAATGGCAAAGACCGTGCAGAATTACTGGAAGAGTTAACCGGTACAGAAATATATAGTTTAATCTCACGTCAGGTATTTCAAAATTACAAAGACAGCAAAACCGAACTGGAAAAAACAGAGCTGCAAGCAAAAAGTGTCGAGCTATTACACAACGACGAAAAACTATCCCTTACAGAAAAGCAAAATGAGATAGTAAGCGCCAACAAACAATTACAAACTGAATTAAACAAACTGAATCATGCAAAACATTTATTCAGCCAGCTCGAACAAGCCCAAGCTTATAAAACCAAATCAGAGCAGGCACTACAGACAGTGCAAGCCGAACAAGCCACATTTTCAAACAAAGCGACTCAATTAAAACGGGCAAAGCCTGCCGCCAAACTCAAGCCGTATTTTGAAAAGCTAGAACAAATTAACCGTCAAATTTCCGATACCGACCAACAAAAAACACAACTCAAACAGGAAATTGATAATAAACAATCTCAGCTCAAACTCAGCGAAGCGGCGTTAACCGCCCAGAAAGGCAAACTGGCGCAGGCTGAAAAATTAGAAAATGAACAACGTCAGCTAATAGATGAGCAAGTTGAACCACTGGATAAACAAATTACTCAATGCCAAACTGAACTAAAACCGCTCAATCAGCAAATAGCAGAACTAAATCATGAGCTGAAACAGAATCAAAACCAGCTTGAGCAGGCGCAGGCTGACCTGAACAAACTGCAACAACAAAAAGCCACTTTAACTGACTGGCTCAATGATAAAGAGCATTTGCAGGATCTCACTCACGACAAGTTAGATGCCTGGCAAAAACAAGCCGAACAATTATCCGAAATACAAAAAGATATCGTACGCACCGGGCAAAAGCTCAACCTGATAAAAACAGAAGAAATACAAAACCAGCAAGCACAACAAGCACTTGAAACAGAACAACAACAAACGCCAAAACAACAGGCGGAGCAGTTAAAGCAACATACTGACATCAAAAAATCGCTCAACGAGATATTATATCAAAATGATATAACCCTATTAAAACAACAAGTTGAAGACTTAAACAGTCAACAAAGACTCAGACAAACACTCACTTATCAAACCGAGCAATGGCTTAACGAATTGTCTAAGCTCAACCCTTTAAACGAGCAAAAAGCCGCTTTAGACTTAGAAATCAAACAGCAGACCAGCCAGGTTGAAGCACTCAGAAAAGATTATAATCAAGCCAAACAAGCACTTGATGATGTTTCCCGGATTTTAAAACAGGAAGCTGTGATAGCCTCTTTAACCGAGCACAGACAAAACCTGACAGAGGACCACCCCTGCCCGCTATGTGGCTCAACTGAACATCCGTATGTAACTGAATATCTGCCGGTTAATCAAACGCAAACCGAACAAAGATTAAAACAACTAGAACAAGCTTTAGCAGATCTGGTTCAGCAGGGGCAGGCAGAAGCCAATAAGTTAACCGGGCTGCAAAAAGATTCAGACTATCTCCAAACAGAAAAAAACAAACTTGAGCAGACTCTGGCGGAACTGGCAAACCAGATTACCTCTGCAGAGCAGATTTTGCCAGATGTCAGTGCGGCGGATTTAAATCCGATGACAATTCAAAGCGTTCAACAAATACAGCAACAACTGATGCAGGCAGAGCAACAACAAAATCAGTTAACTCAAACTTATCAGCAGGCACAATCACTGGAGTTACAGCTTCATCAGCAACAACAGGCACTTAGCCAGATTGAAAATCAACTGGCTCAGCAAAAGCTGAATCTGAATCATCTCGCAGACAATAAACAACAGCTGATTCAACAGGCTGAAGAATTACAACAACAAGCCAGTCAGCAACAATCCAATGCGGATACGCTAGAGCAAAACCTAAAACAGGCATTTAACCAGTACCAGCTGGAGACTGCTGTCATAAATAAACAAGCCATTGGCAATAGTCTATCCGATAAAAGCTTATCACTGTATTTACAGCAGATAAGTCAGCAACTATCCGAACTGAATCAAAAAAAGCAGCAGTTAGAAAACAATTCTCGCCAGCAAGATAACTTATCTCAAACTCAATCCCATTTAACCGAAACGGCTAACAAACTAAAAAAACAGCTGGTTCAATTAAACCAGCAAGCTGAAACGCTGAACCTGTCATTTGAATCTTTAACCCAACAAAGACAAACTTTATTTGGCGAGCAGGATTGTAAACAGGTTAAACAAACGCTTCGCAAACAGGTTGAAACCGAAAGACATCAACTGGTGCAGTTAGAAGAATGCTATTACAAATCCGAGTCAGACCTTAACGCAGCCAGCAGCCAGCATAACTTAATAGAGGCTCAGTTAACTCAGTTAATGTCAGAGCAAGTCAGGATTCAAACCGACTGGCACGATGCGCTAACAAATAGCGAATTCAGTGATCAGGCAGACTGGCAGACCGCCTGTTTAAATGACGCCGAAATCACAGCACTAGAGCGCGAAGCAGACACCTTAAAACAAAAGCATATTCAGGCTAACAGTCAGCTTACAACCAGCCAAAATCAGTTAGAACAAATTATGGAGCAGGTTAAAAATAAAGCAAGCACTTACTTACCAACTGACAAGCTCCAACAAAAAATTGAAGAAACTGAACACAAGCTCCACCAACAACAACTGAATTTAGGCGAAATTCAGCAAACGCTATCCAGCGATGCCCAGCGCCGAGAAAAACAACAAACACTATTAACGCAACTTTCAAAGCAGCAGGACAAGCATAATGACTGGGCCAAATTAAATGATTTAATTGGCAGCGCAGAAGGCGATAAATTCAGAAAATATGCACAGGGTCTAACCCTTGAGCAACTGGTTTATCTTGCCAATAATCAATTAAACCGGCTACACAGCCGCTATCAGCTACAGCGCAAAGCCAGTGAAAATCTGGAACTAGAAGTAGTCGATACCTGGCAGGCGGATACAGTTCGGGATACCAAAACCTTATCCGGTGGCGAAAGCTTTTTGGTCAGTCTTGCCCTTGCACTCGGTCTATCTGATTTAGTGAGTCATAAAACCAGCATAGACTCGTTATTTTTAGATGAAGGCTTTGGCACCCTGGATGCCGATACGTTAGATACAGCGCTTAATGCGTTGGACATGCTCAATGCCAGCGGTAAAATGATAGGTGTCATCAGCCATATAAACGCACTCAAAGAGCGCATTCCGGTGCAAATAAAAGTGATAAAAAGCAATGGCCTGGGTGTCAGCCAACTTGAATTTTAATGATTCTTGAGACGAGAAGCGCACCCAAAATTTTTGTGTATTGAATAAAATGGTTGAATTTACTGCCTCGAACCAACCTGTGTGGGTTTATTTTGCCAACACTTGTTTGATAAAAGGCCACTTTTTCTGGGTATATGCTTCACGATCTTCAGCATATTCTTTTGCCAAATTCCTTTTTAATTCAGCATACTGAGCAGCTAAATTGCGATTAGAACGAAGCCTATCCCGAAACTGAATACGCGCTTGCCACAAATCACTTTAATAAGGTATTAAATGAAGATGATGCGTTCTGAATGCATCGCTCGGTTTACAAAACCAATGCATGGCTTGCGTTTTGTATGGCCAATATTCATAGCCACTTTTAATGAGTTCGTTAATAGCTAACCTAGATTGCTCAAGCGATTTAACACCAAACATAATGTCTAATTATGGGCTTAGCAATCATGCCCGGTATCGCTGTGCTGCCGACATGCTCAATTGCGCCAAATCGCCACTGTCCAGCAATGGATATAAGCTTTTCTTTTTCTTCTTCAAATTTAACCGGCCACACAGAATTATATGGTTCAAGAACGACTTTTGCTCGAGTCATACACTGAACGTTCCTTAATGATGCTAACGCCACAATTATGATTATGCGGCGCACAAAAGTTTAAAATTAACTATTGATACCATAGTCTCTTGTTAGCACTGTTCTATATATTTAGTTATACCCGTAGGATATAGTATTTTTTCTGAGTTAATAAAGTCAGATTTCTTTACCCACTTAGCAACAAAACCTGTTTCTTCTTCGTTACACTCGATATTATCCCGTTCGTAAACTGATTTATCTTTGAATTTTCCTGAGAAGACCAGAACTATCTCGTGCCCTTTCGCTCCATTGAAAGTAAAAAAGTTCTCTATTGTTGTTAAATAAGAATCAACTTCAATTTCTTCGCCCATTTCTTCTTGAAATTCTCTTACCAAAGTTTCTCTAGCAGATTCTCCGAATTCAATCCCTCCACCCAATGGTCGATAGAATATTTCATTCTTGACGTCATCGAAGCCCTCGCCAACAAATATCTTCCCGTCATTCTCGATTAAACAAATTGCAATATTACGAATATTCACGAAACTCTCTATTTCTATGATAAGTGCTAACGCTCCGCTTTGGAGCGCACAAATGCTTGGCTAAACTTAGCGACGAAGGAGCGCAAGCCAAGCGTTTTGCGTCCCTGCCATAATGGCTTTGTTATACGTTTGTACACCTGAACCTAGTAATTTCATTTAGTTCACCGGAAGCTAGTTGAATCAATTTATCCCCAACAACTTTGTATTGCATTGAGGCATTCCATTGTTGGCCTTCGGAAAACAAATTTAAATTAATATCGTAGACACCAGGTGAAATCTGCTTGATTTTTTGAATATCACCTATTGTTTCCCAAAATTGAAATTGCTGTGACGTAACGTTTAAAACAAAAAGATCATCCGAGTCTGAGCAATTCACTTTCCATGTACCTAAAAAATTTTGAGGTAACTTTTCAACACTATTACAGCCAAAACCAATCAGTAGAAAGCTTATTAGCAATATAAATTTATGCACAACATCCCTGAAACGTATAACGAGACTGTAGAAAAACCTATTTTTAAACGCCTAGGTTTAGCCACAATCTACTTAATTATTAATTTATAACTCACTTTCACCCATTTTCTTTAATTTATCAACTATTTGATAAATATCAGTTAGCTTATTCGGGTCAATTTAGAATGGATATTTAGGCTTATTTCGGCTGATTTCCGGGTTTATTCCCACGTTAATACCTCAATTCTCCATAATTTGCGAGTTTCTCAACATTGTGTACCAAACAATACAACTGCCATTGGCTATTTACTTTATTTTTGCCTCGTAAACTAAATCTATTAAGCCGTTTTTGGGTGCCTATATTGGCAAACACGGGTTCAACCGTCGACATTCTGTGGCTATAAATATGTTTGCCTTTTTCACTGTCTACTCTGTGTTT
>CAJXMO010000025.1 GCA_913056495.1 uncultured Alteromonadaceae bacterium | reverse complement strand
TCTTCAACATTCTGCGCGCCGCGAATATTTTTACCCGCTGCACGGCCATTTAAGAATTTTTCTACTTTTTCATAACTACGGTTATAAGCGGTTACGGTAAACCCTTTTGATTCCATGTTCAGAACCAGGTTTTCACCCATAACGGCCAGACCTACCAGGCCTATATCTGATAATGCTTTCAAAATAGCTCCTTATTTGATGCTATAGTTTATTTTGTGCCAAATTTTAGGCGTTTGATTAGTGTACATCACTTATTAACAAACCCTCTACACCCTAAGCATAAATAAGCATGATCGATAATTCATGCTCACATAACCAATAGTTATGTAGCACTTATATCAATACCCAAATATTATATTATAAATATTAATTTAAGCCTTAAAGATTATCCCAACCGATCTTTATCTGGTCGTGCAAATCGTCGCTCTTCCAGCAAAACCAGTCATTCCTCTGTATTCAAATACTGCTGTTTATAAAACCTCAAAAACAACCCTTAGATTTCTATTTTTCTATTTTTCTATTTTTCTATTTTTCTATTTTTCTATTTTTCATCGCCATTAATTACACGCACCGCCGAATAAAACTAATGTTATGGGCCAGGTGCTAATAAAAAAGGCCGGTAACACCGGCCTTTTAACATTATCTGATTACATTAAATAATTTAATGATGATGTGCAGCACCAGCGCCTTTCGGTATGCGGAAATTCTCCACGAGTTCCTGGATTTCTTTTGGTGCTGGCCCGGTGAATTTACAGACGATTACAGCAACCGTAAAGTTAACCAAAGCACCCACGGCACCAAATGCATTAGGCGAAATACCGAAAAACCAGTTTTCCGGTAAGCTGCCTAAAAATTCGGTGCCCGGAATAAACATAATACCTTTGTGCTGGAATACATACAGCATAGTAACGCCGATACCAGCTATCATCCCGGACACAGCTGCCGTGCCGCTCATTTTCTTAATAAAAATCCCCATCATCAACGCCGGGAAAATACTCGAAGCGGCAAGCCCAAATGCCAGCGCGACTGTACCGGCGGCAAAACCGGGCGGATTGAGCCCGAGATAGCCGGAAATGATAATGGATACCGTCATAACGATACGGCCGGCCAGCAGTTCCTGCTTTTCGGTCAGGTTCGGCGTTAACACCCCTTTCATTAAATCATGAGAAACCGATGAAGAGATTGCTAACAACAAACCGGCTGCGGTAGAAAGCGCAGCCGCTAAGCCGCCTGCAGCAACCAAGGCTATTACCCAGTTTGGTAAATTCGCAATCGCCGGGTTAGCCAAAACCATAATATCGCGATCAACATTCACCATTTCATTATTTTTCTGATCTGCAGAATATTGAATTTTGCCATCCTGGTTTTTATCTTCAAACTCTAATAAGCCCGTTGCTTCCCAATCTTTAAACCATTGAGGTCTTTGTTCGTACTCAAGTTGCTGGCCTGAAGCCGGTTCAACGGTTTGCGTAAAGTTTAATCTTGCCATAGCACCAACAGCCGGCGCTACTGTGTATAAAAGTGCAATAAAAACAAGTGCATAACCTGCTGACGCGCGCGCAGCTTTTACACTGGGTACAGTAAAAAAACGCATGATGACATGAGGCAAACCAGCTGTGCCTATCATCAAAGATAATGTATAGGCGAACATATTAAGGCTTCCACCCATATTATCTGTGGTGTACTCTCTAAAGCCTAAGTCTGTCACTATCATATCCAGTTTATCCAGCAAATAAACGCCACTGCCATCAGCAAGCGTACTGCCTAACCCAAGTTGCGGGATCGGATTTCCGGTTAGCTGCAAAGAAATAAAAATCGCAGGTACGGTATAAGCAAAAATTAACACGCAATATTGTGCAATCTGAGTATAAGTAATGCCTTTCATACCGCCCATAACCGCATAAACCCATACAACCACCATTCCAATCGCTAAACCTAAGCCATAATCCACTTCCAGAAAACGGGAAAAAGCAACGCCAACCCCTTTCATTTGACCTATGATATAAGTCAAAGATGCAATGATCAGACAGATAACAGCAACCACTCTTGCTGTTTTTGAATAATAACGATCTGAAATAAACTCAGGCACAGTAAATTTGCCGTGTTTTCTCATATAAGGCGCAAGTAACATCGCCAGCAGCACATAACCGCCAGTCCAGCCCATTAAAAAGACAGAGCCACCATAACCTAAAAACGCAATTAAACCGGCCATAGATATAAACGAAGCGGCACTCATCCAGTCAGCGCCAATCGCCATCCCGTTTTGAACCGGACCTACGTGCCCGCCAGCTGCGTAAAATTCATCCGTGGACCCCGCTCGTGCCCACCAGGCAATCGCAAAATAGAGAGCAAACGAGCCAAAAACAGCTATGTAGGTATATAGTCTTAATTCATCCATAAATTAGTCCTCCTGCTCGTCTTCAAGGTCATATTTTTTATCGAGCTGATTCATTTTATAGGTGTACCAGAAGATCAGGGCAACAAAAGTATAAATAGAACCTTGCTGTGCAAACCAAAACCCTAATTTATAGCCACCCAAACGAATTTCATTTAGCGGTTCAACTAAAAGAATGCCAAACCCAAATGAGACGATAAACCAGATAACCAGACAAATTAGTATCAGACGAATATTTTCTTGCCAATAACCAGCCTTTTTCATTGTTATTCCTTTTATGCTTTTCTTTTAGACAATTAAACAGAAAACAAACACAAAAACAACAATAAAATTAACATTTTTAATCAAAAACAAACGTAGGGTGATTGATTTTGAATCAATCAATTTTGCATGTTGGGATTTTTAAGAGAGACAATAAGAAACAAATAATAGATTTTTAGACAAAAAAACCGATTCCCTATCCGGAATCGGTTTTAAATATTAAGTCACGCTGAGAATCTAATCAGCTTAAGCTGCAATCCCTGTATGACGTAATAGTGCATCAACTTGTGGTTCACGACCACGGAAAGCTTTAAACAATTCCATAGGCTCTTTTGAACCACCCATTTCTAAAATATTGTTTAAAAATGATTGTCCGGTTTTCTGATCAAAAATGCCATTTTCTTCAAATAAACTAAATGCATCTGCTGATAAGACTTCAGCCCACTTGTAGCTATAATAACCAGCCGCATAACCACCCGCAAAAATATGGCTAAAGCCATGCTGGAAGCGATTAAATTCAGGTGGAACCACAACGGCCACTTTCTCTCTGACCTGATTGAGTTTTTGCTGAATATTAATGCCATTTTCGGCCTTATATTCATGATGTAATTCAAAATCAAATAATGAAAACTCGAGTTGACGTAGCATCATCATTGCAGATTGAAAGTTTTTTGCAGCCAGCATTTTATCTAATAGATCCTGCGGCAAGGTTTCGCCTGTTTCATAATGACCGGAAAATATTTCGAGCGCTTCAGGCTGCCAGCACCAGTTTTCCAAAAATTGACTCGGTAATTCAACCGCATCCCAGGCAACAGCATTAATGCCGGCGACTGCGCTCACATCAATCTGGGTTAACATATGGTGCAAACCATGACCAAATTCATGGAACAGGGTTTCCACTTCAGAATGAGTAAATAATGCAGGTTTTCCACCCACAGGCTTATTAAAATTACAGGTTAAATAAGCTACCGGTAATTGAAGTTCACCATTAGACTTTCGCATCTGGCCAACACAAACATCCATCCAGGCACCGCCGCGTTTACCTTCACGTGCATACAGATCAAAATAAAAGCTGCCTTTTAATTGATTCTGAGCATCATAGATATCATAAAAACGCACTGTATCATGCCAAACCTGAACACCTTCACGAGGTTTAATATGAATTGAAAAAAGCTTTTCAACGATTTGAAACAAGCCGCTGATCACTTTTTCTTCCGGAAAATAAGGACGTAATACTTCATCTGAAATAGCGTATTTTTCCTGCTTCAACTTTTCCGCATAATAAGTCATATCCCATGCATTAAGCTGCTCAATGTTGTGTTTTTGCTTGGCAAATTCAGTTAATTCATTGAGTTCTGATTTTGCCTGTGATTGACTTTTTTCACTTAAATCATACAGGAAATCGAGTACTTGCTCCGGTGATTCGGCCATTTTTGTCGCTAGTGATTCTTCTGCGTAATTATCAAATCCTAATAGCTGGGCAAGTTCGTGACGAAGTTTTAAAATTTCATCCATCACCTCTGAATTATCCCACTGACCTGCGTTTGGTCCCTGATCAGAAGCTCGGGTTGAGAAGGCTTTATAAACTTCTTCTCTGAGTGCTCGATTATCTGCGTACATCATGACGGGTAAATAACTGGGGAATTCAAGCGTAAACATCCAACCTTCCTGCCCTTTTGCCTGAGCGGTTTCTTTTGCTGCGGCAATCGCACTTTCAGGTAACCCGGATAAGTCTGTTTCATCTGTAATTAACTTAGTCCAGCCTTGCGTCGCGTCTAAAACATTATTGCCAAATGTTGTCGATAATTCTGACAAACGCTGTCTAATCTCACCATAGCGCTGCTTTTTATCATCCGGTAAAGAGACGCCGGATAATTTAAAATCTCGAATGGCGTTGTTGATGGCTTTTTGTTGTGCCTGATTTAAACCGGTAAAAACGTCACTGTCTGCAATCGCCTGATAAGCTTGGTACAACCCCTGATGTTGACCGACATAAGTTGAATATTCAGATAACAAAGGCAAACAAGCCTGATATGCCTGGCGCAGGGCTTCGGTATCAGCAACTGAATGCAAATGAGAAACCGGAGACCATATTTTGCTGAGCTTATCATCTACTTCATCCAAAGGCTCTACCAGATTCTGCCAACTAAAGCTGTCCTGTTTAACGAGCTTTTCAATGGTGGATTTACATTCGCCAATAGCCTCTTCTACCGCTGGTAGAATATGTTCAGGTTTAATTTCTTTAAATAAAGGTAAACTGGTTTCACGCAGTAGCGGATTCGTCATAAAATAAGCTCTTTTTTGGTTTCGCCTAAAACTAATAAAATCGGGACATTCGTTCTCAATTACAAGGGCTTAATTCAAAATTTATGAAAAAATAGCTGACTGAGCATGTAAATAATAAAAATCTTCTATAGTATAGACATACTGTATTAAAGGAATGAACAAAGCAGAAGTCGCTTATGCAATTTATATCCGGGACGGCCTACTCTAAAAATTTATTTTCGATTGCAATGGTTGTCACCACTTTAGTGTGCCTGGTTCTATTTTTTGTACTAAATCAAAAAATCACAGACAATGTGACTCAAGATGTACATAATGAAATCCAAACCCAACTTAACTTACGTGCTGATATATTAAATCAGGAAATCATCAACGCACGTCAGAATATTAAATTTATCCAACTACTGCCTCCGATATCCGGGATTGTGCGCGCAACTGAAAATGGCGGGATAGACCCTAAAAACCAAACACCTATTGCGTTATGGAATGAAAGACTCACAACCATTTTTGACGGTTTTATCAGAAACCACGCCGATGTTGCTCAGATTCGTTATATAGGCAAAGCAGATAATGGCCGGGAGCTTATCCGAATAGACAGAACGGATAATGGTATTCAAATCATTCAGGCCGATAATCTACAGCAAAAAGCCAGCCGTGATTATTTTATTGAAACCAGTAAGTTGCATCCGCAAGAAACCTATATTAGTGATATTGAGCTTAACCGGGAATTTGGCAAAGTAGAATACCCCTTCTGGCCAACCTATAGAGCCGCCATGCCTGTATATGACAGCAACAAAAGCTTTTTTGGCATTGTTATCATCAATCTGAATGCCAAACAAATTTTAAACAGCCTTAAGCAAGACCTGCCTGCTTACCTGAACCTTTATGCGAGCAATAATAAGCAATTTATTTTGCACCCATACGAGGAATATCAATTCGGCAGAGATTTGAACTCACCATTTAATCTGGACTCGCAATTTGAAGTATCCAAACCAGGCGTCAAACAATTTAAAGTTTTACAGGAAAAAAACAGTCGTGGTGAGATTCATTATGCATTAAGCAAGCATATTGAACTCGATAACTTTGTAAATGGCCGGCAAATTAATTTAGTACTGAGCATTAATGAAACTCAGCTAAATGAATTAATAAACAAGCGTCTGAGCAGCTCAGTGATTACGCTCATCGTTATTTACCTGGTCATTATCACTTTATTATTGATGTACCGGAACAATTTGAAAAAAAGTCTGGCATTAATTACAACTCAGGCAAAATATGCAGCTATTATTGACGGCTCTTCTGATGCGGTTATTTCAATTGATAATCAAGCCAATATTACTGGCTGGAATCGTTCCGCTAAAGATGTATTTGGCTCACAGTTAGTCAGTCAACAGCATTTGAATTTACTGCAACTGTGCAATGCACAACAGCCTGACAGTCAGCTTCAGTTGGCCATAAATGCAATCAAGTCAGGTCAGGGCGCTGAGCCTATTGAACAGGAAATCCTACTTTCAAACCATAACCTATTAATTGTTTCAATCACCTTATCGCCTATCTATCTGGAAAATAAACTCGATGGCATTGCTGCGATAATCAGGGATATATCAACTCAAAAACTCAACGAGAAACGCATTCAAGAATTAAATACATCACTTGAGCTCCAGGTCATGGAGCGTACAAAAGAATTGGAAGACGCACGTAATCAAGCGATTCATGCAAATCAGGCTAAAAGTAGCTTTGTTGCCAATATGAGTCATGAAATCAGAACACCTATGAATGGCATTATGGGCATGCTCAAACTGATTAAGCAAGATGCGTTATCTGAACGTCAGGTCAATTATCTTAAAATGGCCGAAACCAGTGCGATGAGCTTAACCTCTCTGATTAATGATATTTTGGATTTTAGTAAAATTGAAGCCGGCAAATTGGATCTGGAGCGTGTTGAATTTAACTTACTGAATGTGTTGAGTGAACTAACTGTCTCTATGGCGCTAAAAGTTCAGGAAAAAGGCATCGAATTTATTTTTGATAGCGCTGAAATCGAGCACCAGTGTGTCGTAGGTGATTATCACAGATTACAACAAATCCTGATCAACCTGATTAATAATGCCACTAAATTTACCGATCAGGGAGAAATACTGGTCAGTGCGAGTACAGAATTACTGAATTTGGACCAGGTTAAATTTAATTGTTCGGTATCAGATACTGGCATAGGCATTTCAAAAGAAAAACAGCAGCAGTTATTTGAAGCCTTTTCACAGGCTGATGACAGTACAACACGCAAATACGGCGGCACTGGCTTAGGTCTGTCTATTACCCGACAATTGTGCGAATTGATGAAGGGTGATATTTCCCTGAGCAGTGAAAAGGGACAAGGCAGCACCTTTAGTTTTAGTTTGATTTTTGACTTAGCGAAACAACCCAAGTTAAACAAGATTGACTATCCGAGTCTGCCAAATCGTTATTTTGTTGTAATAGACGAGAACAAATCAAGCCGCCATGCAATTCAAAAGTTATTAAAATCCTGGCATGCCAAAGTCGCCAGTTTTTCAGATATCAATAAAGCCTTAACTGAAATAGAAAACAATGCCGGTTATGAGTTTGTTATCATCAATCAAAACGTCATCCATGAGCATACTGAGCCATCGTATAAACAATTGCTGAAGGCCAAGGGCAATTCAGTCGCTAATATTGTGATGACAGACCAAATTAAAAGAGGCGAAAGCAGTAAAACATTACACGACAGTAAGACGCTGAATATTGGCAAACCTGTCATGCCTGCTGAATTAATTAAGGCCATTGATAAATTAAACCAGCTAAATGCCCCCGCCACGAAAGAGTCGCCAGAAAAAGAGCCGGCTCAAAATGATAAGCCAGGCCATTATCAAAATTGCCATATCTTAATTGTCGATGATAATGAGATTAATCAGGCTGTTGCCGCAGGCATTCTGGAGCCCTGGAAAATGAAAATGAGTCTGGCGAATAATGGTGAAGATGCCATCTTACAACTCAAAAATATGAATGCAGAGCCTCGGCCTCAACTGATTCTGATGGATTGCCAAATGCCTGTTATTGATGGCTATGATGCCACAGAGCAAATCAGGCAAGGCGCGGCCGGAGATGAATTCAAACAAATACCGATTATTGCGATGACCGCCAGTGCAATGGCGGGTGATAGAGAAAAATGCATCAGCGCCGGTATGAATGATTATTTAACCAAACCGATTAACGCCCAGGAGCTGCAAAAAATGGTCAGCCTTTGGTTAAATCGCACTGGCAATATTAAATAGCCCTAAATGAATGTGGTCAGTCACTCAAATTAAGGCTGTCTGATTACATCTTTAACGGCTTATCTCGTAATCAGATACAAGAGTCAAAACCGCGGTAGGCTGCGTACTGTTAAAGGGATTTTATTATCATTTTTACAGCAACTCAAAACAGACTTTATTGTGTAAATTTGCACGCATCTTTTTATATTTTATTTGTGGTAAATATTGAGCTAATTAACCTCTGCTGCACATAAAAAATTGTAGCAATGTTCAAATGTTCAGGACATAAAGTCCAATTTTACTTCAACTATTCTTGTACGCAGCTGAGGTTTATTTAAAATCATTTTTCATTACTGTCTCTATTCCCAACCCAAACCTATGCTCAATATATGCGGGTGGTGCTCGATTCAGTAAACATCTGAACGATTAGAATTTAACGGCCTAAATTCACATATATTTAAGCTCGCTTCAGCTTCAAGCATCAACTGCAAGCAGCTTGCTACAACTGCCGAGCGCTTGAGAGATTTATACAAAAAATCAGCCTAATAAACCTCACTGCATACCAGTCTTTACTTAAAAGATATTTCAGAGCCACAAATAAAAATGCCGCACTTTAAAGTGCGGCATTTTAATATCTTAGTGAATTAAAAATTGATTATTTAGGCGTAATCACTAAATCATCAATCGTTACCGTTAAATTACTTTCAGTTCTAAGTTGGATAAATGATGTTGCTGTTCCAACCGGCACGTCAACAGTAATTATATCGCCAATTTGAGGTGTCAAATCAACCAGTTTACCCACTGTAATTTTAGATGAACCACCGTGATAAGAACTATCACTGCTTGAGGTATTGTTATCAATATAAACAAAGAAACCTTTTTCTTCGCCTTGCGCATCTATCAGCTTAAAGCTCACGGTTGCACCATTTGACAAATCTAACACACCTTTAGGTTCGACAGCGTCGGCGCTTGCTTCCACACCGGTATCACCAATAGTGAAACGACCACCGCTTGAACCACCTAACACCAGTTCACCATTAACAGGTTCAACACCACCACCCGTTTTAATATAAAGCGGTTTGCTATCATCTGTTGGTAATGATTTATAATCAGCGCTAAAGAAAGTAGCAGCGTCAGCGGCTGAAAAATCTTCAGTGTAGCTTGGCGATTTCGGTGTAATCACTAGATCATCAACAACTGCAGTTACAAAGCTCTCAGCTCTAAGTTGAATAAATGAGTTAGCTGTCCCTAAGTCAGTTTCAACCGTGAAAGTTTCACCTACTTTACCTTTTAATTCTTCAACAGTACCCTGCCAGAACTTAGAGGCGCCGCCATGTGTAGATTTACTGCTACTACCCGTATTGTTATCAATATGCAGCTGGAAGTATTTCAGATCTTCAGTTTTGTCGGAATCAGCGGCTAAAGCAATTGATACCAGTTTAAAGCTGACAATAACCCCATGCGACAAGTCCAATGAACCCAGTGGGTCTTCTAAGTCGGATGCAGTTTCAACATCATAACCAAGTTCACGACCGACTGTGATGCGGCTATTGCTAATTAACAATTCACCGTTTGCAACACTGACTTTTTCTTCATTGGTACTTTGTCTGGCATATAGTGGAATATTCGAATTTTCCGGTAAACCAGCATAAGCGGCTGAGAAGAAAGTATCAGTGTCAGCTGCACTGAAATCTTCAGTAATCACGCCGTTTTCAGCATCTCCGTTGTCACCGCCGTTATCACCACCATTATCGCTACCACCATTTACGTCCGGAATATTATCCGCAGACTGGTCAATTTTACCAACCCCAGCATTCGCCAATACATAAGCTTTGACTTCAGATGCATCTTGCAAATGCTCAGAATAATCATAGGTCACTTCATAAGTACTGGTTGATTGCTCACCTTCAATAGCAAACGTAGTCTCTTTTGCTAAATCAAGGCTGTCCGCAGAAGAGTAAGATACATCAGTGAATATATTGCCTCTTACATTCCAGAAACCTTTTTCTTCAGAATCTAGCGATACAATTGGGTTTTTAACATTTTCAAAAACGTTGTTTTCAACCAATAATTGCGCGCCCATTCGTGAGTTAATACCTGAACCCGTAATATTGTTGAAGTAATTGTTATACAAATGACCAAATCCAAAACGGAATAGTGGTACACGTGAGCCTAAGTTTTCAAATCGGTTATGATGCCAGGTGATAAAACGATCGCCTTTTTCATCTTGATTATCACTCGAGCCATTTAACATGGTTTTTTGATGATCATGAATATAGTTGTACGAAATCGTAATATTTCTCGCGTTATAACGCGTACCAATCAATTCGTCATAAAAATCTTTATCAACGCTTAACGAACCATATAGTTCATTATGATCAATCCAGATTCTGGAAGTATTATCCTGCCCCTGATCACTTTGAATACCAATGGCATCACCAAAACCAGCCGGAACCTCATGAATTGTCAGGTTACGAATGATAATGTTTTTAGAACGCTCAATTTGAAAACCAATACCGTCTAGCTCACCTTCTGTTCCCACACCAATAATAGAGACATTCTCCATATCTTTGATCGGTAAACTACGGTTGGTATTACCAGAATTTTCCGGCGTAATCGTACCTTTTACATATATAGTAATAGGAGAAGATGCAGATTTAGCTTCATCCAGCGCAGCCACTAAGTCTGTACCAGTTGCAACTGTGGTAACCAAACCACCAGCACCACCTGTAATTTCGCCCTCTAATCCGGCAAAACCACCATCACCATCCGGTAAATTTGCATCCGGATCACCATAATCGACATATTCGATTCTGAGGTTATTAATTTCAACGGAAGATCCGCCCTCAGTACGAATTTGAATATATGAGTGTTGCGTACCAACTGTACCCGGAATTCTGAGTTCACCTTTGGTTAGCGTCGATACATCTTGTTGGAAAATACGCGAAGAGCTACCTTCATGCTGAGAATTAGCACTCCCTGATGTATTATTATCTACAAATACCTGTAACTCAGTTTGAGCTTCAGTTTGTGCAAAATCAATAATATCCATCACTATGGTGTAAGGTTTGCTTAAATCAAACACCCCTACATCAACGTCATCTTCGTCAGTTGATTCAAAAGCCGTTTGTGTATTACCAATGGTAAAACGACCGCCATCTAATAACAGACCATTATTGGTTAAGGTAACAGTACCACCTTCTTTAAAGAATAGAGGATCTGCCTGACCACTCGAGTCCACATTACCATCAATACCAAATGTTTCTGAGCTAAATAAATCACCGCTAACCGTTGTAAAATCAAATGATTGAGGTAGATCAATCTGAATTTCAGATTGAACAGGTCCAGTTGGTCCAGTCGGCTCATCCGGTGCACCAACAGAATCCGCAATGGTATCAATTTCTAAATCATCAATAACAATAGTCGTACCGCCGGAGGCTCTGAATTGAATAAATGAGTTTTTGGTTTTATCAAAGCCGTTACCTTCATAAGTAAAAGTAACCCGCTCACCAATTTTTAAAGTTGGTAAATCAGCGCCTAAAGTAAATAAGCCACCCTCTGTGGTTTCACCGGTTGCTAAATCAATTTGCGCCATTTTAGAAATGTCGCCATGTAAAGATTGCGACTGAGAAGCCGTACTATTATCTGCATAGAAGTATAAATTACCTTCGCCGCTGGCTGATACTACGGTAAATGAAATGGTAAACCCTTCACTCAGATTATAAATACCTGTGCCTTCGGTATCATCAGGTGTCGTTGTTCGACCAGAGGTGGTGTTACCAATTGCAATGCGGTCACCATCTAATACCAAAGCGCCATCTTCAATTACAGGGGATCCGCTAAGAATAGAATATAATGCACCACTGCCGATATCTGAACTTAAGCGTTTATAATTTGACGAGAAAAAGTTATCAGTATCTGTATTAAAGTCTTCTTTCAATTCTACAGCAAGGCTCTCAGCCGCTTCTTCAAGACCGGTAACTTCCAAATCATTTTGAACCTGGCTAAATGCAAATTTGCTTAAGTTTCTTTGATTCAACGCATCACAGTTTGCGACCACTGAAGCCAGTCCTTTTGAATCGTCTGCTTCACATAAACTGTAAACTTCTGACTGATTATCAAAACCTAAAGATACGATGTAACGTTTAGATTCTGATTCCCCTTCCATATGAGTTAAAGCTAAAATACGACGGCCAAATACAAACTCATAGCCACCCGTCTGTACAGTTTCTTCACCTTGTGTAATGGTGTAAGTACCCGTCTTACCCGAAGTTTCTTCAGAATCCTCTGGCAATTCTGTTGGCACAAAATTAATAACCTGCTCAACAACACTAGATCCAACTATGTGAGGATAAAATATTGGGCCTTCAAATTTACCTAAATCAAACGCGCTGCTTTGTACATCGCCAAAATTTTCTTCAAGATTTTTGACAAAATGCGCCACGGCTTGATCGTAAGAGACCATGCCAGTCAGTTCCTGATTTTCGGGTACAGCGTCATTTAACCAAGGCTCAATTGCAGCTGCAAAATCTTCTTGTGAGCGGTTAAAAAATTCCTCAACGGTTTCAATCACTTCACCCTGCTCATCCGTTTTTAAATTCATCTGAGCAAAATCTCTGGCACTTGGGCTAATGGTAATACCGTTTTCAGGATTGCCGTCTGTATCTAAAGACTGTAATAATCTGGCTAAGTTACCCACCTGAGGCGCAACTGGGTTATCAGTAGTAAAAAAGTTCAGCGGCGTAACAAAGTTTTTCGGAGATATCTCAGGCAGTGTCAAGTTACCCACTTTAAATACAATGCGGTCACCACGAAAATACTCAAAGTTACCATTTGCATCGGTTTCACCCGTTGTTACTTCACCCTCAATACTAGTTCTTTCATACTGAATGCCGGCTACCGCACTGTCTACAAATTGCCCCTCTAACGCTGGCGGTAAAGGTTCAATCACATTTTTTTCGACTTCAAAACCACAACCTGATAGCAAAGATGCACTAATCAAGCTGCTTAATAATGATATTTTTAATTTCATAATAAATCCTCTATTTTGCGCTCAGGTAACTTCACTGAGCGCATTTCACTGGCTTGTTCAAGCGTGTTTTTAATAGAATTTGTAATTCACACCAACTTGGATAGTTCTGCCGTACTCTTCTCTTTGATATAGTACGCGACCGCCACTCATGGCATCACCTTCGAAATAACGTAGATCGACATTATCCGTTAAGTTGATCGCATCAAAGTACATCGACAAACCGCCACCAAAATCATATTTAGTTTTGAAATCAAGTGTTTTAAGACCAGATTGATATTGATCAGACCAAACTTTACAGTTTTCTATGTCTGTAGATTCTACGCTGTCAGGACAAGAACCAACCTGTTCGAGAATATCTGAACGATAGTTACCGATAATTCGAACATTGAAATCATCATTTTCCCAACCTAGTGTTAAGTTAGCTGTCATATCAGCTTGATCGGGTAAGGCAATTTTTGATTTTCGAATACTTGGATCTAAGCTAGCTTCACTGGTTTGCACTGTCGCATTACTTTGAACAAAGAAACCTGAATCAAAGAACTGGTTATAACTAAGTTCCATACCATAAACTTTTGCATTGTCCCCATTCAACGTAATATTAACGTTGGTCAGTGTCAGGTCTTGCGGAATAATAAATTCAGTCACCTGATTAACAGGCAATGTTAATGGTAATTCATCGAAACTTCTGTTTATACCGCGAACATCTACAATGAAATTCTTAATATCTTTATAGAAAACAGCTGCTTCCATAAAGAGATCTTCAGAATGATACCAACTAATTGACGCATCATAGTTAGTTGCAGTCATTGGAATTAAGTTAGGGTTACCTATTTGCATTGTATTTTCTGGACCTAAAGTATATTCCTCTAGATCAAGTGCAGAAAAGTTATCAAAATCATCCGGATCATCCGAACAATCCGTTGGGTTACCCGGCGCACATAGCTGTAAACGGCTGTCAAATTTAGCATATGAACGACTTTGCTTAAATGATGGGCGCGTGTAACTACTCCAGATCGCACCTCGAATTAAAATATTGTCTGTAGGTTCATATCTTAAATGAGCACTCGGGAAAAACTCGCTGTAGTTAATAGACGCTTCAGGTAATGGCTGAAATACATCAATTGTATTACCATCAAAGCTGAATCTGTCGTTTCGAATAGTCATGTAACCTGTTGAAGCGTATTCGGTTTCAACATAACGCACCCCGGTAATCAAGGTTAAACGATCAGCTAATTCCATCTCGCCCATTACATAAGCTTCTTGAGTATCTTCACTTAAGACGTAGTCATTACTTAAACTAACGTAACCTTCATCACCTTCGGTCGCCACTTCCTTAGTATACTCAATAGAATCAATTAAATAATTGAGCGCATCCCGGCTAACAAATGGGTATTGAAAATCACCGTTCTTAGGAAACTCCAGATCAAATCCGAAACCACCGTCCTGCTTAGGTAACGCTATATTTTCATGATTAGCGTTTATCGCATCACGACACCATTGATCAGCTTCGTTACAAAAGTCAGTTTCAGGAATATAACTCCAGCGATTTTTATCCGTTACATGATCACGATCACTTAACGAAAAACCCGCTTTAACATAATAGAACCAGTCTGAATCCAAAAAGTCATATTGGGCATTAAACTTAAATGTCTTAATTTCATCGGTACGTGTACTCCCTTCTAAAAAGACATTGTCAAACTCTAAATTAGCCGGATCATTAATGTTGCCACCGGTTCGGTTATTGGTACTAGTGCCGCTGCTTGATAAGCCAAAACCGTATATATCACCATTCTCAAAATTTGGATTAATGACTTCAATATCCGGACGATATTGTAAGACTTCCTGCTCGGATATCACTCTGGCATCGATAGCATCTTCGCTACCACGACCATATAGAATTAGATCACGTTCTCTAAATTGAACCCGGCGATCACCGGTTGCATCTTCAACAGCTTTAGACGTTGTAAAATCGTAGTCAATTGTCCACGCATCCCCAACTAAGTGCTTACCGCCAAAATTAAAGGTTGTCGTTTCTTTAGTCGATGTTTGAATGAAAAATTGATGCTGTAAATCTGCATCAGATACAATAAATTCATGCGTTTGATCATCTACGAATAAAATTTCGCCATCACCAGCGCCGCCGCCTTGGAAACGATAAAACTCGCGATATGCAACATCTTCATCAGTGTATTCTACATAGTTACCGCGTACATAGAATTGATTTGCATCGTTTGGCCTATATTCTACATTTAATGCAGCTGTAAACCGATCTCGATCAGCTTGTTCCTGGCGTAGTTCAAATTCTTGAGGTGCTATAATTTCAGGATTACCACTGAAATCTTGTTCTATCTCTTCACCCGCCTCATCATAAATCGGTTGAGCAAAGTTTTGTTGATAAAATTCCATATCATTTGAACTATGATGACGTTGCTCATTAACTACAGAGCTGCGGCTTTCAGAAGATAAAACAAAACCCAGACCAACTGTTTTATCTAATAAAAACTGGGTGCCATCAATTGTAAATTTAGGCGAGTGTGCTTCACGTAATTCGGAATATGAATCTTGAGCTTTGAGTTTCAGGGTGTTTTTACCACGATCATAAGCTGAAATTGCTTTTACGTTGACTACGCCACCAATCGAGTTTAAGTCCATGTCTGGGGTTAGGGTTTTTATGACCTCAATTGAACCTAACGCATCACCAGCCAGCGAGTCTAGACCAATTTTACGATCATCACCCATACCGGCCATTTGTGAGCCATTCATATTAACCGAAACGAATTCAGGCCCTAAACCACGAACGGTTACAAATTTACCTTCACCTTCTGAGCGTTGTAAAGTAATACCAGGCATACGACGAAGGGATTCTGCAACATTCTGGTCTACAAAATTCCCTAGATCATCCGTTGATACAACTGAACTGAATTGTTTTTTATCACGCTCGATTAAACGCGCTTTTTGATCGCTGTACTGGACGCCTCGGACTTCGATTACCTCAGTCTGTTCGTCATTTTCTTGTTCTGCCTCTGCTGAAATTGCTTGAATCGGATAATTCACAGCGATTGCAAGGGCAAAAGCATTTAATTTCCAATGCTTCATTCTATAAGTCCCCGTTTTTATTATTTAACAAACCAAAACTGCCACCGGTGGCATATTTGTACCACCATTAATATTTATTTGTCAAATTGTAATTATATTGTTTTATTTATGCTGAAATCAGAAATAAAGTTATGTTCAGTCAAATCTAATCACTTGCATAAAACATATATGTTATTGTTTTATATGTATTTTAATCTATAACTGATATGAACAATATAAGAAAAAACAGAACAAACAAAAGCGTCTCATTAAAATCGATTTTTTTTAACAATAAAAACCGTTTCGACTTGTATGTACAAATAACTGACTAGCAGAGGACAGCCACGCGACTTAGCGCTTTGTCATGCCAAAACTCGCTGTACTCACGATAACTCATAGTCTCAGAGTATTAATACTTATCTTAATTATTTGCTTAAACGCGCCTTTCACGAATGATACACTAACGAAGTTAACTCGAAGGTAATCCGGAAACGTTTGGGCCAACTCAATTAAGGGTTATTTTTAAATGATCCATATATTTTCACCTTAAAAATCAAATGTTGGCACTGATTGAGTAAAATTTAACCTTGACGTAACATATTCCAGTCACTACAATTGCCACCGGTAGCATAGCTATATAAAAATCACTCCGCTTTTAATTAATTGAAACAGCCTTGTTAGCGCAGTGACGATACAAATTTGTTTAGAGGAAATACGATGGGTAATTCAATCCAACCAATCAATTTACACCCGGATCGTTTATTTAGTGCCGATCCCAAGCAACGCGAATTAAGCAGAGCTTTATATAAAACCGTTGCAGATTTACCTATTATCAGCCCACATGGCCATACAGATCCAAGCTGGTTTGCAGATAACGAAAACTTTAAAAACGCAACTCAGTTATTAATCATTCCTGATCACTATGTATTCCGTATGTTGTACAGCCAGGGCGTACAACTGGAAGACTTAGGCGTTCCACGTATTGATGGTGGTGAAAGTTCGACTGATTACTTAAAAATCTGGAAAACCTTTGCTGAGAACTATTACCTTTTCCATGCGACACCTTCTCGTATGTGGATGGATTTTGTATTTAGCGAAGTCTTCGGATTTACAGAAACCTTGTGTCCTGAAAACGCAGAAGATTATTATCATAAGATTAATGCAAAATTAGCGACGGAAGAATTTAAGCCTCATGCGCTATTGAAAAAATTCAATATAGAATTGTTGGCAACAACCGAAGGTGCAACAGATTCACTGCCACATCATGCTAAAATTAAAGAACTGGGTTTAAATAAGACAGTTATTACCACGTTCCGTCCAGACGATGTGGTTGACCCAGAAATAAGAAATTTTGAAAATAATATCAAAACCTTAGCAGAGCTAACCAATGAAGATGTTTACTCATGGAAAGGCTATTTAAATGCTTTACGTAACCGCCGCGAATTTTTCCGAGCGCATGGCGCAACGGCAACGGACCACGGCCATGCAACAGCTTTAACTGCTAACTTATCACCTGCAGAATCAGAAAAGCTATTCAATACCATCATTAAAGGTGAAGGTACAGCAGAGCAAAATGAATTGTTCCGTGCTCAAATGCTGACTGAAATGGCGGCAATGAGCGTCGAAGACGGTATGGTGATGCAAATTCATCCGGGTTCACGTCGTAATCACAACTTGCAGGTATTCCAGAAATTTGGTCTGGATAAAGGCTGTGACATCCCAGGGCGAACTGATTATGTAGGCTCATTAAAACCTATGTTGGATAGATTCGGCACTGAAAAAGATTTACGTATTATCTTATTCACATTGGATGAATCTACCTATGCGCGTGAATTGGCGCCTTTAGCGGGCCACTACCCTTGTCTTAAATTAGGTCCGGCCTGGTGGTTCCATGATAGCCCGGAAGGCATGTTAAGATTCCGCCATAATGTCACTGAAACGGCTGGTTTTTATAATACAGTCGGTTTTAACGATGATACACGAGCCTTTTTATCGATTCCTTCGCGCCACGATGTTGCTCGTCGAATTGATTGTCGCTTCTTAGCTCAAATGGTTGCAGAGCACAGATTAAGTGAATCAGCAGCATTTGATTTAGCGTACGATTTATCATACCGCTTAGCAAAAGAAGCTTATCAGTTAACTAAATAAATCAAAGCGCGGCTGCGCGCTGCGCTAAAGAGACAAGTTAAGGTGAAGATTAAAGCCCGGGTAACTCAATGTTATCCGGGCTTTTTATTATTCACTCGCCGTGAAGCTTGTTGAAATATATATCATTCTTCAGTAACCGCTCTAGCCTGGTAGCAAAAACCTTGTCACAAATGCCAATCCCTTAGTACCTATTTCCAACGTACAGCAATACAGCGATTCTGTTTCTTATCACGCTTTCACCATGCCTCGCCATACCAACTCTGGTCGATAAAAAATAATATGCTTTAGGTTTTGTATATCGGGGTTATCTTTCATATTAAAAGATTAAAAGTCTAACGGTTCTGAATGAATCCGCTTTGTTAGATTTAAAAGATTATTTCTTTGATATACCTCAGGGCAAGATCATACTTTTTCTAGGTTCAATTATTAGAATGATTCACACTATGTAGAGCTATAATTTAGAGCACAGGATTTTGTTCCAGACAAATCCTAAGTAACTGCATCCATGCACCCAAAATGTATTTTTCAGGACAAAAAATCCAAGCTCTATTTTTAATTTTGTTCAAAATTCGTTCAAGTATAATTTCACTCTGTGATATACCTAGTTCAGGTACCAGCACAGTGGACATGCTTTGACTATTAACACGGATTTCAACTGTATAATTGCAAGAGGCTTCATGGTAGCAGCTTAAAGCTAATGCTAAAGCTTTTGAAACTTTTCATTTATTGACGAAATAAAATTTTAAATATCAAATTTGCAACAGGTTAAAGCGGATAGGCCGAAAATAAAAAAGCCCGAATCCAACAGAGTACAGATCCAGGCTTTTTGGCAATTCAGGTATCGAACCTTAATAGCTTAAAATTCGATACCTGCTTTTGATTAACGGTTTTATACAAACCCGATTATTGCTCGATACTAATATCTTCAAACATAAATGTTGGTTCATTTGAGCTGCCGTTCGGCGCAGCAAAGAAACCGACTTTTAATGTATCCGGCAAACTTTCAAAAGTATTGGCACCATAATGGTCTCCGTAGGTGACACCGCCATCAGTTGAGTAATAAACATAGTATGCATTACCTTCACGACGCAATCTAAAATATAAGTCGTCGCCTGGAGTGACTACAGCAGAACCTGTCTTACCCCAACCCGCGTCTGCAGATGCACTTAAGAAGTGACCGTAACTAGCAACATAATCTACAGTGCCATCACCGAGCGTTTTTGCATCGCCATTAACATCGTTTACGCCAACGTGTGCTAACTGACCAACAGTGGCAGCAGTGCCGTCACAAACACACATCATTAAACCCGCCGGGAACTGAAAAGATGAATTCTCACGTAAAATACCACCATCAATAGATTTAAGTTTTGCCGTTAATGTAAAGTCACCGGTAATATCCTGAGAAACCAAGTAGAAAGATACTTTTGAGGTTTCAAACTTACCACCGCTTGCACTAAAGGTAACTGCATCATCAGACTGGCTGGTAATACTGCCGTCAACGCTCGTTGTGCTGCCACCTAATACCACATTACTCGCTTTCCAGGCTTCAGCAGTTGGCGCTGCACATGAATCATCACTGGTATCTTCCGGGTACGGATCCCAACCTTCACCATTATTAAATCCGGCAAAAATTTGGGCACGACTGCAGAAATTAGCCTGATATTCTTCCTGAGTCAGTTCGTAACAGTTGCCATTAGCATCACAGCGACCGGACAAATCCATCACATTACCGTCTAAGTCCATCGTATTATATTCTCGCCAGCCAGAAGCCGCACTCGCAACTAAAGGAGTTGGTGCTGGTTGATCATTTATGCCCTGATAAGCCCATCCAATATCTGCAATATGAGGACCCATTTTGGTATTCACAAATACAATGTTATCAAACTTACTTGTGTCGCCACCACTTCGAGCAAGGTAGGTAGAACCATCTTCAACCGATACATTTTTAGGGCCGACATCGGAGGTTAAGGTTGAATTTAAGAATACAAATCCAGGATCAGTTTCATTTTCAACCCGAGCCTGTAATAAATATCCACCAGAACTCGTCGCTGCTGACCCATCACTTGTAGCTTGTTTTGAATCGCCTAACGTAACGATTTCACTGTTTTCAAAAACAGTCGCGACACTATAACCCCAGATAAAGTCTACATTACCTGAAATTTTTGAGTCATAGAACCAGTTGTAACCTTTCATGAGTAAAGTATCTTGCTCTGAAGTAAAGTTACTATTGCGTGCAATTAAACGACCAGTTTTAGAATTAAAATAGATTGTTTCAGCCTGATCACCACCACCAGTGCGCGTATGCGTATTGGTAATGCTCAAGTTTTCAATCGTTAACAGATCACCACCTTCTACTAAAAATAGCGCACGAGAGCTCGAACCTGTGTTCAAACCGTCATAGTTTTCTGCTGCTATATGAGTACCGTCACGACTTTCACCTGATAAGGTTAAGTTATCTTTATTTCTTAAATAAAGTAACTCGTCATAAGTACCGTTTTTAATATTGATGGTAGCCGGCGTTGCCTGGTCAAGATTTCTCATCACCCAGTTTAATGCACCCTGTACACTTCTAAAGTCAGCATCACCATCGTCATCGACCGTTAACTCAGTTGTGCCATCAGCTGGACCTGACGCTTTAGTGGTAATTTCCCATGCAGCATTTTCGCCTAAACCGTTAAAGTCCATACCATTGAGTTTTGCACCCATAACCACATTATCACCAATAGTAATCGTATAGGTCTGGCCATAATCTAAAACACCATTATGCGGTCTGATATGTAAGGTAGAACCCTCAATTGTCAGCATTTCGCGGTTTAATACTCGAGAGCGATCATCGGCCGTTAAACCAACATTATCGACTTCACCAGATGCTTTGATTCGGTCAACAATTTCGCCTGAATCGTCAAAAATTCGAACTTCACCCGTAGTACCTAAAGTAAAGTCATCATTATCAAACTCAATTGAGAATGTATCGTCAATATATTGGTCCATCGCACCCAGTTCAGGGCTAACTGTGCCATTCACACTGCCATAATCTGTTGTTGGCATATTCCACGCGGGTTCTATCGTCGCTTTAATCACACGCTGAACCGAATTATCAGATTCAGAGGTAAATGTAATTTCAACATCACCCGGTGCTTTAGGCGTCAAAGTAACCTGAGAACCATCGATACTGGCTTCAACAATTGAATCATCACTGGATACAACGGTAAATGTATCTTCGGTTGTTCCATCATTTTGAATCGCTGTTACATTAACGACTAATGCATCACCATCAGCGGCAGTAATCCATGACGTATCAGTAAAACTCAATGCTAACTGTACCGGCTTGATTGCCGGGTCAAATACTTTGATATGGTCAATTTCAAATGAACGGTTATAAGTGAAAAAGCCAATTAAACCGGCATCATTATAGAGCGCCTGATCATCAGTCCAAGAGCCTTTTTGCTCACCATTAATATAAGTTGTTAATGTATTTCCAACGACATCGACACGTACAGTGTACCAGGTGCCATCATCTACCCAAGGGTCATCTAATTTGTTTCTAGTGCCCAATTCAATCGGATATTTTACTTGCGATTCACGTTGTATCTGATCGGCACTGGAAGCATAGCCAGCTTCTAATTGAGTAGAAGTTGTTGATCCCTGTACATTTAACCCACCGAAATACCAGTTCAGTTGAGAATCGTATCGCACCATAGAATAAAGGTACTTATTACCTGTATTACCATTGTCTCTTGGACGGATTTTATATTCTAATGCATAGTCATTTGGCACATCAGCAAAGGCTTCAGGTTTTACTAAAATTAATTCACCTTCACCTAGTACGCTACTTCGAGTGCCAGCGGTAAATCTTAATGCATTTAAATAACCATTATCTAAAACATCAAATACCCCTGGACTATCTAAACCGTATGTAGATATCAAGTCTGTCCACTTGTCATCAAACGTACCATCTTCAAAGTCATCACAAAAGTACATGCTGGCATCATTTTCAGGACAAGTATAGGCAGAAACATCCGGAATAATTTGATACTGAGCCGAGTCTACCGAATGCTGATTATCAAAATTATCAGTGTAAGTTACGGTCAAAAGCAATGCGCCGGGTGCATGACTTGCTTCTGCAGTAAAGGATTCGCCGGTAGCGACTTCCACATCATCAACAACCCATGAATATGTTAAGCTGGATTCATCAATGCCATCCATATCAGCTAACGTTTGACTGGCTGTAACCGTATCACCTGCAGTAATGATGCCATCGGTAGCACCCATAACCATAACGTCACCGGTTGGCTGCTCATTAACGTTTAAAATGGCATTGGTTTGACTAGAAGTAAACGCCTGAGCCGCTTCAACGCCATCAGTCACTTCTAAAGTAACACTGATTTGTCCACCTACATGCGCCTGCGTTAAGGTTAATGTCGGTTCTGTTGCGCCTTCGATATCTTGGCCGTCTTGTTGCCATTGATAACCCAATACTGAAACGTCACCGTCTGCATCAATTAAGTTATGTGCAGCCGTTAGTGTTTCACCCTGTGTAACAGCGCCTTTAATATACACACTCCCCAAAGTTTGTGTATTAGTCTGATTATTAGAATTGTCATCATCATCATTGGACAAATCAACAGAACATGCTGAGAGTGCCAACGCCGACAATGACACTAACAAAGGAAACTTTTGTTTCATGTTAACTCCGTTATTATTAAATATTTTAAATTCGTCTTTACTGTCAAAATTCTCAGGTTCGATGGCCGCCAAATGCCACCGGTGGCATTTCGAAACAGATTTTGGCGTCAAGAATTCTGTATTTCTATTCTAAACAAAAAAATATTGTTAAGTAAAGGTTAAAATGAATTAAATATTACTATTTATTAACAAAGCGTTGAATAAATTAACGGATTTAGCGGAGTTAATGTGAGGCTTGACCAATGCAATACATATAAAATAGGCGTAACTCAGGCGCTCATCTAGTTTAGATGAGCGCCTGAGTTAATCACGGGTGTTAAACTGGATTACCAATTCATAATCTGTTTGATTTTAGCCGTTAGTTTTTCTGCATTACGAACATGTTGCGCAACTCTTGGATGGCCATGAAAACCGTTAAAATCAAAAGTGACAAACTCGATTTTGTGCTTTTTATCTGTCTGATTTAACTCATTCACAGCGGTCTTAATATACTCAGGCCAGTGAGCACGTGCAGGCTTGGTTGCGTCCATACTACCCAACGCGGAAATAAACTTCGCATTAGGATAATGTTGTTTAAACTGGTTAAATAGATTTTTATAGGCATCAATAATCTCACGCCCAGTCGGCTCTGGTTTTAATCGCTTTTCATTATCAATTAACCAACTATCATTCTGGCCCAAATTAACGACGACTACATCCGGTTGCCAGTTCGAAAAATCCCATTGAGTATCATTGTTACCAATACCAGAGACCTGATCGTAGTATTGCGGCATAATAAAATCAAACCAACTTACCATAAAACCTATACCACTTAACGAAATGCTGTGGTGCTCTGCATCTAAATTTCTGGCAGTAATAGAAGCGTAAGAAAGGTAATGATTTTTTTCGGCTTCATTATGATCCGATCCAGTATCAGCCCCTTCATTACCCATACCTGAAGTAATTGAATCGCCGAAATAGGCTATTTTGCGTTTGAGTGGTTGAGGCTTGGCGCTTAACTTCGCATCGTCTGCCAGCTTTAACCCTAAAAAGCGAGTGCCTCCTTCATGCCCTTCAGTACGCTTAAAAATTTCAAGTTGATTAACTGCTTGCTCATTATCAAACAAAAGATAACTTAAATCATATTCATGCAGCCCTTTTTTAAGTTCTAGAACAGCTGGGTATCTGTCTTGCCCATTTAAAATGACATTAAAATAATTTTTGCCGTTTTTATCGTCCATCACAATAATGAGTTTATCACCCGTAATATTGGCTTTGATACTGGTTCCCGGCCAGGATATCAATGGTTTTTCAGGTTCTGAATGATCAACCCGACCTGTGTATAAAAAACCATCATCAGTGGGTGGCACGGCAGTCAGCGCCCAAACCGGTTGGATCAACATCATCCACATGGCTATCAGTACGGTAAGGTATTTAGATATTATTTTCATTATGTACCTGCTTTTATCAAAAATATGTAAACGTTTAATCTATTTACTTTAACATTTTATTTTTATAAAAACAGCTTATAAAAAACCGGCTCATGTGAAGCCGGTTTCCAGTAAGATTAATCATATTTTCATCTGCAAGCGCAATTTTCCCAACCGGTAATTGCTTAAAAATAATTTCCCCAACACCATTTACCAGTGCCAGAGTGTGCCGTCTTCTAAGCGGTTTACCGGCAAACAGGCCCGTTTATATGGATACTTTTTGGCCAGTTCTTCATCAATATCGACACCGTGTCCGGGTACGTCCCCCGGTGTAAAAAAACCATCTTTAAATTCATAGGCTCGGGTAAACACAGATTCCATTTCTTCGCTATGTGGCATATGTTCCTGAATACCAAAATTAGGCACCCAAAAATCAAAATGTAATGCTGCGCCCATGCAAACCGGCGATAAGTCAGTCGCGCCGTGGCATCCCATTCGGACATGATAGAGACTAGCCAAATCAGCAATACGCCTAAGTTGAGTAATGCCACCTGCGTGCACTACAGTTGAGCGGATATAATCAACCAGCTGATTTTGAATCAGCGCCTGACAGTCATGAATCGAATTAAATACTTCGCCAACAGCAATCGGCGTTGTGGTGTGCTGGCGAATCAATTTAAAGCCATCCTGATTTTCGGCCGCGACCGGATCTTCCATCCAAAAAAGGTGGTAAGGTTCTAATGATTTACCTAAACGACCAGCTTCAATAGGCGAGAGTCTATGATGTACATCATGCAGTAAATGAATGTCTTCCCCATATTGCTGGCGCACAGCTTCAAATAATTTAGGTGCAAAATTGAGGTACTTTTCAGTTGACCAAACGGTTTCTGTTGGTAAATCGGCATCAGCCGGCTCATATTTGTGGCCAGCTTTTGCCACACCATAGGTGCTTTTAACCCCCGGAATCCCCGATTGAACACGAATCGCTTTATAGCCCATATCAATGGCTTCACCCACTGCATCTAAAGTCGATTCAATATCAGCGCCATTTGCATGCGTATAAACCATAATTTTATCCCGGCTTCGACCACCTAAAAGTTGGTACAAAGGTAAACCGGCAACTTTGGCTTTTATATCCCAAAGCGCAGTATCAACCGCAGCAATCGCCGTCATGCCAACCGGTCCACGCCGCCAATACGCCCCTCGGTACAGGTATTGCCAGATATCTTCTATTCGATGCGGATCTTTACCAATTAGCATAGGCACAATATAATCTTGCAAATAGCTGACGACACTTTTTTCGCGACCATTTAAGGTGCCATCGCCAATTCCATACACGCCTTCATCCGTCACAATTTTTAACGTGACAAAATTGCGTCCCGGTGAGCACACGATAACCCGCGCATCAATAATTTTCATCAATAAGCTCCACTCTGTCTATAGGCTAAAATAGGAGGTTGGGTAAAAACATAACGATAGATGGAAATACCGCCAGTAAGATTACTAAAGCTACAACCGCGATAAAAAAGGGCATAGCCGCTTTTAAATATTCAGATGTAGAACATTTTAAAATATTGCACACAGCATACATGGCTACGCCAACAGGTGGCGTAGTGCCACCAAAGGTCACCATAATCATCATTAAAATGCCAAAATGGACAGGGTCGATACCAACTGACTGAACCATAGGGACTAAAATAGGCGTCAACAATAAAACAGTCACAGTACCTTCCATCACAATGCCAATACATAACAATAAAAACAAAGCAATCAGCATCATAGCCAAAGGTGATTGAGTGATGTCCATCATAGTTTGTGTTATGCTAACTGGCAGTTGTTCATAAGCCACCATGTAACCAATCACACCGGATGCCAGAATGATTAACATAATCATGCCAATATCAGATACGCTTTCATTTAATGATTGAACGACCTGTTTAACGGTCAGGGTTTTATAAGCCAGCTTGCCCACAATACACGCATAAACAACCGCGAATGCGCCGGCTTCAGACGGGGTAAATATTCCAAAGCGAATTGTTACAATTAAAATGACCGGAAATAACAAAGCCCACTTAGTTTGATTCGCGGCCAATAATAACTGCCTCAATTTAGGTTTTTGAGCCGACTGCGTTTTAAATCCCTGTTTTTTAGCCTGCCAGTACACCACCAGCATTAGCACAAGCGTTAACAAGATACCTGGGACAATACCGGCTATAAAGAGTTTACCAATTGAAACATTGCCGATGTAACCATACAAAATCAGACCTATGCTGGGTGGAATGCATGCAGTAATTAAAGCACTAACGGTAATAGCTGCGGCGCTGAACCCTTTACTTAAACCTGAATCCTGCATGGGTTGCCCTAAAATACGGGATTGCATAGCTGCGTCCGCAATCGCTGATCCCGACACCCCGCCCATCAAAGCACTTAAAACAATGGTGACATGCGCCAGGCCGCCAGAAATCCAGGCGACTAACAAATTAGAAAAATGAATCAGGCGTTGGGTAATGCCGGAATGATTCATAATGTGACCGGCAAGAATAAAAAAGGGTACAGCCAGCAAAGGAAAGCTCTGGCTGGACGCGACCATTCGCTGAACGGCGACCACCAGAGGCAGTCCATCGGCCGTAACAAAATAAGTTAACCCACTCACTAACAGACAAAACGCAAGTGGCATACCGAGCAGCAATAAAACCAAAAACAATAAAAAAATCATGCGCTTCCCTCCTCAGTTAAATACCTGCTTTCCAGAGCTAAATGCTTAATATGTTCAGGTAACTCAGGGCGACTAAAATAATCAGCAGGCGATTGTAAACATAACAAGAGGTCCCGACACTGTATGCCCAGTGTCAACGCCATCAGACCAGCACCGACCGGAAGTGCAGAGGTCACCCAGGCATAGGATAAATCTGTACTGCCCAGCGTGCGTTTTGGGTTTAACCCAACCAATTCAATGCCATAAACCACAGAAACTAATAAGCTGATTATACAGCCAAGATTTAAAACCAATGTGAGCTTGAGTTTATTGGCAAAATTAAGCTTATTAATCAAAACATCCAGTTTGGCATGCGTGCCTTGTTTTAGTGCCTGATTCGCACCAAGCACTGCAAGCCAGGCAAACAATAACTGAGCAAAATCAACCGACCAGATAACCGGGTAGCCAAATGTGCGCATGACTGCTGCAACAAATACCAATACAACAATGAAAAATAATAAGAGTGCCGTTAAACGCCTTTCGAGTTTATTCCACATAGTACTGACCTGAATGTTTCGTTTTTATCAATAGAGAATCAGCTTTAGGGTTGTTCAAATAAGTTTCTATTTTTTGTTTTAGCTTTTGATAACCTAAGTTTTTATAAACCACCCCTGTTGCCCGTTTAAACTGAGATTTATCAGGAATATGAATTTGCACGCCTTGGGCAACCAGTTTTGTTTCTATGTCTGCTTCCATATTTGTTACCAGTTGTGTTGCATAAGCCCCGGCTTCATTAGCCGATTCCACGACTATTTGTTGCTGCATACTGGTAAGTTGCTCAAACCAACCATTGCTTGCAACCAAACCTGAAATTAAATTGATGTGTCCGGTTTTATTTATGTATGAAATAACCTCATACAGCCTTGCACCATAAGTACCTGCATGCTGAGCTTCGGCACCATCAATCACTTTTTGTTGCAAACCACTATAAACTTCAGCCCATGCCAGTGGTGTAGGTGTTGCCCCCATGGCTTTAATTGTTTCAATCCAAACCGGCGCACCTATTGTGCGCAAGCGAACACCTGATAAATCAGTAGGCTCGTCAATTCGTTTATTCGATAAAACATGACGTTCACCCTGCCACCAGTTAAAAGCCAGAATTTTGATGCCTGAATTGTTAGCCAGCTGCTCAGCCCATTGAGCAAACATCGGAGAGTGAACCAACTGATTTAATTCATCGAGATCATTGAGCAGATAAGGGGCGCCTAATATACCGATTTCGTGTTGATAAAAAGATAAACGACCGCCATCTACCAGTACAGCAATAGCGGCACCTGCCATCGCTTGTTCCAGAATATCATTATCATTACCGAGCTGAGAGCCAATAAAAATACGGATACTCAAATCGCCCCGACTTTTGTCCGCAACTAACTGCTTGAATTTCACCAGACCATGGTACATAGGGTCGCTCTGGCTCAAAGACGTTACAACATTCAATTGATTTGCGTAAGCAAATTGAGTACTGAACAGCACCAGATACAGCAAAAGTTTTTTTATCATTTACTCACCACAAACGGTTATTTTGAGGCCCCAAACAGGATAGAAATCACCCACACCAAACTTGTATACAAGTTTTTATAGTCGAAATATACATAAGGCTTTTATAAATTGCCAGTTCTATTTTTAATTTTTTGTTAATATAGAGTAGAACCCTTAACGGAAAGCGCCATGAAAAAAGACCAAACAACCTCATCACAACCGATTTTTAATTATCTGCATGAGCAAATCATTTCAATGCAAATTCAGCCCGGTCAAAAACTATCCGAAAATAGTTTAGCGAAACAGTTCAATATCAGTCGCACACCGGTTCGTGAAGCTATTGCCCGTTTAGTGCAATTAGGGTTAGTCGAAGTCAAAATTAAAAGCGGAACTTTTGTTTCCAAGTTGAGCGTAAAAAACATAACCGAAGCCCAATTTATCCGTCAGGCACTTGAAGTTGCTATTGTCCAGAGAGTTGCCAAAGCACAGCCAACAAATACCATAGAAAAATGTGAACAAATAATCGCATTACAAGCGCAAGCTGCCGGTCAAAACCACGTCCTAGAGTTTCAATATCTGGATGATCAATTTCACCAAAGCTTGGCAAGCTTTACCCAATTCGACCGTGCCGGGCAAATCATACAGTTTGAAAAAGCGCATTTGGACAGAGTCAGAAACTTAGGGCTAAAAGAGATAGGCAATCAATATGACAGAGTACTGAATCAACATAATGCGATTTTATCCGCAATAAAAAATAAAAACGCTGACTTAGCAACTCAGGCAATGACGCAACACACTCAGGAAATATTATTGATTTTGAATGATATTCAAAAGAATCATTTGGACTTTTTTGAATAATGCCAGGATCTGTTGATCTTTGTTAAAGCTTTTAAAGTCGGTTTACTTCAAACCTGTGAATACTGATAAGGAAGACGACAATTAACCATTTAGACAAACTCACTGATGAGCTTGCGCACATCAGAATCAGAGCTGATTTAGCGCTTTTGCCTGCGTATTCCAAGTTTGCAGACAAACCTTACCCTCTGGGTCGCTGTAGAGAAATACGGGATAAAGTTTTTGAGATTTTAAAAGCTGAGTTAAAACAATCAACCAGCCCAGGTTTAATCGCTTTGAAAGATTATATGCAACTCGGTCACCCAATGAAAAAAATTTGGGGAGGATTGAAAGGCTTATATTTTCAAAATGCACTTCAAGTCGGAGATTATTATATTGACGTCGCCAACGATACCGTCAACCCCAATAAACCCAGAGTGGAAATTCTCCTGATGAAAAATTCAGGGTTTAGTGCAATTAAAGACTTTGAGCACTTTATTAAGATTGCCGAAAATTACTGGCAGGTTAAGATTTATAAAAATTCAGTCTGCAGTTCACTTGCCCCTATGATGCCACTTTTATGTGTTGATAAACATCAAAAAAGCTGGCTGGCAGCCAATGACAATATGATTGAATTGGCACAAAAAGATAGCTTTAAAAACGCACAACGAATTCTTAAACAGTTAGATGAAGTTGATAATCATATTAAGGCCAAATGGCAAGCAGTACTGAATGTAGCAGCCGATCCAAATCTAAATAACAGCAAAAGTCCGATTGAATATTGCCAACTCTATCGTGATAAAAAGCTCGCACAAGATACAGATTTCAGAAATCAGCTAGTATCCGCCTTTATGAAAATAAATAAGCCGATTTAAAATCGGCTTATTTAGCGAGCTCATAGTCATAGTCGTCAAATAAACAGCAACCCTGCTTTTATGTACTCGACGCTAACAAGCACCTATATTCATAAAATACTATCAAGTATAAGCAAGCTCATTTCAAATCGGACAATTAAGCTTTAAATGTATTTTGATAAATTTCCATATCCATAATCGCGCCCGGGTGTTGAACAACCTCACGCGCAACCGAATCTGCGTTTTTAATTGAATCAAGTTGAGTCTGTTTAGCCACTCTTGAGGCCATGTAAGTGCCGGCAAATGAATCACCGGCAGCGGTCGAATCAATTTGTTTTGGCGCTGGGTTAAATTCCACATGGCAAGTATTATCACCATCGAATCCATAAACCCCGTCTTTACCCGCTTTGATAACAAACTCGCTTACGCCCTGCTCCAACATAAAGTTTTTTACATCTTCAACCGTCTGATGGCCAAATAAATCCTGATGTTCATCCAAGCCAGGCAATACAATATCGCTTGCTTGATAGGCTTTAACTATCCATTCTTTCGCGTGGTCTTCATTTTTCCACATTCTCGGTCTGTAGTTGGGATCAAACGCAATTTTACACCCTTTTTCACGCTTGTTTTTTAGTAAAGACAACAAGTTAGCTTTGTCTTCTTCGGATAAAATTGCCAGTGAAATGCCACTAAAGAAAATACAATCTACATCAGGTAAGGTATCGACTCCACCGGCTGCCTGTAACAGTTTTATCATTTGGGTCGCAGCTGAAGCGTTACGCCAGTAGGTAAACGAACGTTCGCCTGTGTCATCTGTCTGAATCGCATAAATACCAATATTGGCTTCTTTGCTCGATAGGATAGTTTGCGTATTGAGTTGTTCACTTTTCAAATAGTCCAGCATTTGCATACTGAACATATCTTCACCCACTGCTGAATAATAAAAAACCTCAACTTCAGGTAACCAACGTTTTGCATAAATGGCCGTATTTAAAGTATCGCCAGCGTATTTATGGATCAGTTGCTGTTCAGAGTTAAGTTTTAACTCGACCATGCCTTCACCTAAAGCTAATAGTGAGCTCATGAATCTCCCTAGATTGAAATCATTATACGAATAAGTTGTCAAAGCAAGATGTATTGTCGGTAAAGCCGCTTTTTACGGTCTGCTTTATAAAAATGCATCTGGTCATTTTAATCCAGCAGATACAATTCTTCTACCATTTATAACAAAGAAAAAACAAATATCTTCAAAAAACATCAGCCTAAGATTGCCAATTGATTAAAATTAAAACAGATTAAAATACCAAACTGGGGGATTAATGGGTTTTCACTATGAAAGGAAGGATACTTATCAGACGACTTTAACCCGGCTTGTAAATTTAAAACGCGATTAACGGCTTAAACTTACAAACCAGATCGACAAAAAAATTTTAGCCATTACAAGCATCTTTAAGTGCTTTACCTGCTTTGAAAGAAGGTACATTCGCAGCTGCAATTTGAATCGTTTCGCCCGTTGAAGGATTACGACCCGTACGCGCATTTCTATGTTTTAAACTAAATGAACCAAATCCAACCAAGTCGATACGACCGCCTTCAGATAATTCACCTGTAATAGTTTCAATTAATGATTTAAGTGCTTTGTTTGCTTCGTTTTGCGAGATATCTGCTGAATCAGCAATTTGCTTTACGAGCTCCGATTTGTTCATATTATTTTCCTCATGATTTGTTAGGGTTAAGAATCTATAAAAGTTAGCCAGCAAATGCAATGGTTAAAAGTTGAAATTAAGTTAATAAATTACAAATTGAATAAATTTTCAGACAAATTAATTGTCTTTTTGTCTATTAGGTTTCGTTTTTTCAACCAGGCTAGCGAGCTCAGGAATAAACGGACTTGCATTATTTTTCGAATAAAACAAATAAACCTGATGTTTCGCTCGGGTCAGGGCAACATGAAATAAGCGCCTTTCCTCGGCATATAAAAAACCTTCAGGTTGAGCCAAGACATGGTTCAATACCGATGCTTCTGTCTGCTCAGACGGAAACAGTCCCTTTTCCATCCCAATAATAAAAACAATATCTGCTTCAAGCCCTTTACTGGCATGTGCGGTAACATACTGAACTTGCAGCTGTTCAAAATTAAACTGAGCTAAATTGAGCGCTTTTAACATCGGCATTTTGTTTAGAGACTGGCGTCCAATCAGCAAAATCCGTATAGGCTGATTAAGGTTTTTAGCCTGCAGGTTTAACTGGTTTAGCTGAGTCATTATGGCGTTCATATAGCCATTTTGTTGAGTCTGTTGCGAAGCCTCTCCGTCCACCTCAATAAAATGAATACAGTCCTGTTCTACCCGTGTGTGAGTCGTTATTGTTTTTCTGATCTGATTTAAATTTGCACACACAAATTCGCTGCTTGGCAGATGAATTTTTTGATTAAACCGGAAAGTTTTATCCAGCTGTATACGGGATGCCGGTGAAAAATACTGCTCAAATTCAGTAAATAAACTCAAGTCTGCACCGTTAAACCGGTAAATTGCTTGCCAGTCATCCCCCACTGCGAATAACCTGACATTAGGCTGGCTTTTTAACAACGCAGATACCAATGCAGCACGGGCCGGTGAAATATCCTGGTATTCATCAACCAAAATATAGCGATAGGGAGACTCGTATTCTCCTTTATTTAGATGGCTACAGGCTTTGGCGATCATATCTGAAAAATCTAATGCACCTTCATCAGATAATGCCTGCTGATAAGCTAAATAAACCGGTTTAAACAACTTATAAAATTGCTTCTCAGGCTCTGACTTTTCAATATTTTGAATATCTTCTAAAGATTTTCCGGATTCTTTAAATAAACCTATGTAACGGGTTATCAATCTGACTAAAGATAAAAATGATCGATTGACCACTAATTCGCTGGGTTGAAACTGAGCATGGTTATTAAGCTTGAGATAATCTAGAAGGATTGCAAACAAAGTTTGATTGGCTAGCGATTTTTCGATTAAAACCGTTTGTATAAACTCGTTTAACTTGGCCGAATCGGTTGAAAATTCAGACAAAACCAACCTTTGCATGTTGGGATTATTAGCTGCACAGTTTGATACAATTTCGAAGCCAAGAGCATGAAAGGTACTGGCTTTAGGCTGTTTATTGAGATTAGGTAAACGCTGTTCAATTCGTTCATTCATCTCTTTTGCCGCTTTTTGACCAAACGCGAGCAGTAAAATTTGGCTCGGGCTGGCCAGGTGAGAAGCAATCAAATATCCAGCTTTACCGACCAATGTGGCGGTTTTACCTGAACCCGCGCCAGCAATAATTAAGTTATGATCGTCATTCGTTACACAGGCAAGCCTTTGTTTGTCGGTTAGCGGCATTTTTTCAACTGAATCAAAAAAACCACTATGTTGTTTTAACAGCACAGCAACCGCCTGCTGATTAACTTGCTCGCGATGAGCTT
This sequence comes from uncultured Alteromonadaceae bacterium, assembly GCA_913056495.1. Lineage (GTDB taxonomy): Bacteria > Pseudomonadota > Gammaproteobacteria > Enterobacterales > Alteromonadaceae > Catenovulum. The sequence continues at coordinate 17,953 of CAJXMO010000025.1, read as the reverse complement.
GCGAGCTGCCTTGTATTTTGAGCAGTGCAGCTCGCCTGAATACCAAGCTGGCAAGAGGCAAATTAATATCTTCTGGTTCAATTCCAAGCTTGGAAAACTGAACAGCCAAAGCATTAAGATCAACCCAGGGCTGCCACTCATAGCTGGAAAAAAAAGTCTGTTTGTATTCAATTTTGACAATACAGTCTAAAAAGCGCTGCCAAATTCGTTCATCCGAATAGCGTTCAACAAGTTTATTAATCAGAGCCATTTTGAAGGTTTCAAGCTCTCTGGCCAGATAACCTTTTAAAATAAGCGTTTCATTCTTCTCATTTATGATCTGAAGTTGTGCAAACCACCAGCCTTTTTTCACGTCAAGCTGACGAATCTGATGAATGCCTATGTAACCCGTATCCTGATTAAACTGCACAGCCAATGCATGGTCGGTTAGAGAAACCGTTTGTTTTACGCCTCGCAACTGTTGCCAGAAACGATACAACTTACGCTGAGTTAACTGCATATTTTTATCAATTTAAAAATAAAATTGAATTTTATAGATTAATTAACCCGATTCATAGCAAGCTGATTATTTTGTGCATCATTTGCCACAGTTACTTTAATTTCTGTCACTCAACTGAGCTCACTTTTAGCACACTTTAAAAAAAGTCGGAGAATGAGTGCCCAAATAGCCAATTACTTACCTATCTTTAAATGAATTTTTTATGACAAACGCATTCTTAATTTTAAATCAAAAAAAATATTAATTAATATTTTCAGAAACTTATGTTGTTTCTATTTTTTCTTGGCAAAAGAAGATTTTCGCCTGAGCCAAACTGACCCTTTCTAAATTTTTCCGGCTTGGTAGCATGGCCGTCGATTTTAATTCGGAACCGGGTCAATGCAATTTTCATTATTAAAACGCCACATCACACTCATCTCATTTACGCTGTTTTGTGCTGTTGCTGTGATTTTATTAGTCCTCACAAACGGTGAAGTCAAACATCTGGCATCAACTGACTGGCTGGATGTACTGGGAGAAGGTGGCACTGCTACTATGACGTTAATCTGGATATTTTTTATTTTGGCCAGTCGGCCGCCGGGTCGTGTGACCAGCTTATTAACGATAGGATTGACCTGTATTCTAATTACAGCGCTTTTGGATGTATTAGACGAATTTATCCGTTACCCGGATCACAAATTCTGGCTTTATTGGGTTGAATCTCTGCCTGCTTTTTTTGGTATGTTTCTAATGACTTGGGCACTTTATCAATGGCATCAGGAACAATTTAAAATACACGCACAACTAAATCGGCGCGAAGCCTTTTACCGCGAACATACGCAAATTGATTTTGTCACCCAACTCTACACTGCTGATTATATGCGAAGCCAGCTTGAGCTGCTCAAACAGGACAATATTCAATATACGCTTGGCATGATAGATATTAATAACTTTGCCAATTTTAATCATGAATATTCGCATCAGGACGGTGACCGCTTATTACGCGAAATTTCAGAGATTATTGTGATGAATTTACGCCAATCAGATTTAGCCTGCCGCTATGCCGGTGACAGATTTATTATTCTGTTTCCAAATACTCAGTTAATCGAAAGCGAACTCATCATGGCACAAATATCTAAAGCCATAGCCCATTTAGCCTTTAAACCGAATCAGAGCCAAAAAGCGGTTTTTAACAAGGTAAGTTATGGCTTGGCTGTAATTGAAGATAGAAGCTGTGCAGAATTAGCCATTCAAAAAGTCAATCAGAACTTGGAGCAATATCGCTCTGCTCAAGTGGTTATCTGAAATTGAAAAACTTTGTAGAGATAAGCGACAAATTTTTATCGAGTCAGCATTTGCCGGCCAGTATCATAGATCTGGCTATTTCCCGTGGAGTGAATCCACAAAAACTGGTTCGCGGAACTGGAATTTTTTTTGAAGATTTAAACAAACCTGATGCTCTATTCAGTCCGGCACAGGTTTTAAAATTAATTGAGCGTAGCCAATATTTAATACCCGGTCACGATGCGAGCTTTTTATTAGGTCAGCGACTGATTCCGTCTCAACTTGGCCCCCTCAGTCAGGCCTTAAATCATGCTAAAAATATTAGCGATTATTTACAGATTTTAGGTACTTATCAAGCAAGGTATAATCCCTTCATTCGCTTTTCAGCCTACAAGCAAGATGGTTATCTGCATATACAATTCAGTGATATCATGGGGTGTGGTGAACATTATCCGTTTTTACTGGAAGTTCTCTTAACAGCACTTCACAGTGGCATCAAATATCTGGCTGAAAAGCGTATTCAAATGCGGTATCAGTTTAAGCAAAAACGGCCCAGGCATATTCAGGAATATGAAGAAAACCTCGGATTTCGAGTGGCATTTGAGCACCCGACAGACCAGCTCAGTATTAAACTCGAAGATTTAAATATCAGGTTTCGAAACTATAGTCCGCTCAGTCGAGCACAGGCAATCCATGAACTTAAACAGGACAGACGATTAAACCGGATTAAACCCACATTCATTCAGGCCGTAACCGAGTTACAGCTTAAAAACCAATCAATGAATCAGGAAAGCTGCGCTCAACACATGGGATTAAGCACAGCGACTTTTAAACGAAAATTAAAGCAACATCATTTACGCTATCTTGAAATACAGGATCTGTGCTTTAAACAAAATACCATTCGCCTGCTAAACCATAATAATAGCACCAATGAACAACTTGCCAGTCAGCTTGGTTTTAATGATATTGCGAATTTCAGACGAGCATTTAAGCGCTGGTTTAATATGACACCCAGCGAATTTAAGGCCAGATATCAGCCTTAACCGGCAGGCTGATATCTGTCCAGCCAATGGGCATAAGGCGCTTGCAAAACCCAGGCAGCTTTATCAACACCGAGCGCTTTTGCAGCATGATAGCTCCAGTTTGGATTTGCTAAATGCGCTCTGCCCACCATGACTAAATCCAGCTGTTCAGCTTCAATTGTTTTGTTCGCCAACTCTGGGCTGTCTACACCCCAAGCCGTTGCAACCGGCATTTTTGACTGTTCGCGAATGCGCTGTGCGACCGGCGCTAAAAATGCAGGTCCCCATGGAATGTTCGCCTCGGGCGTATTAAATCCTATACTCACACTCATCAAATCTGCGCCCTGCTCTTTAAATAAACGGCACAATTCAACTGATTCAATTAAGCTTTTTTCATCTGCTCCGTCAAATTCCAGTACACCAAAACGAATCGTCAATGGTAGATGATCAGGCCATACCGATCTTACCGCACTTAAAGTCTCTAATAGAAACCGGCTGCGACCTGAAAAATCGCCACCGTATGCATCGTTTCTCTTATTACTGTGCGTCGAAAAAAAGCTGGATGCCAAGTAGCCATGTGCAAAATGTAGCTCAAGCCATTCAAAACCGGCTTCAAGCGCGCGTTTTGCCGCGGCAACAAAATCAGATTGGACACGCGCTATATCTTCAATTGTCATCTGCTCAGGTTGACGCGACAAATGAGCGCCGAATGCAATATCTGACGGCCCGATCGGCTGCCAGGCGTCAGGATGATTTTGCGCAATGTGGTCATCGCCCTGCCAGGGTTTATTCGCACTGGCTTTACGACCAGCATGGGCTAGCTGGATTCCAGGTACGGCGCCCGCCGCTTTAATATTTTTGGCAATTCGGGCTAAACCATCTATTTGCTCATCTTGCCATAATCCAAGGCAGGCTGGAGAAATACGGCCTTCCGGCGATACCCCAGTTGCCTCAACAATCACTAACCCGGCTCCACCGCGTGCAAGATTTGCATAATGCGCCTGATGCCACTCATTGGCAAAACCATCAACCGCACTGTACTGGCACATAGGTGGCACAGCGACTCGGTTACGCAGGGTGATATCTTTTAATTTAAATGGGGTAAATAATGCGCTCATCTGATTGTTTCACTCCAATCGTTATTTAATTAATTTAACCAGGGTTTCACCTAATAACTGGGCAGACTGAGGGTTCTGACCAGTGACAATGCGTTTATCCACGACGACTTTAGGTTGCCATGCCGGTCCGGACTCAAATTTTGTACCCCGTTTTTTTAATTCACTTTCCAGCAAATAAGGAACAATGCCATCAAGCTTAACCATAGCTTCTTCCTGATTCGTAAAACCGGTCACTTTTACGCCAGAAATTAAATACTGGCCGTCTTTGCTTTTAATGTTCAATAAGGCTGCAGGACCATGACATAAGGCAGACACTATGCCGCCATTTTGATAAATGGTTTGTGACATTGATGAAATATGCTGGTTTTCAGTAAAGTCCCACATAGTGCCATGACCACCACTGAATAAAATTGCGTCATAGTCATTTGCGTTCAATTTTGCCAAGGGTAAAGTGGTATAAACCTTAGCCATTAACGCTGTGTCATTTAAAAATACCTGAGTATCTTTTTCTTCAACATTAATACTGCGCGGATCAATGGGTGCCGGCCCGCCTTTAATGCTGGCAATATCGACCTCGATACCCGCTTCGGTTAACTCATAATACGGATGGGTTAATTCAGTTAACCAAAACCCGGTTTGCTCGTCTGTTTCGCCCATTTGTGCATGGCTGGTCACCACAATCAAGACTTTTTCAGCAGCAACGGCTGAACCACTCAATAAACCAATAAAGATTAAACTCAGTTGAATCAATTTTTTCATTTCAAAGACTCCTTTAAATACGTTGATTTTTAATATATGGTCAGCTTCATCTTTATTAAAATGAATATTATTTATTTAAGAATTCGAAAAAATGAATATCAGTAATAAAGACGTTAATCTGATTTTTTTATTTAACGTCCTGTATGAAGAGCGCAGTTTAACCAAAGCATCTGCCCGACTTAATCTGAGCCAGCCAGCATTAAGTCATAAATTAAATAAGCTGAGAGATGAATTTAACGACCAACTATTTGTTAGATCTGGACGAGGTTTGTCTCCGACGCCCAAAGCAGAACAAATGGCAAAAGAAGTTTGTATATTAACCAATTCTATCATGCAGTTTTATCGGCAGACCGAAGATCAGGAGCTGGCCACCAAAACAGATAAAATACACATTTATACAACTGATTTTATTGAGCTTTTAGTACTCCCTGAATTGATAGAAAGAGTTCAGCAGGCTGCGCCCTATGTTAAAATAATCACTCATAATACGCTTGGTGCTTTGCCTTTAACCGCTTTTGAACAAGGCCAGTGTGACATTGCAATAGCCGGTTTCTATCAGGATTTACCCAATCATTATTACCGACAAGCTTTAACTGAATATCAGTTTCATGTGCTGTATCATAGGCATAACCCTATGTGCCAGGCACCACTGGATCTTGAAACTTATATTAACAGTCAGCATGTGGTTACCAGTTTAACCGGGGATTTGAATGGAATTGTTGATCAAACATTAGCTAAAATGAACAGGAAACGAGACGTGGTTGCCGGTGCATCCAGCTTTTTAGTTTTGCCTCACGTGATCCGCAACTCAAATTTAATGTTAACTTGCTTAACACCCATAGCAAAACATGCAACAGGCTTATATCAGGATCTGGCGTGCCAGAAACCGCCTATTGAGTTGCCGGTGATAAAAATGGAGCAAGTCTGGCATCCGCGTACACAAAATGATCCACTACGCCAATGGATCCGCCAACAGATTAAAGAAATCTTTATAAATCAATAAGAAACAATATGCCCCAATTGACTAAAAAACAAATTAAACAAACCGAAAAACAAATCGTTAAGCAGCTAACACAAGTTTGTCACCTGGCTTTGGCAGAATTGGACGGCTTTTGCTGGCTGACGCATTTAGTTGACTATCAAAATATTAATGCCAGTATGCAGGTTGTGTGCGTTTTTCAAACCGAAGAAGACATCAACAACCTGGAAGAGAATAAGCAAAAGCTGATTAACTGGGTAGAAGCTTATTTAAAACAGATAAATATTAAATTGGCGCGACCTGCACGCCAAATACAGTTTGACAGCGAGCAAGCTTGCGCCGCCCACCATCAGGGTGACTGGGACCGGCGGTTAATGGCCCGTCATTAATCCCATGATTTTATTCATCCCACTGCGGCGCAAAATCAGGTACAGCCTGACGGTCGCCACAATTTAAATCGTCAATACGTTCGATGTCTTCTGTAGACAATGCTAACTCACTGGCTTTAAAGTTTGCTTGCAAATTGGCCCGTTTAGTCGATGACGGAATCGTCGCCATGCCATGAGCCAGTTCCCAAGCTATCACCACTTCAGCTGGCGTCACCTGATATTTCTCAGCTAGTTCAATAATCTTTGCATCTTTTAATACTTTACCAACAGCAAATGGCATATAAGCCGTAATATGAATATTTTGAGCCTGACAAAATGCTCGCAATTTCTCATTCGTCAGATAAGGGTGTACCTCAACCTGGTTGGTAAATATGTCTTCAGCTGACAACGTTTGCATGGCTTCAGTTAAGTTAGCTATGGTAAAGTTAGATAAACCGATATACCGAGTCAGCCCTGATTCTTTAGCTTTTTTTAACTCGGTTAAATATTCATGCATAGGTTCACCATTTTCCGGTGATGGCCAATGAATTAATAGCAAGTCAACATAATCAAGTTGAAGCTTTTTTAAGCTGGTGTGAACACTATCAATAAATTCTTTTTGATTCAGCTGTGCATTCCAGACTTTAGTGGTAATAAATAATTCAGAACGGTCAATCCCACTATCGGCAATTGCCCGTCCAACTTCAGCTTCATTGCCATAAATTTGTGCTGTATCTAGATGGCGAAAACCCACCTCTAAAGCCATTTTGACAGACTGATATGCGGTTTCACCCTCTAATCTAAAAGTACCCATACCTAATTTAGGCATAACTTGATCTGCTAACGTCATTATTACTCCGGAAAATTTAATAACAAGATGATTTATAGTATCCGATCATAAAGCCCGACTCAGGATCCAGTCAATATCACCATAAAAACCCGTTTTAGCTACTCTAGAATTTACGCTCAAGTATAATCGCGCCACTGCCCTTTTTGCTCAGCGTATCTTCTGGGTTTCTTAACGGACAGTCTTCAAGTGACATGCACCCACAACCAATACAGGAATCCAACTCATCACGCAGTCTTCTGAGTGTTTCGATTCTTTTATCTAACACAACTCGCCATTTTTTTGCCGCTATTTCCCATTCATTCGCCGACAGTTTTAAACCATAAGTATAACAACCTAATGTCTCTTTCACTTCATCCAATGATATGCCAACCCGCTGCGCCACTTTAACAATGGCCAAATAACGCAATACACCTGCGGTATACCTTCTTTGATTTCCAGAATTTCGCCGACTGGTAATCAGCCCCTTAGATTCATAAAAGTGAATCGCAGATACAGCCAGCCCACTGCGCTTTGAAATCTCACCAATACTCAGTTCTTTAGCTAACATTTTTTTCAACACCTCAATCAAATAAATAATCTAAGGCCTACAAGAAAAAACGCGTCATAGGACGCGTTTTTTAACACTCACACAAAAACCAGTATAAACTACCATCTAAATGGACCAAAACGGTCGAAGAAACCACCCGTAGGGCCATCTTTGTCTAATAGCGCATATTGAACAGACGACTGAGCCCCTACCTCAACCGGTTGAGCATTTGGCAAAGCGACAGCGCGAGTAGCCGTTAAACCGGGCTCAACTGCATTGATTTTAATGCCAAGCGGCTTTAATTCACGGGCTAAATGAATCGTTAATACATTTAATGCTGCCTTTGAAGACGCATAGGCTGGTATAAGCACATCATAATATTGGCTGTTTTCATCCGTCATATCCGTGAGTGAACCCAAACTGCTGGATACATTAACAATACAAGCGTTGTCTGACTTTTTTAATAACGGCAAGAAAGTTTGTATTGCTCTGAATGTACCGAATACATTGGTTTCAAATGTTGTAGTGAGATCTGAAAGTGCGATTTCGCTCAATGGACCTTTGTCTAAGGCAATGCCAGCATTGTTAACCAAAATATCTAAACGTCCGTAAACACGTTCAATTTCATTGGCCGCTTTTCTTGTGATCCCGGTATTACAAATGTCCAGCTCAACAATATCGACATCTATGCCTTTATCGGCTAATTCCTGACGCACTTTGGCGCCTTTTTCAAGGTTTCTCGCACCAATAATGACAAGACAGCCTTCTCTTGTTAACTGAGTTGCCGTTTCTTTACCAATACCATCTGTTGCACCTGTCACCAATGCGATTCGTGTTGTTTCTGTCATTCATTTTTCCTCTGGTTAGATACTCATCTATTACAAATTGATTAAGTTTATGTATGCGAGCAGTCTAAAACCTCAAGCTAACTTAAGGTCAATAGGTTTTTTTTAATTTTTCAAACTAAACACTTAATCACAAACTTAAACGTTTAACTTAAATTAAGACAAAATCGCCCTTATAAACTTAACCCGAGATAATTAAGTTTTAAATTTTATATAGTATTTTTATGACAAATATTTAAATAACTGTTTTTATTGCATTTTATAAAATTTTATAAAAAAAATTAATTTTTTAGGTAAAACGTTATACTTTTAACTTGATCATTTAAGAAAATGTGTTACTTTTATGTTAACTTAATATTTATTCTTACATAAAAGAGGACAACATATGGCTATTTATAAGCAAAACTTACTTTGCAAAGCCTCCAAAATAGCTGCAGTATTTTTACTGACACCGCTTGCAACTCAGGCTGCCGAGAAGCTTCAACTATCGTCACCGGACGGTTCAATTCAAGTTGAAGTAACATCGGGTGACTATGTTCAATATAAAGTCACACTCGACGGACAGCCGGTATTAAACAATTCAAAAATAGATTTGGTACTGGACGGCCACAAAAGCCTGGCAAATGATCCCAATATTACCAACATCGAAAGAATTCAAATCTCTGAAACCCTCTACCCTGAAGTTAAAGTTAAGTCGGCTACTATTGAAAACCAATATAACCAACTGGCATTAACTTTCGATAATGAGTATGTTGTTGAATTTAGAGCCTTTAATAATGGTGTCGCTTATCGATTTAATACAAGGTTAAACGATTCCATTACAGTAAAAGGTGAAATTGCAGAATTTAACTTTGATAAAGACGCCAGTGTTTATTACCCGGAAGAAGAAGGTTTTTATTCACACAACGAGCGAACTTATATCCATCAAGCGATTTCAAATATTGACCAAAATAATCTGGCAAGCACGCCCGCGCTGGTCGATAACAATGGCGTTAAAATACTCATTACAGAGACAGGTCTGGAAGACTATGCCGGTCTCTGGTTACTCGGAAATGGTAAAAATGGCTTAACCGCAACATTCCCTAAGTACCCGACTAAAAAAGAGCCTTTATTACCGGATGTAGACAGAAACGAGCCTATAACCGAGCGAGCGCACTATATTGCCAAAACCGATGGCACCAGAGCATTTCCATGGCGTGTACTGGCGATTGCAGACAATGACGCAGAACTTATCACTAACCAGCTAACCTATCAGCTGGCATCCCCTAACCGCATTGGTGATACCAGCTGGATCAAACCGGGTAAAGTGGCATGGGATTGGTACAACGCAAATAATCTACACGGCGTTGATTTTAAAGCAGGCGTTAATACTCAAACGTACAAATATTATATTGATTTTGCATCTAAAAACGGTCTTGAATACGTTATTTTAGATGAAGGCTGGTATCCACTGGGTGATCTATTGGGCACAGTACCGGATATGGATGTACCGGAAATCATAGCTTACGCTAAAAAGAAAAATGTCGACATCATTTTATGGGCATCCTGGTTAACCTTACGAGATCAGTTTGATGAAGCCATGGACAGATTCGCAGAGCTTGGTGCTGTGGGTATTAAACCTGACTTTTTCCAGCGAGACGATCAACAAATGGTTAATTTCTATTGGAAAATAGCAAAAGAAGCAGCAAAGCGTAAATTGCTGGTTGATTACCATGGTTCGTATAAGCCGGCAGGTTTACGCCGTACCTATCCAAATGTTATTTCACGGGAAGGTGTAAAAGGCCTCGAGTGGAATAAGTGGAGTTATGACAGTACACCTGAACACAATACAACCTTGCCTTTTATCCGTATGGTTGCTGGACCGATGGACTATACACCGGGCGCTATGTCTAATGCTCAAGGTAAAAAACCATATGAATTAATTACTTATGGTGGTAAAGCAAGCGATCATCAGGATTTTACCGTCCGCTTTAACCGCCCTATGAGCCAGACTACACGTGTTCACCAAATGGCAATGTTAACTGTGTTTGAAAGCCCATTACAAATGATGGCTGATTCACCGGTTAATTATGAAAATCAGCAAGAGTGCGCAACCTTTATGGCTAAAGTCCCCACTGTTTGGGACGAGACCAAAGTGCTTCACGGTAAAATTGGCGATTATATTTCAGTAGCCAGAAAACACGGTAATAACTGGTATGTAGGAACCTTAAATGATGAGAACAGTCGTGAACTTGAACTCGACTTATCATTCCTGCCAACAGGTCAAAAATTTAAAATGGTTATTTTCCAGGACGGTATCAATGCACTTCGCTGGGCCGAAGACTACAAACGAATTGAAAAAGTAGTGACCAGTAAAGACAAATTAACCATGAAACTGGCACATTCAGGCGGCTACACAGCTCGCCTCACACCAATGTAAACCAATTCAGGAGGAATTTAGCCAGAATTTCCTCCTCTGATTGCAAATTTTAAAACCTGACTGCGTTAATGAATAACAAAGTCAGGGTTTAATCCCGGAACCCGGTATAAGTCGGTATAGATCGCAACTGACTAAGCGGGTTCCGAATAAATTAACGGTTAAGCACTACGTTAATTGCCATTCCAGATATTTTTTAAGCGGGGGTTTAACAGAATACTGGAATTTTTGACACACACGGGGTAAACGTATTACCTCTCTATAAACTTAAATTTAGAGAAACTTATTATGTTTAAGAGATCATTATTAGCAGTCAGCGTGCTGAGCGCTGTTGCAACTCAGTCTATCGCTGCCGAAAATGTGAATGAGAATCAGGCAAACGAGGTTGAAACGATACGAGTGACAGGTACACGTGGTAGTTTAACGCGAGCGCTTTACACAAAACGTGAAACTATGGGGGTAGTAGACTCTATAGCGGCAGAAAATCTCGGCCAGTTTCCGGATCAAAACGTGGCGGAATCATTGCAAAGGGTGAGTGGTGTTTCAATCGACAGAAGCGGTGGCGAAGGGCGCTCAATTACCGTTCGGGGTTTAGGTCCGGAATTTAACACTGTATTACTCAATGGTCGTTTGTTGGCGACGGATAATGCAGGCAGAGAGTTCAGTTTTGATATTTTGCCGTCTGAATTAATTTCAGGCGCTGACGTATATAAGTCATCAGCAGCCGATTTTCAGGAAGGCGGTATAGGGTCAACTGTCGTCATTCGCACAGCTCGCCCAACAGACAGAGCCGGTTTAGTTGTTGCCGGTAAACTGGGTGGCAAATATGACAGTGGTTCTGAAAAAACGACACCGACAGCTTCTTTGTTACTTAGCAACAGCAATGATGAGCAAACCTTCGGTACCTTAGTAAGTCTGATTTATGACAAACGGGATACGCAAATTCAGCGCTATACATCTGATGGCTGGTTGGTGAATAAAGCGTTAGATTTTGATAAAGACGGCAGTGCTGATTTAACGGGCGTAGCCGTGCCACGTTCTTTTAATCAACAAGTTGATACCAGCTCACGTGAGCGTATCGGTGGCACCCTTGCGCTTGACTGGAAGATTAATGACGATGTAAAACTAAATTTGGATGCTTTATATACAAAATATGATATTGAGTCCACGATTAATACGCTGGCGTATTTTACCGACGAATCAGATATTATAGATGCAAGCGTCAGCAAAAATGATACAGTGACCTACTTCAAACGAAGTGACACCGGCAGTTTAGCAACTGACTGGGTCGTTGATTCAAATCCAAGATCTGCCGATACCATGCAAATTGCCGGTAATCTGCAATGGTTTGTAAATGATGCCACTCAGCTTAAATTTGATCTGAGCCACTCAAAAGCAACCAGTGATGGTAAAGATACCCCGTTTTTTGTTTTAGGAACCCGAAATACAGGCTTAAACCCGGTTTGGGATCATAGTCAGGGTAGTGAAACACCGATAGTTTCAGGTGTAATTGATACCACTGATAATTCAGATTTAAAGGCCCACTTTGGCTTTAAACGTGGCAATAAAATCGAAGATTCAATCAGTCAGTTTTCCGTGGATGCTGTAACCAGTTTCTTTGATGGTGCGCTTAAAAATGTTAAATACGGCGTCCTGTTAACCGACAGAGAAAAACAAAATCAAAACTATCAAACCCCTGACAGTATTTTATGTTTTTACTGCGGATATTTTGCAAGTGTTCCGGCTTCTATGGCGCAAACTTTCAGTGTGGATGACTTTTTAGGCCAAAGCGAACTCGCCAATGAATGGCTTACCTTTAATCCAGAGAGCCTGATTGACTATTATGTTTCAGACGCAGCAATCACCCAAAAAAATGATGCTGCGGAAGAATCTAATTATCGTCAAGCCATAGCTGCAAACGGCGGTAACTGGAATGGTGCCTTGCGACCGGCCTCTTCTGGTGTGGTGGAAGAAAAAAGCTGGGCTGCATACATCCAGGGCAACTGGGAAGGTGATTTCAACGATATGTACTGGGATTTATCTGCCGGTTTAAGATATGTTGCAACCGACGTCACCGCAAAAGGCAGTTCTGTACAGCTGTTAGAGTTAAATACCATTCCGGGTGATGCAACTGCGGTTGTGCCTGTCTATTCTGAAGTTCTGCCGGTCAGCGTTTCGACAGATTACGACTATGTTTTACCGTCGATGACTTTCAGGCTGAATTTAGAAGATGATTTGGTATTGCGCACCGCCGCATCGAGAACACTAACCCGTCCGACCTTAACGAACTTATCAACCGCACAGAGCTGGAATATTCGTCCGCCTTCAGATTACACAGTTTCGAGCGGTAATCCGGAACTAGAACCTTATTTAGCCTGGAATGCTGATTTAGGGTTGGACTATTTTATAAATGATGCAAGTTATGCAAGTGTCGCTGTGTATTACAAATCAATTGAAAACTTTGTATCACTGGTGACTCAGCCAACTGAAATTTTGGGAAAAACCTTCCAGAATACGCAACCAACCAATGCAGAAAATGCCAATATTTATGGTCTGGAAGCCTCATTCCAGTATACGTTTGACTTTTTACCAGCACCTTGGGATGGTTCGGGTTTCTCAGCTAACTATACAAAAGTAGATAGCTCAGTTAAGTTTGACCCTAGTCTATCTACTCAGGTATTTAACGTTGAAGGCCTGTCTGATTCTGCTAACCTGGTCGCATTTTTTGAAACAGAAAAGTTCCAGATAAGAGCTGCATACAACTGGCGTGACACCTTTTTATTACGCACATTTGGCGCTCAGGGACAGCCGGAAAGCGTTAATGATTATGGTCAGGTTGATTTAACCACCAGCTATCAACTGACTGACGAATTAACCGCTTATGTCAATGTACTCAATCTGACGGATGAAACACAGCGTTCATATCAGGGTTATAATGACAGACTGTTAGCAATAGAAGACACAGGCCGCAGAATTACGTTCGGCGTTCGAGCTTTGTTCTAATAGAATCAAGCTAAAAGAATCAAGTTTGCCGGGTTGATACAACTCGCGTAAAGTTGAAAATAAAGTCAAAGTCAGCCAGAGCGAATGATTTCATTCGCTCTTTTCTGTTTTATACAATGATAAATATAACAAAATGACATCACATATATTAATTACCGGCGCCTCATCTGGTATCGGACAAGCACTCGCTATTCAAGCAGCTAAAAAAGGTTACAAACTGAGTTTATGCGGACGAAACCCAGATAAACTGGCAAAAACGCTCAACCTGCTCCCGGATGGTTCACAGGTTTATCAGGATACTTTTTGTGTAACCGACCATCAAAAAATCAATGAGTTTGTCAAACAAGCCAAACTTAAAAACGGGCCAATCGACCTATTAATTAACTGCGCCGGACTCAATAATGCGCGTGGTCAAGGTCATGAAATTGATATTTCAGCACTCGACTGGATGATGCAAATAAACTGTTATGCGCCCATTGCATTTTGTCAGGCCGTTGTCCCTCAAATGAAAGCACAACAATCCGGTAAAATCGTTAATATTTTATCGACTGTGTGTCTTTATGCTAATCCCGGTATTGCTGCCTATTCTGCATCAAAATCTGCCTTCGACAGCTATACTAAAGTCATGCGAAAAGAGTTAAGAGCCGACAATATCCATTTTATGTCGGTTTATCCAGGTGGCGTAGATACTGAATTCAGAGAGGCGCAGCGCCCACAGTATTTAACGGCAAAAGCAGTCGCAACAGCAATATTAAATAACCTGAATACTGATGGAAATACGCATATTCATGAACTGATATTAAGGCCTCAGGTGGAAGAGAATTTCTGATATAAAGATTGTCTGGTTTAAGTAATAAGGCGTGAGTTGCTATCCGGCATCATTCACAGTCCCCATTCAATTAAGCCAATATAAGCTGTTATTTGACGACTCAAACAGGTTAAAAATCAATAAAAAAAGCGACGCTTATCTAAGTTGATAAACGCCGCTTGTAGGGAGAGAAGTGATTATACCCGTGCTACTTATTGACCCGTTAAAGGCTCTATCAGTAATTCAAGGCGATAGTCCTGCTGTTCTGAAGGTTTCATTCTGTACTCATCGTACGGCTGAGCGCCCCAGGTGTTATCACCACCGACACCACGCTGTTGTAAGTCCAATGTCAGTTCAGTCAGCGGTCTTTCAACAATGTCGTTAATATGACGGTTTTTACCGGCTTTTGGATAGTCAAAATCTTCAACCGTATTATGGTGCGCAGTAAAGTCAAATTTAGGTGCACCTGATACTTTAAAGCCGATGCCTTCTGCATTGCTGATAGTTAACCAGCGGGTATCCGTGCGGCCACCATTTTCCTGTGGACGGATATAAGGCGTATACAGGTCAGCAACTTTTGCATCGTAAATCCCTAAGTGAGCGGCATACTTACGATCCTGATAATTTTCCCAAGGACCACGACCATACCAGCTCACATCATCAAAACCATCCGGTAATTGCATTTTTAAACCAAAACGAGGAAGTTCTGGCAATTGAGGTGCAAACTTCATTTGGTAATCCAGCGCAACAGCACCATTTTTACCCACCTGATATTCAATAAAGCCATTGCTGTTCATGCTTGGGAAATGCAAATCAAAACGAACCACAGCTTTACCGTTTTCCTGCTCAACTTTAACCTGAGTCACTTTAGATTCGATATCAGCATGTTTATAAAAACGCGCCGTTCGTTCACCTAAACGGTTACCCATATCTTTGTCAGTTAACGCGCGCCAGAAATTCGGGAATAAACCTTTTTTAACAACTTCTGTACCATTGATATTGTAGCTGTCAAGACGACCGGTTTGCGTATTAAAACCAACTGAAACTTTACCCGAGTTAACAGTTACACTGTTATCAGTTTGCTTAAGCTTTAAGCCATTTGCTTTTTCCAGTGCAATGCTGCGCTCAGGTGTTTGCAATATAAATTGCTCGGTTGCAACAATATGACCTTTAGGAATAACGCCCTCGACTTCACGGGTTTTAAAGTTAAAGGTAACGGCATATTCGCTACCGGCTTTCATCGCAAAGTTTTTAAGCGCGTCCAATACCAGCACTTCTTTTTGCTGAGGCGCTGTTGTCATTGTTGGCAATGCTTGCTGAAGTGCAACTTTACCATCTTCCAATAATATCCATTCACCATCTAAGTCGCTTAAATCTTTAAAGAAGTTACGGTTAGTGAATTGATAAGAATTTTCGCTTAACTTTTCAACAAATACGTTTTGATAAAGCTTTTTAAGTTCTAGCAAGGAAGGATGAGGTTCGCGATCAGAACCAACCAGTCCATTGGCTAAATAGTTATTGGCATTACGGGTGCCTGCCGGTTCAAAATCACCGCCGTAAGCGTAATAAATGCGACCGTTCTCATCCGTTTGCTGTAGGCCCTGATCAACCCAGTCCCATACACTGCCGCCCTGTACTTGCGGATGCTTGTACACAAAATCCCATAACTCTTTTAAGTTACCACCACTGTTACTCATGGTGTGCGCGTACTCAACCCAAATAAAAGGGGTATCCGGATATTTGCCAAGGTAATTATTTTCAATTTCTTCGCGGTTTGCATACATCCAGCCAACCACATCAGTCATTTTTTCTTTGTACCAGTTCGCTCGTGTTTCATACTGAACAATGCGATTGTCATCCATTTCTTTGGCTAATAAATAGGCTTCACGAATATTTGGACCCGGGCCAATTTCATTGCCTAAAGACCAGGAAATGATTGAAGGATGGTTTTTATCACGTTCAATCATACCGCGTACACGATCTAAGATAGCCTCTTTGAATTGAGGATCATTACCTAAGCCCTCTTCTTCAAAACCATACCCGTGGGATTCAATATTCGCTTCATCAATGACATATAAACCATACTGATCACACAATTTATACCAATAAGGGTCGTTAGGGTAATGAGATGCACGCACTGTATTCACGTTATACTGCTTCATTAACTCAATGTCTTTGATCATGCTAGTGCGATCAATTGCCTGACCTTTAACCGGATCATGCTCGTGACGGTTAACCCCTTTAATAATAATTGGCTGACCGTTAACCATTAATAAACCGTCTTTAATTTTAACGTCTTTAAAACCAAGGCCCTGATGCGTTACCTGATCTTCCTGGCCCGGCTGACTTAAGGTTAAAACTAAATCGTACAGTTTAGGGACTTCAGCTGACCAAGGTGTCACATCTTTGAAAGATTTCGCAAGATTGACTTCTCCGGTTTCACCAGCCTGAGTAGACACTTGCTTTTCATCATTCCAAATCAGCTTATCACCGTCATATACTTCTGCTTTAACCGTAGAAATACCCGCCTTTTTGCTGCTATTAGCCACCTTGACATTCAGGTCTAACTGGCCGTCTTTGAAATCATTGGTTAAACGCGTATCAGCATGAAAATCCCATAACTGAGTTTCAGGCACAATTTGCAGGAAGATATCACGCTGAACACCTGCCATACGCCACATATCCTGATCTTCTAAATAACTGCCGTCGCTCCAGCGAAATACTTCAATTGCAATTGAGTTTTTACCGGGTTTAACCACATCCGTAATATCAAATTCAGAAGGCAATTTGCCATCTTCTGCATAACCCACTTTCTGTCCGTTCACCCAGACATAATAGGCTGAACGTACCGCACCAAAATGAACGATAATACGTTTACCATCCCATTCTTCGGCAACATTAAAATCACGCTTGTAAGAACCAACCGGGTTATAGTCGGGTGTTAAGGGTTTATTCGTTGGAAAACCATAGCCATGGTTTACATAGATAGGATAATCATAACCTTGTAATTGCCAGTTTGAAGGTACATCAATTAATGGCCACTCAGACACATCAAAATCGGTTTTATAGAAATCGGTTGGGCGCAGCTCTGGTTTTTCAACAAAGTTAAAATGCCATTGTCCACTGAGTGAATGGTAATGGCTGGACGCTCTGTCGTCTCCTGCCAAAGCCTCTGTTTTACTTGGGTAAGAAGCAAAAAATGCACGGTCCGGTAAAGTGCCCACATTAAATACAGCCGGATTTTCCCATTCAGGTAAATTGCTGTTTGCTTGATGAGTTTGCGCCGAAGTAACTGCTTGTTGCTGGCACCCAGCAACAGACAAAGCACTCGCTAAAACTAGAACTTGCTTATTATGACAGGTCCTGAATACTTTTTTTAACACGTGAAGATTCCTCAGTCAGTTTTATTATCGTTAATTATATACCCGTGCTGCCTCAATATGCTTGATTTCAGCCGGAGAAAAAAATGCATGAGACAAGGCAAATTGCTGAAGGTA
>CAJXMO010000024.1 GCA_913056495.1 uncultured Alteromonadaceae bacterium | reverse complement strand
CCCGAGACGTCGGGAATCTAGCAGCAGGCAAATATAAAAAATGGATTCCGCATCATGCTCATGCTTCATAGTGCGAAGTGACGGTAAGTAACCGCAAAATAATAGGTTGTAGATTTTGGCTTATCTAAACACTCTCTATTCTAAAATCTAAAGCGCAGCGTTCTAGTTTCTAAAGCGTAGCGCTTTCAACTCTAATTTTAGATTTTTCAAAGAATGTAGGGCGGTTTAGCGAAGTATGAGCGTAAGCCGCCGAATAAAGCGAAGCATAAGCCTCAAACTAAAAAAGTAGCCTAGCGGCACTTCAAAAAAAACAGCATTCGAGGTAACTGTTAATAAGGATACAAACATCCCAATACTTTTTGTCGACTTGCCCCTGTTACAGCCGGAATATTAGCCGGTATCCGATTCATAAAACAATACGCGAGCCAGGCAAAACAATCAGACTCTATCCAATCGGGATCAATATTGATTGCTTGTGTTGAGTTAAGTGAATAAGGCTCACCTAATATAGCAGCAAGTGTCTCCATCAAAGCTTGGTTATGTGCTCCCCCACCACAAATCCAAACATCGGCAGACGCACTATGTTTAACAATGCTTTGTTTGATGGATTCACAGGTTAATTTTAATAAACTTGCCTGAACATCCCTGGCAGTATACTCAGGTTTTAAATAGGCTTCTAACCAGGACAGATTGAATACTTCTCGGCCACTGCTTTTGGGGCCTTGCTGATAAAAATAGGGCTGCTCAAGTAACTCAGTTAATAATGAAGGTATCACCTGACCGCCAGCAGCCCAGTGTCCGTTTTCATCATACGCTTGGTTAGAATGTAATTGACACCACTCATCCATCAGGCCATTACCCGGGCCTGTATCAAACCCAATAATACTTGAGTCAGAGCGAATAAGCGTCATATTGGCTATTCCACCGATATTAACCACCACTTGATCCCGCTCGTTAGCCGGAAAAATAGTTTGATGAAAAGCAGGTACCAAAGGTGCGCCCTGCCCACCTGCAGCAATATCAGCTGAGCGAAAATCTCCGATAACATCAATACGAGTTAACTCGGCAAGCTTTGCATAATCGCAAATTTGCATGGTAAATGGATTTTGACCATCAGGCCTGTGCCGGATAGTTTGGCCATGACAACCGATTGCTGAAATATCCGCTGAGGACAAATGGGTGTGAATTAATAAATGATTGACGGCGTTAGCATAGCGCACGGCCAGCTCGACCGCTAATGGTCCTGAGATTTCAATTTCGTTATAGCCGGGCTGGTAAAGATTAAGCAGCTTTTGCTTAAACTCGAAATCGAACGGTAAATAAAAATGGCCAACGGATTTAAGTTGGCCATCATCAATTTTAATTAAGCTGGCATCAATGCCATCGGCACTGGTGCCAGACATTAAACCAATAAAATATGCCTGCATTCACTCTAATCTATATTTAATTTATTTTGCCGCTAACAGTACATTTTTATTCGTTTCTATCATAGCAACCATTTGGTTCGCGATGACGCTAAATGCCTCTTTTTCGGCCGGATCAATTGGCAAGGCTTTTGGTAACTTAACCGTTTTTGGATTTCTGTGTACACCGTTCACTAAAAACTCATAATGTAAATGAGGACCAGTAACACGGCCTGTTGCGCCAACAGAGCCAATTTTTTGATTTTGTTTAACTCTTTGTCCAGTTTTCACATAGCGTTTATGTAAATGCAGATATTTAGTAACATAGGTATTGCCATGTTCAATAAATACATAATTACCGTTTAAGCTGCTATAACCGGATTTAATCACTTTGCCGTCACCGGCAGAGACAACCGGGGTGCCAGTTCTGGCTGCATAGTCTATCCCACGGTGCGGTGCGACACGACCGGTAACCGGGTGCAAACGTCTTGGATTAAAACTTGAGCTAATATATTTAAAGTTTACCGGCGCACGTAAAAAGGCTTTGCGCATACTTCTGCCTTCCGGGGTATAATAGGTACCGTCAGTATGACGGACCGCAGCAAAGGTTTCACCCTGATTAATAAACTCAGCAGCCAATATATCTCCGGTGCCGACATATTCGCCCTCTACGTATAACTCTTCATAAACAACAGCAAAACTATCGCCTTCTCGAATATCTAAAGCAAAATCTACATCCCAACCAAATACATTTGCCAGATTCATAATTTGCTTATTTGTCAGCCCGGCATGTAAACCTGCATTCCAGAAACTTGACTTAATTTCGGCAGCGGCAAAACTTTGCTTGGCTTCAACCTGTTTACTAATTTCCTGCGCGCGAAAACCATTTTCTGTTTTATGGATTTCAATCAGGTTTGTTTTCGACAACGGATATACCAGCTGGACAAATTCATCGCCTTGATAGCCTAGCTGTAATACCTGACCCGGCATTAATTTTCTGACCAGTGTATTCGCCGCGTCACCACTTTTACTAACTTGTAATAAAGTCTTAGCTGAGAGGCCGTTGCGCTCAAAAATCTTTGCCAGATTATCATTTTTTAAAACTTTAATATCTCGCCAGCTAAGTTCAGGTTCTGACTGAATAGCTTCGCTCTGGTTAAGCTCATCAGTCAGCTGTTCAGTGTCAGCTAAAGCCTGATGCTCACCCTTTGTAGCTGTAGCTTGAGAATTAGCTGTATTGTCGGTTGCTTGGGTTTCGGTTGCTTTTTGCTGAGTTTTTGACTCTGGCGCTTCAATTTGATCAAAGTTCAGATCATATCGAACACCGGGTTTCAACCGGCTACTGGCAGGCTCGTTTTGTCTGGAGGCGGTGGCATTTTCCGACGGAAAAATAAACAGAATCGCTAAAACAGAAACAATAGATACAATATATACTTTATGTAACGTGGGAAAATCACGCCAAAATCGTGCGACTACTCGCATGTCGAAAAACCCCTCATTAAAAACCGCCTTCAGAATATACTGATTTATTGCCATTTGCCAGTTCGCAAGCCCGTTAGATTAAAATTTACACAACATTTTTTATACTTTTGTACACTTTAAAGCACTTAGACATCTTATCTTCCAAAAATTCAGATTATAAAAGTGCAAAATGACGACTAACTCCCATTCACAGGTGAATAAAAATAAATAATAAAATACGCTAATGCTTTAAATTCGAACTTTTGCGCTATAGAATGTCAGGTTTTAATTTATACACGCTTGAGATTTCAGCTACAGCATAAAAACAATCAGTTCGCATCTGACCTATCTCAAGCCATAATGTTCCAGTTAACTAGACAATTTTTAAATAGGTAAAGCATGACAGATGTGCAAGCAGCGCTAGCCGAAATTAAACGTGGCGCAGAAGAGATTCTGGTAGAAGAAGAACTTGTTGAAAAACTAAAATCAGGTAAGCCGCTTAAAATCAAAGCCGGCTTTGATCCAACAGCACCGGATTTGCATTTAGGCCACACTGTTTTAATTAATAAAATGCGTGCCTTTCAGCAACTGGGTCATGAAGTTATCTTTTTAATTGGTGACTTTACCGGTTCCATTGGTGATCCAACAGGTAAAAATGTTACCCGTAAACCGCTCACTAAAGAACAAGTTCTGGAAAATGCGGAAACCTACAAAGAACAAGTATTCAAAATTTTAGATCCTGCCAAAACCCGGGTTGTGTTTAACTCTGAGTGGATGGATAAACTAGGGGCAGCGGGTATGATAAAACTGGCAGCCAACCAAACCGTTGCCCGTATGCTTGAGCGCGATGACTTTAAAAAGCGTTACACAAATGGTCAGCCTATCGCCATTCATGAGTTTTTATATCCGCTCGTTCAGGGTTGGGACTCTGTCGCACTTGAGTCAGATATCGAGTTAGGGGGTACCGATCAAAAGTTTAACTTACTAATGGGTCGCGAACTTCAAAAACTGGAAGGCCAAAAGCCACAAACTGTTTTAATGATGCCACTGCTGGAAGGTTTGGACGGCGTTCAAAAAATGTCGAAATCATTAAACAACTATATTGGAATTACAGACTCACCAAATGATATGTTTGGTAAAGTCATGTCAATTTCTGATGAATTAATGTGGCGCTATTTTGACTTGTTAAGCTTCAGACCACTTGAAGAAATAGCTCAATTAAAACAAGCGGTGGCAGATGGTCAAAACCCAAGAGATATCAAAATTGAACTGGCAAAAGAATTAATTGCTCGTTTTAATGATGAAGCTGCTGCTGAAAAAGCGCATCAGGATTTTATTCAGCGATTCCAGAAAAATGCCATTCCAGATGATTTAGAAACAATTAAACTCGAACTGGGTCAGGCAACCGGTATCGCCGCTTTATTAAAAGAAGCTAAACTAGTTGCCAGTACCAGTGAAGCCATGCGTATGGTAAAACAAGGTGCGGTTAAAATTGACGGCGAAAAAGTTTCTGATGCTAAATTACAAATTGAAGTAGGTTCAACAGCCGTTTATCAGGTTGGTAAACGTAAATTTGCGAAAATCAATGTAGCCTGATAATCCAACTAGAGCAACTCGTCATATAAAGCGTGAGCTCGTATAAATAAAAAACCACCGAAAGGTGGTTTTTTTGTTGAGCTGCGTTTTATTGAGGCGAGTATGGCTTTCGCTGACCCGTTAGGCAACCGCCTGATCGGTACCGATACCCGTCGGCATAGGTCTGAGCGGTTTAATTGGACGCGTTGGTCCTTTAGATGCAACTCTGTGTACATTCAATGGAGATAATTGTCCGCGGCCAATTTTAGCAGCCAGGCAAGAACGAATTTCAGATGATTTGTATCCGGCTTTAATTCGAATTCGCACATGTGGAATACCCACGGTTTCTAACGCGCCGCGTACAAACCAGTCCGCTTTTGTTTTATATCCTGTTTTAGATTCTGTATTCACTAAGTCTATTGCAGCTACCGGCTCCAAGGTTTGACGATTTAATAATACAAAATCCAGTGTCTTAGCTGAAGCTTTCACTTTAGCGGCCTGCTCTGCTCGCTTATGAACGCCTGAACTCACTGCAACCAAATCTGACAAGCGCACCCGGTTTACCACTCTGAACTGGTCGCCCACAGCTTGTTCCAGCTTTAACATAAAAGCCCGTTCCGGTTCGGTAAATAAGACATTTTTTTTCTGGTAAGGAAATGGTGAGCCAGTTTGAGTTAAACGAATAGCAACGGTTGCAACCACAACCAGTACCATCATCATAATTATAATGACTAACTCCATAATACACTCCAATGCTATTATTTTGACAGGTTCAAAAATTTGACGAAAATCGTCCTCTGTAAACCTAAAAAGCAAAGGCTATGCCAATAATAAAATGACCTTGATTAAATTTAACCATAAAATCATCAAACAAAACGGTATAATCAATCTGTTTTCATCTGACATTTAATATCCATTATGAGCAATCCATTTTCATATAGCCAATTGAGAAAAACCAGACTCGCGAAAGCAACCCGCCCTTTTCTTGCCAGAGGTATTTTACAAAAGCGTTGCAGCAAATGTTTACTTGCAGAGGTTTGCTGTATCTGTCAGTGGAAAAAATCGGTTACGACAGAGTTAGATATTATTTTGCTGATGCATACCGACGAAATTTTAAAGCCAACCAATACAGGACGCTTAATCAGCGATGTATTACCCGACAATTGTTTTGCATTTGAATGGTCCCGAACGGAGCCGGATCCAGATTTGCTTAAACTATTAAATGATCCTAACCGTGATATCGTCATCATTTATCCGACGCAGGAAAACCGCGTAACTTACCGTTATCAAGCTGG
Source organism: uncultured Alteromonadaceae bacterium (assembly GCA_913056495.1). GTDB lineage: Bacteria > Pseudomonadota > Gammaproteobacteria > Enterobacterales > Alteromonadaceae > Catenovulum. The sequence continues at coordinate 48,275 of CAJXMO010000024.1, read as the reverse complement.
TGTTAAAAATGATAAAAAGCTGACTTTGCTTGTGCTGGACGGTACTTGGCGGCAAAGTAAAAAAATATTTAATTTAAGTGAATGGCTGCAAAAATTTCCCACTTTTGAGCTCAATGTACACACTCAGGCAAATTATGGTTTGCGCAAAGCACCACATGCAAATCAGTTATCGACAGCAGAAGCAACAGCAGTTGCGCTTGCACAGGCAAATGAATTAACCGCCGCTAAAGTACTGGATAACTACTTTTCAATATTTAATCATCACTACAGTGCCAGTCGTTCTAATAAACCACCGCAACAGACTCAGGCTCATGTAGAGTTAAATTCTGATCCAAATAATGACTGAATACAAAAAAGCCTGACGAGCTATCCCGTCAGGCTTTTTGTTATTTAACCTCAACTCTGGATAACAAATTGCTTTCTAGTGGCTATTTTTCCTGATAACTGCGTTGAATTCGCTAGTAATAGCCAGCTATTACGTACGCAAATTCGCCTTGTTCTAAGAAAATATATCTCACTAGAAAACGAAATTAAACTAAAAGCCAATAAATTTAAGGCCTTAGCTAACTTCTTATCCAGAGTTGAGGTTATTTAAATCTTTTTTTAAAGCGTTATCAAACTACTTCAATTGCTAACTTAGCTAATTCAGAATCAATCACATTCTGAACCATATTGACACAGGTTCCGCAACTGGTGCTCGCTTTGGTATTCGCTTTAAGTGCATCGACGGTATCATGCCCTTCATTAATAGCTTTAACCAGATCACCTTTGGTTACCATATTACAAACGCAGACCAGTGTTGAATCGTCCATTTTATCTGCCGGATTTTCTGGTTCACCCTGCAAGCTAGGCACAATTAACGAAGCGGGGTTTGGTGGAATTTCTAATCCTTGCAAGCAATATTGTAGTAAGCTGTCATATTCTGCAGCATCACCAATTAAAACAGCACCAATCAGTTTGTCGCAAGCGGCATTCGTCACCACTTTTTTATAAATACCTGTTTCCGGGTTTTCATAACAGAAAGTTTGTGCGTTTGGCGTACGCGCATGAGCATCACCGATTGAGCCAACATCTACGCCCATGAGTTTAAGTTTTGTGCTCATATCAGCACCTTTAAACTGCATTGCTTTATTGAGTATATCGGCAACAGCGACGCGGGCCATTGTGTAACCTGGAGAGACCAGGCCAAATATCCGTTGTTGCCACAATGCACATTCACCAATCGCATAAATATTCTGATCGGACGTCTGACACTGGTCGTTGATTATGATGCCGCCACGTTCGCCAATATCCAGATCAAATTCACGAGCTAACGTATCTTGAGGTCGAATACCGGCTGAAAACAGGACGATATCCGTCTCGATTTCACTGCCATCTGAAAATTCCAGTTTATGCAAACAGGACTCACCACCTGTAATGACACTGGTTGCTTTTTGGGTATGTACTTCAACCCCCAAGTCTTCAATTTTTTTCTTAAGCTGGCGACCACCGCCAATATCAATCTGAGTCGGCATTAACTGAGGTGCAAATTCAACAACATGCGTTTTCAGGCCTAGTTGTTTTAATGCATTTGCAGCTTCTAATCCCAATAAACCACCACCTATGACTAAACCCACTTTAGCCGACTCTGCAGCAGCTTTTATTTGATCTAAATCTTCAATGGTACGGTAAACAAAACAGTTTTCTCTGTCTTTTCCCGGTATGGGCGGCACAAAGGGATACGAGCCGGTTGCTAATACCAGTTTATCGTAGACAAAGGTTTGACCCTGACTACTCGTCACGGTTTTAGCGTTGCGGTCAATAGATTCGACTTGGCTATTGAGGTGATAGTGAACACCTAAAGATTGATAATAAGCATCTGATGTGAGTGATAATTCTTGCGCTGATTTTCCGGCAAAATATTCGGAGAGGTGCACTCGGTCGTAAGCAAGGCGAGCTTCTTGCGCCAATACTGTGATTTCTACATTCTGTTCGGCCTGAGCGGCAAGTTGGTCAACAAAATAATGACCGACCATACCATTACCGACCACCACGATTTTTTGTTTAGTAGACAAAACGTCCTCCTGCATCTTTGCTTGGGATCAGCAAAAGCCGATAGTAAAACCGGCTTTTGAACTATCGACATTGATAATACATAAGGACTAAAGCAAGTGTCATGCCACTTTATTCTTACCCTTTGCTTCAGTTGCTTTCTTTTTTGTAGAAACAGGCTCTACCTTGCGTTGTTTCTCATATAAGAAAGTTAATACTTCATGGCGGTAATGGTTATAATCAGGTTGATCCGCCAGCGCCAGTCTGTCTCTAGGCCTTGGCAGGTCTACCTTTAAGATTTCACCTACAGTTGCAGACGGTCCGTTTGTCATCATTACAATTCGGTCTGATAATAATACAGCTTCGTCTACATCATGAGTAATCATAATCACTGTATTACCCAATTCTGCGTGAATCTCCATAAGAGAATCCTGCAAATGAGCCCTTGTAAGTGCATCCAGTGCACCAAAAGGTTCATCCATTAATAAGATTTTAGGCTGCATAGCCAGCGCACGGGCAATACCTACTCTTTGCTTCATCCCGCCTGAAATTTCATCTGGACGCTTGTCTGCGGCATGCGTCATATGAACCAGTTCAAGGTTGTGATTAATCCAGTCTTTCATTTCGGCTTTGTTCATTTTGCCTTTAAAGACTTGTTTAACCGCTAATTCAACATTCTGATATGCCGTTAGCCAGGGTAATAATGAATGGTTTTGAAAAACAACCGCTCGCTCCGGCCCGGGTTGAATAACCTCTTTGTTATCTAATAAAACACCGCCCTGAGTCGCCTGATACAAGCCGGCTACAATGTTTAATACAGTCGATTTACCACAGCCTGAATGGCCAATTAATGAGATGAACTCACCTTTGTCAATTTTAAGATCGACATCTTTTAATGCACAAAACGGACCTTTTGGTGTTGGAAATTCAATTCCAACTTTACTCAGTTCTAAATGCTTTTGCTTGATTGAAGTATTCATAGTCGTTTCCAAATTCTGTTCGTTATTTAACTTTATGATTATCGTAATGTGGCTGATTTATCCCAGCTGACATAGCGCTGAACGGTCAGCATCAGTCTGTCGAGCATAAAACCAATCATACCTATCACTAATACTGCAACCATGATACGTGCTAAAGAATCTGAGCTACCGTTTTGGAACTCATCCCAAACAAACTTACCTAATCCCGGGTTTTGTGCCAGCATTTCTGCGGCGATTAATACCATCCAGCCGATACCTAAAGACAAACGTAAGCCGGTGAAAATCATTGGTATAGAAGAAGGTAAAACGATTTTGATAATGTGAGCCCACTTGCTCAGTGTTAATACTTTACTGACATTAATTAGATCTTTATTAATACCGGATACACCTACAGCCGTGTTGACTAGCGTTGGCCATAAACAGCATAAACTAACGGTAAATGCCGAAGTTAAAAAAGACTTTGAAAACATTGGATCATCAGACACATATAGTGCGCTAACCACCATAGTGACCAGTGGCAACCATGCGAGTGGTGAAACTGGTTTAAATAATTGGATAAGCGGGTTAATTGCAGCATAAGCATTTTGACTTAAACCACATAAAATCCCGAGTGGAACAGCAATTAGTGACGCAATTAAAAAGCCAACCATAACTGTGTATAAACTAGTCCAGATTTGGTCAACAAAAGTTGGTTTACCCGTGTAAGGACGAATTTTTGCTTCATAAGTTGGGTCCTGAGCGACTCGTGCTGCATTTCTTTTTTCTTGTCGTTCGTAAAATGCATCTGCTTTTTCACGCTCATTAAAGTGCTCATCAACTAAGGTATTCGCTTGCTCTAGCACATGACTCGGTCCGGGAAATTGCCCTAACGAAGTATCTATATTTTTTGCAGCTATATGCCACAAGAATAGAAAAATCGTTAAACCAATCATGGGTAATAATAAGATATTGGTCGCTTTTTTAACAAAATCAGTATTCACGGCGCTTTTTATCTCCAATGCAGTGACTTTGCTTAAATTTGCTGTTTTTAACATAAGAAACTCCTAACAACTTTGCTATCAACCCGAAGTTGAATATTGGACGACCCCATTGCCGTCTGGTTTAACCTCAATCCAGCAAAGCGCTGAATTGAGGTTGGTATAACATTTTTAGAGTTTGCTATCGCCTTTCAGACCAATTGCAAATTTCTCTAAGTACGCATTAGGCTGGCTACCGTCATAAACAATATTGTCAATGAAGTGCGTTTGTGCAGGTTTAAAGCCAGACTCAGATGCAAAATCAGGGAAATCTGCAGCGTTTGCTTTACCTTCGGCAATCAGAGCTTTTGCTGCTTTTGCATAAATATCAGGGCGATAAACTTTTTTAGCGATATCCTTGTACCAGTCATCAGATTTTTTATCTGCAATCTGACCCCAACGACGCATTTGTGTCAGGTACCAGATAGCATCTGAGTAGTACGGATAGGTAGCGTTATAACGGAAGAATACGTTGAAATCAGGCACTTCACGTTTGTCCCCTTTTTCGTACTCAAAGGTACCTGTCATACTGTTTGCGATAACATCATAGTCAGCACCAACGTACTGGCTTTTAGATAAGATTTTTACAGCTTCAGGGCGGTTAGCATTATTGTTTGCATCTAACCACATAGCTGCACGTATCATAGCTTTAACAACACGGATGTGAGTATTTGGATATTCTTCAGCCCAAGATTTACTGACGCCGAATACTTTTTCAGGATTGTCTTTCCAGATCTCATAGTCAGTCACAACCGGAACACCAATGCCTTTAAACACAGCTTGCTGGTTCCAAGGTTCACCTACACAATATCCATAGATAGTGCCCGCTTCCATCGTAGAAGGCATTTGTGGTGGCGGCGTTACAGACAATAAGGCATCAGCTTTTAACTGACCACTCGTATCACCTTTTTCAGGTGCATAATAACCTGGGTGAATACCACCGGCTGCTAACCAGTATCTTAATTCATAGTTGTGCGTTGAGACCGGGAATACCATACCCATGTTAAATGGTTTACCCTGAGCTTTATATTTTTCAACAACAGGTTTAAGCGCATCAGCTTTAATTGGGTGAACAGGTTTACCGTTTTCATGTGGTACATGCTGCTTCATCTGTTTCCAGATGTCGTTTGACACTGTGATTGCATTACCGTTTAAGTCCATGCTGAAAGCGGTAATAATATCGGCTTTGGTACCGAATCCGATTGTTGCCCCTAAAGGTTGACCCGCCAACATGTGTGCCCCATCAAGTTGGCCATCAATTACTCTGTCTAACAATACTTTCCAGTTCGCTTGTGCTTCTAGCGTCACATACAAACCTTCTTCTTCGAAGTAGCCTTTTTCATAAGCTACAGCCAATGGTGCCATATCCGTTAATTTGATAAAGCCAAATTTTAATTCTTCTTTTTCAGGCCAACCAATTTCCTGAGCAACACTTGCTGCAGAAACACTTAACCCAGCGACCATTGAAACCGCTACCGACATTGATTTAAAACTTTGCATCAACTTTGATGTTAAATTCATTTATCTCTCCAATTTCCCAAAAAAAAACCCACGCCGAAACTGCATGCGAATGCAGTTATGGCGTGGGCTTCTTTGCCTATGCGAAACCTGATTGGCTGGCAATCAAATTTTGCTATTTACTTTTTATTGAGTGTCACCGTTGACATAAGAGATGATAGCAACCGCTGTGCCAAAATTAATTATTCAATAAAAATCATAAACTTAAACTTAAACTTTAGAATTTACGCAAACTGATGCAAATAAATAAAATCCATATCGGTGCAAAATTTGTTAAGCATGCACTTTAACTTGGCTTTTATTTAGCCTTATCAAAAATATTTGGGTAAACTAGGGGCTGTTTCAATTTAAACAGGCGTTTTACTGCATAAAAAGCCGATAAATAAAAAGAAACTTCTTTAGAGCGTGTTGAACTAAGCACCATGACTGTGGGTAGTGCATTAAAATAAAACTGAATAGCGGATTAAGCAAAATAACCTTTCAAGCGTATTCTAATTATCCATAAACAAATAATAACCAGCTTAAATACAGGACAAATTATGAGCTCGACAATTTTGGTAACAGGTGGCGCAGGCTATATCGGCAGCCACACTGTTTTAGAATTATTAAATCAGGGCGATCAGGTAATTGTTGTAGATAACCTGAGCAATGCATCAGAAGAGGCACTGGAAAGAGTCAAAAAAATTACCGGCAAACATGTGGTATTTTTTCAAGCCGATATTTTAGACAAAGCTGCTCTGAGCCAAATTTTTAAACATAACCAAATTGACGCAGTGATTCACTTTGCAGGTTTAAAAGCGGTTGGTGAGAGTACTCAAATCCCGTTGACCTATTATCATAACAATGTAACCGGCACGATTACTCTGTGTCAGGTCATGGCTGAGTATAATGTAAAATCTTTGGTGTTTAGCTCATCCGCAACGGTTTACGGCGATCCTCAGGCATTGCCTTTATTAGAGAGCATGCCTACCGGTTTACCGACTAACGCGTATGGTCACTCTAAATTAATGATAGAAGAAATATTGCGAGATCTGTCAGAATCCGATCCTAGCTGGCGTATCGTCATTTTACGTTACTTTAATCCAATTGGTGCGCACGAATCCGGCCTAATTGGCGAAGACCCTAATGGTATTCCAAATAATCTGATGCCGTTTATTACTCAAGTAGCCGTTGGCCGCCGCGATACACTCAGCATATTTGGCAATGACTATAATACAAAAGATGGCACAGGTGTACGTGATTATATTCACGTTGTGGATCTTGCTTTAGGGCATTTAAAAGCATTAGAAAAATTAAAAACAGATGCGGGAGTCTTTACTTATAACCTAGGTACAGGTGTCGGCTATTCAGTACTGGAAATGGCAAATACATTTGCCGAAGTGTCCGGTCAACCCATTCCGCATCAAATTGTAGACAGACGTCCGGGTGATATTGCAGCCTGTTACGCAGATGCAAGTGCAGCAAAAAATGACCTTGGCTGGACAGCGCAATTTGATTTAAAGCGTATGTGTAAAGACAGTTGGCGCTGGCAAAAAAATAATCCAAACGGCTATAAGGATTAACATTCAATGAAATATTTAGTCACAGGTGCAGCCGGATTCATTGGCTTTCATACGGCCCAGAAACTATTGTCGCAAGGTCATCAGGTTATCGGTCTGGATAATCTGAATGATTATTACGAAGTTCAATTGAAAAAGGACAGATTAAAACAGCTCGATAGTGAAGATAATTTTACTTTTAAATTTATTGATCTGGCCGATCGCGAAGGAATAGCTGAACTCTTTGCAAAAGAAGCGTTTGACCAAGTCATTCACTTGGCGGCACAAGCGGGGGTGCGTTATTCAATCGACAATCCATTTGCGTATGCAGATTCTAATCTCATCGGCCACCTGACCATTTTGGAAGGTTGTCGTCATCACAATATTCAACATCTGGTTTATGCTTCATCCAGTTCTGTATACGGGCTCAACGAAAAGATGCCTTTTGATACATCTGATGCGGTTGATCATCCGGTTTCATTATATGCCGCAACCAAAAAATCAAATGAACTCATGAGTCATACCTACTCACATTTATATGGTATTCCCACATCGGGTTTACGGTTCTTTACCGTATATGGCCCTTGGGGCCGGCCTGATATGGCTTTATTTAAATTTACCAAAGCCATTTTGGAAGGCAAAGCCATCGATGTATACAATAATGGCAATATGGCGCGCGACTTCACCTATATTGATGATATTGTTGAAGGCATTTTACGTGTGGCAGACAAACCTCCGGTTGCAAATCCGGACTGGACGGCACAAACCAGTGGGGCTAAAGACAGTTCTGCGCCTTATCATGTTTACAACATAGGCAATGGCTCCCCGGTCCAGCTCATGGATTTTATTACTGCAATTGAAAAAGCCGTTGGCATAGAGGCACAAAAAAATATGATGCCCATGCAACCGGGAGATGTTCATCAAACCTGGGCTGATACTCAGGATTTGCAATCTGTAACCGGGCATAAACCACAAGTTAAAGTGGAAGATGGCGTCAAAGCATTTGTAGACTGGTATCGCGCTTATTACCAGGTTTAATTTACAAAAGAATAAGCCGTGAGATAGAAAAATATCGTTGTAACCATTGAGGTTTAAGCAGAAGTCTTTAGAATTGCGTTTTGCTTAAACCTTAAAACCTATAAAAAATACGATTGAATAATGAAATCTAAACTATTACTCGCCACAGCTTGTTTATTATCAAGCCAGGTGGCATTGGCTAATAAGGAGCAGGACAAACTAGGGACGTTTGTAGCCTCAGTCGAACTGGGCTATATCATGACTTCGAGTACCAATAATAATGATACCACTTCAACTATTGTCAAACTCGATCTGGGCAATGAAACAGAATCTTTGCGTAACCAGTTTTCGTTTGAATCTGTGTTTAAACAAGATGAAATTGTTTATGAAACAGAAAGCGGCGAATTAAAAAAAACCAAAGAAACCACAAAAGAAAAATACTCAGCCTCAGCGCAAACTAACTTTAAAGTGAATGACTCTGGAGATGCGATACTAGCGTTCGTATCTTATGAATCAGATCGCTTTTCTGATTTTCATTATCAAACATCAATTGCGACCGGTTACAATACCCGAGTTCTGGATTCCAAAACTGGCTTTTTGGATTTATCTATAGGTCCGGGTTACGCTTTTGACAGTCTGAAAGTGTACACCAACGAAGCCGGTGAAAGAACCTATAAAGGCGGTGATATTATGCTGGATGAGAATGGTGAAATCACCTATCCAACAGCCGATAATGAAAACCGTAAACAAATGATATGGCGTGGTGCTATCACCTACCAACGCAAACTGATGGAAAATATTAATTTCAAATCAGCTTACTCTATTGAAAAAGGTTCAGATAACTCAAAATCAGTTTTTGAAACTGCCTTAACTATGCAGGTTAATGGATCCTTGTCACTTAAAGCTGCGGTTAAAAATCGTAAGAATATCAACGAAGGTATAGAAAATGATGATAAGCGTAATACTATTACGCTCGTCTATAACTTCTAATCAGTTTTCTTTTTCGTAAATAAAAAAGCCGAAGTATCAAAACTTCGGCTTTTTTATTAGTGTATTTTAAGGCTCAGCGGACGCTTAAAAAATTTAGGTATTAATCCAGGTTTTCAGCTAAACGCTCGGCCAGTTTTTCATAAACCTGCTCAAGCTGCTTCTCTTCTATCGGATCCAGTGTAATATCATTAAATACCACGGCTGTTTGTTCACCGCCACGGATTACTTCAATCACATAGTTGCCTTTTTTAAGGCCTAACGTATTGTCTGAGCTTCCGAATAGGTTAGACCAGAAGCCAGTATTGTCAGACTTAACCAACGCATAAATGCGCCCCTGAATCTTATTTAAGTCGGTGACCACAAGTTCATAATAATCGAGCGCATCAATCATACGGATCCAAGCATGCTCATAAGGCGCGTTCAGAATAAATGCTTTATCCCCGTTTGGTGCAGCCCCTTGTTCTGTTGTAAAACCTTGAACATATTGAGTTCTGCGATTTTCAGCATCTAAGCGCAAGCGATATTCAAAATGACCAACAATTGAGTTCACCATTTCAGTTTCAATTGCCTGAGTATTAAAAACTTTAAAACCAGGATCATCACTATCAAGCGCTTGACGCTCAATCAAATCAACAGTCAGGCTACCGGAGCGACCATGCGGTTTCATCCGCACACTAAATTTAAACTTCTGACGTTCTACCTGATGGGTTTCTTGCCACATCCACCAACCCGATTCTCGGTTAACCTGTATCCAGTCCGTTTCTAGTGTTTGTGATGCTTGATCATACTGTGCAATCTCAACATCTTGCTTTTCGAGAAAACCATTAATGGCATTCCAGATGGCTTCGTTTAAATTATCAATTTGCTCAGTTTGTTCAAACCATATTGTTGATCTGGGGTCTTGCTCATCAATATGGCTGGCATTGACGATAGGTGCAATTAAACGAGGCGGGAAAATAGAAACAGAACTGCCTAACTGACCAGTTTCTTCGTTTAAAGCTGGTACCTGATATTCGGTTTTTACGCTTGCCGGTTCCAGATTTTGAGGTACTTTTACCGGCGTTTTTAATTTTGCTTGCGTATATTCAAAATCTCCGTCAGCTATATTTGGTTTACCGGAACAGGCAGCAAGTGCCCCCGTAATAACTGCAAAGCTTGTCCATTTAGCCAACTGCTTCATTTTAAGCATGAATAAAACCTGATTGTTGTAAAGCTTGTTCGATTACCGATTTCGAATTTGGTTCCGGCTCAAGTAAAGGTAAGCGGTAAATACACTCAGGTATTAAACCCATTCGATATAAAGCCCACTTAACCGGAACCGGATTTGATTCAACAAATAACTTCTGATGTAAAATTAGAATTTTCTCATCAATCGCTTTAGCTTCTTCAAACTGCCCCAGGCGGCACAGTTCACATATTTGAGCGACTTCTTTTGGCGCAACATTAGCAGTAACCGAGATAACCCCATGACCACCCGCCTGTAAAAATGCCAGCGAGGTTTCATCATCGCCACTTAACAGGCTAAAGTCATCTGAAACCAAAGCTTTAATTTCGTGCAAACGGTCAATACTGCCGGTCGCTTCTTTAATACCAATGATTTTGTCATGTTTGCTTAGTTCAGCAACAGCGGCTGGCAACATATCAACAGCAGTTCGACCTGGCACATTGTAAAGAATTTGAGGAATATCACTGCAATTAGCAATCGTCTCAAAATGCTTGATCAAACCACGTTGTGAAGGCTTGTTATAATAAGGTGTTACACACAAGAAAGCATCGATACCGGCAATTTCACTCATTCGCTCAGTTAGTTCCACAGCTTCAGACGTCGAATTAGCGCCATTACCTGCAATCACTTTAACTCGTTTGTTTACCGTATTAACCACTGTTTCAACAACTTTCACATGCTCATCGACAGGCAAAGTCGCGGATTCACCGGTTGTACCGACAGCAACAATACCGTCTGTTCCAGACTGAACATGAAACTCAACTAATTTTTCAAGTGTTTGGTAATCCACCCCACCATTTGCATGCATAGGTGTAATTAACGCAACAATACTTCCTCGGATCATTTAATGCCCCCATAAAATCAAGCGCACTATGGTACTGTTGAGCGCAAAGAAAGACAATAATTAAGCGTAATTTGTCGTAAATTAATCTAAAAATTATCAGAAAAAATAATAAATCCACTCAAGTTAAGCCAAATCATGCTGAATTAAGTACAAAATTTATGCTGATAGAATCGCCACTCGAATTGTTCGGTGACTCATGCAGCAAACTACACAAGCAAAATGAAAATTTGTTATCATAATTTTCAATTTTTAATGACGATATAAATGACTACAGGATAGCGAATCATGAAAACATTAACCGCGGGTGACCTAGCGCCCCAGTTCGAACTGAAAAATCAAAACGAAGAAGTCATCAAACTAGAACAACTGCTGGAAACCGGAAAAGTACTGGTCTACTTTTACCCAAAGGCTTCCACTCCTGGTTGCACAGTGCAGGCCTGTGGTCTTAGAGACAGCATCAGCGAGCTAAACCAACTCAATACACAAGTAGTAGGTATTAGCCCTGACTTACCAAAAAAACTGGCGAATTTTGTTGAAAAGCAAGGACTGAATTTTAATTTATTGTCCGATCCGGATCATAAGGTCGCAGATGACTTTGGCGTCTGGGGCTTAAAAAAGTTTATGGGTAAAGAATACGACGGGATCCACAGAATCAGTTTTCTGGTTGATCAAGATGGCAAGGTTGAGCATGTATTCAATAAATTTAAAACCAAAGACCATCACCAAGTTGTTCTGGATTATCTGAGCGGAAAATAAACCTAGGTTTAATTCATCGCAGCCACTACCAAACGTTTAACTAACGTTTGGTAGTTCAACTCCTGTTGGAAATAAAACCTGAGCAACCGGTTTGGGCCTGGCATATAAATATCCTTGTCCGGTATCGCAACCCAAAGCTTTAAGAATGTCAGCCTGCTTGCGAGTTTCAATACCTTCAGCTACAACCTTTAAACCGGTTGCCTTAGACATTGCCAGTATCGCCTCAACCAATACCCTGCCTTGTTCATGCTCAATATCATCAATAAAGCTTTTGTCGATTTTTAAAATATCAATTGTCATATTACGCAGGTAACTTATTGAAGAATAACCGGTTCCAAAGTCATCTATCGCTATTTTCACGCCTAAATTTCTGAGCATAGTCAAATTATTAGTTTGAGTTTCACCGCGCCCCATTAAGGTGCCTTCAGTGAGTTCAAGTTCAATTAAACTCAGATCGATTCCATGTTGCTCTGCCTGCTCAATGATATATTCAGCCAGTGTCGGATCATTAAATAATTTGCTGGTTATATTCACGGCTATTGGTTTAACTTCCAGCCCCATGCTCACTGCATCAGCCATATATTCCATCACTAGATTTAATACATATCGGTCAAGCGTAATAGACAAATTAAGTTGCTCGGCGATTGAGATAAATTCCACCGGAGATACCCAGCCAAGATGTTTATCATTCCATCTCAATAAAGCTTCGTAGCCGATAACCTGCTCTGTGCGCAAACAGACTTTGGCTTGCAAGTAAATTTCTAATCTATTGTGCTCAATAGCTGATTTTAATCCCTGCTCTATATCCAGTTGACGTTTCAAATTTTCGTGACATTCAGTACGATAATAAGCAACCGACATGGACTCACTTCGGGCTTGAATAACAGCTGTTGCCGCCATCCGGATAGCCTCTTCGATGGACTGGCCGTCATTTGGGTAGGTACTAATGCCAATTTTTCCGGTTAAGCGTATTGTCTCTCCATCGATCAGGTATTCACTTTCAAGACAAGACAACATTTTTTGCGCTATTTGCTTAATATCATAGATGGTTTCAACCGGCAAAATAGCGACAAACTCATCTGAATTAGCACGTGCAATCAGACTTCTTAGCGGTTGACATTTTGACATGCGTTTAGCCGCTTGCATTAAAATTTGATTGCCAACCGGATAACCATATTTTTCGTTAATCAAACCAAAATGATTAAAATCAAAATACAAGACACCATATAATATTTGCGGCGAACGCCACTGTTCAAAACGTTTAATGACTTCCGTCTGATTGAGCAGCCCGGTTAACTGATCATGTGATTGAAAATAAGCCGCTTTTTTTAATGCTGTTTCTTTATCTTCTTGTACCTGTTTAAAGTCAGTTAAATCATGACAAATACCAACAAAAAATACGTCCCCCTGATATTCAGTTCTCCCTACCGACAAATGCATCGGAAATAGTTCACCGGTTTTAGTTTTGCCAAAGACTTCACGGCCCCCTTTACCAATGATGTTCCCCTGATGAGTCTTAGCATAATTTGTTAAATACCCGTCATGTGCTTTCTGCTCTTCTTTGGGCATTAACATGCCAATATTTTTATCTATACATTCAGCTTTCGAATAACCAAATAGCTTTTCAGCAGAAGCCGAAAAATATTGAATAATTCCTTTGCTATCAATAATGATGAAGCCAGCAACTGCCGAGTCTATCACTGCATTGAACAACAACTCTTTTTCGATAATTTTATTGATCATAAAAGTTCACTCAAACTCATCACTTAAAATAACTCAACTGATTTGGCTATATCTTGGGGCTGGCTATTCGCTTCGTTTTTTTTGATAACCCAGTTACACTTATCCTTCTGAGCAGACTCCAATTGCTCAATCTGAAGTTTTAAGCTTTCATCTACAGCGTCATTTTTTAATAGATGATGTTCCAATAATTTATTGAGCAGTGCTTCCTGCTCATCAGTTAACAATAAGTGATCAAAGCAGGTATGAATATCCAGCCTAAACTCATCCAGAGTGCGCTGTTTCTCACGGTGTGACTGGTACAACATTTGTTTCAGTGACTGAGTCAGGTTTTCTAAACTTTCTCGTTTCTGGTTTAGTTCAATTTGATTGATTAGCGACATTAATTGACTATCAATAAGCGGAATAATCTTGGCAAATACATCAATATAAACAGACGCCAGTATTTCATCTTCCGGCATACTTTTTATCAATAAAGCAATATGCTCATCATAAAACAAAGCGCGGTTGGCAAAGCGCTCTACCCTGCTGCGGCCTCTGAAAAGCTCTATCGTCTTTTGGCAGTTGATGTCCGGCGTCTGCTTTGTGCAATCAAAATAAAATAATTCGCCAGCCAGATTAAGTTCCATCAATAGCGCAATATTAATCTCGTCAAAATGAGATAGGACAGTGTCAACTAATGCCTCAACTGTTTTTGCCCGATTAATTTGCTCAATACAATTTAGAGCCCAACCATGCGCATGTAAATGCTGCATATTGGATGATAAAACTGACTCTAACGCCTGGTTAATGCCATTAGCGTTTGTCTGCTCGGGCTGATTTAAATAACGCTGTATTGCGTCAATTTCGCGTCCGAAACAAGTAATCGTAGATTTTTTTGAAATATAACCCAACACGCCAGTATATAAGCTATTTTCAAATTCCACGGGGTCGTACTGATTTAATATGACATAGACAGGTAATATCCTCGTTTGATTTTTAATCAGGTGAGCCAAAGCCTGCTGATTATCCACTAAATAATCATATTCAACAAAAATCAGACTATAATCCTGCAGTTTTTCGACATTCAATAGATCTTGAAAATTATCAACTGAATGAATGACATACTGGTTAAAAAATAGAGCTTCAATTCTTACAGAAACAGACGGTTGAGATTCCAGTAATAATATTTGCCTTCTCATCATTAAACTCCCGTATGGCTTTGAGATAAAGCTTTATTTTGTTTATGACTGAACCAGGCAAATTGCTCATTTAGCGAGCTGATTTTTATCGCTTGCCGCGCCGGGAGATTTTTTCGAATAGCAGTTAATAAAGATAACCCCTGACGACAGAAAATATTCAACTCTCTGTTATCACACTTTAAAATGCCTTGTTGTTTTAAAGACACATAAGTGGGTTTAAACGCCACATAAGGTTTAAGAGTTGATAGTTTTTCCTGATTAATTTCAATTAAATAAGCCACTTCATAAACTAACCGGTAAAAGTCTTCTGAATAGTTCATTTCAAGGCCCCCTGAACGTCAATTTCATGAATAACTGACAAAACTTGAGAGCGATGAATAGTTAGATGCTGATGATTCAAATCAGCTGATTCAACCAGTAGGTAATCAGTTTCTTCGGTTTGCTGAAAATCTGCATGATCCTGAAATACTTTAACTTGCGTACTGTTAGCCAGTTTTAACATAGTGCCTTTGGGATAAATGCCTATCATTTCAATAAACTTGCTCACTAAATTTTTACTGATCTTATGATTATCGGCTAACATTTTTAATTGAGTTAACGCCTCCAGTTTTGATTTTTTATCAGCATAGATCCGGTTTCGAGTAAGCGCTTCATAGATAGTCACAACCCGCAATACTTTCGCAGAAAAGCAAATGTTAGTGTGATTTAATCCTTGGTCATATCCACTGCCATCATTGTTTTCATGGTGCTGGGCTACGATCTCCAGTGTTTCTTTATCAATGGATTTCAGTTCAATTAATAGTGCTCGCCCAAGTTTAATATGAGACTCTATCTGCTTGCGTTCCTCTGTTGTTAATAATGGTTTTAACAATAGTGAATCCGGTAATTTGGCTAAGCCAATATCATGAAGCAAAGCAGCGGTTGCTAAACTCGTTAACTTGTTTTTATTCAAAGTAATATGCTTGGAAAAGCTGGTTGTTAAAATTAAAGCGCGTAAGCTTTTTTTAACCAGGTCCGGATACGGCGCAAGATATTTCTCAAAGCAATTAGAGATATACCCTGTTGTTAATACTGAAGTGACGATCTGCTGAATCGATTTTTGAACTGACTTATTAGCAATCGATTTGCTTTTTTTGATATCAGAAAAAATGATATTCAAAAACTTTGCAGATTTATCGATTTCAATTGCAACGGCTTTTGCAAAATCACTGTTTTGCTGAGTTAATAAATCGAAAGTTTCAGTCGTCAGTTTAGAGCGCGCTAAATCTATATTCACAAATTGACAGTTTGATTTTATTTGTCGAATTTGCGCTTCGCTTTCAACTAAAAACTGGTGACGGAAAAACGGTGTTCTGGACCATGGGCTATCCAGCCCAATAACATAAATGCCTTTAACTAGATCGGCAACAGGGATTTTCATAACTGGCTTCCTTGCGGCTCATGTTCGCCACAAAATCAGGAAATATTATGAGATAAACTCGGTATGTGACCGTCCCTTGGCCATAAAACTTAATGCTTAAAGTCACAATAATTTTAAATGAATCAATATACATTATCTATATGTAATATATAAAAACTTGATCTAAATCATCTTTATAAAATTAAAACAAACAAAATCAATGCTTTAAAATCAAGCGATCTAACTTTTAAAATTCAATTAAAAACAATTTGTTAAAATTTAAAATCCAATAAAATCCCCAACCTAATCCGTTTAAGTAGAAAATAATTTAGCGTTTTTATATAGACAACCGACAAGCATTAACGGAGTGACACTCTCATGTCGACTACCTATATCCAAGTTTCTTGAAGATAAATGTTTCAGAGCCATCACAGCGTTTATAATACAAGTAGTACAAGGCATGTACAGGCATGCAGGCACCTTTCAAATAAACATAGCGAAGTAATAGAAACGCTCTGAAGTGTCCGAGAGGCGGGGCTAAAAGCTATTTATATTGATTTAGCTATATATTGGCGTATTACGCAGGTTTTGGTATGATTGCGCGCACTTAAATTAAGCCAACAAGCCGTATTTGAAAAGGCAGCTGAAAATACAACCCAAACTAGCCTGACAACCCAGCAAATACGTCATTTTGTATACAGGAAATAAATCCATGAGCCTTGCTGATAAAGTATTAGCCGTCAATGATGATTTACCCATCAGAACAGACAAAGCTGTTCATAGCGGAAAGGTCCGCTCTGTTTATTGGTTAACAGAAGCCGACAGCAAACGTTTAATCAAAGAAAAAGGTTATCAGGTTCGTGAAGACGCGCCACTTGCCATTATGGTCATTAGTGACCGTATTTCAGCCTTCGACTGTATCTGGCATGGCGAGCAAGGTTTACAAGGCGTACCGGGTAAAGGTGCTGCACTGAATGCTATTTCTAATCACTGGTTTAAATTATTTAAAGATAACGGGTTAGCAGATAGCCATATTCTGGATATTCCGCATCCGTTTGTCTGGATTGTGCAAAAAGCTAAACCGGTCAAAATAGAAGCGATTTGCCGTCAGTATATTACCGGCTCTATGTGGCGAGCTTATCAAAAAGGTGAAAGAAATTTCTGCGGAATCCAGCTACCTGAAGGGTTAAATAAAGATCAAAAGTTACCTGAGTTATTAATGACACCCTCAACTAAAGGGATTTTAAAAGGTATCCCGAATGTGCCGGAAGTGGATGATGTCAACATCACTCGTGCGGATATTCAGGCCAACTTCAGTGCTTTTAACTTTAATTCAGAAAACGACATTCAATTATATGAAGACTTGTTAAAACAAGGTTTTAACCTGATTAGTGATGCCCTGGCCAAAATTGATCAGGTTTTTGTCGATACTAAGTTCGAGTTTGGTTATGTTGAAGATACAAACGGTCAACAAAAGCTGATATACATGGATGAAGTTGGCACACCGGATTCTTCTCGTATATGGGATGGTCCGGCTTATCGTGACGGTAAAATCGTAGAAAACTCGAAAGAAGGCTTCAGACAGCTATTATTAAACCACTTCCCGGATCCTGATATTTTATTAAATAAAGATAGAATGGATGAGCGTAGCGCTCTGGCCGAAAATAATGCGCTACCGGTTGATGTATTAATGGATGTATCTAAAACTTATATTTCGATTGCAGAAAAAATTACCGGTGAATCATTAACCTTGTCTGACAATCCAAAAGCAGAAATTATTGAAATTTTAAAATCAGAGTATGGATTAATAGATTAATCTAATATTTGTAACCTGATTCAAAGCCGGGCAGCTGAAAAAGCGTCCGGCTTTTTTATTAGAAAAGCATTATTATGTCGTCGTGTCTAAGTCATCATAAGTCGGCCAGGCATTCACGACTGCTTTAACTAATGTGGCTAGCGGGATAGCAAAAAAGACGCCCCAGAAGCCCCAGATACCGCCAAAAAACAAGACCGCAATAATAATGAATACAGGATGCAAGTTAACCGCCTGAGAAAATAAAACGGGCACAATCACATTACCGTCAATCGCCTGAATAATGCCGTAAACTATCATCACATACCAAAATTCAGGCGAAACACCAAACTGGAATAAAGCAACCACAGCAACCGGAACTGTGACCACGGCAGCGCCAATGTAAGGGATCAAAACCGAAAACCCGACGGCGACACCTAATAAAACCGCATAGCGCAAATCCAATAATAAAAAGGCAATGACAGATATAGTACCAACAATAAGAATTTCAAAGGCTTTACCCTGAATGTAATTACCAATTTGCTGATTCATTTCAGCCCACACTTCTACAGCCAAGCGACGTTTATTCGGCATGATAAACATCACCTGGCGCAATAAAGTCTCTTTATCTGCCAGCATAAAAAAGACCAGTAAAGGCACTAGTACCAGATAAATCAGTAAGGTGACCAAGGTAACAATTGAGTTTAGAGAAGCCGAAACCAGACTTTTACTCCATTCAACAACCTGAGTATTAATCGAGCCAATAAGGGCTTTGGTCTGTTCTTCATTAATAATTTCCTGATATTCAGGAATCGTAAGTAAATAATTTTGGCCCTGTTGGATAATATTGGGTATCTCGCCAATCAGATTAACCAACTGATGCCAGATAAGCGGAGTCAGACCTAAAAATGAAACAATGCACAAACAGGAAAATACAATCATAACGGCCCCGACGGCTAATCCCCGTCTGACACCAATTTTAGTCAAATGACTAATCGGCCATTCCAGTAGATAAGCCAGCACCAGTGCAACAATTACGGGCGCTAAAATATCTCCCAGTAATACTAAGCCGATAAAAATAAATGCCAGAATCAGTGCAAGCGTAATTGCATCCGGATCAGAAAAACGCTTTTGATACCAACTCATGATAAAATCTAACACGGCTTGCTCCTATTCTTGTTATTAACTGTCGTTAAGCGTTTATTAATGCTTGCTGTAAATCATGAATATCATCGCGCAATTTCGCTGCTTGCTCAAATTCGAGATTGCGCGCATGTTCAAACATTTTCGCTTCCAACTGCTTAATTTGTTTTGCAATTTGCTCTGCATTATTGAGCTTATACTGAGCTTTTTTATCAGCCACTTTACGTAACTTAACCTGACCGGTTTGTTCTGTATCTCCGTGACCCATATCCATAACATCGGTAATCTTTTTATTCAGAGCCTGAGGCGTAATCCCATTGTCCAGATTAAATTGAGTTTGTTTTTCACGTCTACGCTCAGTTTCATCTATGGCTTTGCGCATAGATTTGGTAATTCTATCGCCATATAAAATCGCTTTACCATTTAAGTTACGCGCGGCCCGCCCAATTGTTTGAATCAGAGAGCGTTCTGAGCGTAAAAAGCCTTCTTTATCTGCATCAAATATAGCAACCAAAGAGACTTCCGGCATATCCAAACCTTCCCGAAGTAAGTTAATACCAACCAATACATCAAACTGTCCCAACCGCAGATCCCGAATAATTTCCATTCGCTCCACTGTATCTATATCTGAATGTAAATAACGCACTTTGATATCATGGTCATTTAAATAGTCCGTTAAATCCTCTGCCATGCGTTTAGTTAAAGTGGTCACTAATACTCTTTCGCCGGCTGCGATTCGCAATCTGGCTTCGGACATTAAATCATCTACCTGAGTATTGACCGGTCTGACTTCAATAACAGGATCTAATAAACCGGTTGGTCTGACTACCTGCTCAGCTACTTCGCTACCTGATTTATCCAACTCATACGGACCCGGCGTTGCCGAAACAAAAATGCTTTGTGGCATTAAACGCTCAAATTCTTCAAATTTCAGAGGCCGATTATCCAAAGCCGAAGGTAATCTAAATCCATATTCAACCAGATTTTCTTTACGCGCCCGGTCACCTTTATACATGGCGCCGATTTGCGGCACAGTAACATGTGATTCGTCAATAATCATAATGCCGTCTGCCGGCAAATAATCAATTAATGTCGGTGGCGGCTCGCCATTATCGCGCCCGGATAAATAACGAGAATAGTTTTCAATACCTGAACAATAACCCAGCTCCAGCATCATCTCGAGATCATACTGGGTTCTTTGAGTCAGCCTTTGCTCTTCAACCAGTTTATTGGCTTCTATTAATTGTTGTTTTCTCTGTTGCAGCTCTTTTTTAATCTGCTCAGTTGCATCAATAATGGTATCTCTTGGCGTGACATAGTGAGTTTTAGGATAAATAGTTGCCCGCGCCATCTGGCGTTGCATCTCACCGGTCAGAGGATCAAATTCAGTGATCCGCTCCAACTCATCATCGAACAATTCAACCCGAATAGCATAGCGCTCCGAATCTGCCGGAAAGATGTCAATGACATCACCTCTAGCCCGATAGGTACCTCGCTGAAAGTCGACATCATTTCGGGTATATTGAAGTTCAGCCAAGCGACGCAAGACAGCGCGCTGATCAATAATATCGCCTTGACGCAGGTGTAATAACATTTGCATATACGACTGAGGATCACCTAAGCCATAAATAGCAGATACTGAGGCAACGATAATAACGTCGCGCCGCTCCATTAAAGCTTTAGTTGCTGACAGACGCATCTGCTCAATATGATCATTAATAGAAGCATCTTTTTCAATAAAAGTATCGGTTGAGGGCACATAAGCTTCCGGCTGGTAATAGTCGTAATAAGATACAAAATATTCAACCGCGTTATTTGGAAAAAACTCTTTCATTTCGCCATATAGCTGAGCTGCCAGGGTTTTATTCGGTGCCATTAAAATGGCCGGACGACCTAGTTTTGCAATTACATTGGCAACCGTAAATGTTTTACCTGAGCCAGTTACCCCCAGCAAAGTTTGGTGCGCCAGCCCAGCATCTATCCCTTCAATTAATTGTTTAATGGCGGTTGGTTGATCACCTGCGGCCTGATAGCCGGAGTTAAGGTCAAAAGCTTTCATTAAACCGCGACTCCTGATTGAGTTTGTTTAAAATATCTCGCAAATCGAAAATAAGACACGCTAGCCATACATAAATTAGCAAATACACAGCCAGCAAATAAACCGATAATGCCACCGATTAATCCGCCAATATAAGCGCAGGGTAAATAAAATACAAACAACCTTAATATGCTTAGTTGCACTGAGATCATAGGCTGGTGCAGCGCGTTAAATGAAGAATTGGTTAAAATGACAATGCCCTGCAAGCCGTAAGCCAAAGGTAATATCCAAATAAAGGTACATATTAAATGTTGAACGCTCGGATCGTCTGAAAAGACTTGTGCAATAAAAGGAGCCAGAATCGCAAGCAAGACATACACAACAAACTGCCAAATCATCACAAACCGACAACTGAGTTGATAAGACTCCACCACTCGGTTTGGCTGATTCGCGCCTATATTTTGGCTAACAAAAGGGGGCAGTGTCATAGATAACGCCAAAACCAGGATACAGGCGATAGATTCAATGCGCTGCCCTACCCCAAATGCAGCAACAGCTTCGTGTCCGTAACCGGCTATAATCGCGGTCAGTATACTCATTGCAATCGGCGTTAACATATTCGCACCAGCTGCTGGCAAACCAATTTTTAAAATACTCAGTGTGGATTCTTTTAATCGGGCATAACCGGGGATTTTAAATTCAATCAACCCCCGCTGAACCGATAACAAGTAAATTAATACAGAGCTGCTCACTATCCATGAAATGACACTGGCAATCGCCGCGCCCTGAATCCCCATCGCCGGAAACGGCCCGAATCCGAAAATTAAAATGGGGTCTAATACCGCATTAATTAAACCACCAAATGCCATAATAGAACTCGGTGTCTTAGTATCACCCGCCGCTCTTAAAATCGCATTGCCAATCATAGGCAATGCTAAAAATACAGCACCCGCATACCAAATTTGCATATAGTCCTGAATGTGCACCAGCGTATTGGCTTCACTGCCCAATAAAATAAAAAGCGGATCTATGATCAAATAACCCAATAAAGCTAATGCACAAACTAAGACGATAGATAATAATAATGCACTGGTCGCCTGAATATGCGCTTTGTCTTGTTGCCCGCTGCCCAAAGTTTTTGCAATAACAGCGGAAGTGCCCACACCTAAGCCAATTGTCAGGCTAATCAAAGTGAAGGTTATTGGAAAAGTAAAACTCACGGCGGCCAACTCGTCTGTTCCCAGCAAGCCGATAAAAAAAGTATCCACTAAATTAAATGACATTAAGGCTATCATGCCCATAACCATTGGAATCGTCATCCGTCTGAGAGTCGGTTTAATCGGCTGAGTTAATAAATCATTGTTACGCTGATCTGAAGGCACGGCAAAATCCAATGTATAAGGAAAACAATAACAGAGCGCGCTAGTTTAAGGGATCAGCAGTTTAAGTGCTACGATTTAAAAATGATAAGTTATTATAGTGGCCCTGATTGATTGCCTGCACTGAGACTACTTAAACAAACCGTTACCAATTGTAAAATAACAAACATAAAATTAACCACTTAAATACATAATTTGCCTGTTATAAATATTAACGTCGATAATTTGGTCTAATGATTGAATATTTGAACAACTGCATACTCATGATATGCACAATCTTAGTGTGAAAATTTAGACGCTTGATTAATAATTGGTCTGACAACTTAAAAAAAACACTAAGCTATTGATAAAATTAACATTTTAATAAATTTTAAAAAAATAAACTTTTTATATTGACACAGTAATGACGCGGCTTAGACGCAGATATCCAAACTTATAAACATAGTTATCCACAGATTTAGTGGATAACCAAAGCAACCCCTTATGTTATCTAGGCTAGCGGCATTTTGGATATTTTTTGTAACAGATTTACAAACTAAATAGCTGACGGAAAGTCATCAATACGTACAAGAAGTGTCCAGATAAGGTGCACCAAAATGATAAAATGAATCCCAAAAATAGTGCCTGTTTTTATCAATTGATAATGTAGATAAAAACGAGCCTCTTATCCATGGCGTGCTTATCTTTAATTTATAATTTGAGCTGAGCGTAAAATTGTTTTGGACAATTTTGCTTTCAGCCCGAAGGACAATGGCTATTTTAATCCTTAACTTCATTAGACATCGCTTATTTACATCTACATGGATGTAGGTAGGTGGTAGTGCGACATTTGAACCAAGCCGAGCGGGCTAAACAGCTCTCATTTTGCTTTGTTTACAATAGAAATAGCCAATTACTCAAAAATAATACAAAGATTTACACGCCCTAGCGCTTTTATCACGGTTGTCTTAATTGAATGCAAATGAATTTACGCCACCACCCCAAACGTTCAATTTATAAACAAAGCACAAAAAACAACAGCATGAATGCTCAAAATTAGACCGACCAAGCTGATATTTTAAGCAAACGAAACTTTTTTAATAATTTTAATAAAAACTTTGTTGACAGCGCCCCGGAGTATCATTAAGATGCGCCCCCGTTGACCGAGACAATTCCCCCTTAGCTCAGTTGGTTAGAGCGACGGACTGTTAATCCGCAGGTCCCCCGTTCGAGTCGGGGAGGGGGAGCCAACTTAAACTGGCTTCAAAAAACCTCTCATTTCTATTATTTATATCTTCCTTTATTAAAATTTCTTTATTTTTAAGTTATTTGGCTATACTACTTGTTAAAACCCGTTATTCTGATTAATATTTCAACTAGTCTAAATCACTAATATTTAATGTTTTATGCTGCATTCTAAAATAAGCACTATAAGTTTGCATAGAATATTAATGGAGCAAATTAGCCAATGAACTTTTTAAGACGGACTTTCATTCATAATACTATTTTAGGTTTATTGATCGCATTGCTTATCAGCTTATTTGTTTGTCAGTCACTCTCTCAAACAAAATTAAAAGCCGAAGAATCTCATAGCCAGTTGATCGTTGAATTATTCAGCTCAGACCTATCACAAAATTCAAAAGAATTAATAAAGGCTCTCAAATCAACAAATACATACCGCCTATTAAAAGTTCAAACCGCAACAGGGGCAATACTGCACCAGTATACGACACAAACTCCTGAATCTTATTTATCACAAAACCTGATGAGCTGGCTGGGCCTAAAAACAGCGCCTCAACCCCTCTCCAGTAGTGATAAACAATTTACGATCACATATGAACTCGCCTTTACCCATGAATATGCTCAGGCCGATAAATTACTCATGCTCATTTGGGGAGGTCTGCTGATGAGTGTGATTGCATTTAGTTTTATCGCGTTGGCTAACTTTAAAAAGCTGATTCAAAAAACAGCCGACCAGCTAGGTGAACAGTTTCATCTGGAGCGCAGTGAAAAAACGGATCATTCTGGCAATCAAATATCAAAAGAGTGCCAACCTTTATACGAAACGCTCAATCAGCAATATCAAAAACTCAGCCAGCAAATCGACAAATGGAAATCTTCAGCTGAGAGCCTTAAACATGAGTCTGAATTAGATGAATTAACCGGGCTGGCTAATAGAAGAAGTTTCTTGGACCATTTTAATCAATTACTCAAAAGTGAGCGTGCCAACAAATTTGGCTGCCTAGCGATTGTCAGAGCAACTGAATTACAGGCAATCAACCAGTCACGCGGATTTGAAGCGGGTGATGAATACATTTCAACTTTAACTCAGGCAATTGAACGGGTTTCAGATAGTGTGCAAAGTGCTTCGGTTTACCGGTTAAACGGTGCGGATTTTGCGATTATCATTCCGAACATTCTGGTTAAGGAAGTTGAAGCTTTTGCAGCCAAATTATCTGGCCGGTTTGCAGAGCTGCAACAAGTCTTCGACAGCAACAGCATTGCCTATACCGGGATAGTGGCTTATGAATCCAATGATTCAGTTGCTGACTTGCTGGCGCTTGCTGATACAGGGATTAATATTGCGCAAACAAAAACAGCCAATGCGTTCCATATTCAAAGTGATAAATCTGTCTTAAACAATGTCAGTGCAAAATACGGTAGTCAAAACTGGCGTGAAGTCATCGAAGATGTATTAAACAATAAACGCGTCATATTATTTTATCAGCCGATTCAACCAACCAATAAAAACTCTAAGGTATACTCTGAGATTTTAGCGCGCTTCTCAAATAAAGATGGACAAGTTTTACCTACCCATTCATTTGTGGCAATGGCCGAAAAAATGGGACAGATTATCTCAATTGACAGGCTCATTATTGAATGCACCATGAACCTGATTCAGCAAAAAAATATTGTGAGCCAAAGCTTTGCAATTAATATCACTGCCAAATCAGCACATGATGAACAGTTTTTGGTTTGGCTTGAACGACGTTTGTTAAGAGAGCCAGCGATTGCATCTAAGCTGATTTTTGAAATCACCGAATTTGGCATCAACCAAAATACAGTCGCGTCTAAACGTTTTATTCAAATGCTACATCGCTGCGGTGCCCGCTTAACCGTTGAACGCTTTGGAATTGGCTTCACATCACTCAAACTCTTTCGCGAAATCAAGCCGGATTACGTCAAGCTCGATGGTAGCTTCAGCCGAAATATTGATGAAGATAAAAATAATCAGTATTTTGTACGCGTATTAATCGATTTGGCACACAGGATCGGGGTTAGCGTGATTGCTGAAAGTGTAGAAACGGAAGTTGAGAAACATACACTTGAGAAAATTTTTATCGATGGAACACAAGGCTACTTTATAGGCAAACCGACTGAACTCTAAAACTTGTTCCACTGTGTTCAGACAGATAAAATAGACATACTGTTAAATAATACAAAATTATAGGGGTCTTGGCCTGGACTAAAAATGAGCGGCGAAAGCATTCATTTTTGTAGCAGGTCAATACAATTGCTAAATAAATTTAAAAACCCTGCCCTTCACGAGTTGTTATCTGGTCGCTAAAACCGGATAATAACGCCTCTTAATTAGCGGTAAAATTAAATTCCTGTATCAAGCTTGCCCACTCACCGGCTAGCTTGATTTTTTCGTTTATAGACATGCAAATAGTGTTTTAAATTATGACTGACTATTTTTTACTTTTTATTGCCACTGTACTGGTAAATAACTTTGTACTGGTAAAGTTTCTCGGCTTGTGTCCATTTATGGGCGTATCGGGCAAAATTGAAACCGCAATAGGCATGTCACTGGCAACTACATTTGTATTAACACTGGCCTCTATTGCCAGTTATTTAATTGATCAGTATATACTCAACCCGCTGGGCATAGAGTTTTTGCGTACCCTAGCCTTTATTCTGGTAATAGCTGTAGTTGTTCAGTTTACTGAAATGGTTGTGCATAAAACCAGTCCTAGCCTGTATCGCCTATTGGGCATATTTTTACCACTGATTACCACTAACTGCGCAGTATTAGGTGTCGCTTTGCTCAATATCAACGAAAAACATAATTTGATAGAGTCAGCCATTTATGGATTTTCAGCCGCAGTGGGTTTTTCACTTGTTTTAATTTTATTTTCCGCAATGCGAGAAAGACTGGCCGCCGCCGATATTCCCACACCATTCAAAGGTTCGGCCATCGCAATGGTGACAGCGGGCCTGATGTCGCTGGCGTTTTTAGGATTTACAGGGTTGATTAAAGTCTCATGATTTTGCTGTATTCACTACTTGCACTTGGGCTCATTGCCCTTATTTTTGGCGCTGTTTTAGGTTATGCCAGCATACGTT
Organism: uncultured Alteromonadaceae bacterium; assembly: GCA_913056495.1. Classification (GTDB taxonomy): domain Bacteria; phylum Pseudomonadota; class Gammaproteobacteria; order Enterobacterales; family Alteromonadaceae; genus Catenovulum. Next base: position 21,362 of record CAJXMO010000024.1, on the reverse strand, counting down.
TTAAAGTAGAAAGTGATCCTCTGGTTGACCAAATTGATGAAATTTTGCCGCAAACCCAGTGCGGTCAATGCGGATATCCGGGTTGTAAACCCTATGCAGAAGCTATCGCAAACGGTGATGACATTAATAAATGTCCGCCAGGTGGCGATGCCACCATCAAAAAACTCGCCGATTTGACTGGCAAAGAAGTAAAACCGCTTGCGGGTACCGAAGGCGAAGAAGCTGAGCCGGTCAAAAAAGTGGCTTACATTCGGGAAGCCGAATGTATCGGCTGCACAAAATGCATACAAGCCTGCCCGGTTGATGCCATTGTTGGCGCTGCCAAACACATGCATACCGTTATTATTGATGAATGCACCGGTTGTGATCTTTGTGTTGACCCCTGCCCGGTTGATTGCATCGATATGTTGCCTGTTGCAACCAAACCGGAAAACTGGCGCTGGCAACTTAATTCAATTCCAGTCAAGCAAATACAATAATCTGTCGGAGTCTAAGTGGATTCTTTAGTTGATAAAATAAAGTCTGGTTACTTATGGGATTTCCCAGGGGGCGTTTTTCCGCCTGAACGTAAGTCATTATCAAATTCTCAGTCGATTAAACAACTGGAATTGGCAAACGAGTATATAGTGCCGGTTAAACAACATATTGGTCATGCCGCCAATGTGATAGTCGAATTGGGTCAGCTCGTTAAAAAAGGCCAGCCACTGACAGAACTGCAAGGCCCGATGGAACTGCCTGTCCATGCGCCAACCTCTGGTGAAGTCATTGCGATTGAACCCAGAATGGCGGCGCACCCGTCTGGTCTGAGTGAACTTGCAGTCGTCATCAAGCCTGATGGCGAAGATACATGGTATGAAAAAAAACCGACCCCCAATTATTTAGCCCTGAGTAAGGTTGAATTACTGGATAAATTAAAGCAAGCTGGTATCTCTGGTCTTGGCGGCGCTTCCTTTCCGACTTATGTAAAACAATCTAACTCGCAGCCAATAGAGCTTTTGATTATCAATGGTGTTGAGTGTGAACCTTATATCACAGCAGACGATATGTTGATGCGCGAATATGCGACTGAAATTGTCAGTGGCATAGAAATCTTCACACATTTACTCCAGCCTAAATTGGTTGTAATCGCCATTGAAAATAATAAACCCGAAGCCATTGCAGCCATTGAGCAAGCATGTCAGGGCAAATCTCAGTTTGTCGTCAGAGCGATTCCAACTAAATACCCGGCTGGCGGTGAAAAACAGCTTATTCAGGTCATCACCGGACAAGAAGTGCCATCTCATGGTATTACCGCTGATATCGGCATTATTACCCAAAATGTCGGTACCGCCTTTGCAGCATACAAAGCGATTGTCCAAGGAGAGCCTTTAATTGAACGGGTTGTTACTGTAACTGGTGAACAAATCAAATCACCGGCCAATGTGTGGGCCAGAATTGGCACGCCGGTCTCGCATTTATTGGCCGCTCAGGAATATCAGGCATTAAAAAGACCACGCATTATTATGGGTGGCCCTATGATGGGATTTACCCTTCATGGCAGTCAGGTCCCAGTTTCAAAAATCACAAACTGCGTTTTAGCGCCAAGTGAAAAAGCGCTACCCAGAGCCGAAAATGAGCAAGCCTGTATCCGCTGTGGTTACTGTGCAGATGCCTGCCCTGCGTCATTACTGCCACAACAGCTTTATTGGCACAGTAAAGCAAAAGAATATGAAAAAGCGCAGGATTATAAATTATTCGACTGTATTGAATGCGGTGCATGTGCATATGTTTGCCCGAGTGAAATTCCGCTAGTTCAGTACTACCGCATTGCCAAAGCCGACATTAAAGCTGAGCAAGTTGAACAGGAAAAAGCTGAAAAAGCAAAAGAAAGGTTTAACGCCAGAAATGAAAGACTAGAGCGCGAAAAACAAGAGCGCCTCGAAAAACATAAAAAAGCCGCAGAAAGCCGTAAGCAATCAATGGCCAAAGACCCGTCAGCTCAGGACAAAGTTGCCGCTGCTCTGGCCCGGGTTCAAGCGAAGAAAAAATCCAGCCCGGAAACTGACCAGACAGATAAAACTCAAACAACAGAGCCCGCCAATGCGGCTAAAGCTAAGGCCGCTGCTGCCATCGCGCGGGCCAAAGCTAAACGCGCGGCTGCGGCACAGGAAGCTACGGCAGTTGAAACTGCGGAAAAACAGGCAAACAACCAGGAATCGGCTGATCAGCAAACGCAGACAGACTCGTTAACACCAGCGCAAATCAGGGCCAAAGCCATTGCCGCTAAAGCCAAGGCGAAACAAGCGGCTAAAGAGTCAATGACCGAATCCGAGCAAGCACCTAAAAATGCGAATTCTGAAAAAAGCACAGAGGCTCAGGCAGATGAGCCATCAGCCGACGAGCAGTTAACGCCCGCTCAAATTAGAGCCAAAGCCATTGCCGCAAAAGTGAAAGCTAAACAACAAGCTAAAACCCAGAATAGTGAATCAGCAGATTCTCCAGACAATGCTGAAGCTAAAACAAATACCGAATTTCAGGAAGATAAAGTACCAACCGATGAAAAGCTGACTCCGGCGCAAGCCAAAGCAAAAGCGATTGCTGCAAAAATAAAAGCCAAACAGCAAGCGCAGTCAGTTGAGACCAAAAGTCCTGAAGTAGAAAATGAACCAAATACCGAAAAAAACATGAAAGATCATCAAACGCCTGACGCTGAATTAACAGAAGCAGAACTCAGACAACAAAGAGTTAAAGCTGCGATAGCAAAAGCGAAAGCAAAAAAAGAATCTCTGGGAGATAAATAATGAATTTTAGAGTCTCCAGTTCACCTCACAATCGAACGCAACGCAAAACCAGTGATGTCATGCTGGCTGTATCATTGGCTTGTATTCCGGGGATATTAACTCAAGTTTGGTTTTTTGGCATTGGGGTTTTGGTGCAAATTGCGCTTGCGATAGCCGCTGCCATCTGTGCCGAAGCCATTTGTTTAAGACAGAGAAATCGCTCCTTAACTCAGTTAAAAGACAATACTGCCTTGCTTACGGGCCTGCTACTCGGTATATGTTTACCGCCATTAGCGCCCTGGTGGGTTGCTATCATAGGAGCCGCTTTTGCCATTATTATTGCCAAACAAATTTATGGCGGTCTTGGGCAGAACCTTTTTAATCCAGCAATGGCTGGCTATGTTGTTCTATTGGTTTCTTTCCCGGTAGCCATGACGCTCTGGCTGCCACCAGTCAACCTGATTGAGTATGAGCTCTCTGCCTGGGATATGATTTTAGTCATTTTTACCGGCTATAGTGACCAAGGTTATTCACTTGCCCAATTCAGAACCAGCTTGGATGGTTTTACTATGGCTACGCCGCTGGATGCGATAAAAACCGGGTTAAGCAATCAACAAACTTATCAGGAAATCATTCAACAAAGCATTTTCAGCAATGATTTAGGTATTGGCTGGATGCAGGTAAATCTAGCTTATTTGCTGGGTGGACTTTGGTTATTGCAACGTAAAATTATTAATTGGCATATTCCATTGACCTTTATCGTGACTCTATTTTTATTGTGTTTGTTCAGCTATCTTGCGGCACCAGGCAGTATTGCCGGTCCCTGGATACAGATTACATCCGGCGCAACCATGTTTGCTGCTTTCTTTATTTTAACGGATCCAGTTTCTGCTTCTACCACGGCAAAAGGCCGGATTTTGTATGCCGCACTTATCGCGTTTTTAGTATTTATTATCCGTAATTGGGGCGGTTACCCGGAAGCTGTCGCTTTTGCCGTTTTACTCGCCAATATGTGTGTGCCACTTATCGACTATTATACAAAACCCCGAACTTACGGGCATGTTAAGGGGTAACTATGATTAAAATACACCCTATCAGTAAAGCCAGTGCCATATTAACCTTGTTTGCAATCGTCACAACAGGTCTGGTCACGGCAACTCACATACTGACCAAAGACAAAATAGCGACAGAAAAAAATAATGCTGTATTAAAAAGCATTAATCAAATTATGCCAAAATCGCTATATAACAACGAGATAACATCCGACTGTAGGCTGTTTACTGATCCGAATCAGCAGACTATCCGAGTTTTCAGAGCCAGATTAAATGACCAACCAACCGGTATGGTCATAGAAAGCATTGCGCCGGATGGCTATAACGGCAGAATTGACTTGCTAATTGGTCTTAATTCGAATCATGAAATACAGGGCGTGCGCTCTACCAGCCATAATGAGACGCCGGGACTCGGTGATAAAATTGAGTTTAAAAAATCACGTTGGATCACCTTTTTTAATGGTTTAACCGTAAATGAGTCAAATATTAAATCTTGGGCAGTTCGAAAAGACGGTGGCCAGTTTGATCAATTTACCGGGGCCACTATCACGCCAAGAGCAGTCGTCAAATCGGTAAAAGAAAGCTTATTATGGGTTAAACAGCAAAATCAAATTTTTGAATTGCCAAGCAATTGTGGAGAAAACAAATGAATCAGTTGCAAGAAATAAGCTGGCAGGGCTTATGGAAAAATAACCCAGCTCTAGTACAAATGCTGGGCCTGTGCCCTTTATTGGCAGTCACTAATACGTTTATAAATGGCTTGGGTTTAGGCATTGCGACCCTGATGGTATTAATTGGCTCAAATATCAGTGTGTCTGTCGTGCGCAACTGGATCCCAAATGAAATCCGTATTCCGGTTTTTGTCATGATAATTGCGTCATTAGTTACCATAGTTCAATTATTAATGAACGCCTATACCTATGAGCTCTACCAGACATTGGGCATATTTATTCCGCTGATCGTCACAAACTGCGCCATTATTGGCCGAGCGGAAGCCTTTGCCTCTAAAAATTCGGTACCACTGGCCGCCTTAGACGGTTTTATGATGGGCAGCGGTTTTTTAATCGTGCTGCTATTACTGGGCGGCATTAGAGAAATCTTAGGCAATGGAACCTTATTTGCCGGTGCCGATTTATTACTAGGTGAATTGGCAGCTAACTGGACTTTGCATTTATTCCAGTTTGAACAACATTTTTTAGTAGCGATTTTACCACCTGGCGCATTTATTATTATGGGTTTGCTCATCGCTCTAAAAAACCGCTTCGAGAAACGCATTGAAGCCATAGTTGTGGGTCAGCCAGATAAATCAGAAAAAATTGAAAGAGCACGCGTGACTGCGGAAAGCTAACAAAAATTTGCAATCCTTATGAATCAAGCAAAAAGAATAGAGATATTATCCCGTTTAAGAGACGCTAATCCGCACCCAACGACTGAGTTGGAGTACTCAACACCGTTTGAGCTACTAGTTGCGGTTACTTTATCAGCACAGGCTACCGATGTAGGCGTAAATAAAGCAACCCGAAAACTCTTTCCTGTCGCAAACACGCCGCAAGCCATTTATGACTTAGGCGTTGATGGTTTAAAAGAATATATCAAAACCATAGGCTTATTTAACAGCAAAGCCAACAATGTCATTAAAGCCTGTAAAATCCTGATAGATAAGCACAATGGTGAAGTCCCCGAAGACAGAGCCGCTTTAGAAGCCCTGCCCGGCGTTGGCAGAAAAACAGCGAATGTGGTTTTAAACACGGCATTTGGCTGGCCAACCATTGCGGTCGATACCCATATTTTCAGAGTCAGTAACCGGACTAAACTGGCCATGGGAAAAGATGTGGTCGCGGTTGAAGAAAAGCTGTTAAAAGTGGTACCGGCTGAATTTAAAGTGGATGTGCATCATTGGCTGATATTACATGGCCGCTATACTTGTGTCGCGCGTAAACCCAGGTGTGGTTCATGTATTATCGAAGACTTGTGTGAGTTTAAGGATAAAACCGACTAAAATATAACCTTGGACGATGCAACAATCCAAGGTTAATGAACAGATATTAATATTAAGTAGCTATTAACCCATAGTTTTACTTTTAAACATTTTTTGCCATGCCTTGGGCGTTGTGCCATATGTTTGCAAAAAGTGTTTCCGAAAAATTTGTTCAGAACTAAACCCCGCTTTCTCAGCTACTTGGTAAATAGTCAAATTTGTCGACTCTAGCAACGCCTGGCTGTACCGAAGTCGAGCATTAATCAACCAACTATTGAAACTTATGCCATATGCAGATTTAAAGTTTCGGCTAAAACTGCGAACGCTCATCATGCAATATTTAGCTGCATAACTTAATGTGTAATTATCAGTAATATTTTCCAGAATAAGATCAATCAACTTTGCAATTCTTTCATCACTTGGCCTTTCTATCGTCGGGTGTTCAATATATTGAGTTTGCCCGCCGCTTCTTTCGGGAGATGAAACCATAACTCGTGCGATTGTATTTGCCATTTTGGAACCATAAAAGTGTTTTACAATATGAAGGCAGCAGTCAAGGGCAGCAGCGTTACCTGCGGAGGTGATGACATTTTCTTCAGCAATGTATAAGGGATTGATGTCACAAGAAATAAAAGGGAACCTATTAGCGAAGTCATCTCCATATTTCCAATGAGTTGTGGCGCTTCGTCCGTCTAATAGGCCCGAATACGCTAGGGCATAAGCACCTAAACATAGGCCGACGATTAGTTTGTTTTCTTTTTGCGCCTCGATAAGCTGCTCTTGTAAATAACCACTAGGTACTTTGTCGGGAAGCCAACTTGGTACAATAATAAGATCCGCTTGGTGAATGTTCGAAAAATCATATTGGATATCGATACCTAAACCGTCAGCTGAGTAAATACGACCTTTCTTTTCTGCGCAAACACGCACATTAAACAGCTTAACGTCACTCAGCACCGCATCTCTAAAAATAGCGATTGGCACCGAAAGGTGAAATAGACTTATTCCTTCAAACGCCACAACGACAACTTCAATCATAAAAACTTGGCCTAATAGTATAGTTAATTGCCATTATAGCCATTCTAATTCATGCACAGCTAATTACAATGTACCTATTATTTACTTAGAAGAGATTAATACAATGAATGTAACGAATAGTTACCCAATAACAGATGAGATTTTAGAAGAATACCGTGACGTAATTAAAAGTGATTTTGATGGTTATAGAAACCATATCACCAGAATGCTAAACTTCTGCCACTATTTATTGCCTGACATTTCTGAAGAAGACAGTAAAAAACTGCAAATAGCGGGGGCTTTTCATGATATCGCTTTGTGGACTCATGACAGAGTTGATTATCTTGTCCCCTCTTATCAAGATTGCCACCAATGGTTAGATAAACATAACCTCGGCGACTGGAAGGAAGAAATTCAAGTGATTATCGACATGCATCATTTAATCAGTGAATACAAAGGCCCTTATGTCAAACTTGTCGAAGCGTTTAGAAAAGCCGATCTTATTGACTTTTCACTTGGCCTCGTTAAAAACGGGGTGAGTCGTTCGTTTATAAAAGCAGTAAAAAAAGCGATTCCTAACGCAGGCTTTCATAAGGCATTGGTGCGATTTACCTTTATTCAGCTTGGCCGAAATCCACTAAACCCGCTGCCTATGATGCGAGTTAAAAACATATACAAAAGCTAAATTATTAGCCCATACAGGTATTGTTAACCCCAAAGTAGATAACTACATCTACTTTCGCTATCTTTTAGCTGGCCAGCCATTGCGGTAGATACCCATATATTCAGAGTATCAAACCGGACTAAACTGGCCATGGGCAAAGATGTTATCGCAGTTGAAGAAAAGCTGTTAAAAGTGGTACCGGCTGAATTTAAAGTGGATGTGCATCATTGGCTGATATTACATGACCGCTGTACTTGTGTGCGCGTAAACCCGTATGTGGTTCATGTATTATCGAAGATTTATGCGAATTTAAAGATAAAACAGAGATTTAATCAGGAGTAACAAAAATGCGGCTTTTACATACCATGCTTCGCGTAGGTAATCTGGACAAATCAATCGAGTTTTATACTCAGGTGATGGGAATGCAGTTACTGCGCAAACTTGATAATCCGGAATACAAATATACACTGGCCTTTATCGGCTATGGTGATGAAGCAGAAAACACGGTTATTGAGTTAACTTACAACTGGGATCAAAGCGAATACGACTTAGGTGATGGCTATGGTCATATTGCGATTGAAGTGGAAGATATTTACCAGACCTGTGAGCAAATTAGCGCCGCCGGTGCTACTATCTCCAGAGCCCCGGGTCCGGTAAAAGGCGGCAGTGTTGAAATTGCTTTTGTAAAAGACCCGGATGGTTATGCGATAGAGCTAATTCAAAAGCAGGATAAAATAGGGTTTTAATTTCTAATATTCCGATCGTATACAAAACCGCAACAGATAGCCTGATTAACTTTCAGGCATAAAAAAAACCAGTTGAATATCAACTGGTTTTTTTGTTTTAAAGCGTAAGTTTGACTTACTTAGTAACTGTCGCTGAAATTTCTGCAGTTACACGGCGGTTCTTAGCACGGCCTTCTTTAGTGTCGTTTGAAGCAATTGGCTGATTTTCACCTTCACCTGTTGAAGTTACACGTGAAGCATCAACGCCTAATTGATTCACTAAATAAGCACCTACTTTACCAGCACGTTTTTCAGATAACATTTGATTATAACTTGCAGCACCTGACGAATCAGTGTGACCAACCAGTTTAACTTCAGTATCTGGATACTGGCGCATGAAATCCGCTACTTTTTTGATTTCATCATGATATTCAGATGGAATCACGCTGCTGTTTAACGGGAACGAAACATATAAGTCGATAGATACCGTTTCTGTTAACTGTACACGGCAACCTTTCTCGTCAGTGCGAGCGCCTGCTGGTGTAGCCGGACATTCGTCCATATAATCATAAACACCATCTGCGTCACGGTCGAATGGACAACCCTGAGAGTTCACACGAACGCCAGCAGGTGTATCAGCACACATATCCTGTGAATTCGCCACACCATCGCTATCTGAATCTAATGGTTCTTGTTTAACCGGAGCTTGCTTAACAGGTTCTGACTTAGCTGGTTTTGAAGATTTAACCGAACCAAACTGATATTTAAGGCCTATGCTTGGCATGCTGTCAATTAAGCTTTCATCTGTGCTGTATAATAAGTCCCACATGAAGGTTGCAGACAAGTTTGGTTGTAAATAATACTCGTAACCAGCACCCGCTTTTAATACTGTTTCAGTCGACTCACCTGCAGCACCTGCATCTAATTCATATTTACCTAAGCCCGCTTTAACTAACAAGCTGTTCTGGCCGACCGGCGCATAACGATAAACACCGTTTAATGATAACAAACTCACATCAGCACTGACATTTGGAGACAAGTCGCGCGTATCTGTGTCTGCCATATTGTAATCAAGCTCTACAGCCCACTTGTCATCAATTTGATAACCTAAACCTAACCAAGGACCTAAACCTGAATCCAGGTTATGAACCTCTGTATCAAATAAAAATAGGTTAGCACCACCCGTTACATAAACGGGTTCTTCGGCCATGACTGGAGCGGTAAGAATCGCAGCTGATAATGCTGCTAGTTTAAAAGTTTTGTTGAGTTCCATTTTGTATTCCTTAACCATGATTAAAGAGAGTGTGTGAGTCATTTTATTAGACCAACAATTAGCGACAAATTTATGACCAATACTCCATACTTGTAGATAAATATCTGGCGCATAAATGCGTTTGCCACTACTTAATTTATAGAATACTTTTCTACTAAAGACTAGTTAATAACCTTTATAAGCCTGTAAATTTAATAACTTACAAAATTCAGTTTATTTATAGCAAGTTAGTATTAAAACGAAAACGTAAAAACCACAAATACGTGACTAAGTTCTCTTTATCTATAAATTTAAGTTTGAGCTGTGAACTTTGGTATTCATACATAACCTGTGTCATTCCCTGGTTTTTTAAAACTCCGTGACGAAATCAGTGAATACATAAAGCCACAATTAAAACTGTTGAACAATATCTGACCGCTTCACTAAATATTGACTAGCATTTCTACTTGATTTGAAAGAATTCAGATCAAGTGAAGTGTATAACGCACCAAGATAATGCATTTAAATCCTTCACTGACATTTTAGAGCAAATTCAATTGCCTGCAAAGCGGTATATTAACAATCAACAGCCTTTTTTCTTATATGAATATACTCAACTAATGTATTTCAAGAATTGCTTGAGCCAGATGACGCCCGCTTAAGTAGGCACCTTCCACCCGCCCCGAATGACACCAGTCGCCACAAAAACCAATGCCAAGCTCTTTTTTCCAATAATAACTTTGCTGAGTATTTTTACTGCATACACGCGCAAACGGATGATGGTAACTATAATGATGAATACACTCGCCTACGTCAGATTGAGAAAAAATTTGTTTTAATTGCAATAAACCCAGCTTAACAAAGCTCGCATCTCCGTTGTATTTATACATTTCAGTTGCACCATCAGTAAAGTGCATTAACCAGGTTTGCGCCTCGGCATGCCGGTTGGGTTTAGCATTGTTTAAACCTAGCCAGTCAATCGCCCGGTTTTTAACAAACGACCATTTAAGTTCAGTGTCTATCGGTTTATCAAGCTGTATTGCCAGTGCCTGAGTGGCTTTCACTTCGATTTCCGGCAAATCGAATTTTTCTAGTACAGACTCATCGAATAAGATTCTGGCTTGGGGCATTGGCATCGCTAGCACAACCAAATCAAAAGGACCCGCCTGAGCATGATTGCCTAACTCAACATACCAGTGATTATTCTTAAATTTTATTTTTTCAACGGTTTGCTGTAAATAAACAGGCACTTGATTTAATAAGGCTTCAACCGGAGCCTGAGCACTTTTAAATCCAATGTACCGGGTTTGGTGGTCCGGTGAAGGGTGACAACTATAGTTATCTGTGAGCCAAGGTTGTGGCAGCCATCTTTGAACTATGCCCTCCAGATGCCAGTTATCCACCTGCTTTTGGAATAGCTCATCGCGCACTGTAAAATACTGTGCGCCCACATCAATATCTGCCCAGGGTAATTTAAGCGTAAATAAACGGCCTCCGATTCTCGGCGCCTGATCAAAGACTTTAATTTCATGTCCGGCTTTAAGCAAGGTTTCTGCACAAGCCGCACCAGCCATACCCGCCCCTATCACTAAGGTTTTCATGACCTACCTTCTCAATTCATTTATTATTTAGACATAACCGGTCAGCAATCATTCCAGCTTTGCATAATCTCACTGTCAGATAAAATTTGTATATCACACAAAAAGATAACGCATAAAGGTTATACCCGGGAACTGACAAAAAAGATCTCTTAATTATAGCTAAAATAGTTCAGGCGGTTAGATTTTAACTTTATGCCGCAATATCTCGTTCTAAAATCCGCTTAACCGGTTCCGGAAACGATACTTGTTGCCATAACTCGGCCAATAAAGCTGAAGTATTCTGATAGTCACCAGCTAAAATCCAGTTAATTAAAGGCTGAGGATTATCAGGGAAGATCACTTGTCCTGCCCGACTTTGCTCAAGCCATTGTTCAACAGCCTCAAAATCCAGCCGATTCATCACATTCGCCAGACCCAGCATTTCAAGTGTGTAGGCATTGCTTGCCTGCTCAAACTGGCCTGTTAAAGGTTTCAGTAAAATCCGCTTACCAAAACATAAGGCTTCACTCGATAATTCAAATCCGGCGTTGGCGATAATTCCGCTGCATTGGGTTAAATCGGTTTTAAATCCGGTTTTGCTCAATTTACGTAAATGAATATGTTCTTCATCCGAGTTTTCTTCAATATCAGGGTGATAGCAATAAAACTCAAAATCACAAAAATCGGCCAGTAAGAGTTTTATTTGCTGGATAGATTCAAACGGCAAATACACCAGAATTTTATTATCAACCGCATTAAGCGACCCAGCTGAATCAATAAAAGGCGGAATAATGTTAGCGCCAAAGTGATACCAGTGAACCCCTAAATTAAATTCGCAAGGTGCAAAATATTTTAGGATTTTTCTATCCGACCATTTTGCGCCTTGTGTGGGTATATCCTGCAAAAAAGCAGCTTGATGAGAAATGCTGATACTGGGTTTATTCTGTTTTTTAGCCGCCCAGGCGGTAATGGGTTCAAAGTCATTCAAAACTACATCATATTTGGATAAGTCCAGAGACTTGATGTCTGCTCTGAGCTGTGAAAACTGCAATTGTTTTAACGTTGCAATAATATCCACCTGCCCGTCTTTGTAACAAAAAGACATGCCTTGAAAGACTTTATAATCACCAAATACTTCCATATCAAAAAATTTATCCGCTGGCCGGCCCGAAAAAATAAAATCAACATCTATATTCAGTTCATTAAAACGTTTAGCCATAATTCGGGCCCGACTAATATGGCCGTTGCCCGTCCCCTGTACACCATAGAGAATTTTCATATATTTAAAGTACCAAATTTAAACTAATCCAGGCGCTAACAATACCAAGCGATGCACCCGCAATTATGTCGGTTGGAAAATGAACCCCTAACAGAACTCTGGAAAGACCAATTAAACTAGCCCAAGTGTAAGCAATTAAAGCAAATCCAGGGTAAAAATGTGCAATCAGTGTCGCCATTAAAAACGCAGCTGCCGTGTGACCGGATGGCAAGCTAAATTTATCACTGGGCTGAATATGGGCTGAAACTAATAAGTCACAAGGTCTTGAGCGCTTAAAGGCTTTTTTTAAGACAAAATAAGACGGCAGCTCAAACATGAAGGCAATCAGTCCGACAACCAAAAACCAAAAGCCCTGCTGCTCAATAACCGCTAGAAATAAGGCCAGTAAAATATAAAAATGGCCGTCTCCGGTTCTGGAGATTAGACGGATCCAGCGAATATCCCGGTTTTGAGTACACCCAAATATCCAGCCGAATAATTGTTGATCTTTTGCAGTAATTAAATTCATTTTTTGCCTAATTAACGCCTATTTAACAGTAAATATAGTAGAACCTAAATATGACGAAAACTTGAATCAAATAGGACAAGTATATGACAACGCTAAACCCTTGGCTTTAACTCTGTCAGGTGTTTATAATGAGGCTATTAAAATGACAAAAGGCAGCAAATATGGAATTCACAACCTCAATCTTATGCGATACCTATACTGATATGGTCGATGTGGCAGAGCCAATGCTCAGTAGCTATGGTGGCATAGATACATTTTATGGCAGTATTCGAACTGTAAAATGTTTTGAGCACAATGGCCTGATCAGCAATATAGTCGAAGAAGACGGTAGCGGTAGAGTTTTGTTAATTGATGGCGGTGGCTCATTACGCAGAGCACTCATCGATGCAGAAATTGCCGAAACCGCTGCAGCCAATAATTGGGAAGGTATTATTTGTTACGGTGCCGTGCGGGACGTGGATGAACTGGAAGAAATTGATCTTGGTATTCAAGCCTTGGCATCCATACCAGTTGGTGCAGACGATGAAGAAATCGGTGAAATAGATGTTGCCGTCAACTTTGCCGGTGTCACCTTTTTGCCAGAAGATTATGTCTATGCCGATACCACGGGTATCGTATTATCACCCGAACCTTTATCTTTAGATGACGAAGAATAAAGCGGAACATTAAGCCCATATCAAAGATGGGCTTAATGCTTTACTGTATTAGCTGAAGCAAAAACAGGGTAATTTAGCCTAACTGAGTCCAGTCAATCTCATTATCTTTAATTCTGAAATTACCGATATAATGTAAATAATCTCCCGGGGAAACCTGAGTTTCCAGCGGTGGATTAACCTCCAATGCGTTGCCGTTTTTCTCTTTAGCAACCGCTAAAATAGTCGCGTCGTGCAGTTGTTTAAACTGTTCAAATAAAAGTTTAAACGGCAAAGCCTGTTTCAGACTGGATGGCACCTGAATACAATACTGGGTATCTCCTGACAAACTAGATAATAATTGCTCATGAACCCGGCTGGCGCCTGGATCCTGCATTGAGCGCACCAATACCTCGGCAATTTTAGAAGAGCTGCACTCAATATTGGGACAATGGCTGCGTAATAAATCGACTTTAGATTCATCATCAAACCAAGCCGTAATATGACAGTTTGAACTGACTCCGGGTGATAGCTTTAATGCACAAGTCAGTGTCTGGTCATCCGTTTTACCATGAATGATGATTCTGTCAGCGGAATCGAAAGCCACTCGCTTTAATTCTTCATCTGAGGTAAATGAACTTAATTTGGCATAATCAACCCAGTCCGCATGATTTAAAAGCGGATGCTCGGCTTGTTCCAAATCACACAAAATAATGCGTCTACCTTCTCTGTGTTTATCTGCAAGAATATGATTCACCATATCGTCAGTAATTTTATCGTGATAACCGATTAATAAAATATGGTGTGTATAATGACTAAAATCTTTTTTGCCCATAATTGACCGTTTAAAATATAAAGTTAAACTTTGACCGGCTTTACCTAACAAGGCTCCAAACAGCGCAAGTCCCATCGGAATTTGAAAAAGCCAGACCCAGGTTCTGCCCATTATCGTTTGTGGACTAAAATCCCCGTATCCAACTGTGGACATCTTTCCCAGAATTAAAAAGTTATCAAAAAATTAAAAATAACCTATAAAATCAAATAACTAACAATAAATTTAAGGATAATTATCAATTGACAACTATCAATTTAAAACTAATATTAAAATTAATCGTAATTTGGAATCGTTTAAATGATTTTAGGTAAAAATCTGAAGCACTATCCTTCTCTTCCTGAAAGGCAGCCAGAAATAATAAAGCAGTATCTTCCTGAGTCAGGTGAGTGTCATGCAAATCAAAATGATCTAATTATGAATTACTACGCTATCTATTTGCATATTACAGAAACGAGTGCATCAGATTTTATAAAAACGATTAATTCAGCTGACAAATTAGAAGAGTTCAATAGACGATTTATTGGTTTTGTAATTACACACGTTGAGAGATCAAAAGACCTTGTAATTCGATCCTCTCAAGCATTATTAAAAAAAATAGCATCTGCACATTCATTTGCCTTCAATAAAATATTGATTAAAGATCCTAGAGGAAATGGCAATTGGATTACTCCCGAAATCGAGGATTGCATTAATCTATTTGCTCAAATTGAAATTAACAAACACACACTAGATTACTACTACGGCTGGCGGGTAACTGATAAAGAGGGCAATACCAGTGATGTTTATTTAGCTCAAATACACGATACATATGGCAGGGACTTTACTAAGAGATTTCATAATCAGATTTCTCAACTCCTTCGAAAACTTAGCAGCCAAACTGGCTCAGTTGCCAGATCTAATCTTGTAAAATTATTTAATTTATTTTGCGCAATGTATCCAACGGAAGAGATTTTGTTTGATGCAATGAGTTTTTCTAAACAATCAAAATCAATGCAGAATGCATTCAATTATTTAGTCCTATCTGCAAAAGCAGATAATAATGATATCAATACGTTCGTAACCAGCCATTGGCGGAATATTGTTTATTATTTTAATCAATGCTTTGTTGATGTCACAGGTTGGTTTGACGAACCCTTATTTGAAATAGAAACGCCGGTGTTTAAATCAGGTGTAAGCAAACATGCTATAGGCAATAATTTCTCAAAAAGTTTCAAAGAACGACTATTAACCAATATACCTTTGTCGCTTCCAGATTCAAAAGCAATGGAACTGATAATGAGTAAAATTCAAGCAGACGTAGAGCATTTGAAATTTGTTTGCGATAGCCTCATTCAAAAAACAATGGTAGTACACGAGCAAAACTCACAGCTAGCTTCGATTGGCAAAGTAAAAAAGTTTACGACTAGGAGCACTTTACCAATGGGAAAGCATAACTTTGAAAATGTTGTCGCTACGTTTTACACATGTGGGTATCAGATCTCAAATAAGTCCGGCGGCGATATGGCAAAGTTTTTTGGCTTTCATTCAGAAAGTCATTCATTAAAAGCTGCTCTCAATATCCCTACGGAAGAACTTCTGTATCCATTTTTACTGCGTTTAGTATTAGAGCACCCCATAATAACCCCTGCACCGCTTGCTGAGTGGGAGCTTTATGATAAAAACGGTAAATTAACCGGATTCAGACCTTCCGGTGACGGCCATGTTATGGAAATTACGAAAAAAAGAAAAGGTGTGGCAAAGTCTCAACAAATCATAAAATTAAACGATACATCAAAAAAAATATGTGAAGACATAGTGAAACTCACTTCACACGCTCGAACTACCTTAAAGAATAACAAAAATTCCGACTGGCGATTTATGTTACTAAGAGCAAGGAACCTTGGAACTTTGCCAAAACGATACCCTAAAGGTATTACCGAAATCAGTGGCAGAGATGGGGAGAGTTGGAGAAAAGCATATTTAATGAAGTCCCCACATATTCAAGATCTAAAAAGTGTTCAAGAATTAATTAACAATACCACTTTAAGAAATGCCCGCACTAGCGCTGGTGTGATTGTATATTTAAATACCAAATCCACAACAGCTTTTACAGAAGCGCTTGGTCATGACACGCCTAATACCGACTTAATTAAAAGATACTTACCCAAACCTCTGTACGAGTTCTTTACTGAACGTTGGATACGGATATTCCAAAATGCAATTATTATTGAAGCGATGAAAAATTCCGAATACTTGCTTGATGCGGTAGATATTAATGAAGAGTACTTAGAAGCATTTATCCAAGAACATGCACTGGGTGAATTACCAGAACAATTAAAACGACTCGGTGAAAAAGCATCTTTCAAATCTGTACCAGTAGCTCCAGAGCAACAAGAAACACTAGAGTCCGTTGTACTAACCGTATCAGTTCCACAATTTCAAATTTATTTAGGCGTCATTAGTGTAATCGAATCAGCTAAAGCCTTTGAACTCATTAGTAAAACCGGCGAAATACTTTACAAAACAGGAAAAAATCTCATCAGCATGATTGAAAATCATCTTAAAGATCAAGAACAAAGATTATTCAGAATAAATGATGACATTATACACTTGTACCAAGTGGCGAAAACTAACCCATTAGATCTCAACCATATAAAGGATTTAATTATATGTCGTTAGAGCTAATTACTAGTTTAGAGTCTGAAATTAAAGATCTTAATGATCTCTCTAATGCTGAGCTCAAACAAGTTTTAAATACCGCTCTTAACTCAAGGAATTTTGATTTATTAGCCGAATTAAATCAATCAATATTAACGTCTTACAATGAGCCAAGTGAGCCAGATTGGCTAAAGTCTGATTTTAAAGATACGTATTGGGAAATGGAGTTCACTGACGCAGGCAACAAGGTAAAGTTTTCCATCAACTTTGAAATAAAATTTGGAAACGCCAATTCACTGCTAACGTCAGCAGAAAATCATAATTTATTGTCAGGATTTAAATTTTGGATACTATCTTGTCTACATCCAAGAGTAATAAACACTTCTTTATTTGCAGCCAAGACACAGCACAGGTATGTGAGAGCTTTAGCAATATTCTTGGATTATTTACTCATAAATGCAGATAGGATTCAGCTATCGAGCTTAGGCATTAACGCAATAAATGAAGATATTGTTAAAAGCTACCTAAAAACGCTTTCAACTGGAGGTGTTAATGCTATCTATAAATTCAATACGCATTTACAAAAACTAGCAATTCGCGCAGAAAAAGAAATTAGCGAAAAAGATCTAGCTGAATTTCAACTAAATTTTCCAGACATCAATTTAATCCCTAAGCCGTTTAATAAAGCCTACAATATTAGTGAAAACCAACAAAAATCTTTGGTCGTTTTCTCTTATAAAAATGGGCTCTATGATCGATACAAAGCTAATATAAATCGCAATAAGTTAAGGGACTACATTTTTGGCTCAAATTTATTGTTTTGCAATGTTCAGTTAAAAATCCCCGAAGAGCTGGGTGTTTTCGACACCAGTTTCAATGGGCGAGAGTATCAGCTCTTACCCAATATATCTGGAAGCAATTCGATTCAAGAAATTTTAATTGCTTTAAAATCCATAAAATCAGTTACTTTATTACAAGAGCTGGATGATGCGCCAAACATAAATATTACCAGTTTCAAAACACTAACGAGTAAATCTATAGAAAGGCCGTTAGCAAAGCAGAATATTGGAAGATTTATCACATTACCTCCACAGCTAGTTTTCGACTGTATAAAAAATGGATTTGAATATTCAATTAAAAATTTCAACCATTTACTTGAGTCGGTTTATCAAATGCTTAAGCATAAACCCACTGAGCATGTGATAGTCGGCGTTTACGAAAACAAAAAGCAGACAAGTACAACTGAGTTATATATCTATAAGCAAAACCTTCCAGAGCATGTGCTAGCTGACCAAACTATTAAGATGGGAGTCGTAAAATCTAATGTAAATATTGCCGAGTCGAATTATCCGGAGCAATTAAGGCAAAATTTAGGTTTATTAGAATGTTACTCTGTATTGCTGGGAAGCATAAAAGTACTAATAGGCGCTCTTATGGCCCGTAGATCTAGTGAATTAATTAATCTACTACCATACGGAAATCTTTATCCCAACAAAGATCCTAACAAACATCTAAATACTCATTTTTATCTTTGGTTTGATAATCGAAAAAGTGGTATTTCAGGCAAAGTTGCTACTCGGGATAGAATTAAGCGACCGATACCTCATAAACTTGCCAAATTCATTTGGACGTTAGAACAGTTTAATAAAAAAGTGATTAAGTTAGAGCTGGAAAATAGTGGAATCGACAAAACAAAATCAATCGGACTGTTTAATAATTTTGACAGAAAAACATTTAAATTAAATATTAATAGTCTACCTAACTATAATAGAGACCTTGATTTATTTTGTGATTATTTTGAAACCCCAGTCATGTTCTATGAGGGTGAAGAATGCCGTTACTACATTCGTCAGCACCAACTGAGACGCTTTTTCGCGCTCATTTTTTTCTGGTCAAAGAGCTTTGATGGACTTGATACCTTGCGAGAGTTTTTAGGTCATACAGATATTAGACACCTATATAACTACATAACTGAAAGTATACCCGGCGAAGTGATGAATGGTGTTAAAGCAACTGTTCTGGTAAGCAAACATGCGCAAAAAACCGTAGAAAACTACTCAGCCCTCATAGCTTTACTAAAAAAAGAATATGGCGCAGATGATGCGGAGATACTCTTGCATGGAGAGGCTTACGAAGATTACGAAACTGCTTCACAAACAATTCCCGAAATGTCAAAAATTGGTGACGAGTCATTAAATGAAAAACGAGTATTAGATTTATTGAATAATAAATTAATATCACTTGAGCCGGAGTTTTTCACTATTACTAACTCCAATGGCACAGTAACCGAAGACTTTACATTAGTCCTGAGAGTTCTCGACAACTAACATTATGAAAAAATTAATTAACCAAAAATCGATTACTAGCAAGCTAGAGCTATTGGAAAAAATCATTAAAAAGCCAACTGAATACATAAATAATTCAGATGTATTAAATGCATTAGCTTCACAGTCGTCTTTAGCCAAGTTTGCTGATGAAAAACTAAAAATAACTGGATGTAGCTTAAACACATTTAAAAGCAATGCCGAAAAAATAGTACCTGGCGGTTTTTCAGCATTTGATAGACAAAGAATAAATGCCTTAGAAAAACTAACCACTAAACGAAAAACTGAAAAAAACAAACCATCTATTGGCACCCGGCAGCACTACATAAATAAAACCAAGCAGTTGGAGATGCAAGTAAACTCACTTCAAAAAGATAATATTCTACTCAGTGTTTTGATTTGTAACCTAAGAGCCTCATTGAAAACAATGGCATTCAGCTCAATCAATAGAAAAGTCGAATACCAAAGATTAAATGAATCGATTACAGCTAAACTGTCACTTCTAAATTTTCAGACTGAAAACGAAGTAATGGAGATTCCAAAAGAGCTAGCTAATGACGTGTTAAATTTGATTAACAAGCACAAAAAGAGCAAATCAAGTGAAAGTTAAAATCGAAACTATTGAGCAGCTTGAATTATGGGATTACTACTCTCCAGTTGATTTTAAATTAGAGATGTTAAATGCCGATGGACTCCCCTTCTTTACTTATCCAGATGGTAGAGCATGCTATGAAGCTAATATTTATGTCGCAGATAAATTACGAACCAAATCTCTATCAATGTTAACTAGAGGTGGTTCTGCTAGAACTTGTGCTTTTAAAATTGTTCATTTACTGAATTTTTGTTGGGCGCAAAAAATTGCTTTAACTGACTTAAGCGATCAATGGTTCACCCTGTTTATTAATGGCTTGCTAGCTGAAAAGAAAGACGAAGAAAGAGTTCGCCAAGATAATAGAGTAATTGATATTGGCCGCCAATGTATAGACTTCTTGGAATTTATTCAGGGCTTCCATGATTTAACCGATTTTATTGGCGAAGACAAACGAAACCAAATTCGAATCGAAGAAACTAAAATAAAACAGGTACATCATCGTGTCGAAAGTTACAAGTTTATAAAGAGACACTCGTCATTTCCTAGCCCTAATTCTTTTAAAAAAAGAATGCCTGTTTCAGAATCGGGCACAAAACAAATTTGGTCAAGTCTTCCGAAACAAAGTAAAGAAAAAGCTAAACGAGATTCTTTAATATTCCAACTCTTGGAGCAAACCGGGGGGCGGAGAAGTGAAGTAGCAAATATCACTATTAATGATGTTGAAGAAGCTTATGCCAGCGCAAATGGTGAAACTACAACTCTTAGAGTAATAACCCGAAAACAGAAGAATAAAAATAGTTACCGGAAAATTCCTGTGCCATTAATACTAATCGAGGAACTAAAAAGATATATTCGAAAAGATCGAAAGAGAATTTTAAAGAAAAAAAGCATTACAACCGAACAAGATCATAAATACATATTAATATCACTGACAACTGGGCAACCACTTAAGGTTGATTCTATTTCAAGCATAGTTTCAGATTGGGCTCAACTAGCAGGATTAGATGAACGAATACACCCTCACTTATTCAGGCATGCCTTTATAACCAACAAATTAAAAGAGATGCTTCTTGAGCACAACGAAGATTATTCCAAGGATGAATTTAGAAAATTTTTGATAAACACTGAGAGGTACAAAACACTGTTGCAACAGTTGGCAGGCCATTCAAATTTATACTCTTTAGATACTTATATAAATCTAGTTTTTGATGATTTAGCAGGAGTAAATAAAACATATAAAGCGGTTGCCTTAAATTCTGCAATTGAAGTTTTTCAACAAGAACTTGAAAGGCTTGAGCATCAAATTGACGAAAAAGATATCACCCCATCAGAATTTTTAGCTCGCTCCAAAGAACTGGTTTCTGCTTTAAGGTACGATATATCTATTGCGAAATCTTAAAAACATTATTTGATGTAAACAAGAATCGAAGTTAACAAGCTAGAATTGATTCTGTAATCCCCCCAAAATTTAGCAGCAGTTATTAGTAGAAAATTCTATTAAACTAAAAGTAAGGAGTTTTCTATGCGT
>CAJXMO010000023.1 GCA_913056495.1 uncultured Alteromonadaceae bacterium | reverse complement strand
ACAACCTCTGCATTGACCGCACCATCACTGACGCTGACTACTTTACCTTTGAGGCAGTTGCGTGCTGACAGACGAATATCGTCGCAATCGGTCATCAACATGACCCAAGGTGCCTTGATAAGCGCAGTAACCTGACTGCCTGATTCAAGACCGAGATGTTTGGTGCTCTCGCTGGTTACAACGGCAACCAGCTGCTCGCCCCCAGCCAGCTCTACGATCGCCTCGGAATTTACGGGGCCCTCTTTAAGGCCAACTACTGTACCTTTTAATGCATTGCGCGCACTTACTTTCATAGGTCGCCTCCTCGATTGGGTTTAATTTCTGGATCGTACCATGGGGGTGACCAAGAATGGTCTTCGAGGTTCCTGCTAACCCCTGTGGTAGCCTCTCAACCACTCAAAAGCGCAAACGCCTTGCTTCGGAGTCACTTCGTAACTGCTTCATTGAGACCGAGATTGCCTCATCACCCATCTTTTCCTGTGCTTCCTTCAAAAGCCGGTAGTCTTCAATTTCCGCTCGTTACCGATCCTTCCACCCTCCATGATTCGCCACAATTCATGCGAAAAGCAACCGAGATAGCCGAAGGTCCGGGCTTTATGCTGGCCGAGTGAATTCCAATGAGTGAGGTGACTATGAAAACAGCAGAGCTGATCGAGAAATGGCTCGATAAATGTGACCTGGCGAGACTGGCGCAGGAGCGTTACGAAGAGGATCCCAGCCCCACCAAATACACGGAATTGAAAAGAGCAATGTGTGAGCGACGGCTGATGGAAGAGCGAATTAATCCCAGGGCGGCTCATGCCCAGAGAGTCTCTACGTGACTCTGCTTTTCGGACGTCAGTAACGACAAAACCCGCACAAGGCGGGTTTTGTCTGAATTCTTAATGGTGCCCGGAGGCGGAATCGAACCACCGACACGGGGATTTTCAATCCCCTGCTCTACCGACTGAGCTATCTGGGCAACAAAACAGCTTTGAGAATCTCTCTCTGCTGCGGGCGTGTATTAAACGGATTTTGAGGGTCTAAGTCAACCCATTTTTTCGTTTTTTTTAGCTAAAAATCAATTATTTTATTATTTGATGAATAAAGCACCTAAAAAGGCATTTTACGTTTATTTATTAACCATTTCGTTTTTGCTTAAACTTCTTTTTACGCTCAGCCTGCTTTTGAGCTTTTTCGGCCAAACGCGCCTCTACTTCATCTTGCTCTGCTATACACATCTCAGGCGTTTCCATTGAAATTGCCTCAATCTGCATATCACGTAATTCAGTTAAGACAATTTTAGCCGCCTTGTTCATTTCAACTCGCCCACCTGCGCGTAAACAGCCTCGCTTTTTACCTATCAGCTCCAAAGTTTCATATCCATTTTCAGCAAGTGCTTCTAATTGATATCGGGCTTTTAATTGTTCCGGATAAGCCTGCATTAAATAATCTAAAGCATAGGTCGCAATATCATCCAAATCAAAAGCCGTTTCTTTAATGGCGCCAGTAATCGCTAAGCGATAACCTGAATTTTCGTTTTCCACTTTGGGCCATAACATGCCTGGCGTATCATATAAAATCACGCCATCCCCAATATTAATTCGCTGCTGAGCTTTAGTAACAGCAGGTTCATTTCCGGTTTTAGCAATAATACGATTAGCCAGAATATTAATAGTTGTCGATTTACCAACATTTGGAATACCGGCAATCAAAGCTCTGACAGGTTTACCCGGTTCACCTCGGTTAGGTGCCATACTTTTACACAGGGCAATAATATCTTTGAGCGTCGACGGTGTTTTGGCTGTTACCGCAATCGCATCCGTATTTTTCGTTTGCTTAAAATGCGCCAACCAGTCAGCGGTAATTTGAGGATCGGCTAAATCTGATTTATTTAAAATTTTGATACAAGGTTTATCTCCCCGTATATTAGCAATCATAGGGTTTTCACTGCTATAGGGGATTCTGGCATCCAGTACTTCGATAAACAGATCGATTTCACCTAATATTTTTCTTATTTCTCTCTGGGCTTTATGCATATGCCCCGGGTACCAGTTAATTGCCATTTTAAAACCTGTTTAAGTTCATTTATTTTAAATTGAAAGCACGCATTATACTGAATGTCAGACAGACTTGGTACTGCCTAGCTTGTAACAGACAAAACCACCTTGCATTCATTACAAGCTCAGTTTCCAGGTGAATCAGGGCCAGTGCAGATTACGAACGATTTGAACTAATCGGCTAACATATTGAATTGAATTTTATTGAGTTCATTTGCCTGAAAAAGCGTAAATAAACGAGATTGGATCTCTTGTTTTGTTGCCGGAAAAAAGAATTCCAGCTTTTTATCGCCCGGTCGGGCAGTTTTCAACTCAACCAGAAGATATCCCTGCGCAACCGTCAGAATGCCAATTTGGCTAATCGGTATATCGGTTTTTGAATAGTTAATAAAACCGGATGCACTTTGCACAGTCAAAATGCCAGCCTGGCGTCGAATATAATGTTCGAGTTGAGTTTTGTCCGAATGTAATAAAAAGAATCGATAACCTATCAGCCCAAATAAACCACCTGCATAAATATAATATTGCATAACGGCTACATCAATCGAATCTTTCTGATATGCATAAGCAATAAATAACAGCCCCAGCAAATAAAAGGTCAGTATAACCAGGCTGTATTTTTTAATTGACTGTTTCATGAGGTAACTTAAGCTGCCGGATACTAAATGGCAGCTTGGAATTTAATGAATATTTGGGGGTCATTATAGTTTGTCTAAATCAATTTCACCGACATTTTCAAAAACGTGAGTTGGCCGGTAAGGAAATTGAGCGATTGTATCCGGCTGACTAACGCCGGATAATACTAAAATGGTATCCATCCCGGCTTCCATTCCGCCAATTATATCTGTATCCATTCTGTCACCTATCATAACGGTATCTTTTGAATGCACACCTAATTGATTTTTAGCAATTAACATCATCAACGGATTGGGTTTACCGACCACGTATGGTTTTTTACCGGTAGCCACTTCAATCGCAGCCAAAATAGCGCCACTGGCAGGCTCTAACCCTTGCTCACCCGGGTCTACAATATCCGGGTTAGTGCCAATAAATTGTGCGCCATTTAAAATCAAACGCACTGCAGTTTTCATCTGGCTGTAATTAAATGAGGTCGTTTTTCCAACAACCACATAGTCAGGGTCCACATCCGTAATTGAAAACCCTAACTTGTAGAGCTCACTGACCATACCACCACCGCCAACGACATAAACTTTAGCACCCGGGTTTTGATCATGTAAAAACTTAGCCGTTGCCATGGCTGAGGTAATAAAATGTTTCTCTTCCAGACCATCGATGCCCAAAAGTTCTAATTTGCGTACCAAATCAATGGGGGTCTGCTCTGAATTATTTGTTAAAAATAAAAAGTTAGCTTGAGACGCAATTAGGCGATCAACAAATGCCTTGGCGCCCGGAATTAATTGTTTACCTCGGTATAACACACCATCCATATCTGAAATAATATTTTTCATATTAACCCTCTGACTGCTCGTTTGTTTCAGGCCGCTCTTCGCCTATATCATCTTTATTGTCATCATTTGACACTTGCTTTAATTGTTTTAATTTTCGATTAATGGCATTGTCTATATAACGACTGACTTTCAGCTTGTATTCAATTGAGGTTTCTAAAGTGTATCGTATCTCCTGCAATACATTGCGCAGGTGTGTAACATCTTCAAGAATATCCGCAGGTATACCAGACTGAGTTCTGGGTGAATAATCATCAGGCGGGGTCAAGTCTTCAAGCAGTGTTTCTTTTTTAGCTGGCTCACTGGCAGGTGTAACTTTTGAATCTGAATCAGTTTTTACCGGTTCAGGCACTTGTGCGTCAACAGATTCTTGCTTAATTTCATCCAGAACAACTTGAACATCTTCTTTTTCAAGATAGTTTTTATCTTCTAAAAACCCATATAAAAGAACTCTGTCAGTAATCGTATTTATCCGCCGGGGAATCCCCATACTCAACTGATAAATGCTGTCTATGCCCTCATCCGAAATCAACTTAACCGGCGCATCACTCTCACTTGCCGCATTAATTCTAAAGTGAATATAGTCATGCGTTTCAGAAATCGACAAAGCTTTTAAATCACAAGAAGCGACAATACGTTGTCTGAACTGTTCCATATTCGGCAACTGCAATAACCCTCTGAGTTCAGGTTGTCCTAACAAAAAGCTTTGCAGCAAAGGTTTTCCATTCGTCTGGAAGTTTGACAACATTCTAAGTTCTTCTACCGATTCAAGCGGCAGATTTTGAGCTTCATCCACTATCAATAAAGCTCTGTGCCCGGTTTCAACCAAACGCGTAAGCTCTTTTTCTATCTGCTGAAGAATTTGCCCTTTTGACTTTTGCTCAGTTGCGATACCCAATTTTTCGGCTGTTACAATCACTAAATCATCCGGATTTAATTTAGGCGTGACTATCTGAATGGCTTTGACTTCATGCTCATCAATTTCAGCTAGCAAGCTATTGGCAATAGTCGTTTTCCCTGTCCCGATGGCACCGGTAATGACAATAAATCCTTCTCCCTGAGTAATACCATATTTAAGGTAAGACAGGGCTCTGGTATGCAATTTACTGGCAAAGAAAAAATGAGGATCCGGCGTCAGGTGAAATGGCTTTTCTTTCAATCCATAAAAGGCTTCGTACATAGCTTTCTCTGTATAGTGTCTTATTATTTTTTCAGTTTACAAACTATCACTTAAAAATGCGACAGCCAATGTTTAACCGCTTTATTTATTGCAGCCCTGCGTTATATGTAAATCATTTGTTTACGCATAGGTGCAAATATCGCTAATACTCTATTTTGTAACCTGTGCGGTATGTTCGCTTTGGTCATTGCATTAATCAAAAGATCAACCGTTAAGTTAAAGTCCGCTTCTGTTATTTGCATTCCGGTATGTACCTGCTCCATAGTATCGCCCGTATATTCACATGGGCCACCCGTATGCACACATATATGCTCTATTAACTTGTCATGAAATCTTTGAATATCCGTTTCTTTAAAATAGTCAAAAATCGTTTCATTAAACTCGATTTCATAAATAAAGTTTTGTACGATTTCGGTCACTTTTTCCTGTCCGCCTAACTGCTGATAAACTGATTGTTCAGGTTGGCTAACGCAGGCTGACAAACATAGTGTCATGGCTATCATAATCAGGCTGAAACGTTTTTTTATAAAGCTCATCATAAACTCACCATAAATAACCGGTTGTAGATAAATAAATTCCCTGCTGCTCATCAGCCACAGCAATATTGCCTAAATTGGCCCAGGCAAGTGTAATATTAAAGTGTTTATTGGGGTTATAACTGATAAAAATATCAGCCCAGTCATCTTCTTTAAAAGCCGCCAGATTATCCGGCTTTTGACGATACTCAAAACCAACAGCCAGTTTACGTGAGAGCAAAACACCGACTGAAGCTTCCAGCATCACTTGATGACTCTCCTGAGTTTGACTGCCAAACCCTAATAGCCCCATCTGATTAGCCTGAGTCGCTCTTGCTGTTAAATTCCAAATTAGATTATATCCACCAGCCGCACCAAGATGTACTTTGCTGGCAGCCAAGTAATAGTCGGTTCCACGATCGGATTCCCGGGCACCGATTGCTGCGGCAATGGCACCATCTGCTAATTTTTTATGCTGGATACCAAAGCTGATTTGCGGCCAGGTTGAATAAACCAAGTCACCATATAATCTCGCCTTCACACCATAAATCGTTTGATTAATTTCATCGCCTAACCCAAGTTCAATAACAGCTGAGGGTAAATCAAAACTCTGGCGAGCCAGGCTAAACTCAACTCGGTTAAATAAACTCAAACTCATTCCGAGCGCATTGAGCTGATAGTCATCCACTGCAACATGGGTATTAAATGCTGACACAGATATTTGCTCTTTGGTTGCGTAGCCATTAATTGTTGCCCAAGGCACAATCCCGCCGCCACCACTGCCTTCTACTTGAGTTAAGCCGGCCGTTGCAAGTAATTTTCCATCTCCTGCAGTAGCCGGATGACACAGTGCCAATAAAGACACCGCCAGCAAACCTGCTTTTCTTATAATTTTCATTTATTTCCCCACTGTTTATTTACTTGTAACCAAGTCACAAGTCCATCTGCCGACATGGGTTTAGCCACATAATAACCCTGAATCCAATCACATCCCCAGTTTGATAATAAAGTTAAAGAGTCTGCATCTTCAACGCCTTCTGCCACTATGTCTAAATTAAAACTTTTTGCCAGCGCAATAACACTCTGAACGATATTTTGATCCGCTTCGGACCGTGCCAGATTCAGAATAAAGCTTTTATCCAGCTTTAATTCAGTGACCGGCATATCTTTCAAATAAGCCAATGAAGAGTAACCTGTGCCAAAGTCATCTATTGCCAGGCCAAAACCATATGAGCGAAAGCTGTTTAATTGAGATACAGCTTTAACCGGGTCTTTCATTAAATCACTTTCCGTTAATTCAAACGATAGTGCGTGTTTGTTGACTTGCTTTTCTTCAAGAAACTGAATGACCTTAGGCAGCAATTTATCATTTGCTACATCCTGTACCGACAGATTGATCGCCACCTGTAAGTTAATATCTAACTGCTGCCACTGGCTTATATCTTCAATCACCCGACGGACTATCCAGTCGGTCAGTTGTTCAATAATTCCGGCATGCTCGGCAATCGGGATAAATAACTCAGGTGAAACAAAACCCAGTTTTTGGCTGTTCCAACGGATGAGTGCTTCTGCCTTTTCAATACAACCCGTTTTAACATTGAGTTTTGGCTGATAGAACATGCTTAACTCTGTTTGCTTTGAACCCGAGCTCAGAAGTTGCTTAAGCTCACTCAATATCGAGAGCTTTTTCAAATATGCATCTTCGAGTTCAGCCCGGTAGGCTTGAAATAAATTGCTTTGCTGCTGAGCTGTTTCCAAAGTAATATTCAGCCGTCTGAATAAACTGCCTTCAGTATCTGCATCTTCAGGTAAATGAACCACAGCCACAGCAAGCTTTAAGTTTAAAGCTAAGTTATCCAGTTGATAGGCATTTTCCAGCTCACTACGAATTTTTTCTAAGTCTTTTTCATTCACGTCCTGGTCTGGGATCCATAAAACTTCTCCCCCGTTTAGTCGCGCAGCAATACCTCCTAACGTGAGTACTCGGTCAGAAAACAAATTCAGGCATGCATCACCATTCTGATAGCCAAACGTATCATTGATACCTCTAAAATCCAGTATTTTAAGTGCAACGGCCTGAAACGTTTCTTTCTGGTCTAGCTTTTTACGAATAATACGAGCTAGCTGATAACGATTATATAACCCGGTTAATAAGTCATGATCTGCCTGATACTGAATTTCCAGTTCCCGCTCTTTGATGTTCTGCTGCATTGAACCAAATGCTAACGCTAAATTCCTAATTTCCTGAGAATTTGCTTTGGTATCCACGCCATTGTAATAATCGCCTTTTGCAATTCGCTGAGCCATTTTTGCTAACTGAGTTAATGGCAAGGTCAGGTTTTTTGCAAATAAGATGCCGAGCACCAGTGCGAGTATCAAAGACAATACAGCAATTGCAAATATCCTGAATTGCAAAAAATCGAATTCAGAAAAGATCGACTTAAGGTCTTCCGACAAAACAATCCAAATCTCTTGAGAGCCATTATTCGACAATAAAAAACGCTTGGATATATACATGTCCTGGTAGGTAAAGGGTGTCCTGAATAAATCAATCTGGCCCGCGTTCTGTTCAATCGCCTGATTTACTTGTTGCGCCGGCAGAGAACTTAATAAGATATCGCTCGACCCGCTTCCGGTTTGCACGGATATTTCAAGGCTAGTTATTTCTTTTAATTCATTAACAAAAGCTTTATCCATCTCAAATCCAACTAAAGCAACCGCAATAGGTGCAGGTGCTTCAACCGTTAAAAGCATGACCTGATATAATGCATCTCCAAACTGAACTAAGCCTGAGTCCCCGCCCCTTTCCTGCGCTCGTTGTGCCAAGCGACGAATTTGAGTGGTAACCTGCTGGTTCATTGGCTCATTTTGTGCAGATATGACATCTCCGGATAAAGAAACCAAAACCATTAAATCAGCTGAAATTCGCTCACCATGATTTTCAAGGACACTTTCAATTGTTGCTTTATCTTCAGTTGCAATAGCCTGTTTAAAACCAAAATCAGAGGTCAATACATCGGCGGAGTTAAATAACCTGAGCTCACGACTGGCCAGTACTTGTTTGAAAATACGTTCACCAACCTGTAAATCCTCATCGACCTGAGTACGGGCATGGTTTGTCGTTGCAATCCAGACAGCCAGCAAAATAGACAGTGAGCTAAAACACAATAGTCCGCCCACTAATTTGAATATATTGAAATGTAATGATTTTAAAGCCAATTAATAGAACCTGCTTCTAAATGATTTTTTTTGATTTTCCTTTGTTTTTATTTTTTCAATAAGTTCAAGCCTGACAATCCATTGACCTGCCTGATTAGTCTGCTCAAGTTGATAGTCTATTCTTTCACTGGCCGACGCAGATAAAGCAGAATGCCAGACTTTAACCGACTCAGGTAATTGAGTTTGCTCAAATTGCGCTATACCTTCCGCATCAGTTAATACACTAATGGCTTTGTCTGATACATAAATATACCCCACCATAGCGTCATGTATATTGCATCCTAGCACAACTACACCTGAATGGTTGAATTCAACCGGTTCAGTAGGCGTTCCACTGTAGAGTTTAATTTCAAAGGGTTTGGCTTTAGAAAAACTATAGACATGATGGCGAATATTATCACTGTTTGGAAAGTGAACCGACTGGCCTTTTTCAATAATCAGAACCTGAGGTGAAAACTGTTTATTAACCTGGTCCATAACAGAGGTACCGGCATTAGTTTGAGTCAACTCTGTTGGTAATGAAATAACGGCTTGACTGACAGCCCGCCCATGTTGATCAATCACTTTAATTTGGCTTTGTGCCATTAAACTGGCAGGCAACAGCATACAGGCTGCGACTAAGCTCGCGTATAATTTCATCATCCCCACTCATCCCAAAGCCATTAAGCTTTTATTTTGTATTTGTTTTTATTCGGTTTAAATATAGCAGCATAAAAAATGTCTGTTAATCCCTGATGGTAAATAACCTGAATTCAAGCATTTAGAATTCATAAACAATAATACCAACTAAAAAGCTAACAAATTTAAATTAAGCATATTGTGAGTTAAAGAATGGCGGGTTGTTAACTAGCTTGGCAGGACAAACAAAAATCCCCGTTAATCCAGGATTAACGGGGATTTTATTTTAGTTAAATAGGTCACTTTAGTCTACACGCTGTACAGGAATAGCAGCATCAAAATGAGTCGTCATTGCTTGCTCTGGCGGGGTAAATTTAGTTAAGTCGATACCATCTACAGCTGTTTTATATTCTTCTGTCGTTGGGAATCGCCCCAATACAGTTGAAAGCACAACTAATGGCGTAGAGCCTAATAAAGATTCACCCTTTTTCTCAGCAGAGTCAGCTCAATCTTCAACATTATTCTAACTCTAATAAGTGGTGTTTTTTGCCAGATTTTAGTCAAAACAATCAAGCTTCCATTATTCCTTTATCATAAAATCAACCTAACCGATTGATTTATTTGAAAAACAACAAATTGGTATAAAGCTTGTTATACTTGGTTAAAAATAGCCCTAATTTTACCAAGGAGACAAACATGGGTGTATTCGAAATGATTGCAGTAGTCGTTGTTGCTGGCATAGCCTACGACATGTACAAACTAAAAATAAAGTCTGATCAACAAAAGTCAAACAATACTGAACTTGAACAACAAATAGCCCAGCTTAACCGCCGCATTGAAACACTAGAAAAAATAGTCACTGATTCAAGCTATCAATTAAACAGTGAATTTAACAAACTCTAAATAATCCGGCTCCTACACAGTTTATGAATTCTGCGCGCATAGATACAAAAATCCCCGTTAATCCAGGATTAACGGGGATTTTATTTTTACTAAATAGGTAACTTTAGTCTACGCGCTGTACAGGAATAGCAGCATCAAAATGAGTCGTCATTGCTTGCTCTGGCGGGGTAAACTTAGTTAAGTCGATACCATCTACAGCTGCTTTATATTCTTCTGTCGTTGGGAATCGGCCCAATACAGTTGAAAGCACAACTAATGGTGTAGAACCTAATAAAGATTCACCTTTTTTCTCAGCAGAGTCAGCTACAACACGACCTTGGAATAAACGTGTTGAAGTTGCAATAACGGTATCACCTGGTTCGGCTTTTTCTTGGTTACCCATACATAAGTTACAACCAGGACGCTCTAAGTATAAAATGTTTTCGTATTTAGTACGTGCAGCATCTTTCGGGTGAGCATCGTCAAATACAAAACCAGAGTATTTCTCTAATACAGCCCAGTCGCCTTCAGCTTTTAACTCGTCAACAATGTTGTAAGTTGGTGGCGCAACTACTAATGGCGCTTTAAATTCAACCGTGCCATTTTGTTTTTCCAGGTTACGTAACATTTGCGCGATAATTTGCATGTCGCCTTTGTGTACCATACAAGAACCCACAAACCCCAGATCAACCGGCTTATCTTTATAATAAGAAACCGGACGGATAACATCATGGGTATAACGCTTAGAAACATCTTCGTTGTTTACATCAGGGTCAGCAATCATAGGCTCATCAATTGCATCTAAATCAACCACAACTTCAGCATAATATTTAGCCGAGTCATCAGGTGTTAATGCAGGCTCTTTACCTGATTTAATGCCTTCAATGCGCTCATCAGCCAATTTAATTAAACCGGCTAACATACCTGCTTCGTTATCCATACCCTTTTCAATCATAATTTGGATACGGCTCTTAGCAAGCTCGATAGACTGAATCAAAGTTTCATCGTTAGAAATACAGATAGACGCTTTGGCTTTCATCTCTGCTGTCCAGTCGGTGAATGTGAAAGCTTGGTCAGCTAACAAAGTACCAATATGAACTTCAATAATACGACCTTGGAATACGTTCTCGCCGCCAAATTGCTTAAGCATTTGCGCTTGAGTCGCATGAACAACATCACGAAAATCCATATGACCTGCCATCTGACCTTTAAAGGTCACTTTAACAGACTCTGGAATTGGCATAGCCGCTTCACCCGTTGCAAGTGCAACCGCAACCGTACCCGAGTCAGCACCAAATGCGACACCTTTAGACATACGTGTATGTGAGTCACCACCAATGATAATCGCACGCTCATCTACAGTAATATCGTTTAATACTTTGTGGATTACGTCAGTCATTGAATGGTAAACACCTTTCGGGTCACGTGCAGTGATCAAACCGAACTTGTTCATGAATGCCATTAATTTAGGAATATTGGCTTGCGCTTTTGCATCCCAAACTGATGCTGTGTGACAACCAGACTGGTATGCACCATCAACACTTGGAGAAATAGTTGAAGCCGCCATAGCTTCCAATTCCTGGCATGTCATTGGGCCAGTCGTGTCTTGTGAGCCAACAATATTAACTTTAACACGAACGTTAGAACCAGCATGTAAAGGGGTTTCAGAAGCAACACCTACCGCATTACGATTAAAGATTTTCTCAACCGCAGTTAAACCTTGACCTTGGTGTGAAATTTCTTTCGACTGTGCGTACACAGCTGGCGCTTCAATACCTAAAGTTTCAGCTGCAAATGTTTGTAGTTGCTTACCAAATGTAACTGCGTAAGAACCACCCGCTTTCATAAATTCAACTTTTTGCGGCGTGAAAGCAGAAGACACGTCAACTAATTCTTTGTCGCCGTTATATAACTTCTTAGCTTTAGTATCTATGGTTAAAACTGTGCCTGTTGCAACAGAATAAGCTTCTTCTAATATCGGATCGCCATTTTCGTCAGTAACAACATTGCCCGCTTCATCGGTTTTTTTAACCCAGTTTTTAAGGTCAAGACCAATACCACCGGTTACATCAACGGTAGTCAGGAAGATAGGTGCAATACCGTTAGTACCCGCAACAACAGGTGCAATATTAATGAATGGCACATATGGAGACGCTTGTTTACCCGCCCAAAGTGCTACGTTATTCACACCGGACATACGCGAAGAACCCACACCCATAGTCCCTTTTTCAGCAATTAGCATGACTTTGGCAGTAGGATGTTTTTTCTGCAATTCAACAATTTCTTGCTGCGCTTCAGGCGTGATCATACATTGACCATGTAATTCGCGGTCTGCACGTGAATGCGCTTGGTTACCTGGCGATAACAAGTCCGTTGAAATATCACCTTCACCTGCGATAAAAGTCACAACTTCAATTTTTTCGTCAATGTCAGGTAATTTTGTAAAGAATTCGGCTTGTGCGTAGCTTTCTAAAATTTCTTTGGCAATTGCATTACCCGCTTTCAATGCTGATTCTAAACGAGCGGTATCCGCTTCGTATAAGAATACTTGTGTTTTTAATACTTCAGCAGCAGGTTTTGCAACAGATACATCGTCACTTAAAGCAAGATCAAGTAATACTTCAATTGAAGGACCACCTTTCATGTGCGAAAGCAACTCAAACGCAAACTCAGCATTAATTTCAGCAACTGACTCTTCGCCTAAGATTATTTCTTTTAGGAATTGAGCCTTAACACCCGCAGCAGGCGTTGTACCTGGTAAGGTGTTGTAAATAAAGAATTTTAAAGAGTCTTCACGGAATTCATTGTCAGTATCTTTAATTTGAGCAATGATTTCAGACAGCAACTCCGCGCTGTCAATCGGTTTCGGATTTAAACCGAGTTCCGTTTTACGGCTCTCGATCTCAGCCATATATTCTTGATATAGGCTCATTTAACACCTCCGGGCAATTCCACTAAATATTATAAAATTCATTTTTGTCAGGTTTAAGGACGACAACACGCCTATCCTAGTCATACAATATGTCAGCAAGTATAAGTGAAAGGTGGCAAAAAAACAGGGCTCATCCCTTTAACAATACAAATACTCATCATAAGTTGTGATTATGAGTTATACCTGATTTTAACAAGATTAAATATGGATCGCATGCTTCAATAATTGAATTCTTTGTTGTAATTCGCCTTGATGATAAGGTTCAGCTTGCAGATTCCCCCACACAGGTGCAGGCCAGACAGGATCCGTTTTATAACGGCCAATAATATGAATATGCAACTGAGGAACTATATTACCAATAGCTGCAGTATTGATTTTATCCGGGTTAAATAATTTGTTCTGAATTTGGGTAATTAAATTAATTTCATCCAATAACAGATGTTGTTCAGTGATTGATAAATCGGTAATTTCTACTGCATCTTCTTTTTTGGGTACCAAAATCAACCAGGGCACATTACGATTATTCATTAATAATAATTTCGAAAGCTCAAGATCTGAGACTTCAATACAATCTGTTTTTAAACGAGCGTCCAGTAAAAAACTCATACGACCTCCTCTATTAACCTGGGTCAGCTTGATAAATAGTGTTCTGACTCTCACATTGTTTCGGTTACGACTGAAACACCGCCAGAACGCATTCTAATCCATGTTTGACGTCTATTTTAATCAGGCTAGAGCGTGTTGACGTTTGATGTGCAAATTTTGTTCTAACTAAACGCGTTTTGCTCGCGACGCGAGATATGTAGCATAGCTATTCTATGTTCAATATCGAGCAACAAAGAGAAAAATGCGTTTAGAACGAACCTGAAAGGCAGCGTTTGTTTGGCATTTCTTCTGCGTTATAGCTCTTTTATGTAGCTCACTACACGTCAATCGCTATGCCTTGGATAAATACCAAACAAACTGCTGCAAAATTGTACTCAAAAGATCAACACGCTCTAGGGTTAATTCATTATTTACCTATTTTAATTGTGAACTATAGCTTAGAAGATTTCTAATCAAGATGCGAGAGCAAAAAACCAAACGATAATAATTATCACTTGCATTTAGAAAATAAAAATGTATATTGATGCTTAAACCTGCTTTAAGGAGGCAATATGCAAACTCATTATCTGCACCTGTACTGGCCATTTAGATTAAAAAAAGGATATCAGGTTTTAGCGACAGATATCTTAAACCAGACTCATTATGCATTAGTAGACAGCGTCTTAAATGATAATTTTTCAGAGAGCTACTATTTTCTGGTCGACCCAAATAGTCGATTGGAATTGGGCTGGTTCAGACGCAAGCAAATTAAACGAAGAGTGATTAATATCACAGGCACATTATCATATGTCGGCATGTAACGAGAAAAAGATGCGACTTTACCTGAATGGCAAGCGTCTATAAAAACAAAAACAGCCAGATGTGCATTGTTATCCAGGTAATGTAAAGCAGGCTAGCCTCAGGCATTAGCGTGATGCCTGAGGTAAGCTTGCTTTATAGTCGGCCATTTGTTGTTGCAACGCTTGTATTTTTACTACGACCCTATCTTCAGGCACAACCAGGTTATCTATCAGTTGATTTAGTTTATCTGACGTTTTTCCGGATTTTTTTAATGTTTGTCTGGCAATGCTAAACCAGGCTTTGGCTGTCATTTCAGATTCAGGATCCGCTTTTTGCTGATAAAAGAGCCCGAGTTGTAGCTGTCCCTGATAGCTGCCAGCCAGCGCACTTTTCTCCAGCATAGCAAAAGCTTTTTGCTCATTAACCAAGGTGCCCTGCCCGGTTAAGTACATATGAGCCAATTCGGCATATGCATCTGCGTGTCCAGCCTCTGCCGCTTGGGTAAAATAGTTAAACGCAAGTTTACTGTCTTGTCGTTGATATTCTCCATTTAAGTAAATTTGCCCCAGTTGAAAATTAGCCTCAGAATCGCCAAGTGCAGAAGCTCGCGCATATAAACGAACCGCTTTATTGATGTCCGTTGGTATCAGCTCACCGCTTAAATATAAATAAGCTAATAGATTAATCGCTTTCAGGTGATCCTGTGCAGCGGCTTTTGCAAACCAGTCTGTGGCCGATAGTCGATCCTGAGGTATTAATTCGGCGAGCAAAAGTTCAAGTCCTAAATCAAACTGAGCTTGTGCTTCTCCCTGTTCTGCCAGGGCTTTAATCTGGCTTAAATAGGCACTAAAAGCTTTCATAGGCTCTGCATTTAACATCAGGCGTGACCAAAGGTAACTATCCTGACGATAAGCTTTTTGATTCACCACTTGATTAAAATACTGAAATGCTAATTTGTCATAACCGACTCTTAACGCTTTAAAGCCCAATAGATAATAGGCATCAGACAGATCGCATACATTATCAAACTGACTGATAAAAGCACTGCGCTGAGCTGAGTCAAATCGCTCAGAAGCATATAAATCATAAAACCTTGGTGAATTTTTTAATACCCGTAATGCATAAGACGCATCCTCTGTATTTTGCTGGATATAGTCAATCAGCAAGGCAATATACAGGTTAAGATCGGGATTCTGACTTCCCTTTTCAGCATCAGCCAGAAACTGACTTAACAAGTGTCCGAGCAATTCATTATCCTGCTGCGCCAGCGCAAGTAATACTGGATACTGGCGTGTTTTATCGCCTTCGTATTCAGCTTGTAAGTAGTTTAGAGCCTGTTCAGCTGCTGAATAGTTTGCTGTTAATAAGCTGGCTTCAAATAATAACAAACTGTTCGTATATTTAGGTTCGCGGTTGAAAGCTTCAAATGCAGTTTGCTGGGCAACTTGAATCTCACCTAATCGGAAGTGCTGAAACGCAATATACTCACGCAAATTATTTGACCTTGGTCCGGCTTGCTTTAACGCTTTTTCAAAGTAGTTAAGTGAATCTGCCAATAAATCGCTTTGTTGATACAGGCAGACATCGCTTTCTGCAATATTATTTAAACTCATAGCGACAGCCTGAGTATTTTCAAATTGATTAGGCATCATCTGATAAGCTTTTTTAGCGGTTGCAAGCGCCAGGTTTATTTTGTCCTGCTCCCGATACAATCCGGATAAAAGCAACCAATTCTGAGAGGTATAAGGGTTTTGCTGAATAGCCCTAAAGAGTGCGCTTTCTAATTGGGAATAATCTTTTTCAAGCGAATCGGCTTGTTGCGCCTGATTATACAATACCGCATAAGTCACATACGCCGGAGATACAGTTTCGGGATATAAACTGGGGTTCATCTTGTTAAAATAAGATAACAGTTCTGCCTCATCTGTTTTCCCCAGCGCCATTGCCAGAGCGGCACTTGCTCGGTAGTGCAGAAATTGAGCTTTAATATTATCCGGTTGTTGCTCCAGCCCTCGGGCCAAATCACGCTTTGCCTGAGCTAGTAAAACCAGTTTATCTTTTTGTTTTAACCAGGCCTGATAACCGGCATCACCCAACTGAAAATAATTAATATTAATGGCATGCTGTGAATGTGGCTGAAACTGCGCACACCCGGTCAGCAAAACTAAACTTAATAATCCAATATAAAAACGCACTTTATTCCCCAGCCAACTCAAAACCCAATTCAATCGCTTTTTCAAAAGCTACTTCTGATTGCTGAGTTTTGCCTATTAACCCGGCCGAAGTTGCCACTATATACCAAGCTTGGGCATTTTCAGGTTCCTGTTGTACGATTTGAGTGGCAAGATTAAGTGCCTGCTCAAAGTTTCCGCGAGATAATACAAATTCGGCCTGTTCCAGCAAAGCCTGTGATGAATTTTCTCCCAGCCTGTGAACGGCTTGTTTGAGCTGCTCGTCAGCCAGCCGCTTTGGGTTTGTCCGAAAAGAAACTAACCAAGAGTCCAGTTTTGCCAAATTGTGTACTTCAGTTAAAAAGTTTGAATAGTCTGAACCGGTTAAGTTTAATAAAGGCTGGCGATAGCTGAATTCAATCAGGTAGTCCTGATGAGATTCACCTACAGCCTGTCCGCTTTGCTGTAAGCTAAAATAGGGGTTTAGTTGACTAAGTGAATGCTGATATAAGCTTGCAACTTTTAACGGATATCCTTTTAGAGCGACCGACATCTTAATTGCTAACTCATTTCGGTCAATAAACCCGGCCGAGGTTTGCTCTCTGGGCGGTAGCTGTTCAAATGGCGAGACCAGATTAAACATTTGCGCCACATTGGCGCCTACTGAATAACTAAGTGTGGCCTGATCTATGGTATAGGTCGCTTCTATTTCTACCGGCTTTAAGTTTGAGTCCAGATGTTTGATTAAATAATCCAGCTCAAATTCAGCCTGTTCACTGAAGAGACTGGATAAAATCGATTCAAGTTGAGTTTGCTCACTCAAGACCAGATTATCCTGACGGATAATCTCTCTCAGCTTTTGTTCAATACCGCCTTGTGCACGCATTTTCAGGATAACCTGACGCTGCTCTGCTGAAACCGGTAAATAATCTAAGCGGATATCAGCTAAATTTGGGTCAAGTTCAGCAATTTGAATTGACTGAAGCCGAACCTGTTCTACACCTGTGCTACCCGCTTGTAATAAACTTTGAGTGAGTGATGCATTAGTTGATACAGCAACGGTCAGTCCAACCCATTTGTTATCCACGCCCGGAAAAATAAAATCAGACGCTAGGTTAACCCAGCGGGCTTCACGTCCGTCCTGAGCCGGTAAATAAACAATCGCCTGATCAAACTCAGCTAGCATAGATATTTCTGATTTTGTATCTATCTGGTTTTGGATCAATTGATAATTATCCAAATCAACCCAAGCCAGATAAGCTTCAATATCAAATTGGGCCAAAATAGTGATTAGTAATGCGGCTAAATCCTTATCGTTGCCATAACGGGATCCAATCAGGTTGTCAGTATCTCTGGCGGAAAAATGGTTTGTCGACAAAGATTCCGGCTGATAAGCAATCTGTGTGCGAATATAATCAAATATCGCCTCAATGACTTTGGCTTTGTCTGCCTGAGCTTGTTGAAATAACTGAGTAAGCTTAAGCGTTTCAATAAAATCTTTCAGCCGTTTTGGGTCAGCGGCTGCCATTCTATCGACACCAATAGCTTTTGAACTCGCCGAACTGCCGTTTGGCATATCCTCTGTAATAAAGAACTCAATCTGAGTTAAAAAGGTTTCATTAGACGGCAAATAAGCATGAACCGGAAGGGATTTTAAATCAGACATTTGCCAATGATATACTTTTATATCCGGCGATGAAGCAGACGCGGGTATGACTTGTGAATGCCCACCTTGCAGCTGCCAACGCATTTGCTGACCTTTTGACAGTTTCAACTGAACCTCATAGTTTTGCACACTATCAAGCCGGATTGACTCAGGTCCTTTTGAGCCCACTTTGAAAGACTGCAGCCAATATGGTGATACCCGGGTTTTAAATTGTCCCGGGTAGTGACTCAGTTTACTCACAACTCGATATTGAAATTCAAGGATACTGCCCACGGTTAACTGACGAACAAACAGCGTTAATTTTTTATTGGCTTCAGGTCGATTAAGAGAAACTATTTTTTTAGTATCCGGCTGGACAAAGTCACTCAATAAAGTTTGCTCTGACAGGTTAATATCCAAAGGCTCTGCATCAGCAGGCAAAATCCCGGCAAACTCAAACTCCAACTTTTCTAAATCTGAATTATATGTAAAGGCGAGTTCCTGATATGCCTCAACTGCGGCTTCATCAAGCAGTCTGACAGAATAATAATGTGTTTGTGATATATGCTGATCATCCAGCCATTGAAGTCTGTGATTAGAGTAGAGTATCTCGGCAGATTCACTCTGTTCCGGTAACAAAGCTTGCTGTTTTAGTTCAGGCGCTAGCCTGTCTGCTGAATGAGCAGCCGCCGCGACAAGGCTACTAAGCGTCAACAGAATAAAAAATAATGGCTTTAAAAAATAACAAAGCCGATTTAGCCTGACGGATAAACCGGCTTGAGCAGATAAAATTAACCGCAAAGCGAGCTCAACTAAATTGAAATTGGGGCTTTAATTGCAGGGTGCGGATCGTACCCTTCCAGTTCAAAATCTTCATATTTAAAATCAAATATAGAGTTAACATCCGGGTTAATCTTCATGGTCGGCAAGGCTCTCGGCTCACGACTCAACTGCAATTTAGCTTGATCAATGTGGTTTGAATATAAATGCGCATCACCTAAGGTATGCACAAAGTCACCCACGTCTAAATCACACACCTGCGCTATCATGATAGTAAACAGCGCATAGCTTGCAATATTAAACGGAACGCCTAAAAATATATCCGCACTGCGTTGATACAACTGGCAGCTTAATTTACCGTCAGCGACATAAAACTGAAATAAGGTATGACACGGCGGTAAAGCCTGTTTGCCCTGAGCCGCATTCTCTTTTGGTGAAATTTTAGTATCCGGCAATACAGTCGGATTCCAGGCACTGATAATCAGGCGACGCGAATCCGGTGTCGTTTTTATCTGTTCAATTAATTCAGCTAACTGGTCAATTGACTCACCATTCGGGGCTGGCCAGTTTCGCCACTGCGCGCCATAGACAGGTCCCAGTTCACCCTCGTCGGTTGCCCACTCATTCCAGATTTTAACCCCGTTATCCTGTAGATATTTAATATTAGTATCACCGGAAATAAACCAGAGTAGCTCATGAATAATAGATCTTAAGTGACATTTTTTAGTAGTCACTAAAGGAAACCCTTCAGCCAGATTAAAACGCATTTGATGGCCAAATACACTAATTGTACCTGTGCCAGTTCTATCAGTCTTTGTGGTGCCATTATCCAGTACATGCTGCATCAATGCTAAATATTGTTTCATGCGTTTTTAACCTGCTTTTTTTCTGAATTTAATTTGTAGCCATAAAATAAAATACCCAGACCAACCAATACCATAGGTAAAGATAATAATTGCCCCATTGTAATAAAACCGCCCATAAAGTTCTGAAGATGAGCATCCGGTTCACGGAAGTATTCTACTATAAAACGAAAGCAACCATAACCTAAAGAGAATAAACCCGCGACTGCACCGACCGGTCTATCCGCGCGGCGAAACCAGTTTAACAAAATAAATAAAACGACGCCTTCTAAGAAAAATTCATAAAGCTGAGACGGGTGACGCGGCACACCTCCGGCATTCGGAAAAACAATAGCCCAGGGCACATCTGTTTGTCGTCCC
Organism: uncultured Alteromonadaceae bacterium; assembly: GCA_913056495.1. Taxonomy (GTDB): domain Bacteria; phylum Pseudomonadota; class Gammaproteobacteria; order Enterobacterales; family Alteromonadaceae; genus Catenovulum. The sequence continues at coordinate 34,136 of CAJXMO010000023.1, read as the reverse complement.
CATAATTCGGCATTAATAAAGTTACCGATTCTGCCGGCACCTAAGCCAATCGGAATTAAGGGTGCGATAAAATCAGCTACCTGCAAAAATCGGGTATGAGTTTTATGGGCAAACCAGAACATGGCACAGACCACCCCTAAAAAGCCCCCGTGAAAAGACATCCCGCCTTCCCAAATTTTAAATAAGTAAAGTGGATTTTCAATAAACTCAGGGAATTGGTAAAACAGGACATAACCAATGCGTCCGCCCAGTACAACCCCTAAAAATCCATAAAAGAGCAAATCACTGACTTGCTCTTTATTCCATAAACAGCCTTTTTCCGCGGTACGTCGGTTCGCCAAATACATAGCGGCACCAAACCCAACCAGATACATTAAACCATACCAGCGCAAGGCTACCGGCCCTAAACTTACAATCACAGGATCAATAGCAGGAAACTGCCAGAACTCACTCACAACTTACTCCAACTTAACTAAACTTATTTCAGAACAGCAAACCCTGCTTTAACGCGAATAACAGTCAGACTGTTAAAACGAATTTACTCGTAACAATATACTCAATACTAACGAACTATAAACTGACAAACATTTTAAGCGCAGATGCAATCAACGCAAGGCCGAGACAACTGCGGATAACCTGCTCAGAAAAATAACTTGCCATTTTTGCCCCCAAAGGTGCAAACAAAACAGAAGTAGCAATAATGCCAAGAAATGCCGGCAAATAGATATAGCCAAAAGTATAATCAGGTAAACCGGCTTCATTAGCGCCGGAAATCAGATAACTCAAACTACCAAATACCGCAATTAGAAGGCCACAGGTCGCAGAAGTTCCCACAGCTCGTTTTGCTTCAAGCCCCAACCAAATGAGGGCTGGCCCAAGCATAGTGCCGCCGCCAATACCGACCAAACTAGAAACTAAACCGGTAAAAAAGCCAATTAATGACAACCAGCCACGGCATTGTGCATAATCAGCAACGGGGCGCAAATAACGTTTGCCCCAAATCGTATATATACCAAAGAGTGTGCAAAAACAGCCAAAAAACAGGGATAAAAACTGATTGCTCATTTGAGAGCCAAGCGTCGCACCTAACATAGCACCAAACATTAAACCCGGAAACAGGCTAAACACAGCCGGCCAAACCACATTATTTCGCTTGCGGTGACTGTTAGTAGATGAAATGGCAGTAAAGACAATGGTCGCCAGCGAAGTGCCTATTGCCACCACCATGACTTTTTCCGGCGCAAAACCCGCTATCGGTAACGCGACAGTTAACAAAGGCACCACCACTAAGCCGCCGCCAATACCCAAAAATCCAGCAAGCACACCGGCAACCATACCCGTTAATAAAAAAAGACTGATTAACGTAATATCCATAGAATCAATAATTGAGTTGAAATCCAGTTCTGGCATGATTTTAATCGTTTAAAATGACAATTTTGAGATTATTTTCCGGCACGAATAAATCCGCCCAGACCAAGCTCATCCAACATTTTGATTGCAGAGCTTCTGACTTGCTGTGGCGATGACATATCACTCACCTGAGCCAATAAAGATTCAGCCTGAGTAATGCTTAAATGTTTTAATATCCATTTAGCTTTTAACAGGTTTTGAGCACTCATACTAAAATGGCGATAGCCCATCGCGAGTAAAAGCAACAAACCGATAGGCTCACCGGCCATTTCACCACATACACTAACCGGCATTGAGTATTTATGGCAGCGCTGAATAATATGATGCAAAGCTTCCAGTACACCCGGATGATAATAATCGTATAAATTCGCCACCCGCGAATTATTCCGGTCAACTGCCAGTAAATACTGAGTTAAATCATTACTGCCTACTGAAAAAAAATCAACCATTCTCGATAAGAGTCCGATCTGATAAATGGCAGCCGGCACTTCTAACATGACGCCGATTTTAGGACGTTCAATTTGTTTGCCCATTTCTTCACAGAGCTCACTGTGAGCTTGCTCGATCAGACGCAAACATTCTTCAACTTCAGCAACAGAGGTAATCATAGGTAATAATATTTGCAAATTACCTCGATTCATATTGGCTTTTAACATAGCCCTGACCTGAACCAGCAAAATTTCTGGATGGTCTAAAGTCATCCGGATCCCACGCCAGCCCAAAAACGGATTGTCTTCTGTAATCGGAAAATAAGGCAAGGGTTTATCGCCACCTACATCCAATGTCCGCATATTGATTGGTTTATTGGGGTAAGCATCTAATGCTCTTTGGTAGAGGAGAAACTGCTCATGTTCAGACGGAAAACAATTCCGTACCATAAACGGAATTTCGGTTCGGTATAAACCTATGCCATCCGCATTCATTCCCCTGACAACTTCAAAATCGGCTGCCAACCCGGTATTAATACTCAAAGATAAAGGCACACCATCTGCCGTACAGGCTTCTTCTGCCGCTATGGTTTTAACTAAAGAGTCAAGCTCTTGTTCCTGCGCCTGTAAATCCTGATATTCACGGGTAACTATCGCATCCGGATTAAAATACACATGGCCACTGTAGCCATCAATAATCGTTTTACGACCATCCAGATTATTCAATGGAAGTTCTTCAACCCCCATAACGGCCGGAATACCTAATGCTCTGGCAAGAATGGCTGCGTGTGAGTTATTTGAACCTTTTATTGAACAAATCCCAACCAGCTTTTCACGCGGCAATTCTGCCAACATAGAAGCAGTGACTTCCTCAGCAACCAGAATCAGTGTATCAGGTAAGGCACGGCTGGCTAATTCTTTCGCGACTATATTGCCCAGTACGCGTTGGCCAATATCCCGAATATCGGTAATACGTTCCCGAATGTAGCTGTCTTCCATTTGCTCAAATTCACTGCAAATAGATTCGATAACAATTTTCAGTGACGTCGCGGCATTCCAGCCATTATGAATTTGTTCCTGAACTTTGTCGCCCAGTGAATCATCATTTAGCATATGATGATAAACATCAAAAATGGCCGAAGTGTCACTGGGCAGAATTTGTGTCATTTTGCCGGACAGGACTTTTAATTCTTGTTGTGTTTTTTTAACAGCCTGTTTAAAGCGCACAATTTCACGCGCGATATTATGGGTTCGTTTTGGAACAATTGATGAGAAACTAATATGAGGCTGAATAATAAATGCAGAGCCAATTGCAATGCCACTAGAACCACCGACGCCTTTTAAAGCCCGGGAGCGAGTTTTTAACGCTGGGCTTTCTGCCCGGTCAATCGCTTCTCTTGCTTCAGCCTGAGCAATTGCCGCACCAAGCTGAGCCGCCAGAGTAACCAAAAAAGCGACTTCTGATTCATCAAAAAGCCCAGGTTTGGATTGCTGAACACTGATAACGCCTAAAACTTTTCTCTGGTGAATAATAGGCGCGCCTAAAAAGCCATTAAAAGCTTCTTCATGCACTTGCGGGGTAACTAAAAATCTGGGGTGAAATCGAGCATTTGCAATATTAACAGGTTCTTCTTTTTCACCCACCAGACCAACCAGGCCTTCATCATAACCGATTGCAACAGAGCCAATCGCATTAACGGCAAGCCCGTCACTGGCCATCAATAAATGATGGCGCTTTTCATCGTCGGATAAATAAATAGAACAACACTCAGTTTGCATCGATTGTTTAACCATCCGGGCTACTTTATCAAGCGCCTTTTCCAGCATAGGCTGGCGGTTAAATTCATCAACAATGCGTTTGAGTATCGTCAACATCTTCGGTAATGTCTCCGTTTCTTATTGTCTTTGTTATAACGTTTATGGGGCATAGCGATTGATGCAAATTCTTTCATCACTTTACGATATACATCTCGTTTAAAAGATACCACCTGACGGACCGGATACCAATAACTTACCCATCGCCATTCGTCAAATTCAGGATGACTTGAACTTAACAAATTAACTTTACTCTCCGGACAGCGTAACCTTAATAAAAACCATTTTTGCTTTTGGCCAATACACACCGGGTTTGAGTCTTTGCGGATTAATCTTTTTGGTAACCGATATTTATGCCAGTTGCGAGTGTAATATAACACTTCAACATCTTTTTCACGTAAGCCAACTTCTTCATACAATTCACGATACATGGTTTGTTCTGCACTTTCCCCTTCGTCCATACCACCTTGAGGAAATTGCCATGAATGTTGACCATATCGTCTTGCCCAAAAAACCTGACCATATCGATTGCAAATCACTATGCCGATATTGGCACGATAACCATCGGCATCTATCACGATTCAACTCACATTAAAAATCTTGCGTATACTCTGATTCTTTCACAAACTTGTCACATGAGCAAACAAACTGAATTGAAATATATAGAAAACCTGCAAAATTTTTTAGCTTTGAGTCTAAAACAGGTTAGCGGGTTAAAAAACGACGTAAGACATTGAATAAATTATCAGCATTAATAGGTTTAGTTAAAAAATCATCCATGCCCGCGTCGTAACAGGCTTGTTCATCGGTACGCAGTGCATGAGCCGTCAGGGCGACGACCGGAGGCTGAAAGTTAAGTGACAGTGAACGTATTTTTTGAGTTGCGGAAATACCGTCTAAATTAGGCATTTGCAAGTCCATCAGTACTAAATCAAAATATTTTTGCTGTATGAGCTCAACCGCTTCCAAGCCATCATTGGCAACCTCAACTTCTATTTTAAATTGTTCCAATAAGTTACGGATCACTTCCTGATTAATCTCATTATCTTCAACCACAAGTACTCTTTTTTCTGGCCAGCTTAACGCAGACTGAGTCAACACCTCGCCTTCAATTGTCTGAATTAATACCTGAATATTTAGAAATGCCGGTATTGAATTGGTTAACTTATCCGGATATTGCTTGTTGGTATTTAATAAAACCCAGGTCTGATCGGGGTTTAATTCCGGAAATCCTTTTAACATAGCCAGATCAAACAAAACCAACCCACGGCAAGGCAAATCCTGTTTAGGTTCAAAAGGTATTGAGTCGAGCACTTCTAACGCTATCCCCAGATGATTAGCCAAGATACGGTAATGATGTTGCAAGACCGGGTTTTGCGTTATCAACTGCAAACAAATATTGGTATTTTGCGGCAGCATGCCAGGCTCAGCGGGTAATAAAGGATGGAGCTTAACAGGCAACTTCACAGTGACACGAGTTCCCTGTCCAAGTTTTGAATCAATTTCGATTCTACCATCGAGCAATTTAAGTAACTTTTTGACAATGGATAAACCAATACCGCAGCCTTCAAATTTACGACTAAGCCCTTTACTCTGTTGATTAAAGGCATCAAATAAAGATTGTTTTGCATCATCCAGCATACCTATCCCGGTATCCTGCACACAGATTATTAAATTAACCAGTGAGCCTGATTTTTGCTCCAAACCAAATTCCAATTTCACACTGCCAAACTCTGTAAATTTAACGGCATTGGAGCAAAGGTTGTTAACAATAGATTCAATTGCTTTAGCGTCACAATCAAGTGTTACCGGCACATTTTCGGCAAGGTGAATATCAAAGGCTAACCCTTTTTCTGAACTCACTTTTTGCCAATTCATCGTCAGGTTAGAGGCGAGTTGAGTGAAACAGCAAGGTTTAATCTGAATTTTTGTTTTATTTTGCTCCAAATCAGCAAACTCGAGTACAAAATCGAGAATATGGACTAAGTCATGTGCACAACGTTCAGCTTTTTGAATATAATCCGGTTCAAACCTGCGCTGCGTTTTAATGATATTGAGCATCCCCAGAACGCCATTTAACGGTGTTCTCACTTCATGACTGATATTCGCAAGCAACTGAGACTTGATACTATTAGCATGCTCTGCCTGCTCTTTAGCCGCAACGAGTTGTCTGGCCGAATCTTCTTGCAAAGAAAATAAACGTACAATTTGCTGTTGAGTTGGCTTAAAAATATAAATCACTTCTAAACCAATAACTAACAATGTAAACAGCCAGAGAATGAGAATACTGGTTTCTAAATTTTGAACAGACTGCTCAGCTTGTTGCTGATAAATAGTGACCACCTGATCAAGCGCCTGCAACAAGTTTTCTAACGCATCCGGGTTAAATAGAACCTGATAGTTAAAGCGTATTTCATGCCCATTTTCTATAAATAGGCGGACTTCTTCGGTATAAGTATTAATGGTCTGCTCGATTGAGTAGACATTGGAATAGTAAAGGTTTTTAACCTGTATCTGGCGCGGTTCCGATAAAATATCTATCGCACTTGTCTGGCTTAATAACTGAAAACCAATTCGAAACTTATCCAGCGTCTGCATTAAGTCGGCGTTGTTCGGCAGTGCAGAGCTTAGTGGGTGGTGAACAGCCTGATAGGCAATCAGGTTTATTTTTTGAGACAACATCCTTTGTTTGCCTGCCAGATTGATATAGTGAGCATATTCTTTTTGTTGGTATAAAACATATAATGCAGCAACAGAGGTTAAGCTAACTGACAGAATAATTAGCCCAATCGCTAGCTTATATTGTTGTTTTATCCGAGAAAAAATCCTGCTTGATTTTACCGCCACTTGCTTACACAACCCATTATTAGAAATTCCCTTCTAGGCTAGTGTAGATAAGATTTTCAAAGAATACGAGGGGTAATGTAAAAAAGACTTAACAAGACTTACAGCTGCGGCACAACTTAACATTCATCACATGGGCAAAAATAATCAGGCCGGCGCCCAAAGCAATCAGGTAAGGATGAAGGTCTTCACCAAATGACTCTTTAAGCGCATAAATAACACCGCCTAAAGCAAGGCAATAAATCGGATACATTTTACGATGATAGCGTTTAAAGCCTGTAAATAAAGCGATAAAACCAGCAACCATAGATACAATCAAAACAATATTTTCAAATGTATGATCGCCAACAAAAGAAAGCCCAATAAGAGGTAATACGGGTAATAACAAAGGCAAGAGGATGCAGTGGATAGCACAAACAGAGGCGATTGTGATACCTAACTTATCTAATCTATTGTTGTGATTTAAATCAGATTGCATCTTTTAGCTCCGAAACCAGTGTTAAGTTATAATATAACACAAGGTTAAATGTTACGCTATAACATTTTGAGTAAAAGCTTAATAAAAAAGACAGAGATAAATATGGAGGGTGAAAACACCGTTCAGCAAAACGGTGTTTTCGGGTTTCTTGAATCTTGGGTACAGATTATCTAGCTGTTAAGCTTCAGCAATAACTTCCAGCTTGATAGTGGTAAAAACGTCTGCGTGTAATTGTAAATCGATGTCGAATTCACCAGTTGTACGAATTGTACCAGTTGGTAAACGAACTTCTGATTTAGCAACTTCAACGCCGGCTGCAGTAATTGCATCAGCGATGTCACGAGTACCGATTGAACCGAATAATTTACCTTCGTCACCAGCTTTAGAAGCAATAGTTACTTGAGCTAATTCAGCGACTTTTTCAGCACGAGCTTCAGCCTGAGCTAATACTTCACCTAATTTTGCTTCAAGTTCAGCGCGTTGCTGCTCGAAGTGTTCAATATTTACTTTAGTTGCTGGAACTGCTTTTCCTTGAGGAAAAAGGAAGTTACGAGCGTAACCAGCTTTAACTGAAACTTGGTCGCCAAGCGTACCTAAGTTTGCAATTTTATCGAGAAGAATGATATCCATCTTGCTACCTTTAAAAACTATTTAAACTCAGCGATTAAGCGTGTAAATCAGTGTATGGTAACAAAGACAAGTAGCGAGCACGTTTGATAGCGCGAGCTAATTGACGTTGATACTTAGCACTGGTACCAGTAATGCGGCTAGGGACAATTTTGCCACTTTCAGTCACATAGTTTTTTAAAGTAGCGATATCTTTATAATCGATTTCGCTAACGCCTTCAGCCGTGAAGCGGCAGAATTTACGACGTCTGAAATAACGAGCCATTGGCTTTCTCCTAATCTAAAATCTTTCAATTTGTCTAGCATGAACCACCAGTTGAGCTACCCCGTTCGCCATTTCCTGGCGCTGGATAAAGCCACTGACCCGAATGGTCATACCTAACTCTAAATTGTTGGTTTGCGCTGTTATAGTTTGTCCACTTGCAATCACTCTGATGCGACACCAAACACTGCGAGCAAATCCGGCTTCCATCTGCTGCGAGCTATGCTCTAATACCAGATAACAATGCGGAATGCCTGCCGGGCTGGTTTTTCTAACCGGAGGACTGACAATCTGACCAGCTATAACTAAGCTATTCTCAAACACGCTTATTCAGCAGATTGAGCCTTGCTTTCTTCAGCTTTTTCACTACGGTCTTGACGACCACGGCCGCTTTCTTCTTTCTTCGCCATAGGAGAAGCTTCAGTAACAGCTGTTTTGGTACGCATAATGATGTTACGTAATACTACATCGTTGAAACGGAAAGCGGTTTCCAATTCTTCAACTGCTTCAGTAGTAGTTTCAGCATTAATTAATACATAGTGAGCTTTATGCAATTTTTCGATTGGATAAGCTAATTGACGACGGCCCCAGTCTTCCAATCTGTGAATTTGTCCACCAGCATTAGTGATGATGCCTGTATAGCGCTCAATCATGCCAGCAACTTGTTCACTTTGGTCTGGGTGAACCATAAATACGATTTCGTAATGACGCATTGTTGCTCCTTACGGTTAGTTAGCCCCGAGAACAGCTCAGTCAGACTGCCTATGGAGGCAAGGAACTGTGGATTGTGACTGATTTAAGGCGGCGAATAGTACAGTAAGTAACCAGAGAAGACAAGCATTAAAGTGCTTATTGGCAAGATTAAAATTCGCACATAAATTAAGCAATTAACGCGTATTTCAGACAATATTCAGAATACCTCATTAAAATTTAACTTTTTTTACAAGCAACAATTGACACAGAGGTCGTTTCAGCTTAACTTTCGCACTCTCACTTGCCCAGGTGGTGAAATTGGTAGACACGCCAGCTTCAGGTGCTGGTGGCCGCAAGGCCGTGGAGGTTCAAGTCCTCTCCTGGGCACCATTTTTTGTCTCATTCTTTTCTACCAAGTTTCTCTATTAAAGTCTTTGTAAATGATTGTGTTTGCATATTCGATTGTTTATGCTGCTTAAAATTTACCAAAACTTAACCTATATGCAAAAACTCATTATTATTATGCTGGCCTTTTGCGCCGGTTTTTCCATTATGTCGTTTGAGCTACTTGGCGGACGCATGCTAGCCCCGTTTTTTGGCAGCAGCGTTTATGTCTGGGGCAGTATTATCACAGTCTTTATGCTGGCTTTATCACTCGGTTACCTGTTTGGCGGTCGCCTGTCTGTGCATAACCCGAATTTAACTAAATTTGGCAGTATCTTTACCCTTGCAGCGATCTCTTTATTACCTGCTATTTATTTTGCTGATCCCCTATTTGAATTGGTATTCCAGCATATTGAAGATCCTAGATACGGTTCATTAGTCGCTGCCAGCTTGGTATTTTTAATGCCAAGTATCATTTTAGGGACAATTTCGCCCTATTCAGTTCGCTTACTGACTGTGAGCGCACACGCATCAGGCAAAACAGCTGGCTTTCTGTATTTTGTTTCCACTCTGGGTAGTGCAATAGGCACAATAATGACATCCTTTTATCTAGTACTCTGGCTGGAAGTTAACCAAATTCTCTGGTTGATCGTTGGCATCCTACTCGCATCCGGATTATTAGCTTTTGGCTGTGCATTCAAGATAAATTCAAACTCGGCTCAAGCGATTACTGCGCAGCCTGACTTTAACAAACAACCCAATGAGACCATCTAAATGACAATCCGTATCATCCGCGTATTATTACATTTAACCTGGAGCAGTCTTTTAGCCGTTTCAAGTTTCACTTTATCGGCTAAACCGGTTGAAATAGAGAAAGCACGATCAATCTATCGTAATGTTGTCATTACAGAAGATAAAGATATTCGTTGTATGCGCTTTGAAACCCGAAGACGCAATGTCAGCAATCAAACTTGTATTGATTTACAAGATAAAGACAGGCTGGTATTTGAGTATGCTAAAGGCACCTTGGCTGGCTTATCTCATAACCCAAACCCAGGACGAATTTTAATTCTTGGACTGGGCGGCGGAACACTGTCGAACGTTTTGCATCAGCTTTCGCCTCAAAGTGAAATAATAGCGGTTGATATCGATCCTGTCGTTAAAAAGCTCGCGGTAAAGTATTTTGATTATCAGGAAAATGACAAAGTTAAAACCCAAATCAAAGACGCCCGGGTTTATGTAAAGCGCGCGCTGGTTAACCAGGAAACTTTCGACTGGATTATTTTAGATGCATTTAACGGCGACTATATTCCTGAACACTTAATGACAAAAGAGTTTCTAACAGAAGTCAAACAGCTGTTAAACCCTGACGGCATTATTACAGCCAATACTTTTAGTACCAGTGATTTATACCACTATGAATCAGCCACTTACCAGGCCGTATTTAATCAACTCTATACCTATAAAACGCCAACTAAGGGCAATCGTCTGATTTTTGCCTGTAACTGCGACAATTTTGACTTCCCAAAATCAGTCAGTGCAAAGCTCAACGCACAACTGAGTCGATTTGCAGTGAATTATCACCTTGTAAAATCTGAAATCAGCGACAAAGTCGACTGGCAATCAGATACACAAGTGCTAACTGATCAGTATTCGCCTGCCAATTTATTAAAATAACAGCCAAAACGATTTCCATCTATTAAGATTGTCCCTACTAACCGGTGACTTGCATTGCCACAAAGCTTTGCGTAACATCATCGCCGGTTAGGTGTCATCTTGGCTTCAAAAAAAGCAGCGAAGATGGTGAAACGTGAAACCGGTTAGAGTCCGGTACTGCCCCCGCAACGGTAATTGAGAGCAACCAATATAAACCACTGTATTTAATCAATATGGGAAGGTGTTGGTTAAGCGATGATCATAAGTCCGGAGACCGGCCTGATTTAAACTCATTAATCGCGGTGGGCGAATTTTAAGAGACAAACTCACGCCATGCTGCCAGTGTAACCTCTACCTCACAGCAAACCGGTAGTTGAGCCTTGTGACTTAAATCAAAAATTTTATGACATAATAACCTCATAAAATCTTGATCGTACTGTCTGATGTAATCTTCATTCAGCGACCCGCCACTAGAACAAAAATTCGCTTAAATATAAGATATCACATGATGACAAAACCTCAGTTATGTCCCGCACTAATAGTATCTGCACCATCATCGGGTTCAGGCAAAACGACAATAACAGCTGCAATTGCCCGGTATCACAGACAACAAGGCCGCATAGTAACCGTATTTAAAGTCGGTCCTGATTTTATCGATCCCATGATTCTGCAACAAGCCAGCGGTCAACGGGTTTACCAACTTGATCTCTGGCTGGTTGGCGAATCCGCCTGTCGGGATTTAATTTATCAGGCAGCATGCCAATCAGACTTAATTTTAATTGAAGGCGTAATGGGCTTATTTGATGGTACGCCTAGCAGCGCAGATTTAGCCCGGCTTTTTGGTATTCCGGTACTAGCTGTCATAGATGCATCCGCCATGGCTCAAACTTTTGCCGCGATTGCCTACGGATTAGCGCACTACGATAGCCAACTCCCCTTTGCAGGTGTTATTGCAAATCGGGTAAATTCAGAGCGTCATGAGAGTCTACTAAAACAAAGCCTGTCGCAACTTGATAAACAGAAGCAAATTAAGTTTTACGGACGAGTTGGCAGAGACAGTGAAATCAGTTTGCCCGAACGCCATCTGGGTCTAGTGCAGGCGAAAGAATTAGCAGATATAGATGCACAACTTGATTTAGCTTCGGCTCATATCGCTAAAACAGATTTGGCTCGTTTACCTAAGGCAGTCAAGTTTCAACCCTCTGATTCTTCAGCTGAATCTAATGCGCATATCACAGACGGACTCCTCAAGAATAAACGTATTATCGTCATTAACGATAAAGCATTTAGTTTTATTTATGCCGCGAATATTGATTTCTTAACTGAAGCCGGAGCCGATATCATTTATGCATCGGCACTTGAAGATACTCATTTACCAGAAGGAGATGCTCTGTATATTCCGGGCGGTTATCCAGAACTGTATGCGGCTAAACTCGCTGAAAACACATCCTTTATTCAGGATGTCCGTGCTTTTTCAGCGAATCAAAAACCAATTTTAGCTGAATGTGGCGGCATGCTGTATTTAATGGATCAGCTAACCGATCTTGATAATCAAACGTATGACTTAGTGGGTTTAATACCGGGTCAGGCCAGAATGCAAAACAAGTTAGCCGCGATAGGCAGTCAATGGGTTGAATTTCCGTTTGAAAGTGCCCTGTTAGCAGGCAATCAGATGCGAGGTCACAGTTTTCACTATTCCACAGCAAACGTAAACTTGCCAGCCCAGACAAAAAGCGTTCACCACCCGAGTGAACGTCAAGGGGAAGACGTTTATATTAAAGGCAATATTATCGCTTCATATATGCACTGGTATTTTCACAGCAATCCGGCATTAGCCAGTCTGTTCTTTATGGATAAAACAGTCCGTTAATCAAATCGGGTGGGTATAGCTAGGGGCTGTTTATCTTTTGTTTATAATTTAAGCTGAAAGAAAAAATATAAAGATCAACAGACTTGAGGAAAAGGGGGATCTTGATGATTCCCCTCTCTATTTTGGGAGAGACGCCCATGGCGTTTCTCCCACCTATCTAACCTCAGTTGAGGCTATCTAAGAAAATTGATTTTGATCAGGTGATAACCAAACTTGGTTTTAACCGGACCAACGATCTCACCAATTTTAGCGTTAAATACAGCCGCTTCAAATGGTTTAACCATAACGCCTCGTTTAAATTCACCTAAGTCGCCCCCTTTTTTGGCACTGGGGCAGTTGGAATATTTACGAGCCAACAAATCAAACTTAGCGCCTTTTTCTAATTGCTTCTGAACTTCAGCAATACGGTCTGGATTGCGCGTTAAAATATGCTGTACGGTCGCATACTGAGGTTTTGCACTTTTTCTGGCACCTGCATATAAAACCATAATTGATACCTTTAAAATAAACTTTAGCGATAAACAAAAAAGCCAGTATTTAAACTGGCTTTTATCATATCAGATTAACACCTTGCCTTATTCAGCAAACGGGCTTCTCAGAATCATAGTTTCGTTGCGGTCAGGACCTGTTGAAATAATATCAACCGGAACTTCTAAAATTTCTTCAATACGTTTGATGTAATCTTTAGCAGCTTGCGGCAGCTTATCATATTCAGTTACACCAAAAGTCGTTTCTTGCCAGCCTGGCATAGATTCATATACTGGCGTGACTTTCTCATAACCTTCAGCGGCCATAGGTGGAACCTGGCTAATTTTGCCATTTTCATCCTGATAGCCAATACAAATTTTAACTTCTTTTAAACCGTCTAATACGTCCAGTTTAGTCAGACAAAAACCTGTGATTGAATTGATTTGAACGGCACGACGCATTGCAACTGCATCTAACCAACCCGTACGACGTAAACGGCCAGTCGTTGCACCAAATTCATGGCCCACATCACCTAAGTGTTTACCAACCGGATCCTGCTTGTCCAGACCATCATAAAGCTCTGTCGGGAAAGGACCTGAACCAACACGTGTTGTATATGCTTTTATAATACCTAACACATAATCTAAATAGCATGGGCCAAAACCACAACCGGTAGCTACGCCACCCACAGTGGTATTCGATGAGGTTACAAACGGATAAGTACCATGGTCGATATCTAATAAAGTACCCTGAGCACCTTCAAATAAAATAGACTCACCGTTTTTACGCGCCGTATCTAAAACTTCAGTAACATCAACGACCATTGAAGTCAGTAACTCGCGATATTCCATCGCCGCATCATAAACTTCATCATACGAAACCGGCTCTGCCTTGTAATAATTAACCAAAGCAAAGTTATGGAATTCCATGACTTCTTTTAATTTTTCTGCAAATTGTTTTTCACAGAATAAGTCACCTACACGTAAACCACGACGAGCGACCTTGTCTTCGTACGCTGGACCAATCCCGCGACCGGTTGTGCCAATTTTATTATTGCCACGAGCAGCTTCACGTGCCTGATCTAAAGCGATGTGATAAGGAAGAATCAGAGGACATGCTTCACTAATTCTTAAGCGTTCTTCAACTTTAACACCGCGTTGCTTAAGTTCGTTCATCTCTTTAAGCAAGGCTTCAGGTGACAGAACTACCCCATTACCAATAATACAGGTTACGTTATCACGTAAAATACCTGATGGAATTAGGTGTAATACAGTTTTTTCACCTTCGATAATTAAAGTGTGACCAGCATTGTGACCACCCTGATAACGAACTACATATGCAGCTTTGTCGGTAAGTAAATCAACTACTTTACCTTTTCCTTCATCACCCCATTGGGTGCCTAGTACAACGACGTTTTTACCCATGATTCTTGTGTCTTTTCATAAAAGCAGGCCGCGGATTCTACCAATTTGTGCCGCTAAGATCATTAACTAATACGAATAAATTTTCAGCTTTTTTAATATTTTTTAGCTGCTCTTCAATTCAGCATTCAACAAACCCAGCTAAATACATTTTGATAAACTTTTAAAAACCTGATGTTAACGCCTAATTTGCAAACAAAATAATCGCACCTACTATCAATAAAATGCCGCCAACCCATCTCATTTGCTCAGGCGGCATTTGCGCCATTTGTTTCAAATAATTTTGCCAGGTTTTGGGGATTAAAAAGGGCCCTAACCCTTCAACAATCAGCACTAAAGCCAAAAGTTTCATTAAATCCATGAGTTGCTTTCCCAAGTTTAAAGCTAACAGAAACAAAAAACCCCGAATAAATCGGGGTTTTCATTATATCACTTTAACGTTTCAAATTATTTAACATCTATTGCTTTCATATATTTGAAGAAGTCGCTGTCTGGTTTAACCAAAAGCACATCGCCTTTTTCTTTAAAGCTTTGTTTGTATGCATCTAAGCTACGCAAAAAAGAATAAAATTCAGGGTTTTTATTATACACATCCGCATAAATCTTAGCGGCTTGTGCATCTCCTGAACCTTTAGTAGTTCTGGCTTCTCTTTCAGCATCAGCAATCATAATAGTAATACGAGCATCAATATCCGCTTTAATAAATTCAGCTTGCTCTTTACCTTGAGATCTGTGCTCTGCAGCCACAGCATTTCGCTCTGCCCGCATGCGATCGTATATATAACTGCTCACTTCGTCCGGTAAGTTAATTTTCTTAACCCGAACATCTACGACCTGAATACCCAGCTCATCTGCACTTTCAGCAACCAGTTCAAGTGCTTTATCCATCAGTTCATCACGCTCTCCCGAAACAATCTCGGCAATAGTGCGACCACCAATTTCGCTGCGCAAACCATTACTAAACTTACGGTCCAATAAAGCTTCTGCGTTGGTTTTAATACCGCTGGTTTTCAGATAATAGGTTTCAAAGTCTTCTATGCGCCACTTAACATAAGAGTCAACAATCAAGTCTTTCTTTTCTGATGTTACAAATCTGTCAGCCTCTCCGTCCAGCGTTTGAATTCGCGCATCCAAAATACGCACTTTTTCAATTAGCGGGATTTTAAAGTGTAAACCCGGTTCATAAATAACCGTAGTATTTTGGGCGTCACGTTTGACTTTACCGAACTGAATGACAATCCCGCGCTGGCCTTCCTGAATAACAAATAGCGAAGAATATACGACAACAAAAAGGATAATTGCTAATCCTGCGATTAAATTTCTCATGGCTTAGCGACCTCCCGAAAAACGATTGCTTGATTCACGAATACCTGAGCCTCGGTTTGAGCTTGGCGTTTGAGTGACAGGTGGCGAATACTGACCGGATGCAGGCGTCGCATTAGAATCCTGCTTTTGCTCAGATTGCTTTTGCTTTTCCATAATTTTATCTAAAGGTATGTACATCATATTGCCACTGCCTTCAGTATCTAACAGTATTTTCGTTGTATTACTGTAGACATCTTCCATCGCATCTAGATATAAGCGCTGACGAGTCACTTCAGGTGCAGCTTCATATTCAGGTAATAGTTTTTCAAATCGAGCCACTTCACCTTGTGCTTCTAACACAACACGTGATTTATAAGCTTTGGCTTCTTCTTCCATCCGACGAACAATACCACGAGCCTCTGGCTCTCTTGCTTTTGCATAAGCCTGAGCTTCCTGAATATAGCGGTTTTCGTCTTCCTGAGCAGCGATTGCATCATCAAATGCAGGCTTAACTTGCTCTGGCGGGCGAACCGCTAAAAAGTTCATATCCACAACTTGTAAACCCAAGTTATATTTAGCAATTGTATCTTCCAATTGCTGCCAGGTCGCTTGACGCACCTCTTCCCGTCCGGTTGTTAGCACAGCATCCATAGTAGAATGCCCCACAACATAACGTAGCGCACTGTCTGTCGCCTGACGCAAACTATAAATTGGTTCAGTGACACTAAATAAGAAGTTACGAGGATTTTCGATTCTGTACTGCACTTCCATTTCAACCAGTACAACATTCTCATCTTTAGTCAGCATTTTGCCGCTTGAAGTCAGAGATGAAATACTCTCAACGTTAACCGCAACCACGTCATCAATAAAAGCTGGCTGCCATTGCAAACCAGGTTCAATAATGCTGTGGAACTGACCAAAACGTAATACAACACCACGCTCTGCTTCGCGAATCGTTGAAAGTCCTAAATAAGCCCAAGCTAAAAGCAGGATAATAAATACCAGGATCATACCAGTGCTGCTAAAACCACCACCGTTACTGCTACCACCCGGTGAACCATCACCGCCTTTGCCACCAAAAGCTTTGCGGATTTTTTTCATCGTATCATTATAGATCTCGTCTAAATCCGGTGGACCTTGATCTTTACCCCCTTTGTTACCCCAGGGATCTTTGTTGTTACTATTACCCGGTTCGTTCCAGGCCATGAGACACTCCAATAATTAATCAATAATAAATTTGTTCAATTGGTCTTGGTTGTTTTTTAACAATCGATTCCAGTCATCATTTGGTAACCGAACATCTACTAACCAATTCCCCTCATCACTATAGGATTCGTTTTCAATACAATTTAATTCAAAAAACACACCACGCCACTGTTGTTCCGATGGCGGAATCGACAACTTAACTTCGATCATTTTACGCGCTAAACATTCAGTCAATGTCTGCAATAACAAATCGCAGCCTTCACCCGTTTGAGCGGACAACCAGACACGGATAATATTACCGTCTTCGTCCCGGTCGATATGAGGATTAATGTCTTCTAACTGATCGATTTTATTATAAACAAGAATTTGCGGAACGTCGTCTGCTTCAATTTCTTCAAGCACTTTATTCACAGCTTCAATATTTTCGCCACGACGCTCATCCGCTACGTCAATAACATGCAATTGAAGATCGGCGTCACGGGTTTCTTGCAGCGTTGCTTTAAAGGCAGCCACCAAATCATGCGGCAAATGACGAATAAATCCAACGGTATCAGCCAGTATAGTATTGCCCACATCTGCCAGTTCTATTTTTCGTAACGTTGGATCAAGTGTTGCGAATAATTGGTCTGCTGCGTAAACATCGGCTTCGGTAATCCGATTAAACAAAGTCGATTTACCCGCATTGGTATAGCCAACCAAGGAAACCGTGGGAATATCTGAACGTCGGCGAGAGCGGCGACCCTGATCACGTTGTTTTTCAACCTTTTCGAGCCTGCGCTGGATATTTTTAATCCGCCCGCGAATTAAACGACGATCCGTTTCAAGTTGAGTTTCACCCGGACCGCGCAAACCAATCCCGCCTTTTTGACGCTCAAGGTGAGTCCAGCCTCTGATCAGTCGTGTTGAGATGTGTTTTAGCTGGGCAAGCTCTACCTGCAAATTCCCCTCGTGGGTACGTGCGCGCTGTGCAAATATATCCAGAATCAAAGTTGTCCTGTCTAAAACACGACACTTAAAAACGGCTTCTAGGTTTTTTTCCTGAGATGGGCTTAATGCATGGTTAAAAATAACGACATTAGCTTCTAGCGCTTTAACCGCTTGCTGAACTTCTTCAGCTTTGCCTGTCCCGATAAAAAATTTAGGATCGGGTTTAGCGCGGGATGCAGTAATCACAGCGAGCGTATTCACCCCCGCTGACGATACTAACAATTTAAGCTCTTCTAAATCTTCTCTGGCTACTTCGTCATCTAAATCAACATGAACGAGTACAGCTTGCTCACCTGCTTTATATCTATCAAACAAGCAATAATCTCCGTTCTAACATTAATTTATTCGCCTTCTGACTCGTGATTATAGTTAGTTTGCGTATTAGGGTTTGTTTGGAACGGTCTTGATGGCACAACCGTAGAAATAGCGTGCTTGTATACCATCTGGCTTACCGTATTCTTAAGCAAAATAACAAATTGATCGAATGACTCTACTTGACCTTGCAGTTTGATCCCGTTAACCAAATAAATTGATACAGGGATTCTTTCTCTGCGTAAAGCATTTAAGAAAGGGTCTTGTAATGATTGTCCTTTGGCCATAGTCGGCTCCTTATTGTTTTTATTAAGCATTTTAGTAGCTAATGCTTTAATTAACTAGCGCTATTTAAATTTAACTCAGAAATAGTTTTTTGCAACAAGTCAGACTGTAAGCTATCAAGCCAAATAACATCTTGCCAGCCTCGTAGCCAGGTTAACTGTCGTTTAGCTAATTGTCTTGTTGCAACTATCCCTCGATAAACCATTTCCTGATAATCTATTTTATTATCGAGATAATCCCACATTTGTCTGTAACCAACACATCTTATAGATGGCAAATCCGGGTGCAGATCACCTCGTTTATAGAGTTCTTTTACTTCTTGTTCAAACCCAGCATCCAGCATCTGCATAAACCTTTGTTCTATTCTGTCATGCAAAATGGCACGATCTGCCGGTGCTATTGCAAACTGTTTCACCCGGTAAGGAAATGCGTCCCCCTTATCCTGAGTTAATTCAGTTAAACTTTTACCTGAAATTCGATACACCTCAACCGCACGGTTAATACGCTGAGGATCATTAGGGTGAATTCTTTCAGCCGATACAGGATCATACTGACTCAGCTCTTGGTGTAAACTCTCCCACCCATATTTTTCAGCCTGTGCCGCAATTTCCTGGCGAATTTTAGCATCCGCTGCTGGCAAATTCGATAAACCCTCTAATAATGCTTTAAAATATAGCATGGTTCCACCCACAAAGAGTGGTATTTTTCCATTTGCGTGAATTTGCTCTACTAACGCTAGCGCATCTTGTCTGAAATCGGCAGCAGAATAGGCTTTAGACGGATCTAAAAAATCAATCAGATGATGCGGTGCAATCGCCAATTCATCCGCTGTTGGTTTTGCCGTACCTATATCCATGCCTTTGTAAACAAGCGCTGAGTCAACGCTGATAATTTCACATGGGTATTGCTGACACAACTCAATGGCCAGCGCAGTCTTACCTGATGCGGTCGGCCCCATTAAAAAAATTGCTTGTGTATCGCCCATTACCAGTTACCAATTAGCTCAGATAAATCAACCATTTTACTATGTTTTGTTATCCATTGCTGCATGGCATTTGGATCAAATTGTTTCCATTCGTTAAATATAGGTCTGATTTTATCCAATTCAAGTGTCTGCCCGTTACAAGCGGCCAAAGATAATAAAAAAGCAGCTTGCTGTGGAAACGCCTGAGATTCCTCTACAGATTCATAAAATGTTAACCAGTGACCAATCACATCGGCGATATTTAACTCTCTCAACATGGCTGGTACTTTTTGCACAATTAAGCTATGTTGCTGTTTTATTTGAGTTTGAATCCCTAATCTAGTTAAAGTTCCACATTTATTCGTTAAATTTTCTGCCTGATTAGCTTCCAGGCGAATCGCCACCGGCAATAATAAAGGTTGGCTTATAAGCTTATTCTGCCGAAAGTTAAGCGCCAGTTTTGCAGTCATCGCAGCCGCATAAAGCTCATTCATTTTGACCAGATATAGTTCGTCTGCCTGACTCATTAAAATAAACTGACCCGAAATAGATTTTAATAGCTGCCAGTGTGCAGGCGTCTTGGCTGTTTTTAAATTGTCGGTATTTTCAACTTCCGGCTTCAGTAAACTTTTATATTGACGGAGCTGCTCAGCTAAATTGTTTTGATAATTAGATTGCTTGGGCTGCATATTAGCGCTGAATTCATGCTGAATTGGTGTTTTATGCTGCTGACCCGGAAACAATTTTTTAGCGCCGTCTCCCAACTCTCCCAGAAGTGACCGTGCACCTTGCCCATCTGAATAATTGCGGTTACCAAACCCATGCCCTTGATTAATCGTCTGCTCATTAGTTGTCGGCTGGCTGTAGGTTTTACCTTTTCCAGATTGAGCGGATTGCATTGTTGCAGGCTGAATACTGTCCGCCGAGCCTTTAGGCTGATGGTATGTGTCGGCTTGCCGCTGTTTTTCGGGTAAACCAGAAAACGAGTGAACAGCTTCTGATTCTGCCTGATTTAGCTGATCATACATAATAGAATCAATGCTCTGAGCAAGGCTTTTTTGCAGAGTCTGGAATACAAAGTCATGCACTAGACGCGCCTGATGAAACCTGACTTCATGTTTAGCCGGATGCACATTTACGTCAACTTGTTTGGGATCTATTTCTATATAGAGCACATAGGCAGGATATAAATCAGACGGTATTTTATCTGTGTAAGCCTGACGAATAGCATGATTAATTAACTTATCACGCATCATTCTGCCATTGATATAACAATACTGCATATCCGCCTGATTGCGACCCGTGACAGGTAATCCAAGCCAGCCCGTCATTTTGATACCATCGTAATCAGCGTCAATTCTTATTGCATTTTCAATGAAATGTTTACTGCAAATCGCGGCTATACGTCTGTGTTGCCCGGCTTCATTATGGGCAATCCGGTAATGACGCTGCAGTGCACCGTTGTGACTCAGTTTAATCTGAACATCAAAACGACTTAACGCCACCCGCCTGACGATTTCATCTATATGCGAATATTCAGTTTTATCTGTTCGTAAAAAACGGCGACGGGCAGGTGTATTAAAAAAGAGATCGGCAGCTTCAACACAGCTTCCTGTCGGATGTGCTGCGGGCTGAATTTTCACATCCATCTCCCGCCCTTCAGCCAAAGCACTCCAGGCTTGTGTCTGCTCTGCGGTTTTTGAAGTAAGCGTTAAACGAGAAACTGAACTGATACTTGCCAGCGCTTCCCCACGGAACCCCAGACTCATAATTTGCTCAAGATCCGTTAAACTGGAAACTTTAGAAGTTGCATGGCGGCTGAGGGCTAAAGCGAGTTCTTCTTTATTAATACCACAGCCATTATCCCGAATTCGGATCATCTGGCTGCCGCCTTTTTCAATCTCAATCTCAATTTGAGTCGCCCCTGCATCCAAACTATTTTCGATTAATTCTTTAACAACAGATGCCGGGCGCTCTACCACTTCGCCTGCCGCTATTTGGTTAGCAAGCTGTGGTGATAAAATTTGAATAGTCATTATGATTGAGGAATTTTCAGAGTTTGACCAATATGTAATACATCAGACTTTAAGCTATTAGCCTGCTTAAGCGCAGAGATAGTCACCGCATACCGTTTGGCGATCACAGATAATGATTCTCCACGCGAGACGATATGATCTTTGTTACGATAAAGACTGGCGTACAGAGTACCTTCCGGTGGGTGTTTTTTATAAAAGTTTTTAATGGCACCTAATATCGCGTTGGCTAATTTGTATTGATGCTCACGTTGACTTAATAAGCGCTCTTCGGTCGGGTTTGATATAAAACCGGTTTCAATCAAAATAGAAGGAATATCCGGTGATTTTAACACCCCTAAACTGGCCGCCTGAGGTCGGGATTTATGCATTCGAGTAACACCGGACATATGCTTAACCACTTCCTGACTCAATAAATAGCTGCTCGACATCGAATGATCCATCGACATATCCAGCAGTGCCTGTGCCAAATATTTTTCATTTTGCGTGTCTTTAATAATATCGCCTGCCCCCCCCAATAATTCAGAATGCTGCTCTTTTTGTTCAAGCCAGCGGCCTATTTCAGTATTGGCACGACGCAGTGATAATACCCATACAGATCCGCCGCGGGGCTGCGAATTAGTAAACGCATCCGCATGAATAGAAATCAGTAAATCGGCTTTTTTTTGTCTGGCAATCACGGAACGTTTATTGACATCAATATAATAATCGCCAGAGCGGGTTAATACAGCAGACAAACCTTGCTGTTTATTAATCAATGCAGCTAACTTGTGGGATATCTGGTGAGTGACTATTTTTTCATACAAACCGCTCGGACCGATAGAGCCAGGATCTTCGCCGCCGTGCCCAGCATCTACCGCAATCACGATATCGCGATTACCTGAATTATCGGTCTGTTTTTTAGTTGTGACTTTAGCTGCACTGGCATCGGTTAAATCGACTACTAACCGATTTCCATAGTTGCCGACTGGCGACAAGGCAAATAGCCCGGCCTGTAATTGCTTATTCAAATCTAAAACAACCCGAATTGAATTTTTATATTCGGGTCGACTGTAACGAATGCGTTTAATTAAATCACCGGTTTTAGTTAACTTTGAAACATCAAACTGGCGCTCAAACTGTCGTAAATCTATAACCAAACGATGAGGATTTTCTAAAAAGAAATAGCTGTATTCAGGCTTATTTTTCAGATCAAAAACAACCCGGGTACTATCAGGTGACGGCCAGATACGAATGCCGTTAATATTATTGCCAGCAACAGCATTAAAGTTGATACACGCCAGAATAAACGTGACTAAACACCATAAAAATTTACGTTTCAATTTAATCCAGTTCATTTTAGTTGTTGAATAATTGATTCTCCGGTTGAGCTTTTTGCCTGTAATTCAACCCGGCGCTGCTCATTATCATGTATCATATTAACCACAAGATCTGGCTCTGCCAACCATTGAGCGCCTTTTTCTGGCCATTCTATGATACAAATACTGTTATCATCAAAATACTCACGAATACCAATATACTCAAGTTCTTCAGGATCAGCGAGACGATACAGGTCAAAATGATAAATATTGACCTTATCTAATTCATATGGTTCCACCAAGGTATAGGTTGGACTTTTAACGGCGCCGTTAAAGCCAAATCCCTGAATAATACCACGTGAAAGCGTGGTTTTTCCGGCACCCAAGTCGCCAACTAAATAAATAATGCAAGGCGGCTCAATTGCATTGGATAACTGCTTGCCCAGTTTAACTGTTTGTTCCGGACCCGGTAAATGGATATTTTTAATCATATTTAGACTCTACAGCTTGGTTTACAACTTGACGGATGAAAGGGAATAAGTCTGTTGCCAACATGCCTCTTTCACCGGACTTAGCAGCTAGATCTGCTGCCAGCGCATGAACATTGACGCCAAGTTCCGCCGCCAGCTCAGGTGAAAAACCCTGACCAATTAAGCTGGCAATTATACCAGCTAAAACATCACCGCTGCCAGCAGTTGCTAACCCGGGATTTCCCAGTCTGCAAATCGAGATATCTTCTTTAGTCGCGATCAAACTACCGCACCCCTTTAATACCACAGTGCCACCATAACAGGCTTGTAACTCTGTTGCTGCAGCATATCTGTCGTGTTGAACATGATGAGGGCTTTGCGAAATTAACCGGCTAGCTTCTTTTGGGTGCGGGGTTAAAACCCAGTTTTTCTGTTTAAGTGGATGTTGTGCCAGCCAGTTAAGACCATCGGCATCAATCACTTTCGGTGTATCTTGCTCAATAATAAATTGCATTAGGCCATTGGCCCAACCGGTTTTACCTAGTCCAGGGCCAATAACAATAACATCTGCGGCAGCCACTTTATCTTTTAAGTCCTGATTAATCCCATTAACACCTAACACCATTAATTCAGGTCGTGTCATAGATACAGCTAACACATTATCCGGGTGCGTAATAACAGAAACCAGTCCGGCGCCTGCCCTTAAAGCCGCTTCTGCTGATAACCGGATTGCACCAGACATACCTTTATCGCCGCCTATACACAGAATATGGCCAAATGCGCCTTTGTGAGAATTACGTTTTCGTTTGCCAAAATACCCTTTTAATTCATTTGCCTGGCTTAACCTGTAATAGGCATGATTCTGTTCATTAAAATATTGATCAACACCCAACCCGGCAAAGTGCAACAAACCCACTTGATCAGCCGCGTCAGCGGTCAATAAACCAGACTTTAACCCAATAAAAGTGACAGTGTGTTCAGCTTTAATTGAAGCGCCCATTATACAACCGGTTTTGGCATTCAATCCGCTTGGAATATCAATACTAATAATCTGTTTGGCACATTTATTGACACTATGCACTATTTTTTGCCAGTCTGACTTTAGCGGCTGATTGATACCGGTTCCTAATATTGCATCAATCACTATGTCATATTGCTCAATGGCCAAATCTGCAGCTTCAGATAACTGAATATTGTGCTTCAGAGCTGACTGACGCGCCTGCTCAGCATCGCCCTGCCATTTATCACAGCCTGGCATGGTTGCAACTGTTACTTGCCAGCCAGCTTGTGCAGCCAGTTCAGCCACGACAAAGCCATCTCCTGCGTTATTGCCTTTACCTGCCAAAATACAAATTGTTGCCGGGGCAACAAAATGCTTTTCGACCAGCTCAAATACAGCAGCCCCCGCTTTTCGCATTAAATCATATAAGCTGATGTCTGCTCTTTCTGCAGCTAAAGCTTCATTTTGACGAAGCTGTTCTGGCATATAAACCTGGCTGGGTAATTGTCGGCTTTCTACTAACTTCATGTTATTCATTCATTTGCGTCTGTTTAATGCGTTATATAATACGGATTTTCAACGATGAGAACAGTTAATCGCTAAAATCTGATAAAATCAATTCAGAATTATTAAATTTTAAAGGTTATTCATGTCATTAAACCAGACGCAATTAATCCAACTAGCAAAACACATTAAAGACTGGGGCCGAGAGCTGGGTTTTAGTCAGGTTGGCATTAGTGATCTGGATTTAAGGGCACATGAAACTGAGTTAACTCAGTGGTTAGAGAAAGGTTATCACGGAACAATGGATTATATGGCGCGACATGGCATGATGCGAGCTCGGCCTGAAGAACTACATCCAGGCAGTGTTCGCGCAATTTGTGTCAGAATGGATTATTTGCCTGAACATGCTCAGTTTGCATCCACTCTGTCTCAGTCACAAAAAGCCTATGTCAGTCGGTATGCCGTCGGCCGGGATTACCATAAAGTCGTGCGAAATAAACTCAAACAGCTGGGCCAAAAAATTGAACAGCAAACTGAATTGAATACGGGCTTTCGCCCTTTTGTCGACTCTGCTCCCATATTGGAAAGACCATTGGCCGAAAAAGCAGGCTTAGGTTGGGTGGGTAAACACTCACTCGTATTGGATGAAGCAGCTGGCAGCTGGTTTTTTCTGGGTGAATTGCTGATCAATTTACCATTACCGATTGATGCGCCTGTTGAGGAGCAATGCGGCAGCTGTGTTGCCTGTATGACACTCTGTCCGACAGCCGCCATAGTTGAACCTTATCAGGTGGATGCCAGACGTTGTATTTCATATCTGACCATAGAACTTGACGGTGAAATTCCGGCCGAGTTTCGGGCGCTGATAGGGAATCGTATTTATGGCTGTGATGACTGCCAACTAGCTTGTCCCTGGAACCGTTATGCAGAGCTCAGTCAAGAGGCTGACTTTAAAGAACGTCATGGTTTATTAAGTGAAGATCTGCTCACGCTTTGGCACTGGGATGAACCCACTTTTCTGGAAAAAACTCTGGGCTCTCCCATCCGACGCATTGGTTTTGAACGTTGGCAGCGAAATTTAGCGGTTGGACTGGGCAATGCTGATTATGATCAAAACATTATTGATGCCTTATCTGAATCCCTAAGCTCATCATCAGAACTGGTAAAAACCCACATCGAGTGGGCAATCAAGCAGCAAACGCTGAAACAACAAAATAATCAGTCAAGCCAGACCAAACAAGTCAAACGCTTAGTCCGGGTTGTGGAAAAAGGGTTACCCAGAGACGCTTGAGCATCAAGTATGCGAAAGCATATTTTCTAGCAAAGCATGCAATAAATAACGTCTGTCGGTTAAACCGGTTCTTGCTTGAATGTAACGGTACATACTTTTGGTATCATCAATTTCCCCCAGCATGGTCCAGATTTGGTCTATATACTGAGTTGTAATACCCGGGCTGACCGGCAAAGCGTCTTGTGCAAAGCGAATGGCTAATAATTGAGACAGCTTATCAATTAACTCTGAAAAAGACTGCTCAATTACCGCCACTTCCTGACTTAAAATCTCTTCAGCCTGAGTTAGTGTATGTGCGGCCAAGGCTCTTTTTGCTTTGCGTTTGCTTCGGGACTGTTCAGATATGCAAGGGTCGGTATAACCATCATCCGCTGCAACCAAAGTTCCACGAAGGGTTGCAAGTTTAGATACAGCAGGCAGCCTGAGTGGCTCCAACTGCTTTTCTGTATCCTGCAACCAGACTTGCACATTCTGCACATACCCTGGATCGAGGTGAGTATACTGATTACTCAACCCGGGCAGTTGCATTAACTGATTCATTATTTTTTCTTTAGCAATAGATCGCATAAGCTACTCTGGCTGAAGTCTGTTTTTTAATCTACCGTCCTGACTAGACGATGACCACTCAAGTCCCTCTTCCCTAAGCGTAATCTGTAAACGTACACTGCTCTGCGAGGTGGCGCTTTCTTTCACGGCACTTGTAGTTGCATCTGTAATCAGTGACAGTGGGTTAGAACTGGATTTTAGCGCAATTTGAGAAATGCTATGGCGTACCGCTTTATTGACCGCATCCGTTTTTTCAAATGGAATTTCACTGGTTGAGGCTGTTTTTTTCAACGCTTTGGCATAAGCATCATCAATGCTTCTTAGCACAGCTTCGCGAGTAACACGTGTATCGGTGGAGCGCTGTAACTCAGATATTTTATCCAATGCGAGTTTTGACTCTTTATCAAATGCATTTTGAAAAGATTTAGTCCGACTTAAAATATCTTCATCATCCAGGCTTTGTTTAAAGTGCTCCATTAATGCCCTGTGTATATTGGCCGGAGAATCAAGCTCTGCATCTTTTGCCGGAATATGCTTTTTAAGCGTGAGTGGCATATCTATCGTCAGCTCAGGCACTCTGACTCTGGGTAAACTCATACCTTCCAGCAGGGGGTTATCTTTATAGTATTCAGCAACCGCAGCGGTTTCTTCATCAGCCATCCTTCTTGCATGAACCAGGCTGACCATTAATGCACCTAATACTTCACTTAATTCTGACATTGTAATTCCTTTGCGATATCGGGTGAGAAAGGGGCAAAGCCCCTTTTTTCTGAATTAGCTAGGGATTAGCTTCAACTTCAGTGATTGAGTTTTCCAAAATATTGAGCAGTTTTTCTGTACCTGCTGGCAGCTCATCCTGCACAGCCCGCACATTAACAGACAAACTATAAGTACGCTCAATTTTGGATGAACTCGATTTGGCACTTTTGGTTGAATAACTTGCACTTAATTTCACCGAAACAGGACCCCAACCACCTTTAGCAGAAAGCTTAGTATTTAAACTTTGAGATGAGGTTGTAGTTGATTCCTGAACGGAGTTAATTTTGGCATTGAAGTTAATCGTGGTTTCTTCGACCCGGATAAACGGAATCGGTAACATAGTCAGAATCGGAACGGTGAGATCAAACTTTTTCGGTTCCACTCCGGTAACATTGCCTTCTTCATCCCGGGTTTCTACTGCTTTCATATAACTGAAAGTGACCATCGTCGGCTCATTACTGTCTGCTTCAAATCCAACAGATTTAATAAAATCAACTGAAGTTTGTGCAGACTGCGCCTGGGCCCTTACTACTGCATCTAATGGTCCGCCAATCATTGATTTGAAATCAATGCTGGATAGTTCTTGTCCAATAGCCATAACAATCTCCTTTTAATCAACCTGAACAAAATGTTCAGGTATAAAAACATCCCGTTAATTGTTAACGGGAGCTCGGCAGCTAGCAGAATGTTGAACAAGCAAGACCCTAAATCAGATATAAAGCGCTATTAAACCGGTTTAAAACTCATTCAACATACTTAAACAGGTATAGCAGTGGGCTAGTTTTTGAACAACTCCGATATCTTAGAGGTAAGATGTCTTACCTGACAGCTCAGACAAGACAAGCGAGATAAAAAAGCTGTGGAAGCGGTGTAAAAATGACTGAAAGAATAGATATGCTAAGTTCGGCTTACAGCCCCTTATTCACATGACTCAATAAACTGATGCGGTTGATAATCAATTTCCATAAATTCACTTACTTCTTTTTTCCAAACATACTCCACAAAATCAAGATGATCAGGATGTTCGTTGTAATATCGGAATTCTGTCATGGAAGCAAATTCCATTGATAAGCCAAAATCAAACGGGTTTTTCTGACTAATTTGGTGCAGAATTTCAAATTTCTGAACGACATTAATTCGCTCTAGTTTTGCCGCTTTTTTTAAAAACTCAGCTTCAGCAACTGAACCTTTCGGATGTTTTAAAGTAAATACAACTGTGTGTCGAATCATAAACTATCTTTAATTGTGTTATTGTGATCAAAAAAGGCAGGAACACCTGCCTTTTCTGGTATTAATTTATCGCTTTGAATCAGAATCTAAGTGATTTTTCGCCACGCGATAAACCGGTCACACCTGAACGCGCCACTTCAATAATTTCAGCTTCACTGCGCAATGCTTCAATAAAAGCATCCAACTTAGCACTGGTACCCACTAGTTGAATAACATAAGTGGTCGGTGTCACATCCACGACTAACCCTCTGAAAATATCAGATAAGCGTTTTAATTCGTCACGCAATGCAGTGGTATCCGCTTTCACTTTAACCATCATCAATTCACGTTCTATATGATCGCCATCAGTGATATCAGATACTTTTAGCACATCAACCAGCTTATTAACCTGTTTAGTAATTTGTTCAATGACACGATCATCTCCAACCGTTGTCACAGTCAAACGAGACAAGGTTGGATCATCTGTGGGTGCCACAGTTAAGGTTTCAATGTTATAACCACGCTGTGAGAATAAACCAACAATGCGGGATAATGCGCCTGGTTCATTTTCTAATAAAACAGATAATATTCTTCGCATCTTTTACTCCGCCTTTGGTTTACCTAATAACATGTCATCCATTGCACCAAATTTAATCTGCATAGGATATACATGTTCGTCTTGGTCGACTAAAATGTCCATAAAGACTAATTTATCTTTCATTGAAAAACATTTTTCAAGTGCTTCATCCAGTTCACTTGGATCGCTCACCCGAATCCCTACATGACCATAGGCTTCTGCCAATTTAACAAAGTCCGGTAAAGACTCCATGTAAGAATGGCTGTGGCGTCCACCATAAATTAAATCCTGCCACTGACGAACCATACCTAATGCCTGATTGTTCAGTGAGATAATTTTGACCGGAATCCCATACTGCATACAGGTTGATAGCTCCTGAATATTCATCTGAATACTGCCATCACCAGTAATACAAATTGAAACCGAATCAGGTAAAGCAACCTTAACCCCCATCGCAGCCGGTAAACCAAAGCCCATGGTGCCTAAACCACCCGAGTTAATCCAACGGCGGGGTTTATTAAACGGATAATACAATGCTGCAAACATTTGGTGCTGACCCACATCAGATGAGACGTAGGCTTCACCGTTAGTCACCCTATGCATGGCTTCAACAACTTGCTGTGGTTTGATCACCTTGTCTGATTTTGCATAACTTAAACATTTTTGTTCACGCCAGACTTGAATTTCAGACCACCAGCTCGCCATCGCAGCTGGTTCCAAACTTTCACCCGTTGAATCCAGAATATCTATCATGTCCGACAGAACTTGCTTAACCGAGCCCACAATAGGTACGTCAGCACTGACGGTTTTAGAAATAGAAGTCGGATCAATATCGACATGCAGGATAGTTGCGTTCGGGCAGAATTTTTTAACATTATTCGTTACCCTGTCGTCAAATCGCGCTCCCAGAGCCAGAATGACATCTGAATTATGCATCGTTTTATTGGCTTCCACCGTACCATGCATACCTAACATACCTAAACACTGCTTATGTTGACCCGGGAATGCGCCCAGACCCATTAATGTATTGGTAACAGGTAAATTTAAACGCTCAGCAAACGCAGTAATTAAATCACTACATTCGGCTGCGATTGAACCGCCACCCAGATATAAAACAGGTTTTTTAGCTGCCAGTAAGACCTGAAGCGCTTTTTTAACCTGTCCTTTATGACCTTTAACCGTTGGGTTATAAGAACGCATATTGATACTGTCAGGGAAAATATACGGATGAGATTCCTTAGGATTGACAATATCTTTTGGGATATCGACCACAACAGGACCAGGACGACCGGTTGCAGCAATATGATATGCTTTGGCAATCACCGTTGGAATATCTTCTGCTTTTTTCACCAAAAAGCTGTGTTTTACAACCGGGCGAGAACACCCCACCATATCACATTCCTGAAACGCATCTTCACCTATCATTGAAGTGGCGACCTGACCTGACAAGACCACCATAGGAATTGAATCCATGTAAGCGGTCGCAATACCGGTAATGGTATTAGTTGCGCCCGGTCCGGAAGTCACCAACACGGTTCCGACTTCGCCGGTTGCACGTGCATAACCGTCAGCCATATGAGCTGCGGCCTGTTCATGACGAACTAAAATATGTTCAATATCACTTGCTTCAAATAACGCATCATATATATCCAGAACAGCGCCACCCGGATATCCAAAAATATGCTTAACTCCTAATTGAGTTAGCGTCCGAACAACCATTTCGGCACCAGACATCATTTCCACAATAGAATTCCCCTAAAGCTAATTATTAACGCAAGGATACCAAGATGTAGCCATTTTAAAAACGTAAAAATGTCTTACTTGTCAATTTCTCTTGGGTTAATACAGATTTTTATTGAATTTCTTCAACAATATTCAAAATTAATAGAATTACTCAAACCAGATTTTGCATAGGCTAACAAAACTGTCTGCCATTGTTTGCATTAATTACCGGATTTTAGCTGCTCACGCCTTTTTTTCGCAAGCTCAACGATTTGCTGCTGATCGTTTGCTTTAGTATCTGACCACTTAAGGATTTCACTCAATAAGCGCCCACAGCCAATGCAAACATCAGATTCATTCAAACAACACTGACGAATACAAGGAGAACTGACCTGCTGCATTGATGACCCCTTGTCATTAAAACTTAACACTAGAAAGATATGCTAAAACATATATTTACTAGCGCTCTGATACTCAATTATTACCCGGAGTTGGTTTTATAATTAAGCCATACATGTATTTTACTTCAGTAACTTTCATTATAACACGGCAAAAAATCTGTAAACCAGTTTCAATCACTTTAAGCTGGAAAAACCGCTTCAATAGCAAATCAAACCGGACAGAGTAAGCGCATTATTAAAAATAACTTAAATACCTATATCAATAAGTACAAATAAGGTTTAGGAGTTTATCGTGCCAAACCAGATACATACAAAATTGCTGTTAGATAAAATAATCCATGGCAAACTTATCCATACCGTACTCCAACCCATTTTCAATTTATCCAGTAACCGGTTTCTTGGATTTGAGGCGCTTAGTCGCGGACCAATCGAGTCAGCATTAGAGTCGCCGCAATATCTGTTTGAAGCGGCAGATTTGTATAATTGCCACCAGCAGATTGAAACCATATGTATAGAAAAAGCCATTGAAAGCTTTGCCAAACAAAGTCTGCCCGGCAAGTTATTTTTAAATATGACGCCTAACTTTATTGTCTGTTGCCTGGCCAACTTAGGCTATTTAAAACAACTACTTCACCGATTTGGCTTAACCGGCAATCGGCTCGTAATTGAAATCACCGAAGATAATCCGGCTAAGAGCATTGAAGATCTGAAAAACACGATAACCTTGTTACGCAGTTTAGGAATTCAGTTTGCAATAGATGATTTAGGCGCTGGCTACTCGGGGCTGATCCAATGGTCAAAAATAAAACCCAATCTAATAAAAATTGACCGCTATTTTGTTCAGGATTGCGATCAGGACATCATGAAACGTGAATTTTTAAATGCGGTACTCAGACTGGCTGATAATACAGGGGCAATGACAATAGTAGAAGGAATAGAAACTCAGGCTGAACTGGATAGCGTTCGAGCCTTGGGAATTACCTTCGCTCAAGGCTTTTTATTAGCCAGACCTGAAGTCAATCCGCGACTCACAATGCCGCAAGTCTTATCCACACCTAAAAAGCACTATTCTCAATTTGGTTTTGCTAATCAACAAACGGTTTCTTTATTACTTAATAAAATTAAAGCTGAAAGCTGGGACACGCCAACCCGGAGCGTTATGGACAGGTTCAGAAACAATAAAACCCTGTATACAATACCTATCCTAGACGGCGTAAAAGTCATCGGCATTGTGATGCGTGAAGAGTTAATGGAGCACTTTTCGCAACCTTTAGGGCATGCCTTATATGACAAAAAGCCAATCAGTGCCTTAATGAAAACAGATTTTATAGTGGCCGAGTCAGATATGCCGATAGAAGAGCTAAGCCGAATGCTAACCGACGAAACCCGACTGGAAGCCAGAACGCCTTTTGTTATTACCGAACGAGGTCATTATATCGGGATAGGTTCAGTCAGAACTTTGCTGCGCAAAATTACCGATGCAAAAATTGAAAGAGCCAAACATTCAAATCCGCTGACTCAATTGCCCGGGAATGTACCAATTGATAAAGAAGTGGACGCTCTGATAGCCAGTAAACAAGCATTTTCAATGGCCTATCTGGACCTGAACCACTTTAAGCCCTTTAACGATCAATACGGTTATGCAAAAGGCGATCAAGTCATTTTAATGTTAGCTAACTTACTTAAACAATTTCAAAGCACACACCCCTGTTTTGTTGGCCATATTGGTGGTGATGATTTTGTGATTATTTTTTATGAAAGAGAGCATGCTATTGAACTCAATAAACTGATAACCCGGTTTAACGAAAGCGTTAGTGACTTTTTCAGTCAAAGTCATATTCAGGCAGGTGGTTACCCAGGGCAGACTCGCTCAGGTGAAGCTGTTTTTTATCCGCTACTCAGTTTATCCATCGGATTAATTTCACCCTGTCTGAAAAGCTGTCAGAACCATCATCATGTTGCGGAATTAGCAGTTGAAGCCAAAAAATACGCTAAACAAGTCAGTGAAAGCTATTTATATATTAGCCCTAAACGTATACCGGACAGCCTAGCTAAGCCATCGCAGACAGTTTCAGCGCCCCTTCCACCTTATAAGTCTGAAATACCCAGGCTCGCATCGCATGCGTCCAGCCATGTAAAGGCCAGCCCGCTTTTTGTTTAAGCGCATTTAAAAAAGCTGCGGGTTGCGGGTAAGTTTGCCATTGACAGGGTAAAAAAATTGCCGAAAGCTGGCCATACTGAATCATAACACCATCCCGATTCGGGATGAGTTGGTCAATTAAATCCGCTTCAGAGCTTACATTTAACAGTAGCGGAGCTGTCATCACAGATACGGCTGCTGATAACCCTGCTAATTCATTTTTTTCAATCGGATCAAATCTGGGATCATGAAAAGCAGCTTCATGGGTATACCAAGCAATATTATTATCTAGCCTCTCACTGGCTATCGTGGTACCAACACAACCTCGCAGTAGTTCATTATGACTAAGTGAGACAAAACAGGCGAGAGGCTGCGCTAGTTGGGGACTTCGAGGAATTAAATGTTCGGGTAAACGGTTGCCATTATTTTTGAAAGCGTACAATAAAGCTTGGTCGACAATTGAAATAATATGTTGTTTAACTTCATCTTGCTCAAATACGGATAATGGCATGCCACCCACCTAAGCTGCTAATAAAATTCATTCATACCTGCAGTATAGTCAATCAAACTCAAATTTTGAAATGACTAAAGACCTTACACAATACAACAGGTAATCTGAAGTTAAAACCCGAGTCAATCACCCTCTGGTCATTTGCATTCAGATGTATAGCGGCAGCAAATACAATCATATTTGCTGCATTAGAGCCTGTTTATCTTTGTGTTATTTTTGAGCAATAGGCGATTTTAATCATTAACAAAGCAGAATGAGTG
>CAJXMO010000022.1 GCA_913056495.1 uncultured Alteromonadaceae bacterium | reverse complement strand
AGAAGTGAAACACAATAGCGGCGATGGTAGTGTGGGAGTTCCCATGTGAGAGTAGCACACTGCCAGGCTCTTAATTTTCTATCTAAATCAGATAGCGCTAAATGCGAGTCTTTCATTAGACAACACAGAATACAAAAGCCCGATTCGAAAGAGTCGGGCTTTTTGCGTTTATAGGTTTCAATTTATTTCTACCTTGTCTAAGGCAATTTTTTGTCTCACCTCAAATAATAAACAAAGATCAACTTTACCTTTCTGTAGTGGCAAACTAACAGGCATCAGTAAGTCTTGGTGCTATATGGTTAAAAGTTAAATAATTTATCATTTTGTTTATTGCTTTTTATCCGGCATAGCGTATAGATTTAGTATCTTCCTGATTTTCAGTAGAAATTACATGATAAAGTCGACCAGTAAAATTGCTTTCATTCTGTTTACGTTTGTCTTGAGCTGCGAGGCCGCAGCTCAGCAATGCGTTATTTTATTGCATGGCTTAGCACGAGGGGCTGAGTCTATGCTGCAACTTGAACAAAGGTTGGTTCAGGCTGATTTTGCAGTTGCTAATATTGATTACCCTTCAACTCAAGCTCCGGTGGAAAAGCTTGCGCAAAGCGCAATTTCAAATGGTTTAAAACAATGTAATCAAGTGAACGCAGATAAAATTCACTTTGTGACGCATTCAATGGGCGGCATATTAGTGCGGTATTACCTCGAGCACCATGAGATTACAAACTTAGGTCGTGCTGTTATGTTAGGCCCGCCTAATAAAGGCAGCGAAGTGGTTGATGAATTAAAAGACCTTGAAATATTTGAGTGGATAAATGGTCCTGCAGGAAAACAGCTAGGCACAAAAAACCAAAGTCTGGTCAAGCAACTGGGGCCAGTCAATTTTGAGCTTGGGATCATTGCCGGAACCAAAACGATTAACTGGATTTTATCTGCCATCTTACCGAATCAAGACGATGGTAAAGTGACAGTGGAAAGTACTAAAGTGAAAGGCATGTGCAGTTTTTTAACACTGCCGGTTACTCATACCTTTATGATGACAAACGATCAAGTTGAAGAGCAGGTGCTGGCGTTTTTAGAGCTGGGCATTTTTACTGATAAAAAAGCTAGAAATCATTTGTGTAAAACGACTGGATAAACAGAGGTGTGTAAATGCGCTGGTTTAAAGCCCTTTTATTCTTCATCTTGGCAATCGTTTGTTATGCTATTGGTAATATCGCGGGTTTGATTCTTGTGATTGCACTGGGCCTGATTTGTGAGGGCTTAATGTGGTTTACGATTTTCAGAAAATCTAAAAAGGGTAAACCTTAGTACCCTTTCCATGAAGCTTTGATTATTTGAATGCTACTCTAGGTTCTGTTGATCTTTTAAGTGCATAAACAAATTGGCAATGATACCAGCCGACTTAACTCATTTGATTCGCTTTACGGTAGTTGCCCTGATAGTCAAAAATACGCTCTGTCACCTGCCAGAATTTTTTCTTTTTTGCGGCTATCACAAAATCAGGGTGAGGTAGCAAGTGCGCTACATTTAATACCTGTTGACTGGTATTAAATAGGGTTGGGCTGGCACCATCTTGCAGCCTTCGGCCAAAAATCTGATTGAAATGAGTTTGTTGTTTTTTGCTGCTTAGGTTAAATAGCTCTGATAATTCCTGCCCGTCTTCGTCGTAATAAATCACTTTTATAAGCTCAGCATGAGGGCTGATTTGCATACCCGCGCAGCGAATGACCATTGAATTTTTTAGCTTTAATGCATCTTTAATCTGATCATCAGGGTCAACAAGCGCATGTTTGCATTCATGACAGTAACGTGCGGCAATATCATTTTCACTCTGGCATTGCGGGCAGGTTTTGAATTTAAAGCGAAAGCTGCACTGCACAGGTACTGCATTGTCATCTGATTCTAATAACCCCCAGCAGCGTCGGCCAAAATGTTCAATAACATCTCCGTCTGCATCTGTTTTTCCCCAGAATGTATTGGCAAAACCACATTCAGGGCAGGGCACAGAAACTGGCACCGTGCTTTTGTTAGGCCTGATATTGCCCACTTCGGGATAATGCAGATCAAAATCGTTACCGGCATAATCAATAACCAAACATTCTGTTTTGCCTTCAGCCAAACGTAACCCCCGGCCAACAATTTGTTGATACAGGCTCACTGACTGAGTCGGTCTTAAAATCGCAATAAAGTCGACATGGGGTGCGTCAAAACCGGTTGTTAATACAGCCACATTGATTAAAAATTTGATGTGTTTTTGCTTAAAGCTCTGAATGATACGGTCACGTTCTTTTGATGCTGTATCTCCTATAACAATTTCTATTTTATTTTGCTCGTTAAACTGAGTTAAATATTGATAAATTTCGTTGGCATGCTGCACAGTTGCAGCAAAAATCATAACCCCCTGCTTATCTTGACTCTGACTCGTGATTTGCTCGCAAATCGCTTTAGTCACTCTGGGATATTTTAACAATAGCTGGTTAATATCATTCGTTTTGTATTCACCGTTAGCTGTTGCCTGCAAATGACTGAAATCATAATGTTCAGTAGCCGCATTGACCAATCTGGGCGGCGTTAGGAAATTATTTTTTATCATGTATCTGAGCGGTAATTCATAGATACATTTATCAAACGGACAGTCAGATTCAGCCCGGGCAAAACCGAAATAATGGTAGCGATATATCCAGCCAAAATCGAGTCGATAGGGAGTCGCTGTTAGCCCAAGTATTTTTAATTCAGGGTTATTTGATTTGAGTTTCTGAATGACCTTCTGGTACTGGTTATTATTCTTTTTTTGCGTTTGAGTATTCGGCTGATGGTCTTTGCATTCTGATTGTTTGTCCAGAATATTCGGATTGGCGACTCTGTGGCATTCATCAATAATTAACAAGCTATATTGCTGAATAAATTTATCCAGGTTGGGCGCTACCGATTGGATACTGGCAAAAGTGACAGCATGTTCGGTTTCTTTTCGGTTGAGGCCGGCTGAAAATATACCGGCTTTTAGCCCATAACTCTCATATTTTTGATGGTTTTGTTCAACCAGTTCTTTTACATGAGTTAATACCAGAATTTTTCCACGTGCAATTTTGGCAAGTTCTGCAATAACCAGGCTTTTACCCGCCCCGGTAGGTAATACAATCACAGCTGACTGCGTAGATTGCTTAAAATGACTGATGGTTGCGTCTACTGCTTCCTGTTGATAAGGCCTGAGCTGATACATTCTAAAACTGAGCCATAAAAATTATTGGCTGAGTGATTCTTTGATGCAAAGTGAATTTTTCATGCACGAAAAATTCACGCGTACAGGGAGTTAGTAGCCCTTTGCGTAAAGAATCACTCGAGACTATTAAATATTTAATGCAGCGCTGCTCTGAAAGGCAAGTTTTCACAAATATTTGCTTCGAATTCGAGAATTTCTTCTAACCGGGCATCCACTTCACTTTTATCAAAATATTCGTATGCCAGTTCAACAAACAAGTTTTTATGTTTGGCTTCAGACTTGGCGATCATCTGATAAAAATCTTTGTCTTTACCCTCCGGCAAAGCCTCTGCGACCAGTGAAAACCTTTCATGACCGCGCGCTTCAATCACACCGGCAACCAGTAATCTATCCATCAGGAAAACTTCTTTACCGTTTCTGAATACAGAGCGTATTTGTTTGATATAAGCATCCTGCTTATCATCACCTAAAATTTCATCTCGCTCATCCAGGAGTTTTAATACTTGTTTAAAGTGAATCAATTCTTCTAATGCTAAATCTGTCATTGCGCGAACTAATTTTCTGCGATCCGGATAATGCGATAACATAGAGATTGCCATGCCTGAGGCTTTTTTTTCTGCCGCTGCATGATCTTGTAAAAAGGTATTGAAATCGGCAAGCACAGCCTGGGTCCATTCAAACGGGGTTTTATATTTTAACTCGAACATCAGGTTTTGTATTTAATCTTAAAGTTGGCGCTGATTTTACCTGCGATAGACAAATACCTAAAGTAAAAATAAGCAAATTGGCGAGATTGAGTGGTTTATCTTAACAGGGCGTAATTGATACTATCTATTTTTCCTGCTCGGGTAGATTCTATTTTCAGCGGGTGTTTAACTTGATTCCAGGCGGTGACTTTGCCAGCCGTATTAATCCGTTTAAAACCTGTCTGTCGGTTGATATGACTACTCAATTTATTGTGTGATATCAAAAACTCAAGCAATCTGTCATAACTATCTGCTTGGCTAATATTGAGGGTTAGCAGCGTTTTTTCCCGATCCGAAAAATATTGCTGAACTGATGATTTATGTTTTAAATAACATTCAGTTAAAAACTGATCAGACTGAATATTTTCGACGTTAAAAGGTTCAAAGGTTTTTTTAAAACAGGTTTTAAGTGCTGGGTTAAAGCCCCCTGAGGGTCTGAGTAAATTGGCAGACATACGATTGAGCAATTGTTTTATAGATGGCAGCCAGTGTTGTAAATCACGTTCAAGATAAATAAACAAACTGCCCGGGAAAATTTTATCCAAACTCGGGTAATCATAAAAGACGGGTGTATCAGCAATGACTTCTGCTTGCTGAAAGCTTTGATAGGTATAAGCGGTATGAGCGGTTTTAAAGCCTAACTCTAACATGGCCACACATAAACTTGTGGTTGCTGTACGAGGCAAGCCTATAACAAATATTTTATCTTGATGGATATTCATATATTGGATTATCTAATAAAAAAGCCGGATATTAGATCCGGCCTTTTTTGTTGATGATTAGTTTTGATTATTATAAGGCTGCAATTTCATCATATTGCTGCTGAAGTTTAGAAAGTGATGATTCTGCTTCAGCCAGTTTTTGACGCTCTTTTGCAATAACAGCTTCAGGTGCATTGTTAACAAATTTGTCATTGCCAAGTTTGCCTGAAACAAATGAAACTTCTTTATTGGCTTTTTCCATTGCTTTTTTCAAGCGGGCCAATTCAGCATCTTTATCAATCAAACCAGCCATCGGAATTAACAAGTCCATTTCACCAACTAATGCAGTTGCAGAAGCTGGGCCTTTTTCGCCGTCAGCGAGCACTTCAATGCTTTCTAATTTAGCAAGGGACTGCAGGAAGTTTTGGTTTTCAGTTAAACGACGCTTATCGGTTTCATTGGCATTTCTTAGCAGTACCTGAATCGGTTTATTGGGTGAAATATTCATTTCACCGCGAATGTTACGCACACCCAGAATAAACTGCTTTAACCATTCAACATCGGCAATGGCTGCTTGATCCACCTTGTCAGCCTGATACTGCGGATAAGCCTGCAACATAATGGTTTCGCCTTCAACGCCGGCCAGGGGGGCAACGCGCTGCCAAATTTCTTCAGTGATGTAAGGCGTAACCGGATGCATTAAGCGTAATAAGGTTTCCAATACCTGAATCAGTGTTTTACGTGTACCACGCTGCTGAGATTCAGAACCGTTTTGCAATACAGGTTTGGTTAATTCTAAATACCAGTCACAGAATTGGTTCCAGGTAAATTCATATAAGGTTTGTGCTAACAAATCAAAACGGTAGCTGTCGATGTATTTACGTGACTGCTCGATAGTTTCTTGCAGGCGGCCCAGAATCCATTTATCAGCCAGCGATAATTCAATGTCACCCCCATTTAAGCCACAATCCTGCTCTTCGGTATTCATCAATACGTAGCGGCTTGCATTCCAAAGTTTATTACAGAAATTTCTGTAACCTTCAAGGCGCTTCATATCCCAGTTGATATCACGACCTGTGGATGCCATTGCGGCTAACGTAAAGCGCAGCGCATCTGTACCATGGGCTTCAATCCCATTTTCAAAGGTTTTACGTGTCGTTTTTTCAACTTTTTTGGCGACTTTATCCTGCATCAGATTGCTAGTACGTTTTTGTACCAGACTTTCAAGATCGATGCCGTCAATCATATCAATCGGGTCTAACACATTGCCCTTAGATTTAGACATTTTGTCGCCATTTTCGTCACGAATAAGCCCGGTGACATAAACCGTTTTAAAAGGAACCTGAGCTTTGCCGTCTTCATCTTTCATAAAGTGCATCGTCATCATGATCATTCTGGCAACCCAGAAGAAAATAATGTCAAAGCCTGTTACTAGGACTTCAGATGGATGGAAGGTTTTTAATTCAGGTGTTTTTTCAGGCCAGCCCAGAGTTGAGAATGTCCAGAGTGCTGATGAGAACCAGGTATCTAATACATCTTCGTCCTGAGTTAGTTTAACCTCAGCAGATAAATTATTGTCACTGCGAACTTCAGCTTCATCACGGCCAACATAAACATTTCCGGCTTCATCGTACCAGGCCGGTATTCTGTGACCCCACCATAACTGGCGAGAAATACACCAGTCCTGAAGATCGTTCATCCACGAGAAATACATATTTTCATATTGCTGTGGCACAAATTTGATATCGCCGTTTTTAACTGCGTCAACGGCTGGTTCAGCTAAAGGCGCAACGCGCACATACCACTGATCAGTTAATAATGGTTCAATCACAACGCCAGAACGGTCCCCGTAAGGCACGGTTAAACTATGATCTTCAATTACTTCCAATAAGCCGTTTTCTTCAAATTCAGCCACGATTGCTTTGCGCGCAGCAAATCTGTCGAGTCCGTGAAAACGCTCA
Source organism: uncultured Alteromonadaceae bacterium (assembly GCA_913056495.1). Classification (GTDB taxonomy): domain Bacteria; phylum Pseudomonadota; class Gammaproteobacteria; order Enterobacterales; family Alteromonadaceae; genus Catenovulum. Next base: position 50,554 of record CAJXMO010000022.1, on the reverse strand, counting down.
GGAATGGGGGCATCTAACTCTAGCGGTTTACCATCGAAGGTAAAAGTTTCACCTTGCGCTAAAATACCAGCATCCTGATTAAAAATATTAATCATAGGCAATTGATGGCGTTTACCCACTTCGTTATCGTTAAAGTCATGGGCCGGGGTGATTTTTACGCAGCCAGTACCTTTTTCCATATCTGCATGGTCATCACCGACAATCGGTATGCGGCGGTTAACAATCGGTAATATAATTTCTTTACCGATTAAATCCTGATAACGCTCATCTTCCGGATTAACCGCAACGCCGGTGTCACCTAACATGGTTTCCGGACGAGTTGTGGCGACAACAATATAATCTTTACCATCTTGGGTTTTTACGCCATCCGCCAGTGGATAACGGAAGTTCCACATGTGGCCTTTTTTATCTTTGTTTTCAACTTCAAGATCCGAGATGGCTGTGTGTAATTTAGGATCCCAGTTAACCAGTCGTTTTCCGCGATAAATTAAATCTTCTTTGTGCAAGCGGACAAAAACTTCTTTAACGGCTTCAGATAAACCATCATCCATAGTAAAACGTTCACGGTCCCAATCAACAGATGCACCCAAACGCCTTAACTGCTGCGTAATAGTGCCACCTGACTCTTTTTTCCAATCCCAGATACGGTCAATAAAAGCTTCACGGCCTAAATCATGGCGGGTTTTATCTTCTTCTGCGGCTAACTTACGCTCAACTACCATTTGTGTTGCTATACCCGCGTGGTCGGTACCAACTTGCCACAGGGTATTAAACTGATCCATTCGTTTGTAGCGGATCAGGGTATCCATAATGGTGTCCTGAAAAGCATGACCCATATGCAAACTACCCGTCACATTTGGTGGTGGGATCATGATGCTGTATGCATCCCCCTGGCCAGACGGTTTAAAATAACCTTTCTCTTCCCAAGCCTGATAAAGAGATTGTTCAATAGCGGATGGATTAAATTTGGTTTCCATAAAAAATCTTTACTCTACATTATGCAATTTGCGCAGGACTAGTTGATAAACTGTGTCCTGCTTGTCTAAAAGCTTTATATCTTTCTCTGGCTTGCTGTTTGGGTGTGTCTGCAGCAGGCACAAAATCAAAAATCTGTTGGAACTGGTGACTGAATGCCGGCACTTGCTGACTCAAATTAACCAGAACACTGCGTCTATTTTTGGGCGCTTGCCAGCTTATTTCAACCGGAGAGCCATAACTTGGCCCTTCGCCCTGAAGATTGTGGGCGACAAACTGGTCGGCATCAAACTGCCAGAGCATTTCGTCAATGGCTTCGGCTTGTGCCTGAGTATCTGTATACACAAATACTTTATGTTTATCCCGATATAATTTAGCCACCAGTTGGCAGGCAAATAGCACAACAGCCGAATCGGAAGATTCGGCTGTTTCATCGGGTAAAAGGTAAAAAGTAACCTGACTCATTAATCTGAAACTTGGTTAGAAGCTCGGTTTATTAAGTATTGAGTTAACAGCGGAACTGGGCGACCGGTTGAACCTTTGTTTTTGCCACTATTCCAAGCTGTGCCCGCAATATCTAAATGCGCCCAGTTATATTTTTTAGTGAAACGAGATAGGAAACAAGCTGCAGTAATACTGCCGGCCGGTCGGCCACCAATATTTGCCATATCGGCAAACGGGCTTTCCAATTGTTCCTGATATTCATCCCATAAGGGTAAACGCCAGGCTCTGTCACCTGACTGCTCTGAGGCATTTACAAGATCATGCGCGAGTGGATTATGATTACTCATTAAGCCGGTTGCCTGATGACCCAGTGCAATCACACAGGCACCAGTTAAAGTGGCCACATCAATAACAGAGTCCGGATTGAAACGTTCGACATAAGTGAGTGCATCACATAAAACTAAACGGCCTTCTGCATCCGTATTTAATACTTCTACGGTTAACCCTGACATAGTTGTTAAAATATCACCCGGGCGATATGAACGACCATCCGGCATATTTTCACAACCGACCAGAACCCCCACTACGTTAATCGGAAGTTTTAATTCTGCCAATGCATGCATAGCGCCTAAAACCCCGGCAGCACCCCCCATATCGTACTTCATCTCATCCATAGCCGCACCGGGCTTGAGTGAAATACCACCTGTATCAAAGGTTAATCCTTTACCGACTAATACGATAGGTGCTACATCTTTGCCGGCTCCCTGGTATTGCATAACAGACATGACAGATTCGTTTTCACTACCACGACCTACGGCTAAATATGAGCCCATACCTAGCGCTTCCATTTCTTTCTCTTTGACTAAATGAGTTGAGATAGAATCATAGCTTTGTGCAAGCGCCTCGGCTCTCTGGCCTAAATATTCAGGGTTACAGATGTTGGGTGGAAGATTGGCGACATCGCGACATACTTTCTGACCGGCAGAAATGGCTAATGCATGTTCTACTGCACGTTCACCAATGGATAATTCTTTACGAGTCGGGACATTAAAAACAATTTTACGAAGTGGGCGGCGAGGTTCTTCTTTTTTACTTTTTAACTGGTTAAACGTATATAAGCAGTCTTGAGTGGCTTCAACGGCCATTCTGACTTTCCAGTAGGTATCACGACCTTTTACATGCATTTCAGGTAAGAAGCAGACAGCTTCCATTGACCCGGTTTCGTTTAATGTATTAATCGTTTTTGCGATAATTTGGCGGTACTGGCGTTCATCGAGTTCTCTTTCTTTACCACAGCCAACCAATAAAATACGTTCGCTTAATACATTAGGCACGTGATGAAGCAGCAACATTTGTCCTGCTTTGCCTTCTAAATCACCACGGCGTAGCAGGTTACTGATATAACCTTCGCTGATCTTATCCAGTTGCTCGGCAACTGAAGTTAGTCTACGAGGTTCAAATACACCTACCACTATGCAGGCGCTGCGTTGTTTTTCTGCGCTACCGCTTTTAACGCTAAATTCCATGTTGACTCCTAATGCTTAAATGAATGCTCGCCAATAAAAATAGAGTTTGACTGATATTATCAAAAGGCTCAAATGCTAAATAGTCAATTTAGCCTGATATTTTGTCAAATTAACACTGAATAAAAAAATCAATATCAGTTACAATTCGCGAAATAAAATTCTGTTGCAGTTGACCACTGAAACGGAACATATTCTATAATTTTAACTCAAATTCTGTCGTATTTGGCTCAGATTGACAGTATTTTCTTGTAAAAATACCGAGTTTACTTAATATTTTGCTTTATTGCAGCAAAATACGATATTAACGGACTTTAAATTGATAATTTTTAGATACATTCTTGCTGAAACATTTAAAGCTCAGTTTGCCGTGTTTGCGGTGCTTATGACTATCTTTACTTCCCAAACCCTGATGCGTGTGCTTGACGACGCAATGGAAGGTAAGCTACCTACTGATCTGGTAGCGAATATGCTGATGTTAACTATGCCTTCTCTGGCAGGACTTATTTTACCTTTAAGTCTGTTTATTGGCATTTTTCTGGCTCATGGTCAAATGTATGCTGATAGTGAAATGACGGTTTTAAAGGCCTGCGGAGTCAGTGAGTGGTATGTTACCCGGGTGACTTTAGTGCTTGCGGTAATCATTGCGATTATGACGGCATTGTTATCACTTTGGTGGACTCCAAGCTCGTTTGAACAGCGAGAAGTATTGAGACAGGAAATTAAAGCGAATGTTGGCATATCTTCACTTGTACCTGGTCAATTTCAACAATCGAGCAATAAAAAAGCTGTGATTTTTGTTCATGATAATGAGCAGGACGAGCGTTTGGATAAAGTGTTTGTTGCTCAACTGACCGCAGATGAGAAAAACAATAACGATTTTTATGTACTCTATGCCAAAAGCGGTTATACAGAATCTTTTAATCAGGGCGCAGAGCGACTGATATTATCGGAAGGCACAGCTTACCAAGGCAAGATCAACAGTCAGGATTATACGGTCACGGATTTTGTTGACTATAAAATGATTATCAAAGAGCAAACGATTGAAGAACAACGCCTTAAGTTAATGGCTGTGCCAACCATTGACTTAATTACACAAAATGACCGAGCTTCAATTGCCGAGTGGCAGTGGCGTATTTCATTACCTTTGAGTGTTATTATTGTGGCATTAATCGCAGTCCCACTGGCACGGGTTAAACCTAGACAAGGAAAATATGCCAAACTAGTACCGGCATTTGCGATTTATTTGTGTTATTTCCTGCTGCTGATGGCGGGGCGCTCTGCATTAGAGGACGGAAAAATTCCGGCTTCACTGGGCTTATGGTGGATTCATGCTGGTGGGCTTGGCTATGGCTTGTATTTATTTACAACAGAAAGAACACTTGGGCGTCAGTTGTTATCCCGATTTGTAAGGAGACGTCACGCATGATTCGCATATTAGACTGGTATATTGGCCGGGCAATAGTCACTTCTACCTTTTTTGCGCTTTTAGTGCTGACTGCTTTGAGCGGTTTGATTCGGTTTGTAGAGCAGTTACGACTGATTGGGCGTGGCAGTTATGCAATGGCAGATGCAGCTGTGTTTGTGGGTTTATCTATAGCAAGAGATTTAGAAGTGTTTTTTCCGATGGCCGCATTATTGGGTGGCTTATTGGGGCTGGGCGCTTTAGCGTCAAATAGCGAGCTTATCGTGATGCAGGCGGCCGGCTTGTCTAAACTGGATATTATTAAATCCGTGATGAAAACCACCACCATAATGGTCATTATTGTACTCTTAGTCGGAGAATTTCTGGCGCCTAGAATGGAACAAGCCGCGGAAAAATTAAAAGATAATGCGATTTATGGTGACAAAGCTGAGGTGGCTGCGCAGTCTGTTTGGTTGAAAGATGGCGCCAAATTTGTCCATGTCGGAGATATTAGCAATATAGGCCATTTGAAAGATGTGACTATTTATGACTTTTCAGATGATTTAAAACTAACGGAAGTCACACACGCTGCGGATGCGATTTATCAACGTCGGGCTTGGTCGTTAAATGATATTTCGGTAACTCAGGTAACAGACTCATCGATTCGCCAAAATCAAATTGCTGAGCAAGCGTGGAATTCGAATATTACGCCGGATAAGCTCGCGGTTGTATCTTCCACGCCTGAATCTTTATCTTTGGTAGAGCTCTCAGATTATCTTGAATATCTGGATCAGAATGAGCAGGATGCAAGCCGCTATCAGCTGGCATTTTGGCGCAAAGTGCTTCAACCGATAACCGTTGCGGTTATGATGCTCATGGCTTTGTCATTTGTATTTGGACCTTTACGTAGCACTTCTATGGGCGCCCGGATTTTACTTGGGGTGATGACAGGTTTTGGTTTTTTTATTGCGAACCGGATATTTGGTCCCGTTGTTTTGGTCTACAGTATACCGCCGGTCATCGGCGCTATAATGCCAAGTATCATTTTTACGCTAATTGCACTACATTTATTGAAGAAACGATAAAATCAGTAAAGGTGAGGGTGATTATGCAATCAAAGCTGATGCAATATGGTTTGCTTGCGATGGGATGGCTTGCCGTGTTTTTGGGGGTATTAGGGATTGTGCTGCCGGTTTTACCGACAACGCCTTTTATTTTGTTGGCAGCAGCCTGTTTTGCAAAATCGTCACCCAAGTTTTACCAGTGGCTGCTGAACCATAAATACTTTTCCCAGATGATTATTGACTATCAGAAGTACCGCGGCGTTAGCCGTAAAGTCAAAATCAGGGCGATAAGCTGTATGTGGTTTACCATGAGTTTATCTGCGTTTATTATGGCTAAACCCTGGTTAACCCTGTGTTTGTTATGTTCTGCCAGCCTATTATCTCTTTACATGTGGCGCATGCCTGAGCCACCCTTGCTTGAAGCAGATAACGATTAAAACATTTGAGAACTGATTAAGTCACCCGGTTGAATGTTTTCGAGTCGCTGATTGTTTAATGAAGTGGCAACGGCTGAATGGGCATAAACCTGACTCACTTCAACCTCATAATGACTGATAATAAAGTTAGGTCTGACCTTACCTTGTTTGTCGGTAAAACTGGCTTGATGTAAAACTTTAAACCTATCGCCCACTTTAACGCCGTTTTGACTGCCTAAATTAAATCTGAGCTGATGATCTGCCACATCAATAATTTTGGCATTGGCGGTTGTGCATTGCATAGCCGCTTCAACTTCACTTAACGATTTATCTAACTGACTGGTAATAGCGGTGCCATATTCACTTTGCCAGAATCTTCGGCTGTTAATATCGACTCTTTTTTTGGTATCAAATGGCCAGCTTGCTTGAGTTTGATAATCAAAGCTGCGAATGAGTTCGCCCTGATAGGCATCATACAATTCAATCTGCATATCAAAATATCTATGTGCCTGTTCACCGGTTAACCAGTTAGTGAGCTGATTTGCATTATATTCAATAGATACATCCGTTAATCGTCCAGACAATATATATTGTACATCGCTTGACTGAGCCAGCTCAGCTAATTTAGCCCGGTTTATCTGTCCGGTAATCGATTGTTGTACATCTGCAAACTGGGTTGGTTTTGGCAAATAGTTTCTAACATCCAGGCTAGTCGATTGCATTTTTAACTGTTGGTAAAGCTTTTCGCTGATTTTATTGGCTAGCGGGTATATACCGCCAATCTGAGCCTGTTCCTGATGACTGATAATAAAAGGTACTATGGCAATAGACTTTCGATACGAGGCGGTAATGCATTGCCTGCTATCGGCAAAAATATCAGCCCGGATTGTGACTTTAAACCGGTTTGAACTCCAGTCTTCTGACAGAATTTCTATATCATTTACCACACCACTGCTGCGAACCATGAAAAGGTCCTGAGTTAATAAACCATCTCTGACTTGCTGTGTACTTGAAATAGAAGCGCCTGAAAATAGCAGCGCTTCTTTGATTGCTTCATCTATCGCTTTTTTTCGAGCTGTCGTTTTATCGCCCTGATTGATTTGTGCAACTCCGGTTGTTTGATACCAGGCTGCCTGACTTGGGCTGACTGCGCAAAGCCCAAGCCCTACGCAGGCCAATCCGCGCAACAGTGTCGATTTTACAGAATTTATAGTGATCATATTAGCTACATTCAATCGTCTATGGTTATTAAAGCGTCAAAAAAACATCATTTCTGGCTTATTTTTGACTTTTTCAGACTCTGATATCTTTCAAAGCGAATTTTGTGCCAAACTTTGAATCCGATAACAAGCCGGTGCCCAGCTTGTTTTCAAATTTATTAGCGGAATGAATTTAAATTGGAATTATTTTTGCATTGAGTCACTATATTAAATTAATCGTCAAGATATTGTTCGTTTTTTAATAGCTTTATTGCTTAGCTTAAAAAACGGCCTAAGCAAAGGTTAGAGGTCGGTTTATATGAACAAATCAGCTCAATCTATCATGTTGCTGATACTGGGAAGCACTGTCACTGCTTGTTCCACGCATTCAGTTAATAGTTATTTAATGCCCGAAACGCCGGATGGCTTATACAAAGAGACTCGTCAGACACAAGTGAGTCAGTTATCGATTAAAGCCCACAGTTATATGCTGGCAGATGAGTTGGTGGCATCGTTGGCTAAACATGCACTGACTGGAAAAATCATTGTGACCCGGTTTGTTGAGCAGGATACTCGGCAGGCTTCACAAGACTCAGCGGCGCCGCTAGCTCAGTTAGGTGGACAGTTAGAAGAAAGTTTTGTTTATGAGCTCAATAAGCGTGGTTACAAAATTACGGATTTTAAACTCAGACCGGATATTCTGGTTTCTGAAGATGGAGATTATGCCTGGAGTCGACAGCTTGCAGACTTAAGCGCTCGGGTTGACGCCAAATATATCGTATCAGGCACTTTGACACCTCATCAAAATGGCGCTGTGGTTAATGTGCGTATGATGGAAATGGCAAATGGGTTAGTGCTGGCTACAGCGCAGGGGTTTTTACCAAACAATTTATTTTGGTCTGAAGAGAAAGTTACCACAAGAGACGGTATGTTAATTCATAAAGGTGAATCGGACCGGATAGTTGGAGGCGACAATGAAAATTATTTTTAAAGTCTTTTGCCTGACGGTTTGTTTGTTTGGTTGTCAAACCGCGCCAGAGGTGGTTCAGTTGAACAAATATAATGAATGGCAATATCAGTTGCCAGAAGAAGATTATATCGTAACCGCAACGGGTTATGCGCCAATTGAGAGTCAGTTGGGAGCCGACCGGTCCGTTAAGATGATCAAAGCCATTAAAGTGTCTAAACTGGATGCTTACCGCGATTTATCCGAGAAAGTCCATGGATATAAATTGAGTAGTAATATGACGGTACGTGATTTGGTTATGGGTGATGAAAAATTAAATGCTTCAGTTCAAGGTGTCATTAAAGGTGCTCGTCTGGTTAAATCTTATCCGCTGGATGGTGTCTATATAACAGAGCTTGAATTAAATTTACGTGATTTATATCGGGTCAAAGCCTTCACTAATGGCCAGACTCGAATTATCGATTCAAGATATTATTAGTTGGGGAAGGCAATATGAAAAAGTTAGCTATTGCATCAGGTGCTTTGTTGATCGCCGGTTGTCAGTCTTTTAGTACCTGGCAGGCTCAAAAACAAATGAATGAAACACAAGAGATTCAACCGGAAAATCTGCAACATGAGCTCTTTAATGGTCATCAGGATGCCGCTTATGTTAACCAGTGGGCGAGAAATCCACATGCTTATTTAAATCAGGTAACCTCGCATATCCGATCGGAAGCCAGCTTAAACATCAGTGATTATGTTGAAGCTATGTCGCTGCGTTTGGTGAAAAATATGCGTTATGTCACCGATAAAACGCCGATTGCAATTACCAGTTTTGTTCCAATTGATTCTAATCTAGAGCAAACCAATTTATTTGGTAATCATCTCGCAGAAGGTTTTCAGCACAATATGCAAAACCTAGGTTTGTCTGTCATTGATTATAAAGCAACCGGAACCATTCGGGTGACACAAACCGGTGATTTTGCGTTTAGCCGGGATATTGATGAACTGAGGCATGATCATCCAATTGAGTTTATTTTAACCGGTACTTTTACTCATAAAGAAGAGGGGGTAGAAGTTTACGCCCGGGTTATCGGTGTAGAGAGTCGCGCTGTTGTGGCTTCGTCTCAAGGTTTGATTCCGCGTGCAGTTGCAGAGCAGTTAATTTCAACCAAACAAAAATCCGGTATTAATCTGGTTAGTCAGTAATATTAAATACCCTCAGCTGTACATAATAAAAATGCCTTGATAGTCGAAAAACTATCCACATTGGAACGTAAAATGACAAAATTGTGGTTTTGTTCAGAAAATAAAGTCCAATTTTACTTCAGCTATTCTTATACCCAGCTGACTGAGGTTAAATAACAAGATGGCCTGAATTATAACAATCAGGCCATTTTCAATACTTTTCATTCCTTGCAGTGCATAGTCTGGCTTTTCAAAAGCGATACAATTAAAAGCCTTTTATTAAGTGTCATTACTTATATAAACATTCTGTAAGCGAGCAGTCTGCACATATATCAAAACTCAGATATCAAAACTCATATATTGAAACTCATATATTGAAACTAAAGAGATTCGAAGCTGGATAAACCCCACGCCAGATTGCAAAGAGATCTTAGCTTAAAGGTTTTTCAACTGATGCGTTAAGGATGAATGTATCGATTGGGATTCACTGATGGCTTGTATTTGCGATTCGGTGTATAGACCTGTGCGCTTTAGGCCTTAATACCTTTACCCAGTGTTTGGGTTTGTGCCTGACCTTGCTTGTCGTATGTCATGGCATCTGAATTTTTCATCGCCAGAATGGATTGCTTAAGGCGTAATACATTATTTAAACTGGTTCGAATAACCCGCTCGTTAACCGCACTTTGAATTCTGATTTTTTCAAGGCTGTGTTCAAGCTCAGCCACTTTATCAGAAAATTCAGTTTGCTGTTTTAACTCAGCTAAGTTTTCCAGGTTCGCTATTTGTTCGTCTGTCTGTTTAATTTTGGATAATAACTCATCTTTTTGCACTGCTATCTGGTAAACAAGATCGGATTTACGCGCTTTATACGCAACTAACTCATCTGATAAGAGTTGCATAAACGCGTGTAACTGAGTTTCTTGTTCTGCTAGCAGTTGGTTACTTTGAGTCATTACAATTAAACCTCATTGCTGTGATTAAAGGCCAAATAGCTTGCCTTCGCTCGCGATAATGTTATTTGCTAACTTTTCTGCATTGACTTTATATTCACCGGAAGCAACCGCTTTTTTCAAACGATCTACTTTTTCCTGATCAAAACCGGAAGCATTAGATGCTTTTTTGGTTAGGTTATTTAAGTTTTGTGCAGTTTGCGTTAGCGAAACTGAATCTTGCCTGGGCGCACCCGTGCTGGCAGCCTGCTGAGCTGCTTGATTTGCTTGGTTATTCGTCTGTTGATTTTGCTGCGACTTTTGCGCGTCAACGGTATTTTTACCAAGCTGATTATTTAGGTTATTTAGATTTATTGCCATGATCTATACCTATTAAATGATTAGCTTACTTAATATATCGGCGAGCTTACTTAAAACTTTAGCCCGAGTAAGTAGATAATCATAAAAAAATTTGCACTTCACCGACAGAACTGACTCTGCCCTGGATGACTCGGTTAGAACTTTTATTTCTAACGCTGACGGTTTCACCATAACTGGCGTCAGACATAGCAACGCCTGTTGCTTTTACCGATAGTCCGGAAGTAATTGCTTCTATTGTAACCATTTCGCCACGACATACAAAGCAAATATTCCGACTTATAATCGCTTGCCCTGATTTTATCTGGCGTTTGGCTTTACTACCAATAATAGTCTTTTTATCGGCCATAAAGCCATTTCTTGAGCGATTTTTTTCTAATAATTGAACCTGTATATCAGATTCACTTATTGTCTGCCCAGATTCAATATACTGACTGGCGACAACAACAGGTGTCATAATTTTGACCTGAACCGGTACGTATATTAACCACTCATTATCTGAATTGCATTTTACCTTAACCGTCATATGACGAGAGTAGCGGTTAAAATTTGGTACTTCAGCCGCCAATTCACCCGCGCACGGATTTATTTTCAGTCTTGAATCAATTGACGAAGCAAAAGCTTTAAGCGTTTCATCTTGCTGTTTCGGATAGATAGATTCAACATGCGTTTCTGCGAGTGTTTCTATTTGCGCTTTCGTATACTGAGTAGCCCAACCTGGCTGAGAGATTAGGGCTAAACTGGTGAATAACCAAGCAATTGTTGTTTTCATATTTTGACCTCAACAAATAAATGCGACTTTTTGCATATTCGACTATGCTTAGTCTAAAAAAAACGTTATAAATGAAATAACAACAGTTGTTTTTTTGACGACTTTAAATGCTATTATGCTAATAAAATGTAGTAAGCAATTATTACACCAGAATCATCAGATAAGCCGAAGTAAAGGTTGGAGAAAACTATGGCGGGCGTTTTAGACTCAGTTAATCAACGAACTCAATTGGTTGGCCAAAACCGGTTAGAACTTTTATTGTTTAGGTTGCAGGGACGACAAAGATTTGGGATTAACGTTTTTAAAGTGCGAGAGGTTCTGCAATGTCCCAAATTGACCTCTTTGCCTAAAAGAAACCCTTTTATTCGTGGTGTGGCTCATATTCGTGGGCAAACCATATCTGTGATTGATTTGAGCATGGCAACTGGGGGACCTGCAATTCAGGATACCAGTAACTGTTTCATTGTGATTGCGGAATATAATCGTTCGGTCCAAGGTTTTTTGGTATCATCTGTTGAGCGTATTATTAATATTAACTGGGAATCTATTTTACCACCGCCAAAAGGGGCTGGTCGCTACAGTTATTTAACAGCGGTTACCGAAGTTGATAAAGAGTTAGTTGAGATTCTGGATGTTGAAAAAATTCTGCATGAAATCATGCCTATTGATGCTCAGGTGAGTGATGAAGTCATGCAATCAACCCCGATTGAAAAAGACTACACTAATAAACAGATATTTATTGCTGATGATTCGTCTGTTGCCCGTAATCAGGTCAAAAGAGCATTGCAGGGCTTTGGCATTGATCTGCAATTAGCGATTAATGGTAAAGATGCGCTGACAAAATTATTAGCCGCAGCGGAAGAAACTGGTGAAGTAACAGATAAAGTTGCGTTATTAATCTCTGATATTGAAATGCCTGAAATGGATGGCTATACCCTGACAGCAGAAATCAAAAATAATCCTAAACTTAAAAACCTGAAGGTCATATTGCATACTTCACTGAGTGGGGTATTTAACCATGCTATGGTTGAAAAGGTAGGGGCGGATGACTTTATTGCTAAATTTAACCCGGATGAGCTGGCTGGTGCCGTTCAGAAGTGGCTGAATGTTTAAGTTAGGGACCATAAGTGCTGGATAAAAATATAAGCGCAGAAGATTACAAAAAGTTTTGTGTTTTTCTCGAACATCAATGCGGCATCGTGTTAGGCGAGAGCAAGCAATATTTGGTAAAAAGCCGACTGTCGCCGTTAATGAATAAGTTTGGCGCGTCAAGTATCTCTGAAGTGGTCAACCGGGCAATGAGCATTACAGAGCGGCAACTACGTGCCGCTGTTGTCGATGCGATGACAACTAATGAAACACTGTGGTTTAGGGATACTTATCCGTTCGAAGTATTGATGAAAGACATATTTCCTCAATATGATGGTAAATATCAAACTGTCAAAATTTGGTCAGCTGCTGCCTCATCTGGTCAAGAACCTTATTCAATTGCGATGTGTGCGGCGGAACACCAGCAAAAAAAGATGAATGCCTGTAAAATTCAGGTATTGGGTACAGATATTTCACCGAGCATGCTTGAGCAATGTAAAACGGCGACTTATGACACTTTAGCGCTTGCCAGAGGCCTGTCACCACAGCGTAAACAGCAGTTTTTTGAACCAGCGGAACAGCCGGGGCAAATGAAACTCAAATCGAATATCACTAAGATGGCTAGCTTTCGTCAGCTTAATCTACTCGACAGTTACAGCTTATTGGGTAAGTTTGATATTATTTTCTGTCGTAACGTTTTAATTTATTTTTCGCCTGAAAACAAAGCTAAGATTTTGGCGCAATTTGCCAAAGCTTTAAATCCGGACGGCTATTTGTTTTTAGGGGCTTCGGAATCAATTTCTGGGTTAAGTAACGACTTTGTGATGCAAAGGTGTAACCCGGGTATTGTTTACCGCCTTAAGAAATAACCTAATATTGCCGCTTTAATCAAAAGCGGCAAAAATAGCTAATTAGATTATAACCTGCCTATTATCATTTCAAATTTTCACTCGTCTAATTGTTTTTAAGTTTTTGATTATTAATAATTATTTTTATTGATTTCGAGTTTTATTATTTTGGCACCTAAATTGCTTTATCTCTTGTAAGTAAGTTTAGGAGACAAAAAAATGGCGATTTCCTTTGAAAAAGCCTTTGGTATACATCCGCAGGCGATCAAACTCAGAACAGAGCGCTCTGAAGTATTGGCCAGTAATATCGCAAATGCTGATACACCCGGATACAAAGCAAAAGACTTTGATTTTCAGCAGGCGCTTGCCGGTGCCAGAAAAAACTATACCACTTCGCTTGAACGAACCAATGATAAACACATTGCCGTCTCCAGTCAGATGAATGATGGCCTGCAATATCGTATCCCAAATCAACCTGATACAGGTGATGGTAATACGGTTGAGTTGCAGGCTGAAAGAAATGAGTTTTTGCAAAACCAGTTAAGGTTTAATGCAAGTGTTCAGTTTATGACAGACAGAATTACCGGGCTTAAAAAAGCAATTAAGGGTGGACAACCATAATGAGTAGCTTATTTAACGTTTTTGATATTTCAGGATCAGCAATGACGGCACAATCTGTGCGCCTGAATACGACAGCAAGTAACCTTTCGAATGCAAACAGTGTGAGTTCTTCGGTTGAGCAAACCTACCGTTCACGTCAACCTGTATTTGCAGCTGAGGTTTCACGTGCTCAAAGCAATATGAATAACACCGAGAATGTCGGTGTAAAAGTTAAAGGCATTGTCGAAAGCGATAAGCCTTTGCAGGTGGAATATAATCCAAATCATCCGATGGCCGATAAAAATGGTTATATCTACAAACCAAATGTCAATGTAATGGAAGAAATGGCCAATATGATATCTGCTTCACGTTCGTATCAAACCAATATTCAAATAGCGGATGCGGCGAAAAAAATGTTGTCCAGAACGCTTAGAATTGGTCAAGGTCAATAAGGTAACCCGATATGAGTACAGTCGATACATCTTACGCAGATTCGCTTAGGTGGAATAAGTCCGATACCAAAACGAAAGCGACTGAAGAAACGACCGGCCAGAAAGCGCTCGGTCAGGAAGATTTTTTTGCGTTGTTAACGACCCAGTTAGCGGCTCAGGATCCAACCAACCCGACCAGTAATGATGAAATGATTTCACAAATGACCAATTTCACTATGGCTGAAGGGATCAGTGATTTAGGTGAAAAATTTGACAGTTTTACCAGTCAATTTGCTGAATTTTTAGAAAGTTCGGAATCCAGCCAAACTTCGAATAAAGCATTGCAGGCTTCTTCTATGGTAGGTCAAACCGTATTGGTTGAAAGCAATGAAGTGCCTTTATTCCAGTTTGACGAAGAAACCTATGGTATGTCTGGTCAGTTGATGATGGAAAATGGGATGAATGATATTCGCATCCAGGTAACAGACAGTTCCGGCAAAGTTGTTAATACGATTGAGGTTGGCGCTGTATCTGAAGGTAACGCCGGGTTTTATTGGGATGGAATGGATAAAGATGGTAATCAGGCCGGAGCCGGGGTTTATACCCTAAAAGCAACAGGGATAGATGCTACATCCGGTGAAAGAGCAGAAATTAAAGTTGGCGCTTACAGTAGCGTCAATAGTGTCAGTTTCGGTAGTGGAAATAACTTATCGTTAAACCTGTCAGGTTTGGGCAGCGTTAGTATGGACGATATTCTTGAAGTCGCATCTTAAGCGGCAGTAACTTAAAGAGGTGAAAACTTATGTCTTTTAACATTGCGCTTAGTGGTATTTCGGTTTCGCAAAAAGATTTAAATACAACCGCAAATAACATTGCAAACGCTAATACAACCGGCTTTAAAGGATCTCGTGCTGAATTTGCCGACGTTTTTGCAAGCAGTGTATTTGGTGGTGGTAAAACAAAAGTGGGTGATGGTGGTTTAACCGCGGTTGTTGCACAGCAGTTTAGTCAGGGTAGTTTAAAATTTACAACCAACTCACTGGATTTAGCGATTACAGGTAATGGTTTTTTTGCAACGACACCTGAACTTACATCCAGAGAAACCACATTTACCCGTGCCGGTAACTTTAAACTGGATGACGATAACTTTGTGGTGACCAATCAGGGTAATTATTTACAAGTTTATCCGGTAAATGATGATGGTACTTCACAAGGTGTATCCTTGAGTACCACCGAAGCTTTGCGTATCCCGGATTCAGCGGGTGTGCCTGTGGAAAGTGAAACTGTAGAGATGACCTTTAATGTGGACTCTACCTCAACGCCTTTAGATCCGGCATTATTTAATCCAAATGATAATTCAACTTATCATGCGTCATCTTCTGTGACCATTTATGATTCATTGGGTGAGAGTCATATTCAAACCACTTATTATGTGAAAGATGAGGCAAGTGCAACTTCAACGCCACCTGAAAATCGTTGGTATGTGTTTATGTCGATTGATGCCGATGATGAGGGGAACCCAACGCCAGTGGACTTAAATGGCGTAGCACCGGGCGGGGGGGAGTCAACCGTAACAGCCGCGCCGACTGGCTACCCAACCGCGGGTGGCGGTGGTAAAGGGGACGGTGATTTTATAGGCATCCCACTGGTATTTAACAGCCAGGGTGAAATCCAATCTATCAATGGATATGTACCGGGCACCGATCAGGAGCCTTTTATTCAAACTCAGGCGTTAGGTCCGGATACAGGGGCTGGTGAGGCTGGTGTTTTAACTAACGGCGCCAACCCGGCACAACAAATTACTCTGGATTTTAATAGTCCGACCCAGTTTGCTTCTGCATTTGAAGTGACTTCACTAGAGCAAGATGGTGCGACCGTTGGTCGATTGACAGGGGTTAGTATTGCAGATGATGGTTTGGTTTCTGCTAACTATTCAAATGGTACTGTAGATTATCTGGGTCGGGTTGCTTTGGTTCGTTTTGCTAATGAGCAAGGTTTGCAACAAATTGGTAATACCAGTTGGAAAGAAACCATTAATTCCGGTCAGGCATTAGCGGGTGAAGCCAATACAGGTACGTTTGGTACCATTGTTTCGTCAGCACTTGAGCAATCAAACGTGGATATTACTCAGGAGCTGGTGGATTTAATTACATCACAAAAATCATTCCAGGCTAACTCCAGAGCGCTGGATGTGAACTCACAGCTTCAACAGAATATTCTTCAGATCCGATAATTTTAAATTTGAAGTGATTGTTAAAGCCACACTCAGGTGTGGCTTTTTGTTTTTATCCCGCCAGTTTCCATTTTACCTTCAAATTATAATGCATTCAGCAGCCTTATCTGCGCTCAGTTTTTCAGGACATTTTTTAGGTGTCAAATTTTTATCTGAGGTTGTCAAAGTGACTTTCTATCGTTTTTAAATGTTTTTTTTATTTAAAATACAATGCTTTAAATAATAATTTTGTTTTTTTTGTTTTTTTTGGTATGGCACTTGCTTTTATAAGAGTACGTCAAATTATCAACGGCCAATATTATGGATAAAATGTTATATATTGCAATGAGCGGCGCCAAGCAAAATCTACTGGAAGTTGCCATGCAAGCAAACAATTTAGCCAATGCTAAAACTGTTGGATTTAAAGCTGATTTGTCCCAGGCCAGAAGCATGCAAGCTTTTGGAGAAGGGTTACCGACCCGAGTGTTTTCGATGGCAGAAAGACCGGCTTCTAATATGCAGGGCGGCGCTGTGATGACAACAGGGCGTGATCTGGATATTGCGATTCAGGGTGAAGGCTGGATGGCTGTTCAGGATACCCAAGGCAATGAAGCTTATACCCGCGAAGGTAACTTACAAATTACCGCAGAGGGCATGCTGACAACAGCTCGGGGCAACCCTGTGCTGGGGGAAGGTGGTGTCATTATTCTACCGGTTCCTGTTGATAAAGTTGAAATTGGCACTGATGGTTCAATTGTCGTCCGACCTCAAGGGGCGCCTGCTAACTTTTTGGAAGAAGTTGACCGAATCAAATTGATTAAACCAGATGATAAATTTCAATTGGATAAAAAGAATGATGGTTTGTTCAGACCATTAGATGAACAGGGTTTTGCACAGTGTGGATTTTGTGATGCGTCACCAGACGTCAAAATCATCCAAGGCGCTTTGGAGTCGAGCAATGTAAATACCATTAGCGCTATGGTCGACATGGTCGCACTGCAGCGCCAGTTTGAAATGCAAACCAAAATGATGAAACAAGCTGAAACCATTGATCAGCAATCCGATATGTTAATGCGAGTTTTTTAATTGAGCTCAGGCTCAGGAGGTTTATATGCACTCAGCTCTATGGATCAGTAAAACCGGTCTTGACGCAACCCAGACAGATATTTCAGTTATCTCAAATAACCTGGCGAATGCAAGCACGGTCGGTTTTAAGAAAAGCCGGGCGATTTTTGAAGATTTATTGTATCAAAATATTAATCAGCCAGGTGGTCGTTCATCACAGGATACTGAGTTACCTAATGGTTTAATGC
Organism: uncultured Alteromonadaceae bacterium; assembly: GCA_913056495.1. Taxonomy (GTDB): domain Bacteria; phylum Pseudomonadota; class Gammaproteobacteria; order Enterobacterales; family Alteromonadaceae; genus Catenovulum. Next base: position 32,822 of record CAJXMO010000022.1, on the reverse strand, counting down.
TGGGGGCGGGCGCTAAAGTGGTTGCCACTCAGAAAAACTTCAGTCAGGGCAATATGCAAACGACTGAAAATTCACTGGATGTAATGATTCAGGGCAAAGGCTTTTTTGAAGTACTGCAACCAGACGGCACTATTGCATATACCCGCAATGGTCAATTTACCTTGGACGAAGAAGGTCAGGTGGTCACATCGGGGGCTGGTTTCCAGTTACAGCCCAATATTACTGTGCCTGAAAATGCTCAGTCGTTAACGATTTCACAAGATGGCGAAGTGTCTGTGACATTACCTGGTGAAGCCGGCAACGCTGTAATAGGTCAGTTGACCCTCTCTGATTTTATTAATCCATCTGGTTTGCAACCGATTGGTCAGAATTTATATAAAGAAACCGCAGTTAGTGGCGCACCCGTTCAAGGCGTACCTGGAGTGGACGGACTCGGGTTAACGGTTCAAGGTGCGTTGGAAGTATCCAATGTCAATGTTACTGAAGAGTTAGTGAACTTAATTGAAAGCCAGCGCGGATTTGAAATGAACTCAAAAGTGATATCTGCCGTGGACCAAATGTTAAGTCAGGCTGTTCAACAGCTGTAGTCATTCATTATTGGAGCAGACTTATGAATTTAGTACGTACATTCTCAAGCGTTATGTTTTCCGGTGTTTTGTTATTGTCCGGATGTGCATCAACACCGCTCGAAAAAGCGGAGCCAGACGATCCTATGTATGCACCAATTGAAGCTGCTCCGCCGATGGCGCAAGTTGTACCAACCGGTTCTTTATTTGATGAAGTGGCAACCAATAATATTTATTCAGACAGTAAAGCCAGACGCATTGGCGATATTATTACTGTAATGTTGCAGGAAAGCACATCTGCTTCTAAAAAAGCAAAAGCTGAATACGGCAAAGAAAACGATATTACAATGCAGCCTTTTTCTGCATTTGGTCGAAATGCAACGATTGGCGGTAATACAATCGACGTGGGTTTAAGCAGTGAAACTGATTTTAAAGGCGATTCAAAAGCCGATCAAAGTAACAGCTTAAACGGTCAGATTTCAGTGCATGTGACCCGTATTTTACCTAATGGTAATTTGGTGGTTCGCGGTGAAAAATGGCTGACCTTGAATACGGGTAAAGAATATATTCGTTTAACCGGGACATTACGTCCGGAAGATGTCAGCAGCAGCAATACAGTTGCGAGTAACCGCATTGCCAATGCACGCATTGAATACAGTGGTACAGGCGCTTTTGCTGATGCCAATAAACAAGGTTGGTTATCCAGCTTCTTTTATTCCACCTGGTGGCCATTTTAATAGGTAGGCTGATATGAAATCGGTTATAAACACCTTTTTGAACATTTTAGTTGTGAGCTCAATCTTAATTGGCTCACAGGCTAATGCCCAAAGAGTTAAAGATTTAGCCAGTATTCAAGGGATTCGTGATAACCAGTTAGTGGGTTATGGTCTGGTTGTGGGTTTACCCGGAACCGGTGAGCAAAGTCCGTTTACTGAGCAAAGTTTTAAAACCATGCTGAATAACTTTGGCATTAGTATGCCGGATTCAGTTAAACCAAAAATTAAAAATGTGGCGGCTGTTGCGGTCAGTGCGACTTTACCGCCTTTTACCAAACCAGGTCAAACAATCGATGTTACCGTTTCTTCAATCGGCAGTGCCGGTAGTTTAAATGGCGGGACTTTATTGCAAACTTTCCTCAAAGGTGTCGATGGTAAAGTTTATGCGGTGGCTCAGGGCAGTTTAGTGGTCGGTGGTTTTGGTGTGCAAGGCGATGATGGTTCGAGAATTATCGCCAATACACCGACAGTGGGACGTATTGCTAATGGCGCTTTGGTTGAACGTGAAGTCTTAACCGGCTTAGGTCATGGCGATCATTTAACGTTCAATTTACACCAACCCGATTTTACGACTGCAAAGCGCATGGCCGATGTGATTAATCAACTGGTTGGACCGAATACGGCAACCGCGGTGGATGCCACTTCGGTACAAGTGATGGCACCCAGAGATATTGGCCAGCGAGTTTCTTATATTTCAACACTGGAAAATCTTGAATTCGTGCCGGCAGATGCGCCAGCAAAAGTGATTGTTAACTCGCGCACCGGCACTATTGTTATTGGTCAGGATGTCAAACTCAGACCTGCTGCTATCACTCATGGCGGGCTGACAGTGACCATAGCTCAAAACCAACAAGTCAGCCAGCCAAATGCCTTTGCCGATGGTGAAACCGTTGTGACTAAGCAGTCTATTATTGATGTCGCACAGGATGATACCCGTATGTTTGTATTGGATACAGGTGCGACTTTAGATGAACTGGTCAGAGCCATGAATGAAATCGGAGCGGCTCCGGGCGATTTGATGGCCATTCTTGAAGCGCTTAAAGAAGCCGGTGCGCTGCAAGGCGAACTGGTGATTATTTAGGTCTATAAACCATGGACAAACTAGAACAAACTCAGTTTTATTCAGATTATGCCGGTTTAGACGAGATTCGTCAGGGCGGTTTAAAAAATGATAAACAAGCCTTGCGCAAAGCGGCTGAGCATTTTGAATCTATTTTTATGAAGATGATGCTCGACAGCATGCGTAAAGCTGAGGATGTTTTAGCAGATGATAGTAGCCCTTTTAACAGTCAGACGGCAAAATTTTATCGTGGTATGCATGATGATCAGCTTGCGGTTAATTTATCCGGAACCGGAGCTTTAGGGTTAGCTGACCTAATTGTTGAACAACTAGATCCGGAATCGGACAGTAGTAAAAGCGCTCAGGTTTACCGGTCTGATGCTGATTTACATCAGGCTTTAAATAACCCGACTTCCAGCGCTCAATCATATGGTTTAGAGCCGAATAAACGACCTGTAAAAGATGAAATCAATACGCTGGCTGATTTAATGAGGGCTGAGCAGGTTAGTAAATATAAAGCGGCCAATGCAAACCTTGCACCTGAAGCCAGTAAACCATCCGTTGAGCCTGCTCAAGCTTCAGCCAATATTCAATTTACCTCCAAACAGGATTTTGTTGAAAAGCTTATGCCTGTTGCTGAAAAAATTGCAGAAAAACTTGGACTGCCACCAGTCGCCATGATAGCTCAGGCTGCACTTGAAACCGGTTGGGGTCAGAAAATGATCCAGAATTCAGATGGCAGTAATGCGCTCAATTTTTTTGGTATTAAAGCAGATAATCGTTGGCAGGGTGACAAAGCTTATGTGACGACACTGGAACACAGAAATGGGGTTGCGGTGCAGGAAAAAGCGCATTTTCGTTCTTATAACAGCATAGAGCATGCGCTGGATGATTATACTCAGTTTATTGGCAACAGCCCCAGATATAGTCAGGCAGTGGATAAAGCAAAGGATCCGAATGCCTATTTTTCTGAGTTACAAAATGCAGGTTATGCAACCGATCCAAAATATGCGGAAAAAATTCAGTCTATTTTAAAAGATTCAGTATTTTCGCCCTATACAAATATGCTAAAGTTTTAATCAATTCAGCCGATACAAATATAACTCAATACCAGTTTAGTTGTATTAAATAGTCTAAAATAGATCAGTGTATGGTTTATTTCAATTTAGGTAAATTCGATGAGTTCTCTTTTACAGATTGGTAGCTCCTCATTATTAGGCAACCAAAGCCATTTAGCGACAACCAGTAATAACATTGCAAATTTAAATACGCCGGGCTATTCACGTCAGCGTACCGAGTTTGCCAGTTATGTCGAGTGGGGCGTTGGTCGTTCACAAGTCACTCGTTTATTTGACCAGTTTGCTATTGATCAATATCGCAGAGATACATCTGAACATGCTAAATTGAAATCGTTAGCTGAAAACGCTTCGATTCTGGATACCTTATTTTCGGATGATTCAACCAGTATTGCAAAAGGCATAGATAGTGTATTTGCCCGCTTACACGAAGCCAGCGATGAACCCACTTCATTAACACCACGTCAACTTGTTATATCTGACTCTCAAGCTTTAGTCGACCGCATGCAAAGTTTGTCAGATCGGGCGTTAGAGCAGGAAGAAGTTGTAAATGACGAAATCAAACTTCAGCTCAATGAAACCAACTCATTAATCAAGTCTCTGTTTGATATTAATAAAAGTATTGTCACCTCTAAAAAAACAGAAGTGACAGGGCAGGCGTCGCCTGAATTATTAGACGAAAGAGATGAAATCGCACGCAAACTGGCAGAAAAACTCAATGTGCAGCCTATTGAGGCAGACGATGGTGCTATGTTGCTCAATACTCAAAATGGTCAGCCGCTGGTCACAAATGGCCATTATTTTCAATTTAAAGCCGTTAACGGCGACCCGGATCCCAGACGGACTGAAATTGAAATTCAAACCAGTAATAGTACTTCAAAAAAAGCATTTGATACGGATGGGCTAGGCGGTGAAATTGGCGGCTTAATCGAATACAGAGAAACCGTACTGGATGAAACGGTTAATTCATTAGGGCAACTGGCCATCGCCTATGCTGATGCGATGAATGAGCAGAACAAAAAAGGGGTAACCTTAGACGGTGACTTGGGCGAAGATGTTTTTAATATACCGACTACACAGGCATTAGGTTACCGGGATAATAGCAGTGCCAATCACTATATTGAGGTCGGCATAGAAGCTGGAAAAGGCGGCAGTGTTACCAATTTTGATTATCAGCTGACCTTTACCAGTGCCACTGAATATACAGTTCAGGCATACGCGGGTGGAGAAGTGGTTGGTAATGTTTCAGGTCCATTTACGATACCGACCAGTTCAACCGATACTCAGGGTAGTGCAGACGGTTTACCGGACGGTCTGGAATTAAGGTTTGCAGCGGATGGGAGTTTTGCCGCTGAAGACCAGTTTTTAATTAGGCCAACCCGTCTGGCCGGGGTTCAGATTGAAATGAACCTGAATCGCCCCGAACAATTGGCGCTTGCGGCTCCTGTTACGGTTGAAAACCCAATTTCTAACTTGGGCAGTGCAACGGCTTCATTAACCGATGTTACATCTACTGACTCGAGTAATTCACCATTAAATATGTCTGCATTTGACGGTGCCGGTAATTTAGATGCTGACGCGCCAGCAAAAGTGGTTTATACCCTAGCCGGAGAATATGAAGTTCAGGATAGTAGCGGAACTGTGATTGGTACTGTCAGCAGTGGCAGTAATATAATGCAGCAGTTAAGAGATGCAGGTACCTGGCCTACCACAGCTTATGGGGAAGACTACCCGGGTTACGAAATTAGCGTTTCGGGTAAAGCCGAAGCGGGTGATGAGTTTAATATCGCATATAATTCTGACAGTTTAGATGATAATTTTAATGCGCAAAAACTGACGGATTTGCAATCAACAGATACTATGCGCAGAAATGTATCTGGTAACGAAGCGAATACCCTAACTTTTAATCAGGCGTACTCTAATTTAATCGGGTTTGTTGGTGATACGACAAACCGGGCTAATATAGATTTAGCTGCCAGTGAGAGTTTATTGGGACAGTCTGAGGCTAGAGTGCAGGATATGGCGGGTGTGAACCTGGATGAGGAAGCGGCAGACCTAATTAAATTTGAACAGGCATATAATGCTTCTGCCAGAATCATTACGGTCGCTCAAACAATTTTTGATTCTCTGCTGTCTGCTGTGAGGGCTTAATAATGCGTTTAACTACGAATATGATTTACAGCCGTAATTTAGACGGCATACTCGAATCTCAAAAACGCCTGGTCAGAGCAAATGATGTTTTAAACCAACAAACCAATATTTTAAAGCCCTCAGATGATCCAACCGGCGCAACTAAAGTGGTTCGTTTTGATGAAGATTTGGCTCGGCTCGAGCAATTTTCTAAAAATAATGCCAATGTTAAAAACAGTTTGACCCAGCAGGAAACTGTGATGGGCAATATTAATGACTCTTTAACTAAAGCTAGTAGTTTAGTGATTCAGGCTGGTAACGGTGCGCTTGGATATGAAGACCGAAAAGCAATCGCGGCAGAACTCAGCCTGATTAAAGATGAAGTCTTTGATTTAATGAATACTAAAAACGCACAGGGTGAATATATTTTTGCCGGTGCTAAATCAGACCAGCCAGCATTTATTAAAAATTCATCCGGCGATTATGTTTATCAGGGCGATGAAAATGTGAAAAAAATACAGGTATCTGAAACCCTGAAATTGGATGTTGGTGTGCCTGGCTCGGGTTTAACCATATTTGAAGATACAGATGCCAGAAGCTCCGCATCGGTTAATGCTTCATCGACTGCTACCGGGGATTTTCGGTTAGCAGATGGTGACAGTTTTGATAAATTTCATAAACAAAATTATGTGCAGGTTCCACCCAACCCCGCTGGCTCGAATGACTATAGCTTGGTGCTTGGGGCTGGTTCTTATCAGGTGGAAGATAATTCCGGCAATGTATTGCAATCGGGTAATTATACCGCTGGCGATAAAATTAATTTTAAAGGCTTAGAGTTTGATGTGACAGGTACAGCCGGTCAAAGCCTGGACTTTAGTTTGGATGCTCCAAATAAAAAGAATATTTTAAATGCTTTGGATGAAATGGTGAATGTGATTAACAGTACAGTTAATGTGAACGATGCTTATACTGATAAATTGCAGGAAACTTTGTTTTCGATTTCATCTTCACAGGGAAACCTGGGTGAAGCCCGTTCGGCAATTGGTGGCAGAGTTAATATTCTGGACAGTGTTGAGCTGTCTAATACGGATCAGGAAATTAATATTAAAGAAGCCAAAGCGAATGTTTCTGAAGCTGATTTGGCAGAAGCTGTCACTGAATTACAAAAACAGGAAGTGGCTTATCAGGTTTCAAGCCAGACGTTTACTAAGTTATCCGGATTAACGCTATTCAATTATATGTAACAGCCAGCGGGTGCCTGATATAAAACAGCTATATCAGGCATATCATCTTATCCTTTGGTTTATTTTATCCAAACCTGTTTAGCATTGACAAATTCTTTAATGCCATGAGGCCCCAGCTCTCGTCCGTAACCCGAGTTTTTAATACCACCACTGGGTAATCTGGGATCGGTTTTTACAATACCATTAATCGCCACTTGCCCCGAATTAATTTTTAATGCAAACGCTTCTGCTGCTGATGTGTCCTGACTCCAGACCGCACCGCCTAAGCCATAATCTGTCTGATTGGCCAGTTGCAGGGCATGTTCCGGATTATCGGCCTGAATGACTACCATGACAGGACCAAAAGTTTCTTCTTTAAAAACCGTCATTTGCGGCGTGACATCCGTTAGCAAAGTCACAGGATAAAAGTAACCGTCTTCTTCGGGTAGTTCTCCTCCTAGCAGACAGTTTGCGCCAGCCTCTATGCTCTCTTGCACCTGTCGGTGTAAATTTTGTTGCAAATCTTTACGCGCTAAAGGACCAACCTGTGTCGATTCATCCAGTGGGTCGCCTAACTTTAATGCGCTTAATTTCGCTTTCGCAAGCTCGATAAATTCAGCGTAAACTTGCTTATCAACAATAATTCTCTTTGCAGCAATGCAGGACTGCCCCGCATTGATTATCCGAGACAATACTGCAACGCTGGCGGCTTGTTCCAGATCAGCATCGGCTAACACTACGCAGGGATCAGAGCCACCTAATTCAAGTACTGCAGGTTTGAGTTCAGATGCAGCCATAGCAGCCACTTTTTTACCGGCTGCACTGGAGCCTGTAAATGAAATCGCAGAAATTCTGGGATCGCGAATGGCCAGCTCGACTTCAGGCGTTTCTACAGGAAGATTAACCATAACGCCATTTGGGACTCGGGCTTTAATAAAAATATCTGTGAGCGCCTGAGCACAGCCTGGTACATTGGGATCATGTTTCATCACACAGGTATTACCTGCCATTAATGCGGGTGCAAGATAACGAAATGCAATCCAAAGCGGCGCGTTCCAAGGCAGTATACCTAATAAGGTGCCCAAAGGCTGAAAACAGACGTAACTTTTACCAGCATCCGACTCAATAACCTGTTCGGCTAAATAAGATTGGGCGTGCTCAGCATAATGTTCAGCGCACCAGGCCGCTTTTTCTACCTCAGCGCGCCCCTCTGTTATAGGTTTGCCCATTTCTTCAGCCATCAATTTAGCCAGTATTTCTTTGTGCTCTCTGAGTTCTACCGCAATATTGTTTAAGATATTGGCGCGAGCACCAATATCTGTATTTTTCCAACGATCAAATGCGCTGAACGCATCACCAATACAGTCTCCGATTTGTCGGCCCGTTAAACTTGGATATTCAGCGATCTTCTGGCCTGTGTATGGATTGGTTGCGATTAACATAGACACCTCTCTTATTTGACTTCTGCCAGCTTAGTTGGCTTTTTATCGTCTGATTTTCCGCTTTTAGCCGGTGTGGCTGAGGATTCCATTTTAGCCTTTTTCTGACTCGCATTAGATTTAACAGTAAAATCTTGAGGCAAAGTGAAAAAAGATTCACAGCCCTGATTTGTGATATAGATAGTATCGGATATGCCGCAGGTTTTATTTCCGTCAACCCCCCACATCCAAGGGATGATATGAAATGTCATGCCTTCTTCCAAAATGGCAGATTCACCTTGTTTTAAACTGATGATGTAACCTTCATCCCAACTAGGTGGAAAAGCGATACCAATTGAATAACCAGAACGGGTAATCAAACGTGCACCGACTTCATTTTCGCTGATGATATTGCGCACCAGATTGTCTACATCAGATACTGTCATTCCAGGCTGAACATAATTGTGCAATGACTGCAGTGCCAGTTTCATTCGTTCCTGTGCATGGTACATTGAATCTGTTAGTTCACCCATGACAACCGTGCGCATCATAGCGGTATGATATCTTCGGTAACAGCCTCCGACTTCCAGAAAAACATGTTCGTTTTCCTGGACAGAGCGGCCTTCCCAGGTTGCATGACCTATCATACTTCGGGGACCGGAAGTTACATACGGCATAACGGCCGGTGCTTCACCACCTGCATTAAACATAGCGGCACTGATAGCTGCGCCTATTTCGTTTTCAGTGACGCCCACCTGAGCTGCTTCAATCCCAGCTTTCATCCCGGCTTCTGTTGCCATGGCTGCTTTACGCATTAATTCAATTTCAGCCGGAGATTTTATGATCCTGCCTTGTTCGACAATGCCAAAACAATCAAGCAGCTTGCCATCTTTTAATGTGGTATGAATGCAATCCTGATGGTATGCCGGGAAAAAATAACTATTACGTTCATAGCCAATTCGTTTGTTGGCAAGGCCAAACTCTCTCAGCGCGTCAACCAACATTTGAATGGCATCTCCGGTATCTGGATAGGGCCGGGTTTTTTCAACCCAGGTACGTGCAATAACATTCGACTCTTCCATTGCCCGGGTTATCATAAAAGGTTCGTCTTCCAGTGGAACAACCAGTGCCTGAAAAAAAGAGTATCCTGTGGTTTGATAATCCGTCAGATACATAATATTTTCCGGATCGCTAATGACTACCGCATCTAAATTGCGCTGCGCAATACGGGCTCTGAGGTCACTGATACGTCTCTCGTATTCACCAAACGCAAACGTCATATCATCTCTTTGTTTCATGCTACTGCCTCCAATGCTTGTTTTGTTGCCTGAACTAAAATTTCCAAACCCGTTAGCAAATCATTGTCAGAAATTGTCAGTGGTGGAATTAGTTTAACTACCCGACCACCCGTACCACAGGTTGCGATTAACAGTCCGTTTTCAAAACAGGTGTCTATGACGGCTCTTGCGATTGTGCCATCTCCAACGTCCAGACCGACAATCATGCCTTTACCTCGAATTTGTACTTGTTCAAATTGTTCGGCAAGTGGTTGCATGTGTTTTTGAATAATTTCGGTTTTGGCCCTAACATCTTGCATCAGGTTATCATTGTCAAAATATTTGAGCGCTTCAATACCGGCAACAAAAGACAAATTTTGCCCTCGGAATGTCCCTGTATGCTCACCCGGCGACCAATGTTTATCGACTTCTGGTTTGACTAGGTTGAGCGCCATGGGCGTGCCCATACCACCAACCCCTTTCGCTAGGCAGATAATGTCAGGGTCCAGGTCCATCCCATCAAAGCTAAAATAAGATCCTGTGCGACCGCAGCCAACCTGAATATCATCTAAAATAAGCAGTGAGCCGACTTTTTTAGCCAGTTTAGCCAAAGCTTGCAGCCAGGCCTGGCTGGCAACATTCACACCGCCTTCTGCCTGGATAGCTTCAACTAAAAATGCGGCCGGCGGGCTAATACCACTTGAGCTGTCGGCATAAAGTGCTTCCAGTTCATTGAGGTGTTGCAGGCCACAACCATTTTCGCACCCCTGACACTGAACTTCACAACCAAATACATGATGACTGACATGATTTAACGGAACGCCGGCTGCGCCTCTGAAATATTGATTGGCTGTGCAGGCTAGTGCGCCGAGTGTCATCCCATGAAAACCATGAGTGAAGGCGACAATTTCTTGTCTGCCGGTGGCGCGTCTGGCAATTTTTAATGCCGCTTCAACAGCATTGGTTCCGGTCGGTCCCATAAATTGCAGCTTATGCGGCATATTTCTGGGTTCAAGAATGGTTTTAACAAACTTATCTATAAACTCCCTTTTAGCTGTGGTGTGCATATCCAGACTATGAGTCACGCCATTTTCTTCCAAATAACGGATCATGGCTTGTTTCATATAGGGATTATTATGACCGAAATTTAAAACGCCGGCACCTGCGAAAAAATCAATATATTCTTTGCCATCTTCATCCGTTTGCCTGGCATTCTCAGCAGTTTTAAAAACCACCGGATACACCCGGCAGTATGCCCGGATATCAGATTCTCTTTGCTCAAATATGCTCATAACAGCCTCCGTTTGTGCTTGTTTATATGAATGTTAATTCACTGCTCATTACCTTAGTTTTACTTACTGTTCTAATCGGGATATTGTCATTTGGGTTTAGCGCCCGTTGATACCCACCAAACTTGCATACAGGTGGCAAACCTTTTCGATTAGCTTATCGTTAAAGTCATATTCAGGATTATGACAAGGTGCCTTATGGCCTTCTCCGTCATCTGCGCCTATGAGTGCAAAAGCCCCCGGAATTTCGCTTAGGTAGTAGCTAAAATCTTCAGAAGCCATGATCGGCGTCGCAATGGACGATGCCAGACTGTCCTGACCGAATAATGTTTGCCAGTTAGACCTGACGGTTGAAGCTTGCTGCGGATGATTGATAGTTGCCTGATACCGAGGAAAAATTTTCACCTCTGCGCGCGTCCCATAACTGGCGGCTGTTTGCTCGCTGATTTCTTTGATAAGCTCATTAACCTGAGCTTTGATAGTTTCATCGGGTACCCGAATACAGCCACTGAGCACAGCTTGTTGTGGAATGACGGTCGCACCACTTTGAGCTTCTATTGAGGTGACACTGACCACTGCGGTTTGCTGAGGGGCGATTCGCCTGCTGACAATTTGTTGCAGAGCTAAAGTGACCGCACTGGCTGCAAGTACAGGGTCCTGACAGAGCTCGGGTTGACTGGCATGGCCGCCGGTCCCTTTAATCGTTATTTCAAAGGTGCCGTTACCACACATTACAATTCCGTCGGGGCAGAGTAGTTGCCCAAATGGGATAGCAGGCCAGTTATGCCAACCAAATATTTCATCAACGCCTTCCAGAGCACCGTCATTTATCATCTCACGGGCACCGTGACCACCTTCTTCTGCTGGTTGAAAAATCAACACAACTCGACAATTCAGTTTATGCTCGTTGAGTTTTAGCCAGTGTGCTGATGCGAGTAAAGTTGCACAGTGGCCATCGTGTCCACAGGCATGCATACAGCCTGAAGTTTTGGATTGCCAGTTTAGGTTGGTTGCTTCATCGATTGGCAGGGCATCAATATCGCCTCTGAGCGCAATGGTTTTGCTTGTTGTTGTCGATTCAAAGTTGAGGTAGGCGAGTGTCCCTGTATTCGCACACTCACGCCATTGAATACCCAGTTTAGTGAGCTGATTGCGGATAACCTCAGCTGTGTTATTTTCGCGCCAGCTCAGCTCCGGATGTTGATGTAAAAAACGGCGTGTATTGATCGCCGAGTCAATAATGCTTTGCCAGGTTGTCGACATGTCCCTCCCAGTGAGTATCAATGGATTACATTGATTTGAGGTCAATTAGTTTGATGATGCTGGCACTATGGTAGGCAGCAAATAGAAATAAAAATGTTTAGAGACTTTGTACAATGACCCAAAGTTAGTAGACGAGACTATCATTGCCTCTCCTTCAAGGTAGTTATAAAGGTAAGGGATTACCAGTGAATTTGTAATAATTTTTAGATTTTTTAGCTGGGTCTATATACGATAATCTTATAGCGAGTCGGTAGTTTAGATGATTTTGTTTGGATGTTCAGAGTTGGAAAACGAGTGTTAAGGGGGGAGGGCGTTATCCTGAAAGATTTGAAAAACCGGAGCACAGTGTCCGGGCCATCTTTCAGGAATTAGAATTTAAGTTATTTAAATTCAGATAGATACATTTCTTCAGTTAACTGTGCACACCAAGCTTTAACACGCTCGTCAGTTAATTCCGGTTGTCTGTCTTCATCTATGCCTAAACCGACAAAATGATTGTCATCAGCCATGCCTTTAGAAGCTTCAAACTCGTAACCATCAGTTGACCAGTGACCAACTATAGTTGCCCCTTTGCGCTCAATAATGTCACGGATCATGCCCATGGCATCCAGGAAATACTCTGCGTAGTCTTCCTGGTCGCCACAACCAAAGATTGCAGCTACTTTATCTGTAAAATCAAGCTCTTCTAAATCAGGGAAAAAATCATCCCAGTCACATTGAGCTTCGCCATAATACCAAGTTGGAATACCAAATAATAAAAAGTCGTATTTTGCGATATCGTCTTTACTTGATTTTGCAATATCGTATACGTCAACCAGGTCTTTCCCCAGTTCTTTCTGGATCATTTTGGCGACAGCTTCTGTATTACCTGTGTCGCTTCCAAAAAATAAGCCCACTACTGCCATAATTAAAATTACTCGCTTTTAAAATGTTTAAAAAAATGCTTGGATAAGACCTTTCACTAAAAAGCCAGCGCAGCCTAAAAATAACACTAGCCATACCATCACTTTGCCGTATACAGGAACGTCGCCTTGTTTAAGAACATCTTTAATCGCAAGTGCGATTAAAAGAAATAAACCACTGATTCCTAAATAAAAGCTAAGTGTCTCAAATTGTTCAAAGGTCATATTTTATTTCGGTTCTTCAAGTCAAACTTAAAATCAGGTCGCAAACTATATCATACTTTTTGGAATGAGAATTATTTTTGCATAAAATCAAGCGCAACTTTGTTGAAAATTTTTGGTTTTTCAGCATGTATCCAATGCCCGGCACCCTGAATGATTTTTGCTTTGGCGCACGGAAATAGCTGGCGAATCGTATTTTGATGTTCGGCTTGAATATAGTCAGATTCAGCACCTTTGATAAAGAGTACCGGGCCTGTATAGCAGGCTTTAGGCGTGGGTTGCTCGAACTTGCAAATTTGTGAATACTGATTAATTAACCCGTCCAGATTCATTTTCCACTGCCAACTGTTCTCTTGTTTGCTTAGGTTTGTTAACAAAAAACGTCTGATACCTACATCATCCACAAAGTCAGAGAGCTGATTATCAGCTTGTTGGTGGTTGTTTAGCTCTGTTAATTTAATTGATTTAAGGCCATCAAAGATTAACTGATGACGGTTTGGATAGTTTACGGGGGCAATATCTTCCACTATCAGCTTTTTGACCCTGTCAGGATAAAGCATTGCAATCATCATGGCTGTTTTACCGCCCATTGAATGCCCTAACAACGAAAAGCTGTCGATGCCTATCGAGTTAATTGTTTCGATAACATCTGCGGCCATTGCTTGATAATGATGCTCAGGGTGATGAGGCGAATGACCGTGGTTACGCAAATCCAGATTGACGACTTGATAAGATTCAGCCAAGGCCTTTGCGGTTGCATTCAGGTTTTGAAGATTGCCTAAAAGTCCGTGCAATAATACAAGCGGTTCGCCATTCCCTGTCAGGCTATAATTTAAAATCATAATAATGCGTATAAGTTAATAAGGTTGAACTGAATAGAGACTATAATAACATTATAATGATGAATTGAATTTAGTTATTCATTTCAGCTGCTGAGTGAGCGCGAAGGATATCCGCTCTGAAATGTATTAAAGCTTTGACTTAGTGCGCATATTGTATGCCTGTTAGAGTTTAATTATGTGAATTATTTCTCAATTTTATAACACGAGTTAATGAATTGCGGCACGGACTCACGTTAGACTAGCCACAATCATTCAATATAGGAAGTGGATATGTATATCAAAGCGCAAGGCCCGGCGGGTGTTGCTGAAACCTATTTAATAGAATCTATCTGGAGTGGTAAATATCCGGCAGGTTCTATTTTGCCTGCAGAACGTGAGCTGGCTGATGTTATCGGGGTAACCCGGACAACGTTACGGGAAGTGCTACAGCGCTTAGCGAGAGACGGCTGGTTGACAATTCAGCATGGTAAACCAACCAAAGTCAATGATATCTGGCATTCATGCGGTCTTAATATTTTGCCAACTCTGGTCAAACTTGACCGAGGTAACTCAGAGCAAATCATTGATAACTTGTTGTCTGCCAGAACCAATGTCGCCATTATTTATGCCAGAGCTGCAGTGAAAAATAACCCTCAAACAGTGGTGGAGATTTTAACCGGATACAAAGAATTAGAAGAAACCGGTGAGGCATACTGCCAGTTTGATTATCAATTTCATCATGGGTTAGCAATGGCGTCTAACAATTCAATTTATGCCTTGATATTAAATGGCTTTAAATCTTTATATGATCAGCTTGGTAGTTTTTATTTTTCTCACGAAGATGCACGTAATGCAGCGAAAATGCATTATCAGGCATTATTAGAATGTGCACAGGCAGAAGATTTTGAACGAATTCCGGAATTATTCAGAAACTATGGAATTCGCTCAGGTGAAATTTTTAAATCGCACAGCGTTAACCTACCCGCACTAGATTAATCTAGTGCCACTTTCTTTTTAACTTTGGGGCAGGTATCTAACATACTGATACTGCCATCTTCATTTTCTACTTCCAGCTTAACATCAAACTGCCACAGTCGGTAAAGGTGTTTTAGCACCTCCTGCTGACTATCGGCTAACGGGATTCTGTTATGCGGAATATAGCGCAGTGTTAAAGAACGATCCCCATTCACATCAACGCTTTGCACCTGAATATTCGGCTCTAAGTTACTGAGATTATATTGTTGTGATAAGGCTTCTCTAATATTGCGATAACCTTGTTCATTATGGATTGCACTGACTTCAATAAAATCATTTCTGTCGTTATCACTGATTTCAAATAACTTTAAATCCCGGATCAGTTTAGGTGATAAAAACTGACTGATAAAACTCTCATCTTTAAAGTTTTGCATCGCAAAATGCAAAGTATCCAACCAGTTAGAGCCAGCAATATCCGGAAACCAGTATTTATCTTCTTCGGTGGGGGATTCACAAATTCGTCGGATATCGATAAACATATTAAAGCCCAGTGCATAAGGATTAATGCCTGAGTAATATTGGCTATTGTAAGGGGGTTGATAAACAACATTAGTGTGGCTGTTTAAAAACTCCAGCATAAAACTGTCGCTTAACCAACCCTCGTCATACAAATGGTTTAAAATCGTATAATGCCAGAATGTTGCCCAGCCTTCATTCATGACCTGAGTTTGCTTTTGCGGATAAAAATACTGAGAAATTTTGCGCACAATTCGGACCAGTTCGCGTTGCCAAGGCTCAAGCATAGGTGCATTTTTCTCGAGAAAATACAGAATGTTTTCTTGTGGCTCTTTTGGAAAACGTACTTTTTCCTGCTCATGCTGTTTCGCTTTTTTCGGCACGGTTCGCCATAAATCATTGACCTGAGTTTGCAGGTAGCGCGCTCTTTCCTGTTGGCGTCTTTGTTCTTCATGAATGGAGATTTTTTGTGGGCGTTTGTATCTGTCGACCCCATAATTCATCAGTGCATGGCAGGAATCCAGCGTCGACTCAACCTCTTCGATACCATACTTTTGTTCACAATGTGCAATATAGTTTTTGGCAAATAATAAATAATCTATGATCGAACTGGCATCTGTCCAGGTTGTAAAAAGGTAATTGTTTTTAAAAAATGAATTATGACCATAGCAGGCATGCGCCATCACTAAAGCCTGCATAGTAATGGTATTTTCTTCCATTAAATAGGCGATACAGGGATTAGAATTAATAACGATTTCATAAGCCAGCCCCATGTGACCGCGTTTATAATTTTGTTCGGTCTGAATAAATTTTTTCCCAAATGACCAGTGCGAATAGCCAATCGGCATACCAATACTGGAGTAGGCATCCATCATTTGTTCAGCGGTAATCACTTCAATTTGATTGGGGTAAGTATCCAGCCTGTAGTGTTCGGCAACACGTTTAATCTCGTCATGGTAAAGCTCAAGCAGTTCAAAACTCCAGTCTGGCCCATCACTCAAAGGTTTTTGTGTTTTTGTCATAGGCTGTAACCTCACTTTATTTGCTTTTTGAAAAGCTCACGAAATACAGGGTAGATATCGGCAATTTGGGTAATGTGCTGCATATTAAAATGTGAGCTTTGTGCTTTTAGCTTTTCGTATTCGTGCCACAGGGATTGGTGATTACGGGTGGTAATTTCAATATATGCATAATACCGGATGACAGGTAGAATTTGTTTTTCCAGTATGTCCACACATAAAGGCGAATCGTCGGCCCAGTTATCACCATCGGACGCCTGAGCAGCATAAATATTCCACTCATTTTCCGGATAACGTTTTTTTACTATATTCGCCATTAATTTCAGCGCGCTGGAAACGATAGTGCCACCGGTTTCCTGAGAGTAAAAAAACTCCTGTTCATCTACTTCTTTCGCCTGAGTATGGTGCCTGATATAAACCACTTCTACGTTTTTATAAGTCCGGGTTAAAAACAGGTAAAGCAGAATATAAAAGCGTTTAGCCATATCTTTGGTGGCCTGATCCATAGAGCCTGATACATCCATTAGACAAAACATCACAGCTTTACTGGTAGGCAAAGGCAGCTTGTCATAGTTTTTATACCTTAAATCAAATTCATCAATGAAAGGCACTCTTTTAATCTGTTTTTTGAGCGTTTCTATTTCTGATTCTAATATCTCTATATCTGCTTTATTCAGGTTGGCGTCTGCTTTTAGCCGTGTTAATGCTTCTTGGGCTTGTTTAAGTTGTTTTTTATATTTTCCGGTAAGTGCAATGCGGCGCGATAAAGAGTTTTTTAATGAACGCACTATATCTATACTGGCTGGATTGCCATCAGATTTAAAACCCGCACGAACTGTTTTATATTGGGTTACCTGTGCGATCTGATTTTTTTTGAGGTTGGGCAATTCCAAATCTTCAAAAAGAATATCCAAATACTCTTCTTTTGATATTTGAAATACAAAATTATCTTCACCTTCACCATCCGGGCTGGCATCACCTTCTCCGGCGCCTCCGCCTTGTTCCGAATCTGGCCGCTTTATTCTATCGCCTTGAGCAAACTGGTCATTGCCAGGATGAACTCTGTCACGATAACCTCCCTGACCTTGATGAAATATAGGCTCAGAAACATCTTTTTTTGGGATGCTGACACTTTCACCTGATTCCAGATCAGTGACGCTGCGATTATTAATCGCATCTGACACCGCTTTTTTAATCTGCTGGTTATAGCGTCTTAGAAAGCGGCGGCGGTTAACCGCGCTTTTATTTTTGGCATTTAAGCGTCTATCTATAAAATTCGTCATATTGACTCCTAAACCTGTCCTGCGCTTTATCTGAATCGCGGGGCAATGTTTGTTGATTGCTTAATGCAATTAAGACGATTTTCTAACCCTTAGATACCATTCACATAACAGTCTGACTTGTTTTTTGGTGTAACCTTTTTCCATCATGCGGGCGACAAAGTCATCATGTTTTTTCTGATCTTCATTAGATGTTTTGGCATTAAACGAGATAACCGGCAAAAGCTCTTCGGTATTAGAGAACATCTTTTTCTCAATGACAGTTTTGAGTTTTTCATAGCCGGTCCAGCTTGGGTTTTTGCCTCCGTTATTCGCTCTGGCTCTTAATACAAAGTTGACAATCTCGTTGCGGAAATCTTTAGGATTGCTAATACCTGCCGGTTTTTCTATTTTCTCAAGCTCATTATTAAGTGCGCTTCGATCAAACAGCTGACCTGTTTCCGGATCTCTGTATTCTTGGTCCTGAATCCAAAAATCAGCATAACTGACATAACGGTCAAATATATTTTGTCCGTACTCAGAATAAGACTCTAGATAAGAGGTCTGGATTTCTTTACCGATAAACTCCACATATTTGGGAATCAAATAGCCTTTAAGGTGTTCCAGGTAAGATTCTGAAGCTTCGGATGAAAATTGTTCTCTCTCTATCTGCTGTTCTAGCACATAAAATAAATGCACTGGGTTGGCGGCTACTTCGGTATGGTCAAAATTAAAGACCCGGGACAGGATTTTAAACGCAAAGCGGGTGGACAGGCCTGTCATGCCTTCATCTACACCGGCAAAGTCACGGTATTCCTGATAAGATTTTGCTTTTGGATCTGTGTCTTTTAAACTTTCCCCGTTATAGACCCGCATTTTTGAGTAAACACTTGAGTTTTCGGGACTTTTTAAACGAGATAAAACCGAAAACTGAGCGAGTGTTTCTAGCGTACCCGGAGCACATTGAGCTCTGTCTAATTCGCTGTTTTCAATTAGCTTTTTATATATCTTAATTTCTTCAGATATACGCAGACAATAAGGTACTTTTACAATGTAAACTCTGTCTAAAAAGGCTTCATTATTTTTATTGTTTTTAAATGACTGCCATTCTGATTCATTAGAGTGTGCCAGTATCATACCGTCAAATGGCAGAGCTGACATGCCTTCGGTCGGATTATAATTACCTTCCTGAGTGGCCGTTAACAAAGGATGTAATACTTTAATCGGAGCCTTAAACATCTCTACAAATTCCATCACGCCCTGGTTTGCGCGGCAAAGCGCACCTGAATAGCTGTAAGCATCCGGATCATGTTGGGCATATTCATCTAATCGTCGTATATCCACTTTACCAACCAGTGATGAAATGTCCTGATTGTTATCATCACCGGGTTCAGTTTTTGCAATTGCGATTTGATCTAATACTGATGGGTAGACTTTGACGACTCTGAATTTAGATATGTCACCGTTAAATTCGTGCAAGCGTTTACGTGCCCATGGTGACATAATGGTTTTCAGGTATCGGCTGGGAATTTTATATTCGGTTTGTAAAATTTTACCATCCTGATCGAGATCAAACAGACAAAGCGGATGATCGTTCACAGGTGAGCCTTTAAGTACATAAATAGGGCAAGCTTCAACTAAGCTTTTAATTTTTTCTGCTAATGAGCTTTTACCGCCGCCGACCGGGCCGAGTAGGTATAATATCTGTTTCTTTTCTTCCAAACCTTGAGCTGCGTGTTTAAGGTAGGAGACAATCTGCTCGATTGAATCTTCCATGCCATAAAACTCAGAAAACGCGGGATAGCGTGCAACAACTCGGTTAGAAAACAACCTGCTTAATCTGGGATCTTGCGCAGTGTCAACCATTTCAGGTTCTCCGATTGCTTTTAACAATCGCTCCGCTGCATTAGCATAAGCCGACTTGTCTTTTCGGCAAAGCTCCAGAAACTCCTGAATTGAATATTCCTCTTCCTGCTTAGACTCGTATCTTTGTTGATAATGCTCAAATATACCCATACAGGCCTCCTAGCTTGGCTAGCTCGATTCGAAAACGATATAACAGAGAATGTGCTTTGAGTTCGTGGATACCAGCTCAAAGTGAATTTTTGTCTAACTTAAGCTTAGACCCTGGATTGAGTTAACTACAAGGAAATAAAATGAATTTTTTAGCAAAAAATGATTTTTAAGGCGGGAATTTTGAACAATAAAAAAGCCAGAATACAATAGATTCTGGCTTTTAAAAAGGGTTTTATTAAACTAATTAAGATTAACTTATTTAGCTAAGTTAGCTGCAACGAATTCCCAGTTAACTAATGCCCAGAAAGCTTCTAAATAGTTAGGGCGAACGTTACGGTAATCGATGTAATAAGCGTGTTCCCATAAATCAACAGTTAATAAAGGTGTAACCCCTTCGTCTGTTAATGGCGTTGCCGCATTAGATGTGTTAACAATATCCAATGAACCGTCTGCTTTTTTCACTAACCAAGTCCAGCTTGAACCAAAGTTATTAACAGCTTTGTCATTGAATTGAGCTTTGAACTCAGCGAAAGAGCCAAACGCAGCATTGATTGCTTCAGCTACAGCGCCTGTTGGTTCACCACCGCCATTCGGGCTTAATGAGTGCCAGTAGAAAGTGTGGTTCCAAATTTGAGCTGCGTTATTGAAAATACCACCAGTAGAAGTTTTAACAATCTCTTCTAAAGATTTGCTTTCTAAATCTGTACCTTCAACTAAACCGTTTAATTTAGTCACATAGGTTTGATGATGCTTACCATAGTGATATTCAAGCGTTTCAGCCGAAATGTGCGGTTCTAATGCATTTTTTTCATAAGGTAATGCTGGTAATTCAAATGCCATGTTTTTGTCTCCGTTGGCTAGTTGTATTAATCGCTTTTATCTTAATACGGAAAACCGAAATAAAAAACCTGTTAAGTTGAGGGATTTCGTATTAAAACAGTCACTCACTCATACAATAGTGACGACTCTGCTAATTCTCAACCCTAATCCGTAAAGTCTTTATTTATTTTCGTTATTTTTTTCATCCATTGTGCTTATTTGAGTTATTTCGGGTTAAGGGCTTGGGTCGGCCAGAATAATACTTTACAATATTAGTCAAGTATCATGTTTTAAGGTGTATTCTATTATGGAAACGTTAGATAAAATTAAACAGCAAATTAGTGAAAATGCTATTTTAGTTTATATGAAGGGCAGCCCTAAATTACCCAGCTGTGGTTTTTCTGCTCAGGCAGCACAAGCACTCATGAATTGTGGTGAACCGTTCGCTTATGTCGATATCTTGCAAAATCCGGATATTCGTTCTGAATTACCTAAGTATGCAAACTGGCCGACCTTTCCACAATTATGGATTGAAGGTGAGCTGATCGGTGGCTGCGACATTATTTTAGAAATGTTTCAAAAAGGTGAGCTGCAAGAGTTGATTAAAGAAACTGCGGCCAAAAACAAGCCAGAAGCCGATTCTGCAGCAAGCGAATAATTTATTTATTAGATCTTCATTAATAAAAAGCTTGTTTGCTCAGGTAAACGAGCTTTTTTTATGTTTACGGGTTGTTGTAAAGACTAAAACATATTAACATTCATTTTGTGAATTAACTTGCCACGGTTGATAATACAAATGAATATATCTAAGATTGATCTAAACCTGCTAATTTATCTCGATGTTTTGCTTCGGGAACAAAATGTGACCCGGGCTGCACAGCAGTTAGGTATTACTCAGCCTGCAATGAGTAATGGCTTAAAACGCCTGCGTGAATTATTAAACGATCCGGTTTTGGTTCGTACCTCAGACGGTATGTCTCCAACTGAAAAGGCGCGAAAGTTACAACCGACAGTGCGTCGCATTCTGTTAGATCTAGAGGAAGCGCTTCAACCAACCGATCCTTTTAATGCTGAAACCAGCAAACGCGTATTTCGCATCATGGCCAGTGACTATGCTGCCTCGACTTTATTGCCTGCGTTATTGTCTCGTCTGCAGGAGTTGGCGCCTAATGTGACTTTAGACGTAATGACGCCAAGTGATGTGACTTTTCATGATGTGGAAGAGGGCAAGATCGACATGGCGATTAATCGCTTTGATGATTTACCGCTTTCATTCCATCAAAAAGTTATATGGACTGATAAATTTGTCTGCTTGACGCACAGGGATAATCCTCAAATTGAGAATTGGGGTCTGGACGCATATTGCGAAACACAGCATGTTTGGGTGAGTAAAACGGGTTTTGGTGTTGGTTTGGGTATGGACCCGACTGATATTTCCAAATTAGGTTGGGTAGACGAGAAGCTTGATTCTTTGGGCCGTAGCCGTGAAATTCGTGTTTTTACCCGAAACTATCATGTTGCAATTCAGCTTGCGATGGCGAAAAAAATGATGGTGACTGTGCCAAAACGCTCTACGGCTAACTATTTGCACGATCCGAATATTGTCATGCTTGAGCCGCCATTTGATTTACCGCAAATTAAACTGGACATGATTTGGAGTCCGTTACTGCATCATGATGCGAGCCATATCTGGTTACGCCGACTGATTACTGAAGTTGCTTCTGAGTAATTTTGAATAAAAAAAAACAGGCGATTATCTGAATAATCACCTGTTTTTATTTTTCTGGGTTTAGACCCTGTACTTATCAACCGATTGATGCAGTTCAGTCAGACTCTGATTAATGCTCTGGCTAATCTGAGTATTGGTTTCTGCCATTTTATAAATTTCATCAGAGATATCTCTGATTTTAACCACGTTCTGATTGACTTCTTCGGTGACAACATTCTGTTCTTCAACCGCTGTTGCTATCATAGTACTCATATCTGAAATTGAACTGATTTCGGTCTGAATTTGCCCTAACATTTGATTGGCCTGATAAGCTTGTTCAACGGATGTTTCGCCATTGCTCAGGCAAGTTTTAATCAGCGAAACAATTGTGGTTGAGCGGTTTTGCAACTGACCGATTTTAGATTCTATTTGTTTGGTTGATTCTTGCGTTCGCATTGCAAGGTTACGCACCTCATCGGCCACTACTGCAAATCCACGACCTTGCTCTCCGGCTCGAGCTGACTCAATTGCAGCATTGAGCGCCAATAAATTGGTTTGTTCAGCGATTGCCTGAATCACTTCTATAATACTGCCAATAGTCCGGCTATCATCTTCCAGTTTGTTAATTTCCGCACTGGCATCATTTAAATGCTGAGCTAACTGACTAATCACTTCAACCGTTTTATCGACCTGATTTTTTCCCTGATGTGTCAGATTGACTGTATTTGCCGCATTGCTGGCTGCGGATTCAGTGTTTTGCGCAATTTCAGCTACTGTGGTTTGCATTTCTGTTGCCGCGGTTGCTGCCATATCCGCTTGGGTGTGTTGCTCTTGCATATAATTCTGGGTATCGATTGTCATCTGAGCCAGCTGCGCCATGGTTTTATCCAGCTCGGCGGTCGTCGCATTGATATAACCAATTGCATCCGCGAAATCATTCTGTAGGCGATTAAAGGTTTTGCCCAAAAAGCTAATTTCATTATTTCCACTTTCATCCAGGCGAATGGTTAGATCATTGCTTTGTCGTATTCGATCAATTGTCTGACATAAAGTGTCGAGTGGTCTTGTTATGCTAAGTGATAATAAATAGGCGGCAAAGACTAAAATGCCAATCACGATAACTAATGCGATAATGCCATTAGTAATGGTTGCATTAAATTTTTCATCAATGGACGTATTGGTGAGTTTGAGCAGATTCTCTAAACTCTCTTCTGTTTGATGAATCGTATTGCGCATTTTGCCATTCATGCCAGACTCATTATCCAGTCCTTGCTTTCGGTATGCATTAACAAAAGCCTGAAAGTCGCGCTGGTATTGCACTAATGCCTTGTTTATCTGATTAATGATTTCAGGTTGAAAATCAGTTGCATTTAATCTGATTTTGAATTCTGAGATTAAACCATCAAACTTTTGTACATACTTTTCGTCCATTCTTAGCATAAAGTCTTTTTCGGCTCGTCTGAGCTGAAGCATTTGAACCAGCAAACCATCGTTTTGCTGTTCGTTGATCAAGGATTCTATGCCGTGAACTGCATTTCGCAAACTGCCATAATAACCTGATTTATGATCCAGACCAATTTCAGTCAGGTTATTCACTAATTGGCTAAAAATTTGCTGATAATCGCTGACTTCCTGTTTAAACTCTCCCAGTGCTTGGGTATTGAGACCTGATTTGAGCAAATCTGCATTCAGCGCTTGTATTTGTTGAGTCAGGTCGGAATATTCTGAATTAAATCTTTCGGCGTAGGTTAAATCTTTGCGTGCAAAAAAGTCCTTTTCTGACCGCCTTAGTTGTAATACGCTTGTCTCTAGTTGACTGATTTTTAGTTTATTTTCGTTTAAATCGTTGAGTTGGATAAATTCAATACTAATGAGCGCTATAATAGCCAGTATGCCTAAACACGAAATAAGGATATTTAAGTAACTTCGTTGTTTTATTGTCATATGTGAAAAAAAATTCATTTAAATTCCGTCCTGAATAATTAGACGTAGATTTTACATTATGTACCAAGAACGGGAAATCACAATTCTCTCATCCGATCAGAGGTAAAAAATGCTGACATGTGATACTCAAAAATTATTACCAGTGGAAGAGGCGCTTGACTATATGTTTAAGCAACTTCCGTTGATTGACCAAGCTGAAACTTTGCCGATTGCTAAGGCCAATAACCGAATTTTAGCACAAAATATAATTTCTCCCGTCAATGTGCCGCCTCATGATAACTCAGCGATGGATGGCTACGCGTTATCGCTTAAACCTGATTGTAGTCATTATAAAGTTGTCGGAAAGGCATTTGCCGGGACGCCATTCAAACAGACTATTATAGCCGGAGAATGTGTCCGGATTATGACAGGTGCAGTCGTGCCGGACGGAGCGGATGCTGTCATTATGCAGGAAAATACTTGTTTGGATGGAGATAGTCTCAGGTTGGAAGCCGATTGTCATCAAGGAGATAATATTCGTCTAAAAGGAGATGATATACAAGCTGGCGAAGTTATCCTGAAAAAAGGTCAGTTACTCAAAGCGGCTGAAATAGGTTTGCTCGCATCACTTGGTTTAAGCCAGGTTTCTGTCACTACCAAGATTAAAGTCGGTTTGTTTACCACAGGTGATGAGCTTAAGCAGCCAGGTGAATCTTTGGAACAGGGTCAAATCTATGACAGTAACCGGCCTATGCTGATGGCGCTGCTGGATTTACCATTTATCGAGGTCATTGATTTAGGTGTGGTTAACGATACGTTTGATGAGATTAAACAGGCTTTTTTAAATTTATCAAAGCAATGCCATGTTGTAATTTCTTCTGGCGGTGTCTCGGTGGGAGACGCTGATTATACAAAAGCTGTCATCGAGCAAATCGGTCAGATTAATTTTTGGAAGTTGGCAATTAAACCGGGAAAACCTTTTGCGTTTGGTCAGTTAGGTAAAGCGATATTTTTCGGACTTCCGGGCAACCCGGTTTCCAGTTATGTCACCTTTGAACAACTGGTGATGCCAGCACTCAAAATTATGAGCGGGCAACTGGCTGAAAACCGCAAGCGCTTGCCATTGACGCTAGTTGGACAAATAAAAAAACGCCCAGGACGTAAAGACTTTCAGCGAGGTCAGCTTATTTATCAAAATGGAAACATTGTTGCGGTTAAATCTGCAGGTAAACAAAGTTCAGGCGTCTTATCTTCTGTCTCCAAAGCGGACTGTTATATTGTGCTAGAGGCAGAAGATGGACATAAGTCTGACGGTGATATGGTTAATGTTGAGTTATTCAAGCATTAATACTTGAAATGGGATAGCTGGTTTTTCAATGAGTCATCCAGTTTGCAAAAAAGTCTACTGTGTCAGACTAGCTTTCCCGGCTGCGTTTATATAAATACAGACACACCAGAAAAAAGGCGATTAATCCGGTCCATTCGGCATATTCTATCGGAGCAGGCAAGGGAATGACAAAGGCTGCAAACATGGCCAGAATAACCCCCATCAAGGCTTCACCAGTAATTAAACCTGATGCCAGTAATAATCCGTTCTGGTTTTGCTGAGTTTGCTGCGTTAAAGACTTATTCTTAGTTTTACTGGTGACCCAATATTTAAGTAACCCCCCGATAAACAGGCTGATTGCCAGCGCAAATGGTAAATAAATGCCGATGGCAACAGCCAGTACATGCAGCCTGAACCCGGATTTTAGCTTTTCTAACATGTGGTCCAAAATAATAATGATAATAGCAATTAAACCGCCCAGTTTAATTAAGGTCCAGTCTAAGCTCTGACCAAAAATCCCCTGCGTCAGCGCCTGCATTAAAGCCGCCTGAGGCGCTGCCAGATAATCGCCGTTTGGGTTATTAATACCTTCCCGGCCAATGCCATAACTGGTATCCAGTAGCATTAAAACAAAAGGCAAGATACAAGCTGCAACAATGACCCCTATCATTTGATAAATCTGCTGTTTCCAGGGGGTTGCACCCAGAATATGGCCGCACTTTAAATCCTGTAAATTATCGCCTGATATAGCGGCTGCACTGCAGGTTACGGCTGCCAAAAACATAACCGTAATGCCCCCAATTTGCTGAATTTCAGGCAAAGTTTCGGCTAACAAATAAAACCAAATCAGTGAGCTGACTAGAACGGTAGCAATAGTGACGCCTGAAATCGGGTTGTTAGAGCTACCGACCACACCCGCCATATAGGCGGCGACCGAAGAGAAAATAAAAGCAAAAGTGACAATAAAAATAAGCCATATCAGACTAAATAAGATGCCATGCTGGGTTTGAGCCAGGATGGGGTAGACCAAAAAGATCAGGGGTAGCAGTAAAAGCGGAATGGCCAGTAATAATAATGGGAGAGGTAAATCCTTGTCACTTTGCTCATCAGAGTTCAGTTGGAAGTGCTTAAAAGATTTCAGGTTTGCTTTAATGCTGATATATACAGGCTTGGCAATTTGAATTAAAGACCAGATCCCGCCGACTAACATAGCGCCCACACCCAGCTTTCGGTTGTCCTGCCAGATTGCCTGAGAAACAGGGCCCCAATCACTGCCCGAAATTGCCGTTAACTCTGAAATTTCAAAGTGATTGAGCCAGAACTCATTTTGCAAATACCAATTAACCGGGATGCCGATAAAGGTGCCAATCAACCCGCCAATTAAAACCAAAACAGCAATATTTAACCCGACAATATAACCGACTCCTAATAAAGCCGGACTAAACTGAATGCTGACATTTGTGATTAGCTGACCCGAAAACCAGCCAGTTACCCAGCTCGCGCCTGATGAAAATATACCAAAGCCAGTTCCCACCAGTTTAAACAGAGCACTGAGCCCACTTGCTTGTAATAGGTGGCGTACACCTAATAAACTTTTATTTGACTCTGCCTGATAATTGCTTAGTTCAAAGCCTGCTTTTAAGACTTCTGATGTAGCAACCCCTTCCGGAAAGGCGAGCGCTTTATCTACTATTAAAGCTCGTCTGAGTGGTATGGTAAATATAACGCCCAGTAATCCACCGGAGAGCGCCAGAATCAGTGTGGGAAAAAAGGAATAACTTTGCCAGGCCTGCATTAATACCAGAGCCGGAACGGTAAAAATAACCCCGGCTGCCAGTGCTTCACCGGCCGAAGCGGAAGTTTGTACCATATTGCTTTGCAATATATTTGAATTTCTGAACCAGCTCATAATGGCCATGCTCAGTGCCGCCGCCGGAATTGACGCAGAGACTGTCATACCGACCAATAAGCCAATGTAGGCATTAGCAGCTGATAGGATGATGGCCAGAACAACAGCCAGTATCAATGTGCTAAAACTAAACTCCGAATCACCGGACAGAGATTGCTGGATTCTGTTCATTTGGCATTCCTTCTGGCTCAGATTCAGGCGTTTCATCCGCTTGACTTTCATCTGATGATTCGGCTGATTCCTCTTGTGCTTGTTGGTAGAGTGAGCGGTTACTCTCAACAAAACTATTTATATCTTTGCTGTTCTTAAATAAGAACTGACTCGGTAAAATAACGCTAGAATAAGTAGGCGATGGGCTAAAGTCTCTGTGTTTTACATAGTAGTTAAGTGAAACCAGCGTAAAGATAAAGCAAGTCAGTGAAAAACCGAGCCAGAGCTGGCGTTTATCACTTTTTTGATTAAACAGATATAAGCTGAACCTAAGACAAGCAAATACTATGATAAATCCGGCTGCGACATTAATTCCGGTCGCTAAACCCGAATCAAAATTGTAGGCAATTAACTGGGTTAACAAAGTCAGCGCTTTTAAACTAAACAGTGTCATAATCAGCGTCGCACCATGAGCCCAGAACCTGGCTTCATGTTTGAAAAAGCGAGACAATAAACTCCAAAAAACAGGCCAGATTGCTAATGCAAAGATCAGGCTTAACACAGGTACAAAAAGTTGTTTTAATTTGAATTCGCCAAAAAAGCTAAGATATTCGCTCAATCCATACAAGGCGATAAACAGAGCAAAAATGATAGTATTAAATCGTTTACATGAAAAAAGCTCGGCCGTTTCTTCACTTTTTGTCAGTGCTATGGTTTCGGCGACTGGGTGGTTGAGGTATAAAATCTTAATTCGTAATTTGCCCAGATAAAACTCATCACC
This sequence comes from uncultured Alteromonadaceae bacterium, assembly GCA_913056495.1. Taxonomy (GTDB): domain Bacteria; phylum Pseudomonadota; class Gammaproteobacteria; order Enterobacterales; family Alteromonadaceae; genus Catenovulum. The sequence goes on along the minus strand of CAJXMO010000022.1, from coordinate 4,397 downwards.
GCTTTGAACCGGGTGCGCGCTATTGATTTGCCTTTTATCGTCCGTATATAAATGATTCAGCGAGTTTAAATCTTCAATTTGAATATCACCCGCTTCATTCTGGCTGACTAAGGCATGGTGCTCGCTGACATGAATATCCTCCAGAATAAGCTGATTATCATAAGCTCTGCCTATTTTTATCTTGTCACCCTGAACTTTTTGTTGGTTTCGGACTTTACCTGAGCGAGACAGCGTTTGAATGATTAATTCCATTGAATCGCTCCTAAAAATTTCTGCGTAAACGCCTGTGCGTTTTCTTCACTGACCCCGGACAGTGTAAAGTGGCTCATTAAAGCGGATTGGTTATCATGTACAGACACTGACATCAGGAGTACATCATAAAGCTTTGGGTATTTCTTATAGTTGCGAACACAGTAGGTGGATTTAAAAGTCGCATTTTGTTTCACCGGCGCAGTGAAATCCTGATTACAGTGATAATTAGTGACGTTTTTTTTACCCGCAACATTACCCGGACCTGCACGGGAAAACGAATTTTCCAGTAATTGGGTAAACTGCATCGCATTGAGTTTATCCCGGTCAAGCCAACTAAACTGAATTTCGATATTACCACTTTGAAATTGCCTGTTTATGTATATCTTTTCTTTACTGATGCAATTAATGTCACTGACTTTAAATTGCGCTTTTTCATTTTCGGCATTGGACTGGCCCCAACAGGGAATAAAAGGTGCAATTTCATTTAAGACAATCGCATCGCCGAGTTGAGCGGCGGGCCAGGCTTTATTTAATAAGCGGGTAAATAGGAGTTCCTGGCTGGCGAAGAGTTGATCTTCAATATGCTGATGATAATTTTCAACCTCGACGGCTGGCCCGGTATCAGCCAGTAAACTGAGTAATTTATTTAGCGGCACTAAAAAACCCAGTTGATTGCCGGCTGTAGCGACATTTACGCCTATCACTTCACCCGCTTGATTGAGAACCGGACCACCACTCATGCCGGGATTAATTGAGCCTGTGAAATTAATTCTCTGGTAAAAGCTATGTGCAGTAATACCATTGTAAGTGCCGGGGGAAACTATCATGCCATAATCATGTGGATTGCCGATAGAAAAAATATCTTCGCCTTGTTTAGGGCTTATCCGGGCAAGCTTGAGTGAAATATTAGGGTTAATATCAGCGTCTAAAACAGCCAGATCGTTAACCACATCAAAATCGATCAATTGTGCAACCAGATTCTGATTTTCACGGGTTAATAATTCAATTCTGTATTGTTCAGGCGACTGAACAAAAGACGAAACTACATGGTAATTCGTAATAATATGGCCGCCTTCAATTAAAAAAGCAGAACCTATTGCTGATTTTTTATTACTGTTTTTTTCAATGAGCTGAACCTGAAATACCACTTTTTCATATTCCTGAAAAAGGGAATCTGCATTATTTTGCGCTTCGGCCGGTGCGCCTAAAACCAATATGAATAGCCAGAGAAAACCGGATAAGGTGTTGAGTTTCATATAAATGAGATCGTCTTTTTGAAGTCTTCAGAAAAGATAACAAATCGATATCAATAAATATAGAGGGCAGGAGATAAAAGCATTAAGTCAGGCCAGCAGAGGCAGGTTAGCTGAGTCAGCTGGCCTGGTGTAAAGCAGAAATTATTGCTTTAATTCAGGGGTTAAAAACGGTTGGATTTCTTTTAAGGTAATCGCTAATAATTTAGCATTTGCCGCAACCATATTACCTGATTGGAAATAATTGTGACCACCGACCAAATCGGTCACCATACCGCCTGCTTCGCGAACAATCAGTTCACCTGCAGCAGTGTCCCAAGGCTTTAACCCAAATTCCCAGAAAACATCGTAACGACCCGCCGCAACATAAGCCAAGTCCAATGCAGCTGAACCGGCACGACGTACATCGCCGCCTACTTTGAATAAAGCGCCAAATGTACCTATATAAGCATCATAAAGGTGTTTTTGTTTAAACGGGAAGCCTGTTGCTAAAACAGTACCAGTCATTTCTTTTTTCTTGCTGACTCGAATTTTGTATTCGTTTAATTGTGCACCGCGACCGCGAACAGCACTGAACAGCTCATCACGAATTGGGTCATAGACAACAGCGACTTCAGTTTTGCCTTTAACACGTAGCGCAATAGAAACACAAAAATGAGGGATACCGCGGGAAAAATTTGAGGTGCCGTCAAGCGGGTCAATCACCCAAACGTAATCTTTGTCTGTACCTGACTGATGGCCACCTTCTTCACCGATAAAACAATGATCAGGGTAAGACTGTTGAATTGTCGAAATAATGGCTTTTTCAGCTTCTTTATCAATATTTGTTACAAAATCATTTTCGGTTTTGTTTTCAACCGTTACCCGGTCTAATTCAGAAAAACCGCGTGAAATAATATGGCCTGCCTTGCGCGCAGCGCGCACAGCAATGGTTAGCATTGGATGCATTATCTTACCCTGTCATGTTGTAAAAGAACTAAAAATCGACGCGTATTGTAATTTAAATTATTAGATTTCGCTAGCCTTTCAGGTTAACAATAAGCATGGCTATGGTAGAATAGCGGCTCAATTTTAGAGGACCTGTATATATGCTTGAAAAGATTCGCATTATTTTAGTTAATACTTCCCATACCGGTAATATTGGCTCTACCGCAAGAGCGATGAAAACGATGGGGTTGTCAAATCTGTGGCTGGTTGATCCGGTTTCCAAACCCGACAGTCATTCTTCGGCACTGGCCGCCGGCGCGACCGATGTATTAGGTAATGCGAAAATTGTTGAAACGCTGGATGAAGCTATTTCAGGTTGTCGCTTGGTTATTGCAACCAGTGCCCGCAGTCGAACATTGGCCTGGCCTGAGCTGGATCCAAGAGAGTCGGGGGTTAAGTTAATTCAGGAAGCTCAGCATGAAGAAGGTGAAGTTGCACTCATTTTTGGCCGTGAAAATAATGGCTTGAATAATGAAGAACTGCAAAAAGCCAATTATCACGCAATTATCCCGGCAAACCCAGACTATAGTTCATTAAACTTAGCCGCGGCTGTACAAACCTTATGTTACGAAGTTCGAATGGCTTATTTACAACAAGAATCGTTTGATAGTCAGCCTGAGCCGTACCCATTAGTGGATGATATGGAACGTTTTTATCAACATCTTGAAGATACTTTGGTTGGCACAGAATTTATCGTTAAAAATCATCCGGGTCAGGTGATGGCAAAATTAAAGCGACTATTCAACCGAGCGCGCCCTGAATCCCATGAAATTAATATATTAAGGGGTATACTTGCTTCTATAGACAAGTTAATTAAAAACAAAGGACAGTAATTTATGTTTGAGAAGCTAAAAGAAGACATTCAATCTGTTTTCCATCGTGATCCGGCTGCTCGCAACTTTGTTGATGTATTAACTAATTACCCTGGGATACACGCTATTTGGTGGCACAGATTAAGTCACCCTCTTTACCAAAGAAATTGGAAATGGCTTGCTCGCTTTGTTTCGAATTTAGCCCGCTTTTTAACGGGTATTGAAATTCACCCAGGCGCAAAAATAGGCCGTCGGTTTTTTATCGATCATGGCATGGGGGTGGTTATTGGTGAAACCGCGGAGATTGGTGACGACTGCACTTTATATCATGGTGTCACTTTAGGTGGCACTAGCTGGAATAAAGGCAAAAGACATCCGACGCTAGGCAATGGCGTTGTTGTTGGCGCCGGAGCAAAAGTATTAGGTCCGATTAATATTGGTGAAAATGCAAAAATCGGCTCAAATTCAGTCGTTGTCAAAGATGTACCCGAAGAGGCAACCTGTATTGGCATACCAGGCCGTATAGTTGTGCCTAAATCAGAGCAAAAAACCGATGATGTACGCTCTGCGATTGCAAAAAAATATGGCTTTGATGCTTATGCGGTCAGCGCTGATAACCCAGACCCGGTTGCTAATCATATTGGCCGGATATTAGATCATATGCATTTAATGGATAGAAAAATGGTTGAGCTGTGCCGTGAAGTTAACAAGCTTGGTGGTGATGTATGTGATCAGGCAATTCCAGGGTTAACCATAGATGATGATGAGATAGTGAAAGCAGAGCAGGACGCTGCCCGCGACCGGACCAGCAAACATGAGGCTTTTGATCCACAAATCTAGTCTTCCCGTCAGGCTGTCTGTAGATCTTTTATGAGTATAGACAGCATCCGCTATTTCGCTTTATTTGGCGGTTACTTACCGTCATTTCGCACTATGAAGCATGAGCATGATGCGGAATCCATTTTTTATATTTGCCTGCTGCTAGATTCCCGACGTCTCGGGAATGACAATCTTGAAAATTCTAAATTCTAAATTCTAAATTCTAAATTCTAAATTCTAAATTCTAAATTCTAAATTCTAAATTCTAAATTCT
>CAJXMO010000021.1 GCA_913056495.1 uncultured Alteromonadaceae bacterium | reverse complement strand
CGTTCATCGCTTGCCAATAAACTTGGATTAACTCAGCAGCATCCTTTTCCAACCACAAAACAAACGGATGGTCTGGCAGAAATTATGCTGGATGCGGTACAAAACTTAAATGAACCTTTGTCGCTTGAACGTATTTTGCATTGGCATGAAAAACTTTTTCCTGATGGTTATACTTTATTTAATCCGGTTGCGGGTGGGCGCAGCACAAGGTATTTTTTAGATAAAGAGTATTGAGTGCATTAGGAATAATGCCTGCTTTTATAAAACCAATACTTTAATAACAACAACTTGCAAAGCAGCCAAATTTATCTGTTGCAAAATCATGCCCCCTCATAATATCTAATGAATCACCCGAGTTATCTCCCCAATTAAAGCCAGAATTAGTTAACTCTCTCGCTGCTGAATTAATTAAATTCTGATACCCCATAGCATCAGACAAAATTGCTTGTACTAAAGCTCCTCCGCCTTGTACCCAAGCTTGGTATTGACCCGCACCATGAAGCGAAAATGACAATCTATTTCCATTGGCAGCAAACACTAAACCAAAATGCCAATTGCCAAATTGCTGCAATAAAAAATATCCAAATGTTACTCAATCGTTTGTACAAATGCCGCCAACGCTTCGTTATCATTTATATTGCCATTGAAATAAATATCAGGCCTGATGACCTGGTTATCTTGTCGAATACGCTCTTTTTGTAGAATCGGTACACTGTAGATTAATGTGCTTGCTGTTGTTAAGCGTTTGGGGTCTGTATATTTAGTATCTGCATCAGTACTTTGCCCCACATGAATTACGTTTTTATGTAATTTCAGTTTATCTACAAATGCTAAACACGCGCTAAAGCATTTTAAGTCAGTGACTAAAATTAAGTTGCCGGAAAAGTTTTCTGTGCGTTTGTTCGCCATTTTTATCATATTTTCAACACGGTCAATCGAAGTTAGCGACAAGGCCTGACCGGTTTTAATCTTTTGTTCTTCAATTTGCTCTTTAACCTGCATCAAAATAACTCGCTCTTCGGGCATCATGTTTTTTTGGCTAAGGCCTAATTCTATCCAAAACTTAGCAGTTTCTGATATTCGATAAAAACCATTCCCAGACTCAGTAGCGTTAAATCTAGTATCCGGAAACAGTGATAAAAGTATCTTATAAGCTAAGAACATAGATCCCCCTCGATTCCCTCGCAAATCAATGACCAGTTGTTCACTATCATCCAGTTTCTGCAATACTGGAAGTAACTCATCCACCTTTTGGGTTATGTTAGGTCTCGCGTTAAAAGTTGTTAAACTAAGCCATTTTTGACTGTTCATATTTTTCAAACCAAAAACAACATCTGGATTATAAAGTTCATGCAAAAATGGATAATCCAGTGGGTTAATTTTGTCCTGCCAAATTAAAGAATAGCGTTGAATATTTCCCGCTTTATTTATAAATTCACAAGCACTGAATTTGGCAACATTTAACAATGGAAATTTACCGTGTTGCCTAAAAGTAATACTGGAGGCTGCCTTTAATTTTGCAGCGGGCACATTCAATCTTCTGTCAGTAAATAAACTAATACTTTTAATAATATTTGAAGCTGCTTCACCATCACATGAAAATAAAGTCGCTCCTTTGTCAGGTAGCGGTACTGGCCACTTTTGGCTGGCATAACTCACCACTAATCCGTCGTCTTTCGGGTCCAGCATAAAGCCAGCCCATGAAATTCGTTTATCTATTGGTGCTGATAGCCTTAATACTGTTTTCCCTAGCTTAAAACAGCCAAAACAATATGGGTATGTACTGGCGCTCATATGCGGCTCTTCAAAGCCCTGAATGTAGTATTGAATGACAGCAGAAGCGCTTTCTATGTCTTTAACTTGAGGAATAAGGGCGAGTGATTCTTGATAGCCTTGCTGCCACCAATTGATTGTTGAAATATCAGTTTTTTCTATAAACGCGGGATGCGTTTGTGCAATGCTGGCCTTTATCTCAGCCAAATCCTGCTGGGTTACCTGTTGCCAATTTGTACTGCACGCACAAACGGAAAATACCCACAAAATCACGATGTAATATTTAACTGTCCCTAACATTAATATTCCTTTATTTTTATTACCTGTTGCAGTGCGCAACAACTGTCTCTATAACTCATTTGTGCGCTTTGGGTTGATGTGATTTATTCAAAACCCTTTATTTAAAACCCTTTACTTAAATTTCTCATTTTGATATCCGCTTTAATCTGAGCCAACGGTTTAAGGTTACACTGCGCCAACCGCTCTTTATCGGTTTTTGCGCTTTCATCTATCGTCATAAGCTCATAGGTATTAGTTGCATTATATTGTGTGCCCCAAACTTGCGGTTTACCGGTGCGAATTAAATATCTGTCTTCTGCCGCACAAGCAAGCCATTTGGCTTTTGCGTAACCTAATTCAACCGCTTTAGTAGCCAATTGAGATGCTGCTAAAAAATCTTCAAGTGTGGTGCCATGTTGAAAAATAAGCGCTGCGTTATAATAGTCGTCTGCCTCTTTTAGGCCACCGGCGGCAATAATTTCTTTTACTTTGGCGCGTCTGTCGATGTCATTGTAATAGGTAAATTCACCGGCTTGGCGCTCAGTCTGATCCTGCGCAGCTAATTGCGCTAACTCAGAGTTTGGTGCAGAGAATACAGGTGTCGCTACGCAGATGCACAGCGTAAAAAATAAGACATAAGGTTTAAATTGAGCTAATTCCATTTGATATTCTCTTTAAAAAAGCCTTTTTAAAATTGCTTTTTCGCCCTAAAGGGCGACCTACAAAAAATGTCGAATGGCGCAGTTTGCTGCTTTTCCAAGCTAACCAAAAAACCAATAACAAACGGCGATAGCTGCGGTAAGCCCGGCGGCATCGGCAATCAATCCACAGCTAATCGCATAACGCGTATATTTAATGCCAACACTGCCAAAATAGACAGCCAGTACATAAAAGGTGGTTTCGGTGGAACCTTGCATTATGCTAGCTAAACGCCCGGCAAATGAGTCTGAGCCATAGGTATTCATGGTTTCAACCATCATCGCACGCGCGCCACTGCCCGAAAGCGGTTTTAAAAAGGCGGTAGGCAAGGCATCAACAAACTGAGCATTAAATCCAAGCGTCAATACACACCATTTAATTGCTGCCAATAAACCTTCCAACATACCACTGGCGCGCACAGCGGCAATGGCGACCAGCATAGCCAATAAATACGGAATAATTTGAATGGCAACGCCAAAGCCTTCTTTAGCGCCTTCAACAAATTCCTGATAGGCGGATACTTTTTTAGTGGCGGCAACCGCCAATACCAAACAGATAAACGCCATTAATAAAAAGTTGGCCCAAAAGGATGAAGCCTGCGCGAGCTGTTCTGCACTCATGGTGAGTAAGTAGCTGATAGCTGCACCAAATAACGCAAATACAGCGCCAAATATCACCAGAGGTTTAAGTTTAAATATGGGCAATTTTTGAATGCTGGCAACCGCAATAATACCGGCCAGCGTTGAACATAGTGTCGCGAATAAAATAGGTAAAAATACATCGGTCGCCATTTCAGCGCCCGCTTGTGCCCGGTACATGAATACAGTCACCGGAAAGATAGTGACAGACGAAGTGTTGAGCACCAAAAACATAATTTGTGCATCGCTGGCGGTGTCTTTTTGGCTATTGTGCACCTGCAAACTTTGCATGGCTTTTAAGCCTAATGGCGTAGCGGCATTATCCAGCCCCATCATATTCGCTGCCAGATTCATTGAAATATGGCCTTGTGCCGGGCTATTGGCGGGAATTGCGGGCATTAATATGCGAAAAAGCGGTGACATCAGATTTGCCAGTTTATCGATTAAACCCGCCTTTTCCGCCACTTTACTAATACCGAGCCAGAACGCGAGTAAACCAACCAAGCCAATTGAAATTTCTACACTGAGTTTGGCCATATCAAAAATGCTTTGGATCATGCGCGCATAAATGTCACCATCACCTAATACAAATGCGTTAAAACTGGCATAAACAAAAGCAGATAAAATAAAACCAAGCCAAATTCGGTTGAGCAAAATAGAAACCCTGTTTTTATAATTTTGTTTTAGTGTATGGCTTTAGGCTGTGCAGGTCTAATCTAATAACTTGTATTAACCAATTTGAATAAATCTTTACCTAACCTTTCAAACTTCATTTATAGAAGCCAACCCAGCTAGCGACAGCCGCATAGCACTAATTGCAGATATTGGAGCTTTTAAAACTCAGAGTTGTAGTGGTCAAATTATCCAGCTACTACATTCTTTAACTTAATAACCAAAGTGAAAAATAGAAAAACACTACCAAACCTATGAGCACTACATCCATTTTCAATCGTTTAAATTTTGTATTTAGTATATTTCTACCAATTTTATAAAACTTCTCGCCTCGCCCCCCATTACATATCCATACATTGGCACTCATAATACCACCGCCGACTAGCACAGAACCAAACAACCCTAATTCTAGATCTCCCTCTTCGTAGTAGCCTAAATATTTACATAAAAACCATATACTACCGAGCAATAAAATCTGAAAGAAAGCAAAATATATAGCTGTTGTTAAGTAATGGTTCTCGTCATCAGAATCAATTTTCAGAGCGAGCGAATAAAATCTAGAGTAGAACATCGAATATATAATTTTAATCATTGCTCTAACCCCCATTTCCCATCTGAAATATAATCAATGAAAAAAATCAGATATGCTCAAAGCTGTTCCAATCGGCCAAAATAATCCAGCAGCCATACTTGCGTCCAATCCCCCTGTTGCTAGCGACGCTCCCTCCTGTGAAACATTGCCGACAGTTATCGTAACGCTAACTCCAAACCTAGCTTTACCCAGTATTTTATGCAGATTCCTACGAGCTGCGTAGTAACCGGAAGGCAAGAAAAGCAATGCAGAAGCGATTGCCGTTAGCCGAAAAACATCGTTTATTTTCGCCGTAAACGGCGACCATGTATCTACAAATAATCACCAGCACTCGATTTACCGCGTTCATTCCACACAACGAGGGACGAGCATGATGCAAAATCCAGTTCTTTACCCGAATAGAACCATTTACATACCAGCTTTGAACGATAAACGGAAGTTTATGCTGCCTAATTCAGCAAAATTTAAACCCTTTGAATCCCACAACGGCAATCCAAGTTATGCTGAGCAATAATTGCCATTCGGGGAGTAAAAAGCTAATCGACGCCAGTGCTAAACCAGATACAAAAGATACATAATTATACTTTTCAAAATCTGGGTATTTAGCTCTAAATTTTCTAAATGTATTGTCAAAGAAAAATAATAAAATAGATATAGGTACTAACAAAGCAGATATTAAAAACTCTTGTTTAAACAGCGCAATGATAGGGAGCATTAGCACTGCTCCCGTGTACATGATTTCTCTAGTATGTTGTCTACCTTCTGCACTCATGCTAAATCTCTAATTATTTTGTCGAGTTATCATTCAGTGGGTAGATAACATCATCAAATCCTTCGGCGATAGCTACGTAAGGTTAAACTTAGGCGCCAAGCTTGCTGGCGCTAAATAGTCCGCATAGCTTGAGTCGAGCGAAACAAATCCCAATAGAATCGCCCAACCAACTATTGTTTAGCCCGCATATCCAGTATTGGTAAGCTGCCCTCGCCCATTATGGTGCTGGGTAATTTACCATCCCAGTTTTGTGCTTCGGTTAAACTAACAATCAGCGGGTTATCTCTTAACGCTTTTGCTTTGGCTTCAATTGCAGTCGCTTCCGCTTCACCTTTTAATACAATGGCTTTTGCCTCGGCTTCAGCCACTTTTATAATGCCCTGAGCTTTAGCATCGGCTGTATTAACTTCACGCAGCGCTTCTAAGCGTTGACGCTCCAGCTTATGTTCTTCGGCTGCGGCTAAATTCTTTTCGGTTTGTTTAATTTCAATTGACTGAATATATTTGGCAGGCAGTTCAATGTTTTCAATTTGAATATTGTCGACAACAACAGGAAAGCCAGCCATTTCTTCAATAAGCCTTTGTTCTATGCCTTGAATGGCTAAAGCTCTGTCCTGAATTAGTTGTTCGGCTTCATATTTAGGAATGGTATCTTTGGTAGCAGAGCGAAATCTGGGGTCTAAAATACGCTGTTCAAACTGGGTTAACCCACCATACTTTCGAAATAAATCCAAAGCGGCTTCTTTATCGGCCGTCCAGTTAACTGAAACTTCTACCGTAACCGGCATCTGCTCCTGGGTACTGGAAGCCATTTTTTCCGCATTTTTACGGGTACGCACTTCTATCGGCTCTACTGAATCAATAAAAGGCAGTTTAAAATGCAGGCCCGGATTTTCCTGATATTTGGCTTCACCAAAGCGTTTAACTATGCCGACATGGCCTTCTTCAACAGTATAAACTGAGCTGAAAATCACAGATAAACCCAGCAAGCCTAATACGGCGCTTGAAATCACTTTAGCCTTGTTGAATTTAGGGGCGGTTTTTAACAGATCGGTATTCATCGCTTTTCCTTGCTTATGTTTTTATATTTAAGCGCTCTATATTGCCAAAGGCTTAACATAAACACAACAAATTCTGTTTTCTAGATGAGCGCTGCGCCTCACTTACCAAATACCACTTACTCAAACGCCAACACTGTAATTGAACCGCCAATATCTTCAGCGCCTTTAGGGCCAGCATATTCAATCGTCAGCGGGAAGCCGAACTCGGAATCATAGCTCACCTGAGTCAGATAACCGGATTCTATTTGAGTTGAAACCAGTGAAAATAGCTTGTTAACGTTTAATAAAGACGGATACTCAGATTTATCCAATGACTCCCGCTCGGCATCATTTCCAAGCCCGGTATAATAAGCCTCAACCACTTCACCGGAAGCCAGATAAATTTCATGAGTTCCGGCCCGCGCACAATAACAGGACTGCCTGAGGGTTAATTTGTAATCCGTAATGGCATGGGCCTGCCATTGATTCTGATTTTTGCTCAGCGTGGCTTGCTGCGAAAGGCTGTTATCATCCGAGCAAGCCGTCAACAAAACAATGCTTGCCAGTGATGAAGAGAATAAGGCTTTCATAAACTTTCCTTGTTGAATTATGACCCTAGCTTATGCAGCTAGGTTTTCAGTTTTATGAAAGCAAAATTGCAGTTTAACCAGAAACCCACTCCAAAAACGGGTGACCAAAATGCAATGACAATAATATCAATATAATATTGATGATAAACATGCAGATGCCAAGCACCCACTGTGCCGGTTTATAGTTAACTCTAGCCTGCGCTCGCTCCGCGTTTATATCAGCTATACGAACGCCAGATGACTTATTTTTTTCTGTGGCATTCTGGCAATGACAGCTCGCTAAAAAAAGTGACTTATCAATCGCACTTGCCAGTTGCTCTGTTTGGCCTGAGTGTGAAATGGCAGATAAGTCAGATAAGAGTTCTGTGTCGTATAAATAGCGCTGCTTAAGTTTAACTTTAATAGGTTTTGGCCAGCATCCGCTTGCCCAGTGCAGTATCCATTTACGTAAGTTATCGTGCCGACTGGCATGCGTGTATTCGTGTTTAAGCAGAACCGTCAACTCATCTGCGGTTAGCTTATCCAATAAAGCTTTGGATAAAAAAACTTTAGGATTAAATAAACCAGCACACCAGGCCAATGCTGCGGGCGTTTCTATTACCCGCACGGCCGTCATTTTATTTTTAACATTGGCTTCAGAGGACAACTGATTAAGCAAGGTGAGATAGCGCTTACTTACTACAAACTGTCTTATAATAAAAGCAAAAACGCTGATAAAGAATGCAATAGAGCTAATAATAAAAGCCTGACTTTCCAGTGTTTCACTGTCAATCTTTAGCCAGTGAGGCGCGCAAACCTGTTCATGACAATGACCATCGACAATCACTTTAATCAGCTCTGGCTGAGTAAATAAAATCAGAACGCACCAGGCAAGTAAAAAAGGCAGGCAGACATAAGTCAGGCGCCAACTCAAACGGCGCCTAACCGGCAAGGATTTAATTATTCGTTCAATAAACGGGTAAAAAGCAGCTGCTATCCAGGTAAAAATAAGCGCGAAGGTAACCCAGACAAATATTGCCCCACCTAAAAACGTTAACAAACTAGCTATCCGATCTTTTATGCTTTGAGGTTAAACTTTGCTGTACCTGTTTAATTGATTCTGGCGAATCTTCTTCTACAAATTCAATAAAACCAGAGATCATAGGTGCCATATCACCACCACTAATCTGACTGGCAATGTCCTGCAGCAAGCTACTGATAATACTGCTTTGCGATATACAAGCTGTATATACATAATAACGACCGGACTTTTCCCGGGTAAGCAATTCTTTGCGGTGTAACCGTTCGAGTGTACTTTGCATCGTACTTAGCGAGACATCTTCATTTTCGACATGCTCGAGTACTTGCTGCGCAGACAATTCACCTTCGCGCCATAAAATTCTCAGCACTTCGATTTCGCGCGTACCCAGACTGGGTACCTTCATTTTTTTCTGCCGCTGACCAAACCACTGGCTCAGTCCTTTACCTAAGTTTTTCATAAAACCTAGCCCTTATCGGTTTTTAGATTGTGTTTGATAATAAGTTAATGATTATGATTGCTTTGTTAACTTTTTGATTACTTAACCAAGACAATCAGCATAATACCAATTATTTTGAGGATTCAAAGTGAAAAAAGTAACACTTGCGGTTTTAAGCGCGCTGAGCTTACCCAGTTTTGCCGATACCCCGGAAACTGAAATAATAGATATCGAAGGTCGCCAAGTTAATTTAATCGGTCAGGCTATTTCAGCATCGCAAGGCGTGGTGAGCAAACAAGAGATAGAACTCAGACCTTTATTAAGAACCGGTGAAATTTTAGAGTTTGTACCCGGTATGGTTGCCACTCAGCACAGTGGTACAGGTAAAGCCAATCAATATTTTTTACGCGGTTTTAATTTGGATCATGGTACTGACTTTTCTACCTCGGTAGATGGCATGCCGGTTAATATGCGCACGCATGGTCATGGCCAGGGCTATACAGATTTAAACTTTATTATTCCAGAAACCATCGAAAAGTTAAGTTATAAAAAAGGTGGTTATTATGCTGATGTAGGCGACTTTAGTGGCGCCGGCAGCGCACAGATACAAACGCTGAACACAGCCGAAACAGGAGAGGCTGAAATAACCCTGGGCAATGATAATTTTTTAAGGTTGGTTGGCTTAGGCAGTATTAAAGCCGGTGAAGGCGATATTTTAGCCGCGGTTGAATATAACCAGTATGACGGCCCCTGGAAAGATATTAACGAAGATGTGGATAAAACCAATGTATTGCTCAAATACGCTCAGTCAGTAGCCGATGGCCAATTGAGCCTGAGCTTTATGGCTTACGATAATAGCTGGAACAGTGCCGATCAAATTCCGCAGCGCGCGGTATCGCAAGGGTTAATAGATGATCTGGGTTCACTCGACACATCATTGGGCGGTGAATCCAGCCGTTACAGCGTTAATATCGACTGGCAAAATAAAAACTGGCATGCCTCAGCCTATGCGATTCAATATGAAATGAATTTATGGTCGAACTTTACTTACTTTTTAGATGATCCTGTCAATGGCGACCAGTTTGAACAAGTTGATAAGCGCAATATTTTTGGTGGTCAGGCACATTATGTAATACAAACAGATTGGAATGGCCTGGCTGTGCAGAATAAATTTGGTGTTGAAGCCCGCTATGACGATATTGATGAAGTGGGTTTATACCATACTAAACAAAGAAGCCGCTTAGGGGTTGTGCGCAGCGATAGCGTATCTGAACTCAGCACAGCTGCATACTGGGAAAACCGAATCGACTGGAACTCAGATTTCCGCTCGGTATTTGGTGTTCGCGCAGACTATTATGATTTTGAAGTAACAGATTTAGCCGGAACCAATAAAAATGGCGTTGATTTATCCACGAACAGTGGCAGTAATGATGACTCTATCACATCGATTAAAGGGAGTTTAATTTATACTCTAAACCATGATTGGGAATCTTATTTCTCTGCCGGTCAGGGCTTCCACTCAAATGATGCACGTGGCACAACCATTCGGCTTGATCCGGCCGATGGCACAAGCGTTGAACAGGTTGATCCCCTGGTTCGTTCATTTGGCTATGAAATTGGCGTACGTGGTTTTATCAATGACAAGCTCAATACCTCAGTTGCCCTTTGGTCACTTGAACTGGACAGCGAACTGTTATTTGTCGGTGACGCCGGTAATACAGAGGCTAGCCGTGGTTCAGACAGATACGGCTTTGAAGTAACCACTTACTATCAGATTTCAGACTATTTTAGCGCTGATATTGAATATGCTTATACAGATGCAGAATTTTCAGAGAGCGCACCTGAGGGCAATCATATTCCGGGTGCAATTGAGCATGTTCTGCAAGCCGGTTTAAATGCCAGGTTTGATAATGGTTTATTTGGTAGCTTACGCCTGCGTCATTTTGGCCAGCGTCCGCTCAATGAAGATGGTTCAGTTTATTCGGGCAGCAGTTCTATTATGAATTTACGCGCCGGTTATACTCACGACAAATGGACTTTTGTGGCAGATATTCTGAATTTAACGGATAGCGATGATCATGACATTGATTATTTGTATGGCTCCCAATTAACAGGTGAAACAAATGAAGTGGAAGATATTCATTATCATATGTTTGAACCCAGAAGCATTCGCTTCTCAGTCAGTTATAAGCTTTAGAAAGTACTAACTGAGTTAACAACAAGTTGCTGCAAAGTTCCATGGACGGAACAGCATAAAATTCCCTTTAATCTCCAATGGGAACTTTTGGTTGGGACTTCATTTCCCGAGTCCCAACCCTTTTTTCTTTTTATCTTTACAGCCGATTCTTACAAGGCATTTTTAAGTTTATAAACCTCTGTACCTGCTGACAAAAAGGCACCCACACCGTACACTTCGGTTTTATCCGGCCAGGCTTCACCCGGTCCAGCCCCTACTGGCTGTACATAACCTAACAAGCCATCTTTGCGGATATGACTGGTTAAACTCTTCCAACCGCGCTCAATAGGCTCAAGATAGGTTTTTTTATCCAGTATGCCCTGATTAACACCCCAAGCTAAAGCATATGTAAAAAACGCAGTACCGCTGGTTTCAGGAGTCGGATACAGCTCAGCCGCTTTTAAGCTCATAGCCCAATGACCTTGTTCGGTTTGTAGCTTGATAATACTGGCAGCCATATCTTTGTATAACTTCATAAAATACGCTTTTTGTGGACCTTCCGGCATTTCTTCTAATATTAAAGTTAAACCGCCAAACACCCAGCCATTGCCGCGTGACCAGAAAATTTTATGGCCTTTGTCACGTTTATTTATGAAATGCTCATCCCGGTAAAATAAGTGCTCTTCGTCATCATATAAATGATTGGTGGTTGCGACATATTCAGCAAACATCCAGTTTCGATATGATTCATCACCGGTGATATTAGCCAGTTTAGCCCATACTGGTGGTGCCATAAATAAAGCATCACACCAAGTCCAGCGTTCCACAAATTTATAATGGTTCAACCGCATGGGTTGCTGGCTGGGGTTCTCTTTAATCCACTTGGTTCTTTCCAACGTTTTTTGCAACATTTCAGGCTTTTTATATTTACGGTAAAGTTCAATATAAAGCTGGCCAACCGCCTGATCATCCGCATGATATTTGCCCGGGCCTAAATCCCAGTTGTTATCTTCAGAGACTTTTAATAAAAACTGGTAATATTTATCACTGTCGGCCATTTGAGCCCACTTTTCCATACCTATGTATAGTGCGCCATAAGTCCAGGCATTAAAACGGTTTTCCCATTCGTTCTCGCGTTCCATATCATCATGGAAATGTTCAATTTGCCAGTCAGCAACTTTTTTCATAGCTGACTTAATTTCAGGTAATGGCGGAAGCTCTGCACTTGCAGAGAAACTTATCGCAGCAAGCGCCACAGGCAAGGCTTTTACGATCTGCTTTAACGTAAACATTTTCATCACTTTGATTTAACCTTCTTAATGGATTTTATAACAATCATAAAATAACAAAACCCATCATAAAAAGCATTATTTAATCAGCTGAAAAGACTAAAACAGAAATATCATTTTGATATAATAAAAAATATCAAAATGATATAAACAAAATGCAATATAAATCATATAGATAAGAAAAAACTTGGCTACAAACAAATCATAAGGTTTAAGTTATTAACCAAAAATTAATGCTAAAGGGGGGGAGTATTGGTGTTTTAGATAAAACAGGAAAGTCTGTGAGTTCAACTTTACCTTTGTTAAACTTTGCTTTTTGGCCGTTAATCATCACCTTTTTTGCCTCTATGTTTTTGGCAGAAAGGACGTACCTTTGCTGAATTTGTCCAAGCCCATCAAGATTAATATCAGCCGAAAAGTTACCCAGATTAATTAACATCAAAGTTTTGAAATTGACGTTATCAGGATGCTGATGGCAATACACTTTAACTCTGGATTGATTACTGGAAACTGCATAAACCTGATCGCCCATTAGCCTAACCCAAAGCCAACTCATCCAATAGTCTGGTCTGGGTTTAAGTGTAAGTCGGTTAATCAAACCATAGTCACCACCTATCAGGCTTTGCCTGATCATCACCTTGTGACCGGAGACTGCACCCTGCCCAAGTTGCTCAGCCCACCAGAAGCAGGAAACAAAACGATCTGATAATTCAGGTTGGCCGCCACATTGTGCCGATCCTGTTTCGCCAGTCCAGAGCTGCGCCTGAGGTTGATGTAAATAACGCCAGAAATTGAGCTTTTCTGTATATTTAGCAAAATCAAGATATGAACGCGGTGATAGGATTGCTCTAAGTGTTGCAGTGCGCGTTCGAACAGGAGAACGTGTGCTCTGGAATGGATAATAATGCCAACTGACAATATCCAGCTCAAACGGTAAATACGCGAGAAACTTTTTAGTTAAGTTTGATAAAGGGGTTAAAGACTCACCCAGTTTAGGCCAGTACGCACTGCCCGGCCCCATAATTTTGCAACTTGGAAAATAACGTTTTACAAGGCGCGCAAAAGTCGCGTAGTCCTGTGCTAAGTTTTTACCGCCAGGCTGCGAACGAATTCCGTGAAAAGCCCAATAAGCATTGAGCTCATTCCCCAGTTCACATACGGCTATCTGGTAGTTTTTTTGCTTTGAATAATCCAACAGTTTCTGAATTTCAGAACCTTGCCATCGACCATGTAAACTACGCTCAAATAACCCATACTTGAAGGTAAAAACCAACTTTAGCTGGTTACGCTGTAAAAATGCATGCAACTTATCCCAGATTGCCTGAGTTAAGACAATCGCATCCGGTTCATCGTCCGGTGCTTCAAAATAATGAATTTTATCCGCTTCAGAGCCACCGACTCTTAAATAAGCGGGTCCCAGCGCCTGAACCAAGCGATCCAGCTTTTTATGGTCTAAATCTATAGGCGGAACTCGTAAAGTACCCAATCCCTGTTTTACACCCATACTGCCTTCCCACCAGTAACCACCGGCCAGCACAGATATATCAATTGAAAAGGATAAATACTCACGCGGGATTGTCGCTATCGGTATAGGACGCGCCATTGTTACCCTAACGAGTCTGGTGTGCACTGAACGGGTACGAATATGGGCAGCTCTGAAAATGCGGCTATAAATAGCCTTGAAAATACGCAGCTCAGGCATAAACAAAACTGAAGTTTGTTATTGAATATATTCGAGCCTACAAGACTATCATGGCGACTTTATGACAATTTAGATACGTTATATTTTTTAACCTAAAACAATTTTATTTCTACCGGATTCTTTTGCCTGATATAGAGCCATATCCACTCTATGTAACCAAGTTTCGGAGTTGTCCGCTTGTTCCGTATCAGATAACGCAGTCAGTCTGAATTCAGCAATGCCTATACTGGCGGTTAATCTGTCTCCATGGCAGAATTCATGTTGCATAAACTTGGTTCGAATTTGCTCGGCAATTTGACGGGCTGATTCCAGGGAACACTCAGGTAATACAATTAAAAACTCTTCCCCACCCCAGCGGCATAATACATCTGACTCTCTAAGCTGAGCACGCAATAAATCAACTGCGTCTTTAATCACCTGATCGCCAACCAAGTGGCCATATTTATCATTCACAACTTTAAAATGATCCAGATCCAGCAAAATACCGGAAAAAGCCTGATTTTTTCGTTCAGCCTGACGAATGGTCTGAGCCAGTAAAATATCCAAACTATGGCGGTTTAGTGCGCCGGACAAGCTGTCTGTCGTTGCCATATGTTCCAGTCGTTTCTGGTAGGCTGCAATTGTGAAATAGCTAGCCGTTAATACAAGAAAGCTGATTAATATACTCACCACTACATTTAATATCAGTGAGTTGAAAAGTTTATCTGTCTGTTCATCATCTTTTTGTTCAATAATCACATACCAGTCAAATTCGGGAATATACCTTGCGTTTACATAATAAGTATGTGACCCAGTTTTATACTGGAATGAGGTTTGTGTTTTCTGCCCGTATGCCTTAAGTAACTGATAAAATTGCTTATGTTTTAGGGTTTCAGGATTGGCAATGAATTGGTTGCCTCTGAGTGTAGGTTTGCCCTGCTTATCAATAAAATAAACCACACGGTTATATTTTTTTTGGTAGGATTCAATCAACTCTTGTACTTTTTCAAGCGCCAGTCCGACACCAGTAGCCCCAATAAACTGGCCTTCATAGTCATAGGTTTTGTAGTTAACAAATACAGACAATCGATTTGGATTAGCAGTATCGTGATCAATATTGATTTCATATTCTTCAGGCATATTCTTCACCCTGAAATACCAATCATTAATCACGGGTCCTTTTTCTATGGTTCTCAAAACACCACTGGAATGATAGTACTGACGTGTATTATCTGAAACATAAAATGCCGTTACGGTTTCGTATTTTTTCTGAATTTCAGCTAGGTAACGAACCAGAGATTGCTCATCCTGCTCACCGGCTATCGTCCAGTCGCGAACAAAAGTATCATGCGCCATCAGCGAAGAGATAAATACAGGTCGCATTAAATCCCGCTGAATCTCAGAATAAATATTGTCACTGGTCAATGGCAAAGCAGAATCCGTGATCTGATTAGATACGGCTTTAACCGCAACAAAATAGCTGATTAAGCTAGTGCCGATAAACCCAGCTAAAGTCAGCAAGGTGATTGCTATCACAAAGCGGAGCTTCTGGCTGTGGCAAATGGTCTGAACTAAGTTAGATTGACTCATGAGAACGAAAACAAGAACCTATAAATGAGACAAGGCTGGGAAATCGCTACTCAATACCACTTCCTTTGAATAGAAAAGTCCGTTTCCCTGATTACTGTGTTAATAATTACTGTGTTAATAATTACTGTGTTAAAACAGTATGTAACCAATCCGAAATATCTGCAACCTGCTCGGCACACACATTATGCTGCATTGGATAATCTTTCCAGCTCACATCCAATCCGGCTTCTTTTGCCCGCTCCGCAGATAACTTGCCCAATCTACAGGGCACAATCTCATCCTGAAGCCCGTGCATAGCTAATACAGGTGTTTGTTTAGCCGCCTCAGTGACCTCAGTTTTCAACTTATCAGCCATAGACAAGTAACCCGATAAGGCCAAAATGCCGGCTACAGGTTGTTTTTGACGGCATCCTAAATGGTAGGCCATCACCGCGCCCTGAGAAAAACCAGCGATGACTAGTTTATCGGGCGTTAATTTGTAATGCTCAAGCTGCTCATCAATTAAAGCCTGAAGTTTTTCAGCTGATTCAAGCACACCTTTTTCATCTGCTCTTTGGTTAAAATCAAATGAAGCAATGTCATACCAGGCTCGCATAGGCAAACCATTATTAATGGTAATAGGTTGCACGGGCGCATGCGGAAAGACAAATTTAACACCCAGAGCTTCGGCTAAATTAAGTTCAGGCACTAAAGGCGCAAAACCATGGCCTGAATCTCCCAAACCATGCATCCAGATAACCAGCGCTTTGACTTCCCCTTTCGGATTGACATCAATATGAGAAATTAATTCAGCCATTTTTGCTCCGTTATTATTATTCTTAATTATTTGAATTTAATCGTCTGGCCAGCTTGCTTGGTCGCAGCTTCATTCATAAAGTGCCAGAATTCATCGCCGAACCTTTCATCAATCCAAGTCCCGTTTTCATAGTTAAAGTGATAACCATTAAATTTGGTTGCAACCCAAAGTTGCAGTAAAGGTTCTTGCTTGTTGATAATAATTTTGCTGCCATCAGCAAATTCAATGTCTAACTTACCACCGAAATTTTCATAATCTATGTCAATTTCGTCTTCAATTTGCTCTAAAGTTTGTTCAATTTGAAGTAAAATGTCGTCTACAAGTTGGTGATATTGAGTTTCTGTTAATTGGCTCATGAGTTTCGCTTGATTTTCCTATGATGAATGCGATTATAGTGCGCATTATTTAACAATATAAGTAGTGTTATGAGAATTCGTTTAGTTTGTTTACTGTTAGTGACCCTGTTTGGCCTGAGTGCCTGCGGTCAGAAAGGCCCATTATATTTGCCTGAAAAACCACAAACAAGCCCTGAAGAATCTTCTGATAACAACCAATAGCGGAGTTTAGTTTGGACTTTTTTAGTTATAAAAACCAGCAATTATTTGCTGAAGATGTTTCTGTTGCTCAGATAGCCGAGCAATTTAATACCCCATGTTACGTATATTCACGCAGTGCGATTGAAACTCACTGGAAAGAATTTGACCAAGCAGCTCAATCTCATCCGCATTTAGTCTGCTATGCAGTGAAAGCAAATTCGAACTTGGGCGTCTTAAATACACTGGCACGTTTAGGTTCAGGGTTTGATATTGTATCCGGTGGTGAGTTAGCCCGCGTAATTGAAGCAGGCGGCGATCCGGCCAAAGTCGTTTTTTCCGGCGTGGGAAAAACCGAAGCTGAAATTGAATATGCTTTAGAAGCCGGTATTTATTGTTTTAACGTAGAATCAGAAGCTGAACTCGATCGCATTAACAAAGTTGCCGCAGAAATTAATAAAAAAGCCCCCATTTCAATTCGGGTAAACCCGGATGTAGATGCCAAAACACATCCTTATATTTCAACTGGTTTAAAGGCCAATAAATTTGGTATTGAGCGCGAGCGCGCCGTTGAAGTCTATAAGCATGCCGCCTCATTAAGCCACTTAGCGGTAAAAGGGATTGATTGCCATATAGGCTCACAGTTAACAGAAGTTCAACCCTTTATTGATGCACTGGATAAAGTATTGGCATTAATTGATGAGTTGGCAGATAACGGCATAGTGCTTTCGCATTTGGATGTAGGGGGCGGTTTAGGCGTAACCTATCAGGATGAAGTACCACCGGCAGTTGAAGACTATGTATCAGCATTATTGACTAAGTTATCGGACAGACAAGCGCTTAAAGTTATATTTGAACCGGGCCGTTCAATTATGGCCAATGCCGGTATTCTGGTCACAAAAGTTGAGTTTTTAAAGCAGGGCGAAGAGAAAAACTTTGCGATTGTTGATGCTGCTATGAATGACTTAATCCGACCGTCTTTATATTCAGCATGGCAAAATATTGTGCAAGTCGATACATCGTTAACACGTGAGTCAGCGGTTTATGATGTTGTCGGCCCAATCTGTGAAACCGGTGACTTTTTAGGCAAAGACAGAAACCTGGCGATTGAATCCGGCGATTTATTAGCGGTGAAATCTTCGGGTGCTTATGGCTTTACCATGGCCTCAAACTACAATTCACGCGTACGCGCTGCTGAAGTTATGGTAGATGGCAGCGAAACTCACTTGGTCAGAGCGCGTGAGGAGTTGGTCGATTTATGGAAAGGTGAAGCACTTTTACCTGAATAAAGTCATTATAAAACAAGCTATTTGTGTTTTTAGAAAAAGGTTAACGATTTAAGTTAACCTTTTTTTTATCAATCGCTAAGGCTTGAATGTTGACTCTGATATTAGGTTTTAAAAGCCAAATTCCAAGTTTCATAAAGTGGATATATTGCAAAGGCCAGTCCAGCATACCAATATCCGTCACTATTAAACCGGCTATAAAATTCCGTAGCTGTGGGATTTATCCTCCAAAAAGACTTTTTTATGACATGCGGGAATATAAGCAAAGTCAGCGCAATCAGCCATCGAATACAATAACTTAATTCACCACTGCCTCGAAAACCTTGCCAACCTGTATTAATGGCAATAACAAAAGAAGGCGCAGTCCATTTAGCCGATATAACAAATAAAGCCAACAATACAGCCAGCCAGACTCCAAGGCTATTTTTGCCAGCCCAGTTAAACCCTTTGTACTCTGAGTTATTTTTCTGAAGAAAATAGATTACAAGTAAAGGCACATAGATAGTAAAAAAGAATAAATATAAATATTTCATAATTTTATTTATCCGCCAGTTTAGTGATTAATACAATAGGCACAGACGCAGTTATTAAGATAATTTGTTTATAACATTAAACCAAACGGGCTTTAATCAACCTCAACTGAGTATAAGAAGAGTTGACGTAAAATGAGTAACACTTTTTTAAGCAGGATTTAACACTTATCCTGGACCAATTTATTTTACGCTGTAACCTGGATATGTTTTGTCTATCAAGGTATTTTTGTGTACCTAATAGCGAGCTATTAGTAAGAAAAATAACGCTGAGAGGCGGAAAAATAGACTCGTTGGGCAATTTTTATTATACGCGGCTGAGGTTCATTACTGGCAATGCGTAAAAAATAACGCAAAAAAGCGAGAAAATAGATACAAAAAAGGGCATACACAGTATGCCCTTCTAATTTGAGAATTCGCCGCTCAGCTTAACAAACATCCGGCAAAGCATCGCATTCTGCCTGTTTTGATTTGGCTTTAATTTGAATATGGCTTAGCCACCACATTAACAGGCCGCCTAAGAACAAAATAGCGGCCGAAATACCAGTTTGATTAGGCAAAGCGCCTTGCGCAATGACAATGCCACCAACCCAAGGACCAATCGCATTTGCGGTATTAAAAGCACATTGAACCAATGCACCTATCATGGCATGACCCTCAGGCGAAACATCCATTAATAGCGACTGAATAACTGCGCCTAAACCCACACTTGCTCCTATGCAAAATATAACAGCATACAATAACCAAATATTGTAACTGGCATAAACATACGCAAATGAAAAAACGATGCAGGCGACCAAGGCAAACCCGGTTGTTGGCATAGCCGCTTTATCGCCTAGTTTACCCAGTACCAAGTTTCCTATGGTACAGCCAATCCCAAACATCACCATAGCGATAGAAATGGTATAAGCCGGGGTTTCGGTAACCGCTAATATCGTATCTGCGATATAGGTATAAATACAAAATACCCCACCAAACCCAATTAAAACTATGCCTAAAATTGACCAAACCAGTTTATTTTTTAACACACTGAATTCATTCATTAATGTAGATGGGGCTTCATTTTTATGATTTGGAATTACTTTAAAAACCAATATAAACATGACAAAAGCTAACGCTGATGCACCCATTACACAATAGCGCCAGCTAAAGTTCTGACCTATTAATGTGACTAAAGGTACACCAACAATCGTAGCTAAAGTTAACCCCAAAAATACCTTTGAAATGAAGGTTGAACGCTTGCCTTTGGGCGCTATATCAGAAGCCAGTAAAACCGCGGTACCAAAATAGGCACCATGCGGCAAACCACTTAAAAAACGAAATGCTATTAATTGCTCAAGAGACTGAGCAAAAGCGCTTAAGCCATTAAACAGGCACATCATGCCAACAAAAATAGCCAGTGCATTACGCTTTGTCATATTTGCCGTCAGCATCATAAAAACAGGCGCGCCAACCACAACACCAATCGCATAGGCGCTGATCGCGTAGCCACTTTGTGACGGTGTGGTCGCAAATGTTTCGCTAATCAGCGGCAGCATAGGCATCATCGAAAATTCTGTTAACCCCAGAATAAATCCACCCATAGCCAGAATAGCTAAAACAGGAAATATGCTTACCTCAGCTTTCGCCGATGCAGTGTTGAATGACATAAACAGCCCTATCAATTAATATGCAAATAAATATGGAAAGTGCGAAGAACTCGCCGCTAAAACTTAAGATTCTGCCAAGAGAACAAAAGAGTAAAGATGACTATATAACTTGGATATATTATAAATCAGCAGCTTCCGTCGCTGCTAGTAAAAATGTCAAAAAATGTGCAATTATTTCGGCTATTTTTGAGTTACAACAGTAATTTAAAACTTTACTATCACGATAGATACAACTCGATCTGAAGCTTTTAAAATCAATTAAAAAATTAAAACATTCTGCTTGATTTAGCTGAATCTCTAAATAACCTCAGCTGCGCATAAGAACAGTTAAAGTAAAATTGGGCTTTAATTTTTTAAATATAACCACAATCTTGTTTATTTTACGTTCCAATGTGGATAGTTTTTCGCCTATCAAGGCATTTTTGTGTACCTAATAGCGAGTTATTAGTAAGAAAAATAACGCTGAGAGGCTAAAAAATAGACTCGTTGGGCAATTTTGATTATGCGCAGCTGAGGTTAAATAGTATCGATAAACCAATTTCTGCGGTATTAACAAATAAAGCCGGTTGTTTAACCGGCTTAACTTCAAATCATAAAATCACAGACGAGCACTTAAAACCGCTCGATCGTCCAGCCTATTGCCACCATGGCAATTGCAACTGATGAAAAGCGTAAAAAGTAAGTTTGATACCAACTAAACCATCGAATCGAAATTAATAAAGGTAATACAATAGCCAGTATGACTAACTGGCCTATTTCCACACCTAAATTAAAGGCCAGTACCGCCCAGATTTTCTGCTCTGTCGGTAAACCCAGTTCAACCAGAACACCAGCAAATCCCATCCCATGTAATAATCCGAATATAAAGGTCAAGCCGGATAAACGAACAACCCAGGGCCAGATATTATTAAGTGCTGCAAACAACACAGACAGTGCGATTCCCAACTCTACCCAGCGAGAGTTTAAGACCACCCAGCCCATCGCTGTCGATGTTAAAGTAATTGAATGTGCCAGCGTAAAAGCCGTCACTATCCAAGCGGTTGAAATGATAATTTGCTTTGCGTTCTCTCTGACTTGCCACTGCCCGTTTTGCCGGACTAAAACACAGCCAAGTAACAAAACCAATAGAAACAGAATGTGATCTAAACCTTTCCAGATATGCAAAATACCCTGATAGGCATATTGATTAAAAGTAGTCATCAAAGAGGTATGATTTAAATCAATATGAACCCTATGATTCTCTGCGCTAATAACGCGAGCAACCACCTCGGTCTGGCCGGTTAAATTAAACAATAATTTATGTTCATAATCCTCTGCAAACAAACCTGTGTAAGTAACCTCTATTGACCCGCTCACCGCACACTGGGCACTTATAACTGCAACAAGATAGCCCTGATTAAAATGACGCTCAGCTTTTAACTGAGGTTCAATTATTAAAGGACAGACCTGATTGTTACGTTTAATTAATAAGTGCGTTTGAATATACTGGTTCAGTTGCACACTCTGGCTTTCAATTTCAGCCCAGGTCAACTGACCATTCATATCAGAATCCAGATTCAGCGCCTGATTTAAATCAAAACCTCTTAGCTGGATATCCCCCTGAATAAGGCCACTTTCATTCAGTTCCGCGGTTAAATAAGCTGTACTTAACTGGTGGGCATGACTCATAAAAGTAAACAAGCCCAATATTAGTATGATGAACTTTTTCATGTTTAGCCTGCCTGTTCACTGAATTGATAGTCGGATAAACCTGAACCTGATTCAGGCAGTGCGGCGTCCGCCTGCATTAAAATAGCTTGCTGTAAGAGCTGGCGATCAGCCTCCAGTTTACTCATTTGCCAGTTGATTTCGGCCCAATGTATCGCGCTCACCGGATTCGGTTCGACTTCAATAAAAAATCTCGCAATTTCAGCAGCATGAAATTTATCTTCGCGCTGAATACGGAGCCGAATACGATTACTTAACTGGGTTTGCCAATGAACCGGCGCATTTATGGCCTGTTCTGCTAAAACTAATCTCAGCAGCAATGCATCATCTTTAAATTTGCTGCCACTGACGATTTTAGATAGCTGGTCATAAACCAGTTCAGGTCGTTTATTGTCTAGTTGTATATCCGCCCACAAAGCCCAATAGCTGACCGGCTTTAGTTTGTACTCTAATTTTTCAAGCCAGACCAAAGCGGCCGCTTTATCGTTCAGGCGATAAGCCATATCTGCCAGAATCTGAACAAGCCAGACTGCTGACTCTTTTTCTGATAATCCATAACGTTCAACAACCTTGCTCAAGCTGGCGTAACTTGCAGCCAGTTTGCCCTGAAAACTTTCAATTTCCAGACTACATGCAGACGCGACTAATAAATCACTCTGGCCTATCAGATTTAAACAGGCCTGCTTCGCATTATGATGCTCTGCGAGTGCAAGGTGGATATTCGCTTTTAATAACCAGGCTGCCGACATTTGTGGTTTAAGCTGCAATACATTGTCTAGGATTTTTAAAGCCGAGCTAAAATCGTGCTGATGTTGCAAAATTCGAGCATGCAGGTAAAGCGCTTTTGGCTGTGTTTGCCCGGATTGAAAATACAAGTTTAATAACGCATTGGCACGACCTATATTAAAAGCCGACTTTCCGGGATACTGAGCCTGATTAATTAAATTTTCAATGTATTCCAGATTCATACTTTCGGCTTGTGCCGGACTATCAGGATCCCACTCGGCTAAAACAAAATCCGCGCTGTCCGGTACAAAAGGCTTGGCATAAACCAAACTGCTAATACCAACCAATACACAGGTTATCATTAATAAGGAACTAAAAAATAAAGTGAGCGCTTTAGCAATAAACATAATACTTCTCCTAACAATAAGGTCATCCTTGACCTTTAGTCTCTGCTACTCGGTCAATAAGTCGTCATAAGCGGTTTCAGAAGAAACATCCTGCATAAACTCACGACCATTTACCGCTAAAGGCTCATCCGTTTCGGTTTGATTAAACGCATTTCGGCTGTAACTGGCAAAACTAACTTCCAGCACTTCCACCTCAATATGAGCCATCCCGGTTGTCTGCGCTTTGCCGTCCGATACAATAAACTCAAAAGAATCGGTTCCGGTAAATTCAGCTGCAGGTTGGTAGCTAAAGCTGCCATCTGAATTAAGCGATAATTCACCAGAGCCAGGCGCTGTAGCCAAGGTATAACTCAGCATATCGCCATCAGCATCGGTTGCTGACAATTTAGCCATCAGCTCGGTATCTGTTTTGGTAGTAGCCATAAAATCCATTGCTTGCGGTGCATTATTTTTAGCTGTTTTATCATCGTCGTCACCTATATCACAGCCACTCAGCAATAAAGCTATGATGCTGGCCTTCAGGATTCTGTTGAATAAGGTTTTCATAATGTCCTCCTTACTCAGAACCGGCAATCGGCGTAGCTAAGTATGGGAACGCATCCATTACCATGCTCGCATCCAGCGGCGCACCATCAGTGAAAGGCACATTACCTACGCTTGCGTCTTCAGGTGCACACAACCCTAAATCGGTATCAGCACCGTTAACCGGAATCGGATAACATAAACGACCCATAACCACTCTTAATGCAATATCCACTACATCATCACCCGGACGACGACCATTCGGGAAACCGGCTAAATCATCGCCTGCGACACCAAACGCGGATTGCATCTCAGCAGAAGTGGCAGGAATACCGGTATTCAGTCGTAACATTTCAGACGGAGTCACCATAGCTTGTTGGTTTACACCTTCAAACCCGGTTAAAAATGCAGTGACTAAATCCATACGCGGGAAGTTAGTCGGTGCAAGCGTTTCAATCTCCGTTCCTAAAGTGGTATTTACCGCATCTTTAAATAAAATATTTAAAAGCTCAGGCAAGCTAGGATGTGTGACATAATCTGCAAACTGACCATCATCTTTCGGATGTGATGCAGAAAATTTATCTTTATCTTTTAAACCAATAACCAACTCATTAACCAGCGGGCTACCTAATCGGGATACCTGAACCAAAGCACCACCGTTTACTTCCGTTTTGTTAAGTTTAGCGTTCGGGTTTAAGATTCGAGCCTGCGGCAAACTGGCGGTTGTCCATGCGCCAATAACCCCATTGCCGTCTCCGGTGATACAATCTTTTGCAATCTCAATCGATAATGCTGTCACGTTTTTAAAAGCTAAATCATCATTGTCTGCGGATTGAGTAATCCCGCCCGGAAAACCATTCGCGTCTCCGGCTCCCGGCGAGCTGTCACCTTCTACCGGCACATAATTCACCAAATCAAAAGTTTTGCCCAAATTCACTACGAAGGGGTCTTTACGTTGGCCAACAAAGACCCGGCCATTTTGCTCACAACCCGGTAATGCAAATTCATACACAAATTGGTGGGCATAATGCTCGTAACCGCTTTTATCGGTAAAGGTTTTATTGCCTATATAATCTAGTGGTTTATGGAACATCTCAGTACCACTGTACGTGTTCATTAGCTTGGTTTTGGTCCCGGATTTTTGTGGGCCTTCCACCAGTGTTAGTGAATAAGACTCACTAAAATTAACTGCAGACTGATCTTCAGCTGAGACGCCACCTACATTTTTTAACGGAACCGCAATCGACTTTTCTTCACCCTCATCGCCAACCATGAGTGCAATACCGGTTTCATTTGCGAGGGCCTGCTCAAATCTAAACTGAAAAGTCAGATCCTCTGTCGCATCACCATCATTGTCTATGTGTATGCTGTAAATCGCCGTTGGATCCATTGCAAAATAATTCGGTCCACCATAAGCATCCTGCAGTGGAATATAATTCGCAATTAAAGTGACATAGTTTTCGCGATCGGCTTCATAACTGTTAAATGCATAGAAGTCAGTCGAGTCAACGGTTGGCATTCGGGTGATATTAGGGGCTTCTCTGTGGCTAGAAGCCCAGGCAGTTTGGCTTAACATACTAGCGACAAGTGTTGCCGCTATCGTATTTAATTTTATATTCATGACATTATCCTTTGTTAGTTGCTTAAATAAGATTTGCCAACAAGCAAACCTCTTGTCATAAAAGCCAAACGCGCGAGGATTTAAATTGGATGCAGTTTTTTTAAATTATTTATTTTAATTTTTCAGATAGGTTGAAATAGAAATGCCTGAGGCAGCTAAAAATAAAATTTAAAGCAAAAAAACCCGGCTAGAGCGTGTTGAGCTTTTGAGTACAATTTTGCAGCCGTTTGTTTGGTATTTATCCAAGGCATAGCGATTGACGTGTAGTGAGCTACATAAAGGAGCTATAACGCAGAAGAAATGCCAAACAAACGCTGCCTTTCAGGTTCGTTCTAAACGCATTTTTCTCTTTGTTGCTCGATATTGACATAGAATAACTATGCTACATATCTCGCGTCGCGAGCAAAACGCGTTTAGTTAGAACAAAATTTGTACACCAAACGTCAACACACTCTAGGCCGGGTTTTGAATTTATGAATTAGCCCGTTTAAAGGGTCACCAATTCTGTTGTATATAAAACCTGGGTTGGGGAGCCGGTAGGTGAACCACCCAGAGGTTCCAGACTAACCGCTAAGGCCGCTAAATCAACCGTACCAAACAACTCTGATTTAGGTAAAATGAGTTCACCCGATTGTGGTAGTAAGCCCAAAGAAACAGGAGCACGACCATCCGCGGCGACAAACCAGAGCTCATAATCATTATTAGCTTGCTGTGTCAGTTTTTCTGTCGCTTTAACGGTAATTTGGCTCTCATCCACCTCGATCAGCCATAAAGCCTGTGCCTGTTCACTCTGTACCACAGCATACTGAGCGGGTGTTAAATCTGGCTGCTGAACCTGAATTAAGACAACCGCTAAGACTAGCGCGGCAGCCGTAGCTAAACCCGCAACAGATTTCCAGATGCGGTTAGCTGCTGATTTAAATTCAACAATATTATCTGCCTGAGTTGAAGATTTATCTGTTCCCTGCTCTGCAAAACCAAGTTGAGTCGCCACTGTCTGCCAGACTTTATCACTGGGCTCCACCGGCTTCAGTTTGTGACCCAGTACATTAATATATTGCTCCCATACCCAAGTCGTTTCACGGACCAGCTGATGCTGCATCATAAGCTGCTGATACCGGCGGCGTGCACCTCCTCTTAATGTACCCAGTACATATTCAGCAGCTAAGGCATTGCGTCTTTCTTCTAATAAATAATTCATATTGCCAAACACCTTTGCAGACTTTTTAGTCCGCGACGAATCCAACTTTTGATCGAACCAAGTGGCGACCCCATACAAGCACTAACCTCTTTGTGGCTATATCCATTAAAATAAGCAAAATGAATTGCCTGTTTTTGTTCAGATTCAAGTTCATCCATACATTCCTCCATTTTCTGAGGTGCCAGCTCAGTTAGCTCACTTCCCACAGGCGTTGTTTCGATAGGTACTGAATCTTCGTCCTGTAAGCTCATTTCGTTTCGCACTTTGTGATAACGAATTAAATCCAGCGTCCTGTACCTGACAATGCTGATCATCCAGGTTAATACTGTGCCTTTTCCCAACTGGTATTCGCCAGCGTTATGCCAAATTCTGACATAGGCTTCCTGTAAGGCTTCTTCCGCCAGCTCTTTATGCTTGAGCATTTTATAACTCACTGCATAAAGCTGAGGTGAAGTTGCCTGATATAAATTAAGGAAAGCGTCTTTATCACCCTGTGCGACAGCTCTTAATAACTTTAAGTGTTGTTCATGTTCCATTTATTGTCCTTTGCAGAGGCCTAGCTATTAAGTTATCTTTGCTTATTAAACCAAACGTCTGAGAATTAAGATTGGATGCGGTTTTATTCTATTTATTTGCGAATAGCTTACGTAACTGAGTTAAATCAGATCAGTCATCATTAAAACATACAGTTTCAAAATGCTCTGATATAACTTAGTGCATATTTACCTATGATGCCAAGTTAAAGAAATGATTGCTTTTTCTTGTACTTTTGGCAAAACTCAAGCTAAGATACTGTTAATTTAAACAGTTAGTTTTCATACCGGAATGCAAA
This sequence comes from uncultured Alteromonadaceae bacterium, assembly GCA_913056495.1. Taxonomy (GTDB): domain Bacteria; phylum Pseudomonadota; class Gammaproteobacteria; order Enterobacterales; family Alteromonadaceae; genus Catenovulum. The sequence goes on along the minus strand of CAJXMO010000021.1, from coordinate 36,258 downwards.
TCAGTCGCTTAGCCAAACAATCTGTCACCAGTTTATCCGGCGTTGGCCCTAAGCTTGCCGACAAGTTGGCGCATTTGCATATCCATTCAGTAGAAGATCTCTTATTTCATCTGCCATTTCGTTATCAGGACAGAACCCATATTTACCCGGTTTGCGATTTATTACCTGAACTTCAAACCAGTATTCAGGGTGAAATCGTTAATTGTCAGGTTACATTTGGCAAACGCCGCATGCTTAACTGCACCGTGGATGATGGCACAGGATTAATTACGCTCAGGTTTTTTAACTTTAACGCCGGCCAGAAAAACCAAATGACAAAAGGTCGCACGATTCGGGCATTTGGTGAGATTAAACGAGGCCGCAGTGGTTGGGAAATTATTCACCCTGAATATAAAATCAGCGATAATAAAATAGTTGAATTAGAAGAAGCATTTACACCCGTTTATTCAACGACTGAAGGGCTCAAACAGAATTCACTACGCAGCTTAACGGAGCAGGCGCTAAATAAATTAAAAACGGCCGGCGTGGAGGAATTGTTACCAGAACTAACGCAAAATCAACACTATAGCCTTCAAGCCGCACTTGAATTATTACATCGACCGCCGCCGGATGTTTCATTAGAACAATTGGAAACCGGCCAGCATCCGGCACAGCAACGTCTGGCGCTGGAAGAACTGGTTGCCCATAACTTGAGCATGCTAAAAGTCAGAGAAGCCGCGCAGCAGGCAAAAGCGGCTTCTATTCCGGTTGCCAATGAATTAATTGATAAATTTATCAGTCGCCTGCCCTTTCAGCCTACACGGGCACAGCAAAGAGTGGTGAATGAGATTCAACAGGATATGAAAAATACTTTTCCTATGATGCGTCTGGTTCAGGGCGATGTAGGTTCAGGCAAAACCCTGGTAGCGGCATTGGCAGCCTTATCCGTTCTCAATCAAGGATTTCAAGTAGCCTTGATGGCACCGACTGAAATACTGGCAGAGCAGCACGCTATCAATTTCAGCCGCTGGCTGGAACCACTTGGTTATAAAGTGGACTGGCTTGCCGGTAAGTTATCAGCCAAATTAAAGCGCGAAACTCAAGCGCGCATCGCCAGTGGTGAAAGTAAAATGGTGGTGGGCACCCATGCCTTATTTCAGCAGGAAGTTGAATTTAAAAACCTGAGTTTAGCGATTGTGGATGAACAACACAGATTTGGTGTACATCAGCGTTTAAGCTTACGTGAAAAAGGCACAGTGACCGGCTTAGCGCCCCATCAACTGATTATGACAGCTACCCCAATTCCAAGAACATTGGCAATGACCGCCTATGCGGATTTAACAACCTCTGTAATAGATGAATTACCACCGGGCAGAACGCCTGTACAAACCGTTGTCGTACCAGATACCCGCCGAGAAGAAGTGATTCAAAGAGTTTTTCAGGCCTGTAAAAACGAAAATCGGCAAGCATACTGGGTCTGCACTCTGATTGAAGAATCGGAAGTATTGCAATGTCAGGCGGCTGAGGATACGGCTTTTCAATTGCAGGAATCTCTACCTGAGCTCAGCATAGGTTTAGTTCATGGTCGAATGAAAGCCGGTGAAAAGCAGCAGGTAATGAATGAATTTAAACAAGGCAAAATGGATTTACTCGTGGCCACTACAGTCATTGAAGTGGGGGTGGATGTGCCCAATGCCAGCTTAATGATCATAGAAAACCCAGAACGTTTAGGCTTGGCTCAACTGCATCAGTTACGAGGCCGGGTTGGCCGGGGCGCCGTTGCCAGTCACTGTTTATTAATGTACAAGTCTCCGCTTTCCGATACAGGCAGTAAACGACTTGCTGTCATGCGCGAGAGTACCGATGGGTTTTATATTGCGCAAAAAGATTTGGAAATCCGTGGTCCGGGTGAATTGTTGGGCACCCGACAAACCGGTGAAATGAATTTTAAGATTGCTGATTTACTAAGAGACAGTGAACTGATCCCTCAAGCGAGAAATATTGCTAAGCAAATCATGCAACAGCAGCCGGATACGGCACTTGCCTTAATTACGCGCTGGGTCGGAAGTAAAGAAATCTACACACAAGCGTAACAACAGCGTCCTATTGTTTAATCTTTAATAACCAAAAAACTGTCGATTATTCCACATTAATTTAGGGTGTTAATTGACCAAAAGTAATTATACCCTCTAGAATGAGAACCAAGCTAGGCTTTGTATGCTTATAATACAAGCTTTAAACTGGTTAGTTAATAAATCGAGAACCAGATATTTGATGGTATACAAATTAAAGGCTTGGGGAGATGGCTGAAATAAATAGCGGTCATCTGCAGTGCAAACCTTAGTTACCACTATATAACCATGGAAAGGAGTTCATTATGCCTCAGAAAAAACAGAAACGAGCCCGTTCAGCTGCTGATAAGTCGCTTAAACGAGATTTAATTTTAGCGACTGCATCTCAATTATTTAATACTCAGCCGGATGCATTACCTACTGCCGCAGAAATCGCCAAACAATCCGGAATTGCCAAGGGCACTGTGTATTTGTATTTTAAAAGCAAAGAAGAAATCTTTCTGGCTTTACTCGAACAGCATTATGAAAACTGGTTCCGGGATATTCGCTCGGCCATTACCGCCGAAAAACCAAATGCTGATGATATCATCAACGCTATTTGCCATTACGTAGAAGACCAGCCTCAATTTTTTCAATTGGCCAGTTTAAGTAGTTCAATCATAGAGCAAAATGTAAATAGTGGGGTATTGCTCGCGTTTAAAGAACGTTTGGTTAATATGGTTAACTCTACCTCTCATGATTTAGCTGAAAAATTAGAGCTGGAAGAACATGAAACCTGTGCTCAGCTGTTAATGCGCAGTTACGCCATGTTGCTTGGGTTGTGGCAAATCAGCCACAATCCGGAAAACCTTTCAGATTTATTTGACCAGCCAAGTCTAGCCATTATTCAACCTGAATTTGGTTTAGAAGCGAGAGACGCGCTGGCGCAACTCTGGCAAGGTTATGTTGGCCATAAAGATGCAAAAACATCCGGTCGTTTCTGGAAAATAGGTAACTTATTTACCAATTAAGCTGGTTTGATATTCGGGCTAGTGTTTACCCTGAACAGTTTAGCCCGATTCAACTTCGCTGTGAGTGGCCAGTTAGCTTACTTTTTTTGGGCAAAACCTAAGTATTTCTTGTCTCGGTAACAATTGTATGCTATTTATACGCCCTCTAAAGCAAACTGTATTTTTGCAAGGTCCGAATTTAAGATGAATTTCCGTATTATGATTACATTAGTCGTCGTCAGCGTGGTGGTGCTACTCACTTCACCGCGGGGGGATAACTTGGTTTAATCATAATCAAACTGACTAAACAAACCCCCGCGTCGCAAGACTCGGGGGTTTTTTATTATATATTCAAATAGGTTGAAATTTGTGCTTACAACTTATTCGAATATCAAGTCATAACGATAGATAAAGGGTAGATTATGACCGGCGCTGAACTGGTTTTAAAAGTTTTACAACAACACGGTATTAAACACATATTTGGTTACCCGGGCGGTGCCATTATGCCAATTTACGATGCACTTTATGACTCTGAAGTTGAACACTTCTTATGTCGTCACGAACAAGGTGCAGCATTTTCTGCAATTGGTTACGCACGTTCAACCGGTAAAGTCGGCGTCTGTATGGCCACTTCAGGTCCGGGTGCGACCAATCTGGTTACCGGTTTGGCAGATGCCATGATGGATTCAGTCCCCGTTGTCGCTATTACCGGCCAAGTATTCAGCAATTTGATCGGTACTGATGCATTCCAGGAAATGGATGTATTAGGCATGTCTTTATCTATCACTAAACAAAGCTTTTTGGTGCAAAGTTTAGACGAATTGGCAGATGTTTTACATCAGGCATTCGAGGTTGCACAGTCAGGTCGACCAGGCCCTGTACTCGTGGATATTCCAAAAGATATTCAGGTTGGTTCTGTCGATTTTGAACCTTACCCAATTGCAGAAAAGCAAACACCGGACTTTTCGGCAGAATCGCTTAAACTTGCCAAAGATTTAATTGCCAGCGCGCAAAAGCCGCTGTTTTATGTAGGTGGTGGTGTCGGTTTAGCCGATGCGATTGACGAAATGCAAGATTTATTAGAGGCAACTCAGATTCCAGCCATCTCAACGTTAAAAGCATTGGGCACAGTACCGGCTGACTACCCTTATAATCTGGGTTTAGTTGGCATGCATGGCAATCAGGCAGCAAACCATGCTGTACAGGAATGTGATCTGCTAATTTGTACAGGTGCTCGCTTTGACGACAGAGTAACCGGTAAATTAGATACTTTTGCACCCAATGCAAAAGTGATTCATCTGGATATTGACCCGGCAGAAATCTCTAAATTGCGTCATGCCGATGTTTCAATCTTAGCCGATTTTAAAAAGCTATTACCTGCATTGGCTTTAGAAACTCAAATACAACCGTGGCAGCAACAAGCGGTTGAGCTTAGATCAGAGTACGCATGGCGTTATGATTTCCCGGGTGAGACGATTTACGCACCTAAGTTATTAAATTTATTAAGCCAGAAATTACCACACGATCATGCCGTCAGCTGTGATGTTGGACAGCACCAGATGTGGGTTGCCCAGCATATGTTATTCAGCTCACCACGCAATCATTTATCCAGTGGTGGCGCTGGTACTATGGGCTTTGGTTTGCCAGCTGCAATAGGCGTTCAGGTTGCGCGACCTGACTGCACTTCAGTCGTCGTATCCGGTGACGGTTCATTTATGATGAATGTTCAGGAATTAGGCACCATTCGCCGCTTTAAACTACCGGTGAAAATAGTATTATTAGACAACCAGCGATTAGGCATGGTTAAACAATGGCAAGAGTTATTTTTTGAAGAACGTTATTCAGAAACTAATTTAAGCGATAACCCAGATTTTGTTACACTAGCAAAAGCATTTGATATTCCTGCTTTAACAATCAATCAGGCAGATCAAATCGAGCAGGGGCTTGACCAGTTAATAAACAGCGATGGTCCATTCTTATTGCATGTGCAAATTGATGAAAAAGAAAATGTATGGCCATTAGTGCCGCCGGGCAAAGCAAACCACGACATGTTGGAAGGGGAAAAAGTATGACGCATACCATTAAACTTGAGGCAAATTCCAGACCAGAAGTAATGGAGCGAATCTTACGAGTCGTCCGTCATCGTGGTTTTAATCTGGAAGAAGTATTAATGAAGCAATGCCAGACAACCAATAGCACGAAAATCACGCTGAAAGTGTCAGGCGAGCGCCCTATTAGCAACTTAGAAAATCAACTCAATAAATTATACGATGTAGCTCAGCTTGAGTTACACCAGTCCACCGCAACAACTGGTTCAGCTGTTGCTATGAATGCGTAAATCAGGATAAGCAAATAATGAGCAAGACAAACTTCCCAGAACTAATTTGGTTTAACGGCAAAATCATCCCTTGGCAAGAAGCAACTGTGCATATTGTCTGTCATGCAATCCATTACGGTTCATCAGTTTTTGAAGGTGTTCGTTGTTACGATACACCAAAAGGTCCTGCAATTTTTCGTTTGCAAGAGCATACTCGCAGATTATTTGATTCCGCTAAGATTTACCGCTTTGATATTCCTTACACCGCAGATGAAATCAATCAGGGCTGTAAAGATATTGTTCGCGAAAATGGCTTTAAAAGTGCTTACCTGCGTCCGTTCGCATTTATGGGTGCGCACAATTTAGGTTTAAATCCACCTAAAGTCCCGTTAGAAACCTCAATTATTGCATTAAACTGGGGTTCATATTTAGGCGAAGAAAGCTTAGAACAAGGTGTAGACGCGGCGATCACCTCATGGAATCGCCTGGCACCGAATACAATGCCCACAGGTGCAAAAGCCGGCGGTAACTATTTATCTTCTATTTTAATTACAACAGAAGCTAAGCGTCATGGTTATGTAGAAGGCATAGGTTTAGACCAAAACGGCTGTATTTCTGAAGGTGCCGGTGAAAACATTTTTGTTGTGCGCGACGGCGTAATCAGTACACCGCCGACAACCAGCGGTATTTTGCCGGGTATTACCCGTAGTACTTTAATTACCTTAGCGGCAGAGCGTGGTTATACTGTTCGCGAACAAGCCATTCCGCGTGAAGCTCTGTATTTAGCGGATGAAGTATTTATGTGTGGTACTGCAGCCGAAGTTGTACCGGTTAGAAGTGTTGACCAAATTCAGGTGGGCAATGGTAAACGTGGTCCTATTACTGAAATGCTGCAAAAAGATTATTTTGGAATCTTCAACGGTACAACTGAAGATAAATGGGGCTGGTTAAGTTATATCAACGAATAGCCACCTCTGATTTGAACGAGTTAGCTGATGTTTAGTCAAAACTTTATCTGGAATATCAGATTACGGATAAAATCATAGGGCCAACACAAGCCGAGTTCAAGCTTTAAATATCAGCGAATGATTGCTGTATAGAGATAACCCTATGCAGCCAATCGAGATAACGAATTTATTTAAGCAGGCAAAAGCCTGCTTTTGCATTTAAAAATAAATGCAAAAATTGAATTGGAGAAGACAATGCCAAAACTTAGATCCGCAACAACCACCCAAGGCCGAAATATGGCAGGTGCACGTGCCTTATGGCGTGCAACGGGTATGAAAGATGAAGATTTCAGCAAACCAATTATCGCGGTTGCAAACTCATTCACTCAGTTTGTTCCGGGCCATGTTCACCTGAAAGACATGGGTCAGTTGGTTGCTCGTTCGATTGAAGCCGCAGGCGGTGTCGCCAAAGAATTTAATACAATCGCGGTTGATGATGGTATCGCTATGGGTCATGGCGGTATGCTTTACAGTTTGCCTTCGCGTGATTTAATTGCCGATTCAGTAGAATACATGGTTAATGCGCACTGTGCTGATGCATTAGTTTGTATTTCAAACTGTGACAAAATCACCCCGGGTATGTTAATGGCAGCAATGCGTTTAAACATTCCGGTTGTATTTGTATCAGGCGGTCCAATGGAAGCAGGTAAAACCAAACTGTCTGACCAAATCATTAAACTGGATTTGGTTGATGCCATGATTCAAGGCGCAGATCCAAAAGTATCAGACGAACAAAGTGAAGAAGTTGAACGTTCTGCATGCCCAACTTGTGGTTCATGCTCAGGTATGTTTACCGCTAATTCAATGAACTGTTTAACCGAAGCTTTAGGTTTATCCTTACCGGGCAATGGTTCATTATTGGCAACACACGCTGATCGTGAAGGTTTATTCAAACAAGCTGGTCAGCGCATTGTTGAGTTATGTACTCAGTACTATACCAATGATGACGATTCTGTTTTACCACGTAATATTGCCACCCGCGAAGCCTTCGAAAATGCAATGGCTCTGGATATTGCTATGGGTGGTTCAACCAATACTGTACTTCACTTATTGGCAGCCGCACAAGAAGGTGGCGTTGACTTCGATATGAATGCTATCGATCAAATGTCTCGCAGAATTCCAAACCTGAGCAAAGTCGCACCTGCTACTCAAAAATATCATATGGAAGATGTTCACAGAGCCGGCGGTGTAATTGGCTTATTAGGTGAACTAAACCGCGCCGGTTTACTTAACCAAAATGTAAATCATATTTTAGGCGGTAAGTTGACCGATGTTCTGGCTAAATGGGACATCGTAGTGACCCAAGATGAAGCCGTTAAAACCTTCTATTCAGCAGGTCCTGCCGGTATCCGTACCACTAAAGCTTTCTCTCAGGATTGCCGCTGGCCAAGTTTAGATGACGACCGTGAAAATGGTTGTATTCGTAGCAAAGAACATGCATACAGCCAAGATGGTGGTTTGGCCGTATTAGACGGTAACATTGCTGTTGATGGTTGTATTGTTAAAACTGCCGGGGTAGATGAAAGCATTCTAAAATTTACCGGTCCGGCTGTGGTATTTGAAAGTCAGGAAGATGCGGTTGAAGGTATTTTAGGTGACAAAGTTAAAGCCGGTGATGTGGTTGTAATTCGTTATGAAGGCCCTAAAGGCGGTCCGGGTATGCAGGAAATGCTTTATCCGACAACTTTCTTAAAATCTAAAGGTTTAGGTAAAGACTGTGCTTTAATTACAGATGGTCGATTCTCTGGCGGTACTTCAGGTTTATCAATTGGTCACGTATCACCGGAAGCGGCGAGCGGCGGTACCATAGGTCTGGTTGAAAATGGCGATATGATAGCTATCGATATTCCAAACCGAACCATTGAATTAGAAGTTGCTGAAGATGTGTTAGCTGAGCGTCGTTTAGTGCGTGATTCAAAAGGTTGGAAACCTGAAAACCGTGAACGTGAAGTGTCATTTGCGTTGAAAACATTTGCAATGTTTGCAACCAGCGCAGATAAAGGTGCAGTAAGAGACCGCAGCAAGTTAGAGGACTAATCTAACTTATACTTCCGAATTTGGGGCTAATATCAGTGTTAGCCCCAACTCATATAAACGCTTATCTAAAATTTTGGTACATTTAACCATGACAGACTCAGAACAGCATTTAAGCGCACAGGATTATTTACGCAAAATCTTAGTCGCGCCTGTTTACGATGTCGCTAAAAATACAGACCTGAACTATCTGGGATCTTTATCTCATCGTTTACAGCACGACGTTTGGTTAAAACGAGAAGACCAACAACCAGTCAAATCGTTTAAATTACGCGGCGCCTATAACAAAATAGCCAACCTTTCAGACGACGCCAAAAACCGAGGGGTCATTACCGCATCTGCGGGTAATCATGCCCAAGGTGTTGCCCTATCAGCCAATAAAATGCAGGTAAAAGCCACCATTGTGATGCCAGAAACCACGCCGGATATTAAAGTGGATGCAGTACGCAATTTTGGCGGTGACTGGGTTGATATCATCTTAATTGGACGCAGCTTTGATGTCGCCAGCAATCATGCTCAGGAACTGGCAATCGACCATGGTTATACCTATGTTCCGCCGTTTGATGATGAAGATGTGATCGCTGGTCAAGGCACCATAGCCAAAGAGCTGTTTGATGCCAAGCGTGATTTAGATATGGTTTTTGTAGCGGTTGGCGGTGGCGGTTTAGCGGCCGGTATCGCAGTTTATTTAAAGCAGCTTAAACCTAATATCAAAATTATTGCTGTAGAGTCAGACGAGTCGGCCTGCCTTAAAAAAGCACTTGAATGTGGTGAACGCACACCTTTGGATCAAGTCGGCATTTTTGCGGACGGCGTGGCCGTAAAAATTATAGGTGAAGAAACCTTTCGTCTCTGTCAGCAATATGTTGACGAAGTCATTACTGTAAACAGTGATGAGATCTGTGCTGCAATTAAAGATACTTTTGATGATACCCGAGCGATTGCAGAGCCTGCGGGTGCTTTATCGGTAGCCGGTATCAAAAAATGGTTAAGTCAAAATAAACCAGAGAAAAAACTGCAAATTGGCGGCATTTTATGTGGTGCGAATATTAATTTCCACACGCTAAGATATGTGTCAGAACGTGCTGAATTAGGTGAGAAAAAAGAGGCCATTATCGCAGCCACGATTCCTGAGAAAAAAGGCGCTTTCCGTCATTTTTGTGAAACACTGGCGGGCAGAACCATTTCTGAATTTAACTACAGATATGCCCCTGCAGATAATGCCCATGTATATGTTGGCCTAAAATTACGTCAGGCCGATCAGGAGCTACCTGAAGTACTGGCTGAACTTAAAAAGCATCATATTGAAGGCTTTGATTTATCCGATAACGAAGCAGCAAAAATGCATGTTCGTCATATGGTTGGTGGCCGGGTTCAGAATTTGGAAAATGAGCGCATTTTTAGTTTTGTATTCCCAGAATATCCGGGGGCACTGATGAGCTTTTTAAATACCTTAGGGACACAATGGAATATTACCTTGTTCCACTATCGCAATCATAGTGCTGCCAGTGGCATGGTGCTGGCGGGTTTTGATGTGCCTGAGAATGAACTGGAAGACTTACATCAACACTTAGACCAAATTGGTTACCAGTATACAGATGAAACCGCCAACCCGGCTTATCATTTTTTCCTGAAAAGCTAAATTCGATTTTAGATTTTAGATTTTAAAACCTAGCCTGAACCAATACGAAAAAAGCGAGTGAATACTCGCTTTTTTATTTATGGTTAACAACCAAAGACTACAAATGTTTAGCTAAAAACGTTTCAATCTCCTGAAGTAATTTAAGGCGGGATTTTTCATAAATCAGATGATGGCCTTCATCTTCCAACTCAACTAACTTGACATCTTTATCTTCATCATCCAACTCATCATAGATGTCATCAGACTGCTCAAATGGCACCACCTTATCTCTTTCACCATGAATGAGTAAAACAGGTGCCTTAAACTGTTTAGCAAAGTTAATTGGTGAAATATTCTCTAAAAATTCATCTGTATTTTGCTTATCCATCATAGATTTTTCCCAATAAGAAATCACCCAATGGTCACTGCCATATTGGCGCTTTTCAGTATCCAGCATTTCCTCCAGATCGCTCACCCCGGCAATGGATACTACACACTGATATTTATCCGGTGTATAGGCCCCACCGGCCAGCGCAGCATAACCACCATAACTGGCGCCTAAAATACATACTTTGTCTTTATTAACTAAGCCAGTACCAATATAGTGATCAACAGCATCCGTTAAATCATGTTGCATTTTACCGCCCCACTCACCATAACCGGCAATAATATGATCAGCACCAAAACCATCAGAGCCTCTAAATTGTGGCTGAATAACCAAATAACCCCGACTTGTTAAAAATTGAGCAAGCCAGTCAAACCATACTCTGTCATAAGATTTAGGGCCGCCATGTGGCATTAAAATGGTGGGCAGATTCTTTTTCTCTTTCACTTTGGGGTAAGTCAGCAAGGTTGGAATGGTTAACCCATCTCGCGCTTTAAATGAGCTGACTTCAATCGGGTTATAATCTTCAGGGGTAAAGTTTGGCCATTTAGCAGCTAAAGGTTGAAACTGATTATTTGCAAATAAAATATAATTGCCGACTACTTCAGGCCCATCTACTAAAAAAACAATGTTTTTCCAGTCAGGTGTATAATCGGCAATGGTAAACGTGTGATCCGGCATGGCGGCAATAATAGCTTCATAAGTTGCCTGCGTCTTTTTATCAAAAAACTGATAACTGGGACGAAATCCAGAATACTGAATCCCATATACAACCCGGAACGTATCAGATAAAACAGACTCAACATCTGCATCTTTTTTAGTAAACAAAGGCCCTGTGATTTTGGCATCGGTTAATGACATTGTGTAATAGTTTTTACGCCCTGAATCATCATACATAGTCATCACTATGCTTTCTCTATCCGGCGTTAAACCAACAAAAGCCTTGTGACGGATTTCGGTTTCTTCAGTAAACAGATCAACCCACTCATCGTCTCGCCTGATTTGTAGCCGGTGTAAGTTTTTGGCATTATTATAGCGTTCCTGAACCAACAGCTCACCGTCTTCATCAACAAAAAAATCAATCGCGTCATGCGTTCCCATAGTCACCCGGCGTGGTTCTCTTTTAGCTTCCGGGTTTACTGACATCAGGGTATAAACGGGATCGACTCTATCATCACCATAAAGTGCCGGCATTAATAACTTACCATCCTCCTTGCGAATACCAATGACACTGCCCAAACTGGTCTGGCCCATGTACACACCATAACCCGGGGTTAATAATTGTCGGATTTCTTTTTCTTTAATATCGTAGAGAAAAGCGGTACTGACATTATGACGGCCTTTAAAACGCGGCAGGCTCATATATTCAGAGACTCTGAGAATGAGCCTGTCTTTATCCAGAAAATAGACACCATGCGGGTCAATCTCCGAGAGCTTAATCGAGCCAATGATTTTGTCAGTTTTAATATCTTTAGTGACCAGATAATCTTTATCGCCTTTTGTATAACGGTAAGCGTAGCGGCTGCCATCCGGCGAAATACTCATCATACTGGCTTCAGGTAAAGCCGCGTAACTATCAAGTGGTGGGGGATTTTTTGCATTGGCAATAGCCGAATACAAAATACATAAAAGCAGCATTAAGCGCTGAAAAATAGAATTTATTTTCATTTTTACTTTTCCGTAATGAAGGTTTTATTTTAATTTCGTTGCAAATCAGTTTTGGCAGGACGTACATAACTTATATACCCGTGCTACTTCAAGATGAAAAAATGGCCAGTGGATAGGTAAGATGACAGGCGCTGATATCAAATATAAGCGCCTGTCATATTTTTACATATGCTTTTGCAAAAACGCATCCACTTCCTGGAGCAATTTTAAGCGGGATTCCTTACTGGCAAGCTGATCCCCTTCACCTTTAATGGTCACAAACTCAACATCTTTATTTGCTTTTTTAAGTGCATCATTCATAGCAACCGATTGCTTGTACAGTACCAACTGATCATACAAACCATGTACCAGTAGCACAGGTGCAGACATCTGTTTAGCTAAGTGAATCGGAGATATCGACTTTAGACTTTTGCGATTACCGGCTTGCTCCAGCATAAATTTTTCCCAATAATAAACAATCGAGCTTTCTTCTCTGTGCTCATAAGTTTCATCCGCAAGCATTTCTTCCAGATCGCTCATTGCATTGATTGCAATCACACAGCTAACTTGGTTTGCTGTATCTATACCGCCCATCAGAGCGGCATAACCCCCATAGTGCTGACCAGCTATACACACCTTATCTTTATTAACCGAACCGGCTTTAACAAAATGGTTAACTGCATCCGTTAAATCATCCTGCATTTTTCTGCCCCACTGACCATAGCCGGCTTTAATATGGGCTTCACCAAAACCGTCTGAGCCCCGGAATTGAGGTTGAATGACCAGGTACCCACGACTGGCAAAATATTGCACTAACCAGTTAAAGCCGGCACTGTCATACTCCTGCGGACCTGGATGCGCCAGTAATATAGTAGGCAAATTAGTTTTTTCTTTAGCTTTGGGGTAAGTCAATAAAGTTGGAATGCTTAACCCGTCCCGCGCTTTATATTCAGTCACTTCTATTGGGTTAAATTGCTCTGCCTGTATTTGTGGTCTGGCATCACCTAATGAGATAAATTCATTGTTTGAAAACAGTAAATATTGGCTGACCACTTCAGGGCCTTCAATATGAAATACAATATCTTTCCAACCCGGATGAAAATCAACAATGGTTAACGCATGTTTGTCAGGTAAAGCATTTTTAATCGCTTCATAGGTTGCGGTTTGCTTTTGATCAAAAAACGCATAGCTTGGATAAAAGCCTGCATATTCAACCCCATAAACTACGCGTTGAATGTCGGTCAGGGCTTTTTCTATATCAGCGCCCGGCTTGCTCAAAACCGGACCATTAATTTTGCCATCAGCTAAAGCCAGAGTGTAATAATTTTTATTGCCGGATTCACCATAGTCCAGAAACACCAGCTTTGTACGATCAGGTGTCAGGCCAACAAATTCTTTCTTAAGTTCAGGGGTAGCTTCACTGAATATTTCAACCCATTCATTATCTTTTCGTACTTCAATACGATGCAAATCCTTCTCATCGCTAAACAGTTCCTGAACTAATAACTCACCATCAGCATCTACAAAAAAATCGATTGAATCGAGCTCGCTGCGAGAGGCTGGTCTGGCACTACGTTCACCAGACAAGTCGACAGCCATTAAAGTTAATTTATGCGCACCGGTCTGCTTTCTATTCGTTTCAGGCCGCTTATAATAGGCTGGCATCAGAATTTTATTTTCGTCAGCCTGCAAACCGACAATTCGGCTATAGTCCGCATCTAAAATTGCCTGGCCGGGTTTAATCCCACCCTGCTCGCCTTTTAAAAAGCTTCTGACCTCTTCACCTTCTAAATCAGAGCCAGCAACCCCTTTTTCAGCTTTCAGTAACTGACGGATCTTTTTCGATTTGAGATCGTATAAAAAAGCAGCGCCCACTTTTGAACGGCGACTAGACTGATAGGCTTTCAGCACAATGCGGTTATTGTCGATAAAAAATAAATCACTTGGATTCAGTTCACTCACATCGGCTGCACTTAACAATTCACCGGAGGTCAAATCCATAATAACCAAATAATCTTTATCTTCCTGAATATAACGATATGCTGATAGTTTTCCGTCAAGTGAAACCCGAGCTAAACTTACCTCAGGCAAAGCCGCGTAGCTCTCGACAGAAGGTAGTTTATTCGCATGGGCAGAAGAAACCCAGCTAACAAACAATATCAATGATGTTAATAGTTTGACAAATGAAGACAAAATCTACGTCCTTATAATATTGTATTACTAAATAATAATTGTTAATTAAAACACATTTGGCATACAAAGTCATTACATTCACACCGGTAGCTTTAACCAAGAATTAATTAAAATCAAAAACTATCTTAAGGGGCATCACATTAGCCGGGATCTGTCCTTGCAATTAAATAAACTTACCTGTAAAAAACTATTTAAACGCTATATTTATAACAAAGATAACAACAGGGTTTATGGATGGCCGAATTACCGTTAAAAACCAGTGCTAGAAGCCTGTTCGCTTGGCAGCGAAAAATTGCGGTAATGATAGGGTTATTTGTTGTATTTTGTGTCAGTGTCTGGAGCTTTATTCTGCTGCATAGTGCTAACTCTCAATATCAGCAAATTGTGGAGCTGGTATTAAGCCAGCAAGCAAATATTGATAAAACGTATCTAAAGCAATCCCTTTCTCAAATTGACGGTATTACAGATATTATCGATCCGCTTACCGGACAAACCGAGCAAATCAATGCCAGTGGTTGGATGGATTGGAAAAATACCACGTCCACCTTTCAATTAGCCACAGGTCTAAAGTTTCAAGTTCAGTATGTCATTTTAGCCACCCATCAGTTGCTACTGGTCTTTACTCTACTCTGTCTTTTTTGGTTAATCGCATTATTTGTTTTATGGTCAATTGGCCGGATTACGGAAAAAAAACTCTCAGCACTTGAACGAAAAGCACGACGGTTACAAATCGCAAGTCGAAATGAAGTCGATAAACACCCAAGCCTATTTACTGTATTAGATAATTTATTAGACGAGCTGACCTGGTCCAGACAGGAGCAAAGCCGGGTTGATAAATTTATCCGCATTCAGACCTTTTTAGATCCGGAAACCGGGATTGGCAACCGTGTCTATTTCAATAACAGGCTGGAAGCTTTATTAAATATTGAAGAGCAAATAGAGCAAGGTGTCGTAATTGGCATCCGGATAAACGGACTAAACGAAATTGACGAGAAACATGGACAAGCTCAAGCGCTGGAAGTATTAAGCCAGTTTACTAATATTACACAGCAAGCTTTGCAAAGATATAACCATGCAATTTTTGCCCGTTATTCACAAAATGATTTAGCCATTTTAATTGCCAATATCTCAATCCGGGAAATTGAGCAGCTATGCAACCACCTGGTTCGCTCACTCAATCATGTCAGAGTTCCGGAAAAAACAGATGTAGATAATTTATATCATATGGGCGTAGCCACCTTTTGCTCGGGAAATCAACTGGCTCAAGTATTGCGCGAAGTGGATATGGCCATCCGTAGTGCAGAGCTTCAGGGACCAGCCAGTTGGTTTATGTTTGAGGAAGAAGACAGTGTAAAAACCATGACAATGGGCTCGCTGCAATGGCGCACGCTGCTTGAAAACCGGTTAAGCAGAGAAGAGTTTTTGATAAGCTTTCAGGCCGTGATGAAAATATCACCTTATCAGATTCATCATCAGGAGCTACTGGTTCAGCTACAAGACAATCAGGGCAAAGTTTTACCAAACAATTTATTTATGCCAATGGCACATAAATGCGGACTAGCCGTTAAAATCGATCAGCAAATTATCACTAAGCTTTATCAGCAATTAGCGCAAACAGACAATCCGGTATTGACCAGTATTAATTTAAGCACCGATGCCTTATTAGACAAATCATTTCGAACTTGGTTTACATCCATTCTGGCGCAAGATCCTAAGTTTGCCGCTCAGATTATTGTGGAAATCAGTGAGCATGCCGTGGTAAATCATTTAGATGATTTAAGCTTTTTTACGCAGCAGTTGGATAATCTTTCAACTCATGTTCTGATCGATCAGGTTGGTCAGTATGTGACTGCATCAAATTATATAAAACAACTGCCAATTCGTTATTTAAAACTGCATCCCAGCATAGTGAAAAACATTCATAATAAAAGCGAAAATCAACTGTTTATCCGAAGTTTGCAAGGCACCTGCGCCGGAACAGGGATTAAAATATTCGCTTATGGTGTTGAAACAGTAGAAGAATATCAGGAAATAAAACACCTTGGGCTGGCCGGCATTCAGGGTAGCTACAATCAATTTAACATCAGCTAATCTTGTTGGTTTTGCTTAATAATTCAGCTTTTTAAGATAACCTTGCGGCAGTAAACCTCTTTGCTCAAACCCTCGCCAGCCTTGCAAGCCACCGGTATGCACGGCAACTAGCCGACTATTGTGATTAAATGCACCGGCTTTAATGGCTTCAAATACAGCAAACATCATTTTGCCCGTATAAACCGGGTCGAGTAATATTTGATATCTGTGATAAAACTCAGCAATAAAATCCAGCAGCTCAGGTTTAATTTTGCCAAATCCCCCAAAATGCGCATGACACCATAGATGATAGTCTGGCAAAACCTGTGATTGTTTCGCCCGGAAATACACTTGCTCAATTTCTGCCTGTAAATATTCAGCTTTAGCCAGTGCCGCTACCCCAATTACTTTTTGTCCCGCTTGTAACTGACACAGTACACCGGTTAAGGTAGTTGCACTGCCCACCGGACAAATAATATGGCTAAAATCAACGTCAATTTCGGTGACCAGTTCGCCAATGCCTTTTATGCCCAGCTCACCAAATCCTCCTTCGGCGATAATTTGAGCCGTTGGAAACCGTTGCTGCAAACCCAATAAAAAATCAGCCTGATGTTTTTGCCGATATGTTTGCCTGTCGATACACTCAATCGTCATACCTTGTTGCAGACAATCCTGCAGGGTTAGATTGTTCGGATCGATAAAATCGGCACGAACCAAAGCATGTACCGGACGGTTAAAATATTTCCCCGCATAAGCCAGAGCATGTAAATGATTGCTGTATGCCCCGCCAAAAGAGACTATGGGCGCATTAGAAACTGATTCAAAGTAATATTTGAGCTTACGCCACTTATTACCGGATAATTGGGGATGAATTAAATCATCTCTTTTTAGCCAGAGCTTAACCTGATTTTCGGTCAGATGACTAATATCAATAGCTTGTAATGGACTGGGTAATTTAAACACTGAATACCTGAGCTAAATAAAAATAATATAAAGTTAAAAAATAAGTTATTGTATTAAATGCTCAATTTACTTGTGTATAAACAAACTGTAATACTATTATTTGTCTAAAAAACTGCATAGAATACCCTTTGGTTTTATCTGCTAATAGTCTCAATAACGAATATCTATAAGGTGCTATGGTTGCTATTATAAAACAACTAGCCGACAAATTTCGCGCTAACAAACCGGCTCAGTATACCGCAAGCCTCATGATGAATGGCTCCGGCTTTTTTTTGTTAATTTATAAAAAAGGCCATAAGCAACCGGTTTATTCTAATCAGGTTCAGATTCAGGACTATCAAAACTGGCAATCGTCATTAAACCAGTTTCTTCAACATCCAATGTTAAAACAAGCCGTGCTGAATATTGTATTGCCAAGTGAGCAGTACCAACTCTTGGTTGTGGATCGCCCGAATGTCGACGACGAAGCCCTGCCACAAGCGATTCGTTATTCAGCAAAAGATTATTTAGCGGCTAAACTGGAAGATGTCGCCATCGACTATTTTGATATACCCATTCAGATTTTTGGCCAGGATAAAGTCAATTTAGTTGCGACTAAGCTTAATTTTTTACAGCCGTTAATCAAAATCTGCTTGCGCCACTGTCTTAGAATTCACCGAATTTCAATTGATGAGCTGGCTTATCAGGATTTATTCACTGATGACAAAGATGCATCCATGTTAGTGATCCATCAGCCGAATGAAGAACTATTAATGCAAATTGTAAAATCCGGGCAACTTTGTTTTTTCCGTCGGATTCGAGGCTATAGCAAGTTAGATGAATATACGGATTTTGAAATCAATCAAGGTGCAGCCGATAGTTTGAGTATAGAGATCCAACGTTCTTTAGATTATTTTGAAAGTCAGTTGCGCCAGGCACCGGTAAAGCGCATTTATGTATCCGTCAGCTCAGAGTTAGAAAGCTTATTAATTGATAAAATTGGCGAAAATTTTTCAATGCCGGTCCTGCCAATGAAAAACCGGGTTGCAGATGAACTGCCTGAAAAAGCAGAACGGGTACATGGCTTTTATCCGGCTGTAGGCGCCGTGCAAGAGCTACTCAGGGATGCTGAATCATGAAGCATAATATCAACTTTTATTTTGATGAATATAAACCTAAAGTTCAGCTGCTGACTTTTACTAACTTATTGATTGCCTGTGTATTCATGATATTTTTAGTTGGCTGTGTATCGGCTTATACACATCACCTTTCCAAACAGTCAGCACAGCAGTTAAAAAAGATGCAGCAAACTGTATCGAATAAAAAAATTCTGGTGGCTGAATTTGAAACAGCACTTAAAGACAGAAAACTTGATCCTAAACTAACGGCTCTGGTGGCTGAACTGCAAAATAAAATTCAGATTAAACAACAAATTATGCAACAAATTGAGCGGGTCACAGAGAATCAAAAATCTGGGTACTCAATCCTGATGTCTGATATTGCGGGTACGATTCCGCAAGGGATATGGCTAACCGGCATAAACTTCAGTGATGATGAGATTGCACTGACGGGGTTGAGCAAGCAAGCGCATCTGCTGCCACAATGGCTGCAAAATTTAGGGCAATCTGATTATTTTCGCGATCAGGAATTTGAACAAATGGAATTGTTAAACCAGTCAGAGCAAAACCTAACTCAGTTTCAGGTTGTCAGCACTCATTCTGCCGGGGAAAATCCATGATTTCAGAGCAAGCCGACGCTCGCATTAGGCTATACAACGACAGGTTTGCCAAACTAAACCAGAGAGAAAAAATTCTGGTGAGCATCACCTGTTTGTTCAGTATTATTTTGTTAGGTTTTAGTTTATTAATTGACCCGGATTTAATGCAAGTTCAGGACAACCATAAGCAATTAAAGACACTGCAAACGGAGCTTAGCCAGTTAGAAACCAGTGAAGATGAGTATACCAAAGCACTTCAGATTGATATCAACTTGCCGCTAAACCAGCAAATTCAGCAACTTGAACAAAAACTCATGCGGGCTGACAAAAATATTGCAGCCGTCAGCGATCAACTAGTCAATGCGAAACAAATGAGCCAGATGCTGGAAGCCATGTTAAGCCAGACAGATACGCTCAAGTTAATTAAACTTAGCGCTTTACCTGCGGAAAATTTATTATCAAAACAGGAGCAGCCGCAGGATACGCAAACCAGTGCACCGCAAATATCAACCAAAAAACCTGAAATTGGCTTATTTAAGCAAGGCATAGCTTTAACCATAGAAGGTAGCTATCCGGCAATTTATCAATTTTTACAGCAGGCAGAGCAATTGCCATGGCGTTTTTACTGGCGAAAATTTAACTATCAAGTGACACAGTATCCACTCGCTCAGCTAGAGCTTGAGATAATCACTTTTAGTTTAACCGAAGGGTTTGTTGGATTATGACGATACATTCTAAATTCCGGGTGGCTCTGATTAGTGTGTTAATGCTTGCGGCTTGCTTATCCTTACCGATTCAAGCTCAGCCTTTAGCCAAAGATCCAACTCGCCCCGCAGATAGACAACCCAAGGACCATTCAGAGGCAGCAGAAGGTAAAATAGCCGCCAGTTGGGTTTTACAAGCGGTGACTTATACGCGTCAGCATCAAAGTGCGATCATCAACGGCCACCATTATCGGGCTGGACAATGGTTAAACAAACAAGTAAAACTGCACCAAGTCTTGCCTGATTCGGTTATTTTAGTAGTTAACGATAAAAAGCAAACTTTAACTCTGCGCGACATTAAAATTAAAACTGAAGTGAACGGAGCATTTAACTAAATGCATAGGCTCAATAAAACAAATCCATTTAATCTAACTTTCATTACTAAGTGCATTGCTGTCAGCCTTTTAATCGGCCTGACTGGCTGCCAGTCAACTCAGTTAAATCCACAAATTGAGCAAAGTCTGAACGAAACAAGCAACAGCACAGAGCAACCAAAAGAAGAAGCGATTCCGGCTCAGGTGTTAGCCGATCTGGTCCCTCAGTTCACTGAACTTAACGCTGATCAGCAATTGCCCGAAAAAAGATATGATATTGATACCAACCAAGTCCCGGTTGGCGCTTTTTTTCAAAGCCTGGTTCAGGATACACAGCTCAATGTTGTGGTTCACCCCAAAGTAACAGGTCAAATCAGCCTGACTTTAAAAGGGGTTAGTCTACCCGAAGTCATTGAAGTGGTATCAGACATGTATGGATATGATATTCAACTTAAAGGTCGTTTATTGCAGGTGTATCCGGCAGGTATGCGCACTGAAACCTTCTCTGTAAATTATCTTGCGATGCAACGAAATGGTATTTCATATACCTCGATTCAGTCTGGCGGGGTGACCAATGGCAGTAATAACCAGAATAACAATGGTTATGGCCGTTCAAACCAGTCTGGAAATTCAAGTTCCAGCTTAGGTTTTACCGGTCAGCAATATGACAATAATAATGGTTATGGGTCAGGTAATTTATTAAATAACGGTACCCGAATTGTATCGTCTAATAAAAACAGTTTTTGGGATGATTTAAGCAATGCACTGCAAAGTTTGATTGGAGAAGGTGAAAAACGCAATATTATTGTTAATCCGCAAGCCGGTTTGGTCACGGTTCGTGCATTACCGGAAGAGCTCAGAAGTGTTCGTTCATTTTTGCAGGCAACAGAGCAGCAAATGCAGCGTCAGGTTATTCTTGAAGCAAAAGTCATAGAAGTCAGTTTAAGCGATGGTTATCAGCAAGGTATTCAGTGGGATGCGATTTTAGGCAAACTGGATTCCACTGAATTTGGCAGTACAAGAACCGGCGCATCAGTGGGCAACATCATTAGCAATACACTCGGTGGGGTCACAAACATTACGTTTAATAATGGTGATTTTAGCGGCGTATTACAGCTTTTAAAAACACAGGGCAATGTACAAGTATTATCCAGCCCGAGACTAACCGCTGCCAATAATCAAAAAGCCGTGATCAAAGTGGGGACAGATGAATATTTTGTAACCAATGTATCCACTACAACAGTCACAGGCACAGCCACAACCTCTTCTCCAAATATCGAACTTGAACCTTTTTTCAGTGGTATCGCTTTGGATGTAACACCTCAAATTGATTCTGCCGGCAGTGTCATTCTCCATGTTCACCCTTCGGTGATAGATACCAGTGAGCAAGTTAAAGTGGTGACCTTAAATGAGCAGGATTTCACACTGCCACTTGCGCAAAGTAACGTGCGTGAATCCGATACCATTATCAAAGCCAATTCAGGTGAAATTGTTGTAATTGGTGGTTTAATGCAAACCATCACCAATGATAAAAATTCAAGTGTGCCACTGTTAGGTGATATTCCAGGGGTCGGTAAACTATTCAGCTCCATTTCTCAGGAAACCCAGAAAAAAGAACTGATCATTATGATAAAGCCGACGGTCATCGGACAGGATACCTGGCAAGACCAAAGACAGCGTTCATCTGAGTTGCTGAAACAGTGGTACCAGTAGAGATTAGCCCATGTATTTATACCATTATGGTTTACGTGAATTACCTTTTACCCTGACGCCCAATACTCAGTTTTTTCTGGGGCTGCCAAGCCACCATGAAGCACTGCAAACTTTATTAACCGCGCTAAAAATGGGTGAAGGTTTTATCAAAGTAACAGGTGAAGTCGGCACTGGTAAAACCCTGTTATGTCGTAAATTGATGAATGATATCACTGAAGAATTTACAACAGCCTATATTCCCAACCCTTATTTAAAACCGGATGAGTTGCGCATCGCGGTTGCACAGGAACTTGGCATTGACTGTAAGCAAATTAATCCTGCCAATCTGACGCAGGAAATTCAGCAGGCGCTGATGGATATTTCCGCGCAAGGAAAATCTCTGGTTCTGATTCTTGATGAAGCTCAGGTGTTACCGGATGAAAGCCTGGAAGTACTCAGGTTATTTACCAATTTGGAAACAGAAAGTCGTAAACTGATGCAAATTGTCTTATTTGCTCAGCCAGAGTTAGATATCCGTCTGGCACAACACAACATGCGCCAGATTAAGCAACGTATTACCTTTTCTTTTAATTTGCAGGCACTCAACCAAACTCAGGTACAGCCATACTTACACCATAGAATGACCATTGCCGGTTATAGTGGCATGCCGGTATTTTCAAAGCCGGTTTGCAACGCGTTATATAAAGCTTGTTTTGGCACACCCAGAATCCTCAATATTTTGGCGCATAAATGTTTAATGCTGGCGTATGGTGAAGGAAAACAAGAAGTTGAGCTTAAACATGTCAAAGCAGCCATCAAAGATACAGATGGCAAACCGGATGACAGTGCATACAATAAAAAATTATTAAACAATGCAGCGCTGTTAGCGTCTGTCAGCATCTCTATTATTATTGTGATCCTGATATTGAATCAGTTTGTATTTGGGGAAATCTAAATGAGCGTAATTAACCAAATGCTTAAGGATCTGGATAACAGACAGCATCAGCCGCAAACTGAAAAAACCGCTTACCCAAAAATTGATGATGGTGCAGGGATACCTGAAAATAATGCAAAGAAAAAATTTGCATTGGGTTTTGCATTGCTGGTATTAATGGCTTTAGCGCTGACTTGGTCTCTTGACTTATTTGGTTTAAAGCCGCGCTTGTTTGACTCAGGTACTGCGCCAGAAACTGAGACAAGGATACAGGCTCCCGTCACCCAGATTCCTAAAAAATTAGAACAAGCGGCTAAAACCGATAAGAAAAACCTGGTTTTGGCTCAGCAAATTGAAACTCAGGCGTTATCGACAGCCGGACAATCCGAACAAAGCGAGCTAGCATTCAGTCAGGATAAAGCCGAATCGACCGCGCAATTAACCAATAATCAAACTGCAGAACAGCCTGATCCCTTAGCACAAAGCAAAGCGCAAACCATTAATGCAGCTCAACCCAGCGTTCAAACGACTCAACAGAGCGAACCGGTTAAATCATTACAAGCAACTGACAATAAACCGACTGTACAACCTAAGCAAACTCAGCCCGTTTCAGATAACCGTGCAGACGCTTACCTTGCAATTCAGCCCACTCAGGAATCAAGTGAAGACATTGCTAAAACCCGACTCAATCAGGCCAAAGCTTTGCTAAACAAAGGACAATTTGTGCAAGCAGAGCAATTGTTACAGACAGCTCTGAGCTTAGACCCTCAATTACATTCAGCGCGAATTACCCTAATGAGTATTCGCTACGGTGAACAAAACTATCCGGCTGCACTGGCGATATTACAACAAGGTATTCAGGCTTACCCAGAGCACCTGCCCTATCGTTTACTGGCCGGTCAAATTTTGCTGGAGATTAATCAGCCTCAGGTAGCCTGGAACCTGATAAAAACGCAAACGCCAGAACCCGCTTTAAATACTCAGTTTTATCAGTTTAAAGCCAGTTTGGCACAGCAACTTGAATACTGGTCTTCAGCACTTGAAAACTGGCAGATTTTATTAGAACTTTCACCAAATCAGGCTAAATGGCAATTAGGTGCCGCAATTTCAGCTGAAAAAAATCAACTGATAGCGCAAGCCATTACGCATTATCAGACAGCACTTAACCTGGGTGGACTTAGCCCGGCATCACAAGCATTTGCCCAACAGAAAATCGTGAGGCTGACACCATGATGAAACCTAAATTAAAAAAACGTCTCGGTGATCTGTTAGTCGAAGAAGGCATAATAACAGAAGGCCAGTTAACTCAGGCACTGTCTCAACAAAAACAATCCGGCAGAAAACTGGGGGCAACTTTAATTGAATCCGGTGCCATTTCGGAGCGTCAGTTATTAACCTTTTTGGCGCAACAATTAAATGTGCCCTACTGGGATATTTCACAAAAACGTATTGCACCTGAACTGGTTCAGAAATTGCCTGAAGTTCAGGCAAGACGTAATCGAACCCTGTTATTAGAAGAAAACGATAAAACCTATACCGTTGGGATGAGCGATCCGGCAGATATTAATGCCATTGATGCAATTTCAGCGCTGCTCACCGATAAGAACATTCAAATTGTTGCAGTTCGTGAAAGCCAAATACTCGAAGCTTTTGACAGCCTTTACCGCCGAACCGCAGATATTCAATCATTCGCATCTCAGTTAGAAACTGAATATAACGAAACGGATGATTTTGATTTAACGAATTTTGCCAGTGCAGGTGACGAAGAAGAAGCTACAGTTGCCAAACTACTGAATACCATTTTTGAGGATGCGGTACAGGTTAAAGCGTCGGATATTCATATTGAACCGGATGAACATGCACTCAGAATACGTCAGCGGGTTGATGGTGTCTTACAGGAATCTGTTTTAAACGAAGCCAGAATTGCTCAAGCTCTGGTTTTACGGTTAAAACTGATGGCCGGCCTGGATATTTCAGAAAAGCGACTGCCACAGGATGGGCGCTTTAATATCCGGATTCGCGGAAAAAGTATTGATATCCGGATGTCCACCATGCCGATTCAAAACGGAGAATCGGTTGTTATGCGTTTATTGGATCAGTCTGGCGGTGTATTATCACTTGAACAAACCGGCATGCCGGATGATATTCTGACTAGGGTCAGAAATGTCATTAAACGTCCACACGGTATGATACTGGTTACCGGACCAACCGGCTCAGGTAAAACAACCACCTTATACGGTGCACTGAGTGAACTCAACCAATCCAGCCATAAAATCATTACAGTTGAAGATCCGGTCGAATATCGTCTGCCCAGAATCAATCAGGTTCAGGTGAATCCCAAGATAGACCTGTCATTTGCGAACGTATTACGAACGGCACTGCGTCAGGACCCGGATATTATTATGGTGGGTGAAATGCGGGATACGGAAACCGTTGAAATCGGATTAAGAGGCGCTTTAACCGGCCACTTAGTGCTTTCGACACTGCATACCAATGATGCTATCAGCAGTGCGATTCGTTTAATTGATATGGGTGCCCCGGGGTATCTGGTCGCCAGTTCGCTGCGTGCGATTATGGCACAAAGACTTATTCGAAAAGTCTGTGACGACTGCAAAGTTGAACATCAACCGGAACCACACGAAAGAGTCTGGTTAACCGGTATTGGAAAAATGGATATGAGCCAGCAACATTTTGTTGAGGGCAAAGGCTGCCAGTCCTGTAACCATATAGGTTATCGAGGCCGAATTGGTGTGTTTGAGTTTCTTGAGCTCGATGAAGACATGATGAATGCCTTAAAGCGCGATGATACTGAAAGTTTTGCGCATTTTGCCCGGCTCAGTCCGCATTATCGCAGCCTGGCATCGGCTGCACTTGAGTATGCCAAAGCCGGCGTTACTACGGTTTCAGAGGTATTAAAACTAGTAGAAAATATTGCCGAGTTGGATAAATATGCCAAACAGGCACTTGCGGTAGAGGAAAACTAACTTATGGCAAATTTTTCATATAAAGGAAAATTAGCCGGACAAGATGTGGATGGCATGATTGAGGCGCTCAATGAAGCCGCTGCTGCGGATAATCTGCAAAAACGAAATATAGTGCCAATTAAAATTACCGCTATCAGTGACAGCAAAAAGCAAGCCGCCAGTCAGCTCAATATCAGCGATTTTTTTGTGCCGAATATTACGTTAGACGATCTTGTGATGTTTTGTCGACAAATGTATTCACTCACCAAAGCCGGTATTCCGATAATACGTGCTATCAGTGGTTTGGCAGATACAACTAACTCCCAGCGTTTAAGACAGGCTCTGCAAAAAGTAAATATTGAACTGGAAAAAGGCCGCACCTTGTCTTCAGCTATGGCGGCGCACCCAAAAGTATTTTCCAGATTATTTATCAGTATGGTCAATGTTGGCGAAAATACAGGTAAACTGGAAGAAGCCTTTTTATTGCTCGGTCAGTATTTTGAGCAGGAGCAATCCACCCGCCGCCAAATTAAAGCCGCTTTGCGTTATCCTATGTTTGTTATTCTGGCAATTGTTGCGGCTATCTTTTTGATGAACCTGTTTGTTATTCCCACTTTTGCCGATATGTTCAGTAAGTTTAATGCAGAGCTTCCCTGGACCACTCAGTTTTTAATTGCCAGCTCTAACTTTTTTGTTAACTACTGGTATTTAATCATAGCGACTATGATGGCAGGCGGATATTTACTCAAAAGATACATTTCAGGTAAAAGTGGGCGCTATAAATGGGATAAACTCAAACTCAACATTCCCATTGTCGGTTCTATTATTGAACGCTCAACCTTATCCAGATTTGCCCGTTCTTTCGCTATGATGCTGCAATCCGGTGTACCGCTGACGCAGGCATTAAATCTGGTTTCAGAAGCCGTCGATAATGCCTTTATGGGTGATAAAATTATTAATATGCGCCGCGGCATTGAACGAGGAGAGAGTTTATTACGTACTGCTAATAACAGTCGACTATTCACGCCTTTGGTTATGCAAATGATAGCGGTGGGTGAAGAAACGGGGCAAGTAGATTCAATGCTGTCTGAGGTAGCCGATTTTTATGATAGGGAAGTCGATTTTGATGTGCGCAGTTTAACCGCCAAAATTGAACCGATTCTAATCGCAGTGGTAGCAGTTATGGTGTTGATTTTAGCACTGGGTATTTTTATGCCGATGTGGAATATGATGAGCGCAATCAAGGGACGCTGATGCAAACCGCTCCGAATGCGAAAAAAGTTAAACAAAACCAATATTTAATGTATAAAATGGTGTTAGCTTTATGCATTACGTTCAGCTTGATGATGATTTGGTTAAATCAATTTGAAGAGACTGAAGATCAGGCGACCTCAACCAGTTTTAAATTGGTTGCGAATGAATTTAAAAATGCAGTTAACCTGACTCATGTGGAGTGGCTAAGACTGGCCAGACCCGGTGCGGTTAAACTCTATAGTCATCTAGACAATCCGGATGATTTTATTCAGATTGAAATGAGTCAAAATGGTTGGCCGCAAGTTAGGCCGTTAAACGCTGACGGCTGTGAAATTTTATGGCGAAAGTTATTAAAGCAGCCGATGAAAGTCATTCATCAGGACATAAAATCCAAGTTTAAAGATAAGACTTGTATCTTTAGGCTTAATAAAAGTCACATTTTGATTTATCAGATCAACAGTGGACAAGTGAGTGTCCACAATAAAGGAGTAGATTAATGCGCTCAATAAGCACTAAACAAACTGGTTTTTCACTGGTGGAATTAGTCATTGTAATCATTATTTTAGGTTTGCTCGCCGCAACGGCTTTACCCAGATTATTGAGTGTAACCGATGATGCCGAAGATGCGACCGTAGAAGGGGTTGCAGGCGGGTTTGCAACCGCTGTCGGCTTAGTTCGTTCCCAGTGGGAGTTAGAAGGTCGCCCTGGTTCAAATACGGGTACAAACTCAGCAACCGTTAATCTGGATGGCGTGACTGTTGCAGTTGATCCAAATCGCGGCTACCCGACTGGCGGCGCGGATGATTCAAATTCAAGCGCCAGTGCACTAACAGCAGCTGACTGCCAGGCAATATTTATCAGTATTTTGCAAAGTTCGCCTAAAATTACAACCAGCTTTAGTGGCAATAACTCAGCCAGCTTTGCAGAAAATGATTATTACACTACAACAGGCAGCAGCGGTGGACAAAGCACTTGTTTATATTACTTGGTTCAAACCGTCAAAAGTAACAGTGCTGCGCCAAGTGGTACAGGCGCAGGTAACGGCTTTGAATATTTACCACAAACCGGTCAGGTGAGTGTATTTAGCAACAATTAATGAATGGTTTGCTATCTAGATAAAAGAATTATGGAAAATACACAGGTCTAACCTCTTCAAGAGGTGGTATTACAGGCCTAAATAAATTAAATTAGTCTTAATAAATTTACATGAGGTGTTATATGAAAAAGAATCAGGGTTTTACATTAATCGAACTGATTGTCGTCATTGTCGTATTAGGTATTTTAGCGGTTACCGCTGCACCTAAGTTTATCGGTGTTCAAGATGAAGCAAACGGGGCTGTAGCAGATGGTATTGTTGGTTCAATCACCAGCGCAATGTCTATGACACATGGTAAAGCACTTGTTTCTGGGAATACGGCTGAAGATGATTCTGTCAGTGATTCAAACTTGGGCACGATTGAAATGGTATTTGGTTATCCTGAAGCCAGTAATGCTGGTGTCGGTGTAGTAATTGATATACCTCAAGGTTGGACGCCTGGAAATACAAGCGCAGCAACAAATACCTATACTCTGGAGAAAGATGGCTGTACTGTAACTTATACGGAAGCATCAGATTCATCGACGCCAGCGACTGTTTCAAGAAGTTGCTCTTAAGCAATTTAGCTTAGAAAAATTGTTCCTTTACAGAGATGTCACGTAGCTCAGGTTTTACTCTAGTAGAACTTATTTTTGTCATTATCTTAATTGGCATACTGGCCGTGACAACTCTGCCTAAACTCACGTTAATTAATAAAGACTCCTCTCTTATTGAAGCCAGAGACAGATTATTGTCTTTATTGCGCCACACCCAATTACAGTCAATGCAAAATACCCAAACCACCGGCTGTTATAAGGTACTGGTGAATAGTATTCGCTTTGGACAGCAAACTTCCGACTGCACAATACAAACTCTGCCAGCTACCTTTAACCCGGATTATTTAGGTTATACACAGGCCGAAGCTATCAGTTCTAAATTACGAATAAAAGTAAATGGTTACCCGGTCACCACTTATTATCAAATCACATTTAATTCGCTTGGCATCCCTGAAAACCTTTGCTCACGGGGCTGCAATATCGCTCTGACAATCAATGGTCAAACTGAAACCATTTATATTGAAGCTCAGGGTTATATTCATTTATGAAAACTCTGACGGATAAAGGTTTTACATTAATTGAGCTAATTGTGGGCATTATGCTGATATCTGTGGCTGTCTTGTTTTTTACGAATGTATTGCAAAACAGCAACCGGTTTGTCGCCGACCCCTGGCATCAGGTCAGAGCTTCAGAGCTAGGCGCAGCTATGATGAATGAAATACTGGCAAAATCGTTTGATGAAAATTCAAGTCGCACCGGTGGCTTAATTCGTTGCAGCAGTGCCGATTTAAATGCGCTTGACTGCACGTCCCCTAGCCAGTTGGGACCGGATACAGGTGAAAGTGATCGTAGCCTGTTTGATGATGTTGACGATTATCATAATTTTACGGCGAGCGGAGATGCAGTTGTCAGCTTAAATATTGCCAGTAATTCTGATCTTGAAGCCGGTTACGAGGCATTTAATGTTTCAGTCAGTGTCTTTTATGATGCCAATTTTGACGCCATAGCTGATTCAACAATCGGCCAGTTTAAGCTTATCCAAATAACAATAACGGATCCGCTTGGTCATCAAACCCGGTTTGCGAGTTATAAGGGAAATTATTAATGATCATTTCTCATAAAAACACAGGCTTTACACTGGTTGAACTCATTTTGGTTATCGTGATTTTAGGCATAGTGGGTACATTTAGTGCTCGCTTCGTTGGCTGGGGCGCGCAGTACTATATTGATGTGACTGAGCGGCAACGCGTACTGGATGACAGCCGTTTTGTTGTTGAGCGCCTAACCTGCGAACTCAGACAAGCTGTTCCCTATAGCATAAGAGTATTAAACAGCGCGACTTACGCTTGTATGGAGTTTGCACCTATTGTCACCAGTGGCAGTTATTTATCAATACCCGTGAACTCAACTGACGATCAAGCTACGCTGATTAGCCCGTCAAGCGATGCGCTGACAGGCGGGCAAACCATCAGTATTTACCCAACCCACCCGAATAAAGTATATGACAGCTCTGAGTTTCAAACATTTACAATAGATTCAGCCGAAAACATAGCAACAGATGGCAGTCAGGTGATTAATTTTGCCAGCAATATCAGCTTTGCGGCAAACTCCCCGGCCAAACGTTATTATATCTGGCAAACACCGGTAAGTTATTGCTTAGAAAACAGCCAGATTTATCGCTACCAGGGTTATCAGGCCAGTATTAATCAATTAACTCCAACACAGCTTAAATCGCTCTCGGGTGTCAGTTATCATTTAATGGCCGAACAGGTTAATAATACACTTGCCAGCGAGCCACCGTTCAGACTGGATTCAAGTGGCTTAATCCGCCATGCTCAGGTTGCACTATATTTAAAGTTCTCTCGGGCAACCGACAACAGCGAAGATATGTTTTTTTATCATTTAGTACAGGTACCGAATGCGCCATAACCCTTTGCTAAAAAGAACAACAGCTAAGCATCAACAGAGCGGAAGTATGATAGCTACCGGTTTGTTTATTATCGTTTTTATGGCTATTTTATTGGCTGGGATCATGCGCACTATCAGTGTCGGCGGAAATAATACAGCTTATGAAGTAATAGGGCTGCGTGCATTATTATCCGCCAAAAGCGGCCTTGAAATCGGACTGGCCAGACTTTATCCACTCAATAGTGAGCAGGCCACCAGTTGTGCTGAGGTAACTGCCAGTCCAGTTAGTCTGCCAGATGCTAATGCTTTTAATCGTTGCGCAGTCAGTTTAAGCTGCGAAACTCGGGAAAATGTTAATAATGGCAAAGATTTATTTATTATTACGGCAACCGGGCAATGCACTCACTCAACACTCACAACTTCCCGACAGCTTGTAATTGAGGCAATTGGCTCATGAGTATCACGAAAACACTGCTTGTAACTAGCTGTCTTTATTTGCCCGTATTTGCTTATGCAGCACCGTCTTGTGACGCGGTTTTTCCGGGAGCCATAGCGTCAAACAGCCTAACAGGTGAGTTTGTTATCTGGAACTCTGGACAGATTATTGATGACCCTCAACCAACAGAGTTACCTTTTACCAGTATGAACGAATGGGGCCCGACAACGAGTTGTGCTGAGACTAAAAAAAATGGAAAAGGCTACAATACCTTTCAATGTGAAATAAGCGGTGCGCCAGCTTTATCTGCCGAATTACCCGAGTTTGAAAACCCGGTTTCTGGTTCATTAAACAAGTCTTATACCTATCCGTGTTACAGTGAAGAAATTTTTACCCAGCATGATTATGGCAACCTGACGCTAAATGGTAGCTGTGTGCCAACCTATAAAGTCTCAGAAGTGAACTCAAAATACCGATTTGGCGATGTTAAATTTGATGAAGGAGCACATTTAATTCTCCCACCGGGAGACTATTTTTTTAATAGCCTTAACATGGCTAATGGCACAATTACTGTCGATCAAAGTTCTGGTTCTGGCGCTGTAAAGATTCATGTAAAAAACGCGCTAACCGTCAATAATGATAGTAAAATCAACGCTGATGGTTCGGCAAATAATATGATTTTATATGTCCACGGAGAACTCCCCGGCAACAGTTTTAATATGACTTCCAGCGCCAAAGTCACTTCCTTTTTATATGTTGATAGTCAGGCAAATCAAGGTAGAGTCGTTCTGGATAATGATGCCGTTTTTACTGGCCGAATGTCAGTTGGCAACCTGACCGTGCGTGGAAATGCGATAGTGGAATATTCAGGCGATCCAACTCAGGTCGACTTTGGAGATATGTGTACTACCTCTTCAGGCATGGCTTCCTGCCCGGCGGAAAGTGACAATATATCCAAAGTAACGATTAATGAATTTCATGTTGAAAGCAATAAAAACTGGATTGAGCTATATACAAACAATACGCCTGACGGCATTAATCTGAAAGGCTGGAAAATTAAGGCGCACGGCGCCAAAAAAGGCAGTCAGTTTGAGTTTGAATTATTCAATTCGGATAAATATTTTGAACAAGGTCAATATCTGGTTTTTACGGATGGCGGCAACGGCTATACCTCGCCACCAATCACCCATTTATTTTTAAAAGAAGAAGTCGACTGGCATAACAATTTTCAGGAAATCCTGCTGGTAGATGATGAAGGCAAACTGGTTCATTACCTCAAATATCAACAGGGTGAAGGTAACGAAAATGAATGGGATGACTGTTTAACTCAATCCCCGCAAGCATCAACTTTGATTGAACCACCCGGAAACAAAGCAACAGCTTGCGCAATTGAAGACGGTGAAATAGATAAACTTATGTGGAGCAGTGATTGCGAAAGCACTGTCGGTTATACCAATAATCCGGAACAGATTGATCATTACGAAATTATTCACCCAACAACAGCGCTAAGCTGCATTGGCGCAGAGGTGAGCGTTAAAACCTGTCTTGATGCGAGTTGCACTCAGATAGCCACAGAGCAAGCCAGCGCCACATTAAATAAAGTCATTTCCGGCACGACAAGTATAATAAACGCAGATGCCTTTACCGGTAGTAAAACAAGCAATTTTACTCAGGCGGGTGAACAAGCTGTCAGCCTGAACCTGAGTGCGCTCTCACCCAACGCCGGTGTCATTTGCAAAGATAACTCAGGTAATGCGAGCAACTGTGAAATCCAGTTCAGTGATTCAGGATTATTTGTCAGCCAGGCCAGTGGCCGCAGCTGCGCTGATCTCAGCTTAAATATTCAGGCATTAAAATCCGATCAATCCTTAAACTGTGCGCCAGCATGGCAAGGCAATAAATCTGTCAATTTATCTTTCAGTTATGCCAGCCCGGCAAATAACCCTGAAAATACTCAAGCCAGTTTAAATAACACCTTATACACAGCAGGCGTTTCACAAACAACAACGCTCAGCTTTAACAGTAGTGCACAGGCCAGTCTGGCCGTTAATTATGCCGATGCAGGCACTATCAGTATCACAGCATCGGATCCTGAAAATATTCTGGCAACGGGCACCGGCCAGTTAACTTTAGCGCCGGCTGAGTTTGCACTAACGGCCAGCAATACCCAACACCAGATAGCCGCCACTCACTTTAGCTATCAGTTACAGGCTCAGTGCAGTGACGGCAGCCCGACACCTAATTATCAGCCAGACAATGTACAACTTAAACTAGCAAGAGAAGTACCTACCGGTGCCAGCTACACTGGCCAAGAAGCCGTATTTAGTTACAACGCATCCGGTTCGTCACTCAGCTCAGCTGCTATCGGCAGTGCCAATTTTCAAGCCGCTGACAATATAAGCTTTAGCAGTGGACGATTTGAATTTACTCAAGCCCAAATTAACGAAGTTGGCCGCTTTCAGTTAACTGTGCAAGATGCGGATTATCTATCTTCCGGCTTATCGGTCATCTCAAATACACTGGATTTAGGTCTGTTTATTCCGGATAATTTAGCGGTTTACCAGGCTTCTGATACCCTGCCCTCTGGTTTTACGGATGGCCGGATACAAGGTCAGTTTGAAGAAGTCATCAATTCAGGCATTAACTGGTACAACTATTTAGGTCAGAACTTTTCATATCAAACCGTTCCTAAAGTGCAGATACTGGCAGAAAATGCGCTGGGTGAAACCTTATATAATTATTCCCCGGCACTCAATACAGCCAATCTGGCTTTTGATCCCGGCCAGCTATCTGCAAGCAGCGCCGAGGGTAAAACAATAACGGTTGATTTTAAAAACGGCACTTTAACGGCTAACAATGACGGCAGCTACATTTATCAATTATCACCGGATGATACTCTAAGCTACACCAAAACCGCTGCAAACTCTGAGCTACTGCCTTTTGAATCCGATATCCGTTTAACTTTTAATGCTGAATTTTTTGTTGATGCCAGCCTGAATCAAATCACCAATCAGCAAGACAAAAGTATTTCACCCGACTCAGCCAGTATCCGCTCCGGCCGTTTAGTCACTGACAATAATTTTGGCCCCGAAACCGACGCATTAACTCTGCCGGTATATATTCAAACTTATTCGGCATCTGGCTGGGTAACTGCTACAGACGATAGTCAAACGCAACTCACCAGTGACGCCTTCACCTTTGGCGGCAGCAGTCACAACTCAGGTGATAATTGGCAAAACAGCTATAGCCTGAATACCAATAAAACAACTAGTTTATCAGCGCCACTCACATCGGCCGCCGATGTAGAAAGCCAAAATGGCTATTTTATATTTAATTTTAATGCACCGGGAGCTGGCAATTCAGGCACCCTCAGTAATCAAATTGATTTAACCCAGGTTCCTTATCTTCAACATGACTGGAATGCAGATAATACGCTGGATACTCAAATTAATTCCGAACTCATATGGGGGTTATACCGAGGCAATGACAGAGTTCTATATTGGCGAGAAGCCGTGAAATAAAGTGCAGTTAGTATAGCAAAACGCTTGACGACAAATTGGAGCCTATTTACTCAGAGGCTATATTTTTATCAAACGGAAATAAAATGGATACATATGGATTACAAGAACTTTCAAATAACTGAACTACTTTTTCTAGCATTCTACTTTGTTCCGATTATATTATTTCTCGGCTATTACCTAAGGGCAAGAAAGCAGAAGCAGTATTTAAGAAAGAAAATCTTAGATAAACAAACTCAACTTACCTATCTCGAAAATGAACTTAAATCCAATCACGCTAAAGTTGAAGAATTAAATAAAAAGTATGAGCCGATTACTGATATTGAACGTCACTGTGAAGAAATAATAAAATCAGCGAACCTAAATTTGGATGACTCTGAGCGTATTCGTACACAGGCAGATTCTATTTTAAATTCAGCTAATTCAAAGGCCAAAGAAATAGAAAACAACGCTAAAGAAAAAGCAAACAACATTATTGACTTAGCAAATGTTGAAGCTAAATCTATTCGTGCCGATATCAATGAAAGGTTAACTCAGTCAAAAGACAAAGCAGTTCAAATCAAGTCTGATGCTAGGGAAGAAGCCGAAAAAACACTTTCATTTGCAGAGCACAAAGCAAAAGAAATAGCTGGTGATGCGTATGAGGCAAAGGAAAAAGCGGACTTATATGAAGCTGCTATCCAAGCAATGAAAAATACGATCAATGGATATAAAGACGACTATATCATACCCAATCATAATATTCTGGATGACTTAGCTGACGAATTCAGTCATAAAGAAGCAGGAGAAGAGCTAAAAACTGCGCGCAAAAGAATAAGAGCACTCGTTAAAGAAGGTCATGCCGCTGAATGCGATTATGTAGAAAATCATAGAAGGATGTATGCGATCCATTTTGCTGTGGACGCATTCAACGGTAAAGTCGATAGTGCCCTATCAAAAGTTAAACATGATAATTACGGTAAGATAAAGCAAGAAATTGAGGATGCATTTGCATTAGTAAATCATAACGGCCAACCTTTCAGGAACGCACGTATAAACCAAGAATACTTAGAAGCTCGCCTTACTGAATTAAAATGGGCAGTGGCTGCGTTTGAACTTAGAAAAATCGAAAAAGAAGAACAAGCTGCCATTAAAGCTCAGATTAGAGAAGAAGAAAGAGCGATTCGAGAAATGGAAAAAGCAAAGAAAGAAGCAGAAAAAGAAGAACGTCTCTTACAAAAAGCATTAGAGCAAGCTAGAAAAGAGCTTAAAGATGCAAGCGATGATCAAAAAGCGGCCTATGAAAACCAGCTACTAGAATTAGAAGCTAAACTCAAAGAAGCCGAAGAAAAAGGTTTAAGAGCTATATCAATGGCTCAACAAACAAAACGAGGGCATGTTTATATCATAAGCAATATAGGAAGCTTTGGAGAAAAAATATTTAAAATCGGCATGACTAGGAGACTAGAACCAATGGATAGAGTCAAAGAATTAGGGGATGCTTCAGTTCCATTTTCTTTTGATGTTCACGCAATGATATATAGTGATAATGCGCCTAACCTCGAAAAAGAACTACACCAAAAATTCATGTTGCGGTCAGTTAATAAGGTCAACCCACGTAAAGAGTTTTTTAACATATCTCTGAGTGAAGTTAAGCAAGCTGTCGAACATGCTGGCATTACCAATATTCATTGGACAATGAAAGCCGAGGCTACAGAATATCGAGAGTCCTTAGCGATTGAATCACAACAAAAGACATCAGCCTTTGAAGACGCTTGCGTTGTTTAAACTTGAATAAAAAGTGCTGTATTGATTAATTAACCTGAGCTTCGGATAAGAAAGTATTAATTTAAAGGAACTTAAAGCTCGTTCCATGATCCGATCATTCGAC
>CAJXMO010000020.1 GCA_913056495.1 uncultured Alteromonadaceae bacterium | reverse complement strand
AATGAGCGAACTCATCAGGGAAAAATGTGTTGTGGTAGAACACCGCGTGAAACATTATTAGATGGGAAACGAATTTGGGCTGAAAAGAATTTAGCTCAAATCTAAACTGACAGTCACTGATTAAAAAACGGGTAACTGTCAGATCAAGTCTGAGCTAATACAATTCATATTACCTTCAATTTTAAAAAGCTTGGGCTTAAAAACTAATAACGCCTATAATATGGTGATTTCCCCAAATCAAGATCATTTGTATTCAGGTCCGAAGCGCGTTGGTGGCTATAATGAGATGCTTTACTCAGGATATACTCGATACTACCAATAGTCACTAAACTATGTTATTTGTAGTCGGACATACCTATTATTCCACTTTTTATAAACCCGCACTGAACCTTTTTTATTAAATAAAACTAATCTTCTTTTGGGAAATTTAGTTTTTAACGCTTCTAATATTTTTCGGACCGGATAGTTTTTGGGAAAATAAATATCGAGTAATAACAAGATTTTGCCTTCGTCCCATTCATAAGAAAATTGTGGAGGTAAAGCAAATTTAGTTAAATTTAAAAATGATTCTTTATTTATATCTGCCCAGCAAATGTAGCCAATATCTCGCTTAAGTTCATTTTGAATAAAGTGAATTTTATTCTGCATGCAAGACTTTTGAATATTAGCAAATTCAGCCTGGTTAATTGAGCCTGTATTGGATAAACGTAAATTCAGTGCTTTTAAAAAAAGTTGTTCGCCTTGTTCTTTGGTAATCATTGGGTATTGTCCTCTAACACAACCAAAAGCTCAAATAATGTATTAAGATAAAAGGAAAAGTCAAAATCCTGTATCTGCCAAATTTCAGTTTTTTGGGTTTGAATAAAGTGATGACAGGCTTTAAATGAACTAAAAGTTTGTTCTTCCTGTTGAGTTTTATATAAAATGAAATGCTGCGTTTTATCCCAAGTCAATTCACATAGTGTAGATTGGAATATAATGACATTATCATGCTCTGCACTGCTAAAAGCCCAGTTTGTGATAGTCATTGATTCTTCAATAAAACGAGCTACATTCGCTATTTGAT
Source organism: uncultured Alteromonadaceae bacterium (assembly GCA_913056495.1). GTDB lineage: Bacteria > Pseudomonadota > Gammaproteobacteria > Enterobacterales > Alteromonadaceae > Catenovulum. Next base: position 62,367 of record CAJXMO010000020.1, on the reverse strand, counting down.
TGCTTGCGAGTAAATCTTTGGTTTTGGGTTCCAGCCTGCCTTTATAAAAATACGCCGGAATGATCAGTCGTTTTAAAGCGGTAATTAAAATTTGTTGGCAAAAATGAGCATAATGAGTATCACCTGATTGCAAAAATAATTGATACATTGCTTGTTTAAACGCGGACAAAAAATCTTGACTGATTTGCTCTGAGCAGGTCAACTTTTCAATTAAAATTTGTTTGCTTTGATTAAGCAAACTATCGGTATTTGTTAAAGCTAAAAAAGCGGCTTCTATCAATAATAATGTGCTGTCTTGTGGGTTAAAAGTGTCTGGCCAACGGTTTAATCGAGTATTAAAATTATTGCTGATTATCTGATAAGGCTGATAAAGTGCTGTAAAATCAACCAGCTCTTTTAAACCACTAAATGCACCTGATTCTAAACCAAAAATAAAAGAATAATGATGATACTGGAAAGCTTGGAGTTGTTCCTGATAGTAGTTTAATAATGGTGTTGGATTAAGCGGTATTTGATTGTATTTTAAATAAGTGGCAATGACTTCATGAGTGATGCGAAAAACCATTTGTGGCTCTTCATAAAATGAAGGTAAATGACGTAAATAACCAGCGGTGTTTTCATTGGTTTTAACAAATGTGGTATTGGTTAAATCCAACCAGCGTCCATCGTAACAAATATTAGATGGACTAATTGAACCATGAAATATTCTGGCTATTCTGGCGAACGCAAACTGATTCGCGCTATTCATTAAAAACGAACCAAAATACTTTATAAAATCATTGGTGCTGGCAAATTTATTTTTTAGCTGTTTATTTACTCTGCGAGTTCGGGCAACATCAGTTAATAGTTGGCTGCGATATTCACCTCTTGGTTGATAAAGCGGCGCTCTTAAATAGTGAGCCGGCCGAGTACAAATCTCCCGAACCATGAGTGCACCCCAGCCTTTTTCTGTATCCCGACAGCCCGGCTCGTATGCAGCATCTGGTTCAGTTAATAATACCGCATGAATTTTGGCAGCACCCAACGGCATATATTGGTTTAAAACCCGCGAATAAATGGCTTCGTAAATGGCATCTACTGCACTTAGGCCGCCATAGCTATGCCATAAATCTTCAGCTTTGCCGACTAATAAATTTTGACCTATGCCTTTAATTTGATAGCCATGAATATTACCACAACGTACACCGCCTCCATTGTCACCCACGCCAATGCCGCCATAACATTCAGCTGTCATAATTTGTTTGTATTCTGGCTCTGATTGAGCAACTTGCAATGAAAACATTTGCCGGATTTGCTCGCGGTTGTAAGCCTGAGTTAGTGACTCATCGGCCCATAATAATTGAGTTTGCTGCATTTCAACCGCGCTGAAGTTGACTTCGTGTATTGCACTCATATTTATTCCTTGTTTATTGTTGTTTTTCCGGGATTTGAGACACTGTTTGTTTTACCAGCCAGTTATTTTGGTTACTTTTCAATAAACTTGCTTTTTGAACGTCGTACCACCATGTATCACTTAGCAGACCACCAAAGCCAAATTTGGGTAGTTTTTGCGGCCGCGAAAATTTATTCCAGTAAGCGACTCTATATTTGGATAAATGCCATTGAGGAATGGAGTAATAATTCCACAATAAAACTCTGTCTAGAGCTCGCATATAGGGAACCAATGCCTCTTCGTTACCTAAATTAGCAATAACACCATCGACCAATTGATCGACAACCGGATTGTTGGCGCTAACCCAGTTATAATGCGAGTCTAATTGCTCACTATGCCATTGAAATTTAATCATCTCTTTAGGAAAACCAGCAAACCTTTGAATGATCATATCGTAGTCTTTAGTTCGTACTCTATTCACATATTGAGCAACATCTGAAACCAGTTTAATTTTCATTTCTGCGCCGATTCGAGCTATATTTTGTTGAAACGCAATTGAGTACCTTTCATCAGACGGCTTATAAATTAATAATTCAAATGTAAATTGTTCACCGTTTTCATTGACAAGCTGATTGTCCTTCAACTGATAGCCAGCTTGCTTAAATAATTTGAGCGCTTTGCTTAATTCTGGTCGAATATTACCTGTTCCATCGGTTTGATTGACTGTAAATGGTGCAGTGAACAATTCTTCCGGCAACTGATTTTTAAATTGTTTTAAAATAGCGAGCTCTTTACCTTGAGGTAAGCCGGATGAGCCATATTTTGAGTTCATAAAATAGCTATTATTACGCTCATACTCGCCGTAGAAATAGTTTTTATTTGTCCATTCAAAATCAAATAACAAATTGAGTGCTTGTCTGATTTTTACATTTTTAAACTGAGGTTGATTTAAATTAAAAATAAATGCGGCATTCCCACTTGGTATTTGATGCTGAATTTCTTCAGCAATGATCTGCCCTGTATCAAACTGTTCACCTGCATATTGTGTACGCCAGTTTTTTGAATTTTTTTCCTGTTTTAAATCAAATTCACCTTTTTTAAATGCTTCCATTAACACAGTTTCATCTAAATAATATTCAACTCGGATTTGTTCAAAATTAAAGCGACCTTTATTGACGGGTAATTCAGCTGCCCAATAGTCAGGGTTACGCTGATATACAATATAATGTCCCATTTCGTAAGATTGAACTTGATATGGACCACTGGTCATTGGTGGCGTTGAGAAAGGTTCTTCAAATTTTATATCTTGATAATAATGCTGAGGTAGGACCGTTAAGCTACATAAATTTACTGCCAATGCTTTATCTGGATTAGCCAATGTAAACTTAACTTTTAAACTATTAATGACTTCAACTGATACACCATCAAATAACTTTTTAAATTGCATGCCACCTTGTTCAAAAAACAAGTTATAACTGAATGCAACGTCTTGTGCAGTAACCGATGAACCATCATGAAATTTAGCATTTTCATTAATATCAAAAATGACCCAAGAATAATCATCAGAATAACTAACTTGTTTAGCTATTAGGGGGTAATAAACCAAGAGCTCATCTTGATTAGAAACCATTAAAGTATCAAATAACAATTCTTTAATTAAACTGGGGGCTACTCCTCGCTGGGCGAAATTGTTGAAATTATTAAAGCTACCAATTTTACTATAAGTGATATTACCTGCCTTTGGTGCATTAGGGTTCACGTAATCCCAGTGCTTAAAATTTTCTGTATATTTGGGTTCACCCCTTAGCGCAAAGTAATAAGAAGTGGTTATATTATCTGTTTTTGCTTGTTGGTTTGCATATGAAAAATTTGTCAGAAGAATACTGATAAGAAATAATATTTTGTGTGTCATTCTTGTCCCTGTTTAGTTTATTTATAATCCTTTGTTTAAATGGTAGATTAAACAAAGGCATATAATAAACACTGGTACGACTTGCTGGAACTGTACCTTGGGACAGGTTTGCTATTGGTTTAAATTGGTTAAATTATTGAGTTTCTACCTATATATGTGGAATGAAGATATTTTTAGCCGCTGTTTTTAATGTTCATGCTTTTTATACTGGTGTAAACGCTTGGTAGCAATGGGTATTTATGTATGCTTTTGAATTCATGCTATACATAATACCTTAGGTATTGTATTTATTTATTGGATAGGCAAGGCTTAAAACAGTTTATTTAAAATATCGGGTTGTTTTACCTTGACTAATTCAGTCTTAGGCTGAGATAAAAGCAGGCATTATTCCTAATGCACTCAATACTCTTTATCTAAAAAATACCTTGTGCTGCGCCCACCCGCATCCGATTTTTGCAAATACCCTAATTCTGCCAAATTGGTTAAATGGCGGGTTGCTGTTGCACGACTCACTTTAGCCACTTTCTGATATTGACTGGTATTAATCCCTTTTTCAAAATCACCATCCAGCATTCGGTTTAAAACTTTAACTTGCTCAGCATTTATTTGGTTTTGGTCAAATCGTCGCCAAAAATTGGTTTTAAACACGGCTTTTTCTAACTGACTTAGCACTCCTGAAAAAGTTTGATTTAATGTGTTTAAAAACCACTTAAGCCAGCTCGTGATATTTAAATCACCTTTCTGGCTTTGTTCTAAAATTTCGTAATAACTTTTTCGGTTTTTTAAGATTTCTACCGACATAGCATAAAACCGAACTGACTGTTGCTCCGCTTGTGCCAAAGCTAAATCGGTAATTAATCGAGTGATCCGCCCGTTGCCATCATCCAGTGGATGCAGAGTTACAAACCAAAAATGACTAATCGCCGCACGTAACAGCGGATCTAATTTATAATCATCTTTTGATGTATTAAACCAAGCTATAAATTGTTCAAGTTCATTATCTAAATTTTCTCTGCCAGGGGCCTCAAAATGGACCGTTGGATTATCAAGGCGGCCGGATACAACTTGCATAGGATCATTGTCACGTAAATGGCCACCCGCAACCGGATTAAATAAAGTATAACCATCAGGAAAAAGCTTTTCATGCCAATGCAAAATACGTTCAAGCGACAAAGGTTCATTTAAGTTTTGCACCGCATCCAGCATGATTTCAGCCAGACCATCCGTTTGTTTTGTGGTTGGAAAAGGATGCTGCTGAGTTAATCCAAGTTTATTGGCAAGCGATGAACGAACTGAGAATGCGTTGAGCTTTTCACCTTCAATGGCGCTCGAATGCACAATATTCGCCAGTAAAGTATCGAGTAAAGTTTGCTGTTGATCTTGCGATTGTGCGCCGGCTTTTCCCAGTAAAATCCCCTGATTTAACCTGACCTCTCGTAAAAGCGGCTCAATTTGTTCGTCATCCCAAAAAAAATCAGGCCAGCTTTCATGTTGCCAAATCCACATTTCAACCTCAATGATGCAAATAAATTTATTATTCGACTCATATTATGAGTTGAATAATGGGTTTAATCAACTCACTATTTAGGAACAGTTAAATTCAATTCGACTTTCATGGTCATACACATTTGCAATCAGTTCAAAACGGCAATATAAATTGGAACTTTGGTTTTGTGTTTATTTGAAAGGCAAGGCTTAAAGCTGTTTATTTAAAATACCGGCTGTAATTTGAATAAAGCATTTCCGGATAGCCATGTTTTCTTAGCGGGCCTGAATTTAAAAAGTCTTCATTGGGCGAAATGCCCATGTTATAAATATTTTTAGTTTTAAAGCCTAAATAATTGAGAATGTTTGGTAAGAAAAATTTGCTTTGTTTTTGCCACTCGACACTTTCAAAATCAGTCGTTTCGACCGGTTTGTAATCAATCTCACAGGCTAAGGTGTTACATTTAGCGTAAAGTAATTCGTAATTTGGAAAAAGTATAGGCGCTACTTCTATAATTTTTTTAGTTAATTCAGTCGCTTGTTTGCTATTGAAGTCACCATGTAAAAAGTCATTGTTGTCATACCAAATACGCCTAACGTTAGGGTAAAGTTTAGCTATTGGGCTGGATGGGGCTGAAATTTGTGGTGGCTCTTGTTCCAGCAATGATTGAGCCTCTTGCTGTATTGGGCGGAGAGCGGGCTCAGTATGAGTTAGGGAGGCTTCTGAGCTTGAAATTTTACTTTTGTGTAAGTTATCAGTTTTATTTATTTTTTCCGGCTCGAACGGTTTTGGATTACTCGATTGTGCCTTGTTTGAAATATGAGTGTTAGATTGCAGTGTTTGTTGAGGCGTCTCCGGATAAAGCCAGATTAAAAGAAAGCTAATTACGCAAAACATAACTCCTAAAATAATAGCTCTAATCATATATGTACTCTATTTTGCCATTTGTTCAATCTTTGCTTTTTGGCTTTTCAGTTTCTTGATTTTGCAAATTAGTTTTAGCGATCTACAACGAATAAATAGGTTATTTAATCCTGTAGAATTCAATGGAAACGCGAGCAAGCTTCGCGTCTACATAGATGAGACAATCAATCAATATTTTATGGAAATGCGACAAGTTTGATAGCAGGTCTAAATTTCTTTTAGACCTGCATAGATCCGCATACCGTTTTACCTAGCCGCTGTTTGCTGACCTTGAGATTCAACTTCAGATAAAGATTTTAATTTTGCAAAATCAGTATCTTTAAAATTTTCACCGCGGTACTGAATGGCAAACTGCTCGTGTTTGCCTTCAAGCAACAACTCATTGTAGGTTTTGATTAAGCTGGCTTTGTTTACATTTTGTAGTGCGGCCAAAAACTTTTCTTTATTATCAAATGCCCACTTGTGATCGCGCCACTCATATTGATACTGGCTAAACTCAGCTTTTAAGTTGCTTGGTTTATCCTTGATGTTTTTAACTATTGCATCAATGCTTTGTGCAATCTGCTCGTCGTTTAATTGCTCCAGTTCTGCTTTATAATCCTGAACAAAACTCAGTACCTTATTATAAACCTGATTTAAGTCCGTATTATTGCTTTGAATTAAAAAGCCTTGTGTCGCATAGTTATGAACTTCTGAATTAAAACTATGAACACCATAACCCAGTTGTTGTTTGGTTCTTAATTCATTGAATATAGCCGGGCCCATAAAGCGGTTTAAAACGGCCAGATTGGTTTTAGTTTTTTGAGTCTTATCAGGCGAGACAAACCCCACATATAGCAGCACATCATTTGCTGGCATTGATTTTGTAACATTGATTTTTTTACCTATTTTAGGCTTATAATCAGAGCTGTAATCCATCTCGGTTTGAGTTGTTTTTCCAAGAATGTTTCTCCCTGTCATTGCCAGTTCCGTCAGTTGCTGTTTATTCATATTGCTCATTGAATAAATCTGTAACTGGCCTTTAAGTAAGGTTTGGTGAAAGGCTTTTAAGTCTGCTAACGTCATGGTTTCAAGTGCAGCCAGCTTTTCGTCAACCGTATATATTTCTGCAAACAATTTATAAATTTCGCGGAAACGGTCAAATGCTTGTGCTGATGGCGCTGCTTTGTCTTTATCTTTGTAGCTTTTGATAAAGTCTGTTTTAAGATTATCGAATTTTTGCTGATCGATTTTTAAATCGCGGAACTCGGCCAGAACCTCGGTGAAATATTTTTTCTGATGTTCAAGTTTGCCATCAATTAAAAAATAGCTAAAGCTGGTTGCTGTGCCTCTGACATTTAAATTAACTGCGTCCATCAGTTTGGCATTTTCGCTTAGCAGCAGGGTTTGTTTTTGAAACAGATTGCTTACCATATGATTTAACAACATGTTTTTGGCAGATGCAGCAGTAGCTGGTGACTCAAAATAAACTGCGGTGATTGCCTTGTTTTCTTCTGCAAAATGCTGGCTGGTAGCAAGGTGGGCAGTTACACCATCCTGATTCAGAATTTGAGTCGGTTTAGGGTAGTTTATCTCAGCTGCTTTTGTGATGAGCTCAGGTTGCTTGGTTGTTGCAACTTCAGCTGGCGGTATTTGCAGTGTGAAAGCGAGATTTTCAACTGGCTTATAAGGTGCTAATGCTTTGACAGAATAGGTATGTTTGGCATAAGGAATTGGCATATCTGCTGCTACATCTTTACCTATATGTTTAACAATCATATTGTCAGCTGTTATCTGTGCAAGTATTTGCTCAACGCGCTCTTTATCAAAGCCTTTATAATACTGATTCGGCAATAGCGCATATTCAGGTTTGTGTTCCTGTAATACGTTTGAAAGTTTAACCGCAAATTGCAAAGGCTGGTTATCGCTGAAGCGCTGGCGTTGGTTTTGCAAAATATGCTCGTACTCTGCAATATATTCTGCCGTAACACCCTGAGTTTTGAGCAAGTCTATATAATTGAAAAATGCAGTTATGACGCCTTGTTTATTGGCATCGCCTTTTTCGGTTAAGTTGAAATGGCAATGCACCATATCTTGCACGCCATATGCTTTTTCTTCATAGCTACAGCCAGCATCTTGTGTGTAACCCGCTGCTAATAAACTACCCAATAAAGCGGTTTTATCATGTCGGTTGAGTTGTCTCAATATAAACTTACCCGCGTGTGAGTATTTACTATGTTCTGAGTGTTCCAGTGCAATCTGAAGTCTCAGGAAATTGGTATCCTGCGGTATCTTGACGTTAATTTCTTTGCCAAGTTGCGCTTGGGTGAAAGCATCAACCTTAATACCCGGGCGTTCGATTTGCTTATTCTTAATTGCTGAAAAGTAGGTTTTGGCTTTAGCCGCGAGCTCATCGACTGAGTCTTTGCCGATCAGAGTCAAGGTCATAATATTGGCTGAATAGTACTGATTATAATAATCCCATAAAGCCTGATTTAAGGTTTTTCCGGGTTGATCTTTGAGTGTAACCAGATTGCCTATGTAAAAACGGCTACCCGGATGTGCCGGGTTTAACAGTTGTTGACTGGCGGCATATATATCGTAACCCGGGTTATTTAAGTTGCGGCTCCATTCTGAATTGACTGCCTGGCGTTCTCTTTCACTAAAATCCGGATCAAATACAGGTTCTGCAATTGCAGCGCCGAGCCTGTCCAATGCACCATCAAAGGCATCTGCATTAACTCGAAAATAATAATTAGTGCTGGTTGCGCTGGTGGATGCATTTCCGCCACCGGCATTGGCAGAAATAAACTTCATAAAGTCATTTTCAGCCGGATATTTTTTAGAGCTTTGATAAATCATATGCTCTAAATAATGCGCCAAACCTAAAAAGTTATCCGGATCCTGATATGAACCAACACCAACCGTTAACGCTGCGGCTGCGGTTTTAAGTTCTGGATCGGATACTAAAGCAACACGAAGACCATTTTCTAAAGTGAGATATTTATACTGACGTTTATCCTGCACGTTTTTAATAAACACATCTTGTTTAACATATTCAGCCGGCAAGGCATCTGCTTTTTGTTGAGTTGTGCTTTGTTTTGCTGAGGTTGGTGCTTGTATTTCAGCGTTCTGACAGGCAGCTAAAGAGGCCGATAAGATACTGACAGACAGGAAAGTTTTTACCATCTTGGGTTTCATAAATATCCTTTTTGTTACAAATAAAGATCAGAGAACTACTGACTAATTAAACCCTTTCAACCATCATCCCTGATTAATAAAGGTTAATATAATATTACTTAAATGTTGTCGTTTTCAAGTTTTTTTGATTGATTTTGGGTAAGCACGATTTTTATTGATTGAAGTTGTCAGGCTTTTTAGCTTTTTGTTTAGAACTACTATTTGGCAATTGCACCTTATGATGCGGGTTTGTACGTTTGAATAATGTTTCCTATTATTATTGAGTTCAAATTATTTGGCATAAAAAGAAGGTAAACTTAATAAGGAATTCAACTTATGAGCTTTAAATCGTCATATCGACTGAATAATAAAACTAATCACCTATTGATCACACTACTCTCATCAAGCTTGGTTTTGTCTGCATGTGGCAGTGGAGGTAGCGATGATAGTGATGGTAGTGATGAAGACAAAAATGCACCGGTTATTTCTCTTAATGGTGAAAGTACTGTGTCTCTAGCTTATAACCAAACCTATACCGATGCTGGTGCTAGCGCTTCAGATGATGTTGACGGCAGTGTTTCAGTAACAACCACAGGCTCTGTTGATAGTTCAACAATTGGTTCATATACCATAACCTATAGTGCAATTGATGCTGCTGGTAATGAAGCTTCCACAACTCGAACGGTTAATGTGGTTGACGTGACTGCACCAACAATTACGGTTATTTCTCTTAATGGTGAAAGTACAGTATCTCTAGCCTATAACCAAACCTATTCCGATGCTGGTGCTACCGCTTCTGATGATGTTGACGGTAGTGTTTCAGTAACAACCACTGGCTCTGTTGATAGTTCAACAATTGGTTCATATACCATAACCTATAGTGCAATTGATGCTGCTGGTAATGAAGCTACCGCAACTCGAACGGTTAATGTGGTTGACGTGACTGCACCAACAATTACGGTTATTGATGGTAATGCTGAAATATTCATAGGTGACACATACACTGATGCAGGTGCGATTGCGACGGATGATGTTGACAGCTCAATAATGGTATCTAGCACTGATGATATTGATGAATCAATGGCTGGATCTTATACGGTCACCTACACAGCAACTGATACCGCAGGTAATGAAGCAACTGCTACGCGTATTGTTACTGTGGTCGTACCAACTTTAAGCGGGACAGCTGCCGCCGGTGCAGCTATTGTTGGTACTGTAACCGTAAAAGATTCGCTTGGCGCAACTAAGTCTGAAGTAATAGAAGCTGACGGTAGTTATAACGTTGATGTAACAGGAATGACTCCACCCTTTAGGCTACGTGCCGAAGGTACGGTTGGTGGCAAAGTTTACAAACTTCACTCTTATGCAGAAGCTGCTAATAATGAAGGCGCGGTTAATATTACGCCTTTTACCGACTTAATTGTTGCTAACACTGCTAAAGAGTTGGCAGAAAGCTTCTTTGAAGCGGATACGGTCATACCATTAGAAAGTGATGAGCTAGCAGCTCAAGAAGATGCGTTGCAAGCAAAACTGCAAGATGTATTTACCGCTCTTGGTTTAGATACAGCGATCAATTTATTAAATACTAGCTTTAGTGCCGATCATTCAGGTTTAGACGCTGCCTTAGATGTCATTCAAATTGAAACAGATACAGAAAGTAATATAGCGACTATTACCAATTTAATTGATAGCTCGAGTATTGAAGATGACTTCACAGCTGATGAAGATCCTTCAATAAAAATTGAAGTAGCAGATAGTGGAGCCTTAACTGCAATGGTTAACGAAACAATTGCTATTGCAAACTTATTTGAAATGTTTGGAGCTAGTTTTGCTGATGGCTTACCGACAGCTGCAAACCTTGAGCGTTTCTTAGCTGCAAACTTTTTACATGAAGATCAAAGCAGAGCACAATTTTTAACTGATATTATAACCGATCCTAGTTTAGTTGGTCTGAAGTTTTCAAGCGTCTCAGTGCGCGATTTAGATACAGATGCAGGTACAGCTACTGTTGACTTTAATGTAACCTTTAATGGCATGACTGAACTTGAACCTGAAACATGGCAAGTGGCTAAAAATGGTGATTTAGGTTGGCAGTTATTAGGTAATCAACTCATTGTCGAAGCTGACACCTTAACCTTTCATTGTAATGATTATGATGGAACGGATACTAACACAGGTGGTTGTGGGTTAAATGCTTCTTTTTATGATAATGACTTTTCCAATAACGGTACGGTTAACGATGCTCCTATCGCGTCAGCCACTATGGAAATCATAGATGCTAATGATGGCACAGTTAAAGACACAGTGTATTTTGGCAACTCAATGTACAATGGCGCTGGTGAGTTATCGGTTTATAACCAAACACTGCAAGAATATACCGGTGATTATGCTAACTTCGGTAGTACTGAGGGTGAAGTGGATCCGAGCATCTTTGAAGTGGGTGATATTATTCGCTACAAGTTGTATACCGAAGCTTTAGATATTTCAGTACCTAATCAACCCAATATTCCATCTGATCAAGCCGTGGTTAGCTTTGATAGAAACTTATTATTCTTGCCAAAAACTAGTGGATTATATCCGGCACTAACAACGGCAAGTATCAATGCAATTAATAACTTTGACCCTAACACAGACTTAACGGTGTCTTGGGTTGTGCAACCTGGTACCGTGATTGATTCTATTCGTATTGAAATGTACGACAATCAAGGTAATTATTACGATATTGAAGATGAAGCGATTAGTCACGATGCTACAAGTACTGAACTTGAAACGACATCGCTAGTTGAATTAATTACCAACGACGTCAATTTTGATGAGACTAATTACACCTTATTAGTACGCGTTTATGCAATTGAACCAGCAACAGGTCAGTTCCATTCTACTGACTATCGCAAACAAATTGGCGATGAAACTGGTGGCGGCACAGCAGAGCTTAGCTGTGCAACCGAATCAGGTTGGGACGAGACGTGGAACAATGAGGAAGGTAAACCAACTGATTTTTACTCTATTGATGACTTTAATACCGTGATTGCTGATTGTGCGAGTAGTCAAACATTGCCTGACTTTTCGGTTAATGATTTAGCTAACTTGTCTTGGTATGTTGATGATGAAGTTATTACATTTGATGAAACAGGTACGAATGGGGTGATCACAGCTTATGGTGACGATGGAATATTGGGTACGGCTGATGATGAAACATTCTATGTCGTCGCTAATGATTATGCAGCTAACGTTATGCAATTCTCGTTTTCTGAAACGGAAGGTGGTGCCATTGTTGGTCGTGATTTAGTTCGCGTTATATCTGAGTCAACATCGGCTAATACTACTGTGTATAATGCACGTGTTTTATGGGAGTACTATAGTTGGGAAGAGTCAGATCAAACCAATCAAGACACTACTCATCAAGGCGCTGAAATTTATCATGAAACTTATGCTACGGATGCGAGTTATTTTAACCAATCAGGTGACGGTACGAGTAATTTAACTTGTAGCACAGAATCGGATTGGGATGATGTTAATGATAAACCGTTAACCTTCTATTCTATTGATGACTATAATACCGTAATCGCTGATTGTGCTAATCAAATGACTTCTCCTGGGATCTCTAAAGCAGATTTGGAGAATGTAACTTGGTATGTTTATGATGCTCGCTTGGTTTTTGGTGCTAATAGTGATTTAGTGTTAACCACTTATGGTGATGACGAAATACTTGGTACTGCGGATGATGAGCAATATTTTGCAACTGTGAGCGATATTGGCACTAATGTAATAGAACTGGCTTATTCTGAAACTAAAGGTGGAACTATTCTTGGTAAAGAGCAGCTTTATATAAAGTCTGAATCTACCTATGGCGGTAAAACCGTATTTACCAGTGTTATATTATTTGAAGATTACAGCTGGACTGAGTCAGATGGTGATGATTCAGATAGCACACATAAAGGCGCTGAAATATATAGTGAAAATTATTCGCCTGATGCAAGCTTTGATTTTGATGGATTTACTGGACCATAATAAATCAAGTTAATAAAAGGTGCCGTTTACATCTTTGTGAGCGGCATTTTTTATTGTTTGTTTAAACTAATCTTAAACAGCTCTCGAGTTAATTAAACCTAGGTGTTGATATGGATTCTGCACACTTGATTATTAATTTTGGGAATCGGGTCAAAAGTATGCTAAATAGCCTCAGTTCGGTTTAATAAATATGTTGCAAACGGCCTTTTTTCACGGGGAGGGCGTTAAACTCACTTGCAATAGGCTAACTATTGGCGTGTGAATTTGCATTGTCTGCGCAAAAAAGACTCCTTAGAAACCACATAGACACCTAACGTTATTTAATTCTATTGTTTACAATATAACTTATCCCGAATTGAGGTTAAATAAAACCGGAATGGCTGCTCAGATCAGGCCGGGGAAATATTCAGAACAAAAGCCTGTGGTTTACCCTTCCAGCACCCGAATCGCAATAGCTGCGGCTGCGGTGCGGTTGTCGACTTCAAGTTTTTTAAACACCATTTCTAAATGTTTGTTAGCGGTTCTTGGGCTCATTTCGAGTATTTGTGAAATTTCCCAGTTGGTTTTGGCTTGAGAGAGCCAGTATAAAACTTCGGCTTCGCGCTTGGTGATGGGCAGTGCATCCTGTAAGTCTTTTGCGGTTTTTTGTACTGCGGCTTTAGCGAGTCTTAACAGGTGCAACTCATCCTGTTTTCGCTCATACATAACTTGCACTTGAGGTTGAATATTTTCTAAAGTCAGCGGGTTTAACTCACCTTCAGCCAGCCAGTTTTTAATGAGTGGCTCTAACTCTAACCAGGGCGAGTCCTGCTGCGGAAATATTTCTTCAACTAATTGATAAACGTGTGGTGTCGCCCATGCAAGTTGCCCTAGATTATCAACACAAAATACATTTTTACCAGCATGATCGAGGGCGGATTGTGCACTTAACGCCAGCTTAGCGGTATTTAAATGCGCTTTAATCCTTGCTAATACTTCATCGGTTGAAATGGGTTTGGTGACATAATCGACGCCACCGGCTTCGAACCCTTTTACCACATCTTCTGAATCCGTTAATCCCGTCATAAAAATAACCGGTACAGATGGGAATAAATGTTTAAACCGTTTGCAGGTTTCAAAGCCGTCTAACTCAGGCATAATGGCATCCATTAATACAATGTCCGGCTCTACTTTTTCGGCAATCGACAGCGCCTGCACACCATTGAGTGCAACCAAAGCGGTATAGCCCGCAGTATTGAGGGCTACATTGAGCATGCCGAGTGATTCTGGTGAATCATCTACGACTAACACTACATTATTGATCTTGCTGTTCATCAATTAACTCGCGTAAATAATCGGTTATCAACTTAAAGTTACAGCTTTGCAGCAGCTCATTGAGCTTATTAAGATGCACTTGCTTAAATTGATAGTTTTGTTTGAGCTCTTCCAGTTTTTCTTTAAAACCGGATAAATAACCAATTTCAGCCAGAGCCATTAAACTTTGTAACTGAGCTTTCTTAGGTTCTGGTTTTATCTTGCCTTCTGGTTCGGGCTGATCTGTATTATCTATTGATTTGGCCGCTTCATTATCACAATTATTAAACTGATACATCCATTCTAAATTTAGCTGCTGGCTGATTTTACCAAGTAAATTATCCATATGTATGGGTTTTGCCATGTAATCATCATGGTAACCTGCATTTTGCTCATCTTTTTCGGTATCTCTGGCATTAGCTGAGACCATGATGATTGGCATTATATACTTATTTTCTCTGAGTTTTTTAGCTAATTGCCAGCCATTCATTTCCGGCATAGTCACATCCATTAAGACTAAATCTATTTTATTGCTTTGCAGTATATTTAACGCTGTTGAAGGCTTTTCCGCGAGTTGCAGATTAAAGCCTAAAGGTTTTAAAAAATCTTCCATCAGGCGTCTTTGGTTGGGATCATCATCGACTACCAGAATGGTTTTTTTATCTCCGTCATAAGCCACAGCTTGTGCCGGGTTATAATCAGCTTCGTGGGTTGCTGAGTTAACTCTGGCGAGCATCAGGCTGAGCTTAAAGCAACTGCCTTTGCCAAGCTCGCTGGTCAGGCTGATTTCTCCGCCCATGAGTTCAGCCAATGATTTTGATATGGTTAACCCAAGCCCTGTGCCGCTGATTGCTTGTATTTGTGCGTCTTTTACTCGCTCAAAAGGTTTAAATATGTGTTTTTGATCTTCTTCTGAAATGCCTATACCTGAATCTTCAACAATAAACTGGGCAACCTGATTCCGGTATTTAACGGTAAAGTTGACGCAGCCTTTTTGGGTAAATTTAATGGCATTAGATAACAGGTTGATCAAAATCTGTCTGAACCTTTGCTTATCGGTGGCTACTACATCCGGTAAAAATTCGCACGGGATATATTTAAATTCTATACCTTTGTTTTTAGCCTGCATGCTGAACATATCAGCCAGTTGATTTAAAAAGGGTTTAATTCGAATTTCATCGCGTTGTAAATGCATTCGGCCGGCTTCAATTTTGGAAATTTCCAATAAGCCTTCAATTAGATCAGCCAGATGCTCACCATTGCGTTTTAAAATGCTGATAGATTCTTTTTGTTTGGCCGGAATGGCTTTATCCTGATTAAGCAGTTGTGCATAGCCCAGTAAAACATTTAAAGGGGTGCGTAATTCATGACTTAAACCCGTCAAGTATCGGCTTTTAGCCTGATTGGCTGATTCGGCTGCTTCTTTAGCTTTTTGTAAGGCTAAAGCCGTGCTCTCATGCGCATCAATTTCGTTGGCCAGGGTTTTGGTTTGAAAGCGCAGTTCTTTTAATGCCAGCCGGTTACTACTTCGGGCCAGAATAAACAGCCAGCTAACAATGCCAATAATAATAAGCAATAAGAAAAATATTTTAAATAAAGTAACGCCAAACACGGTTTTCAACGCTATGTCTGTTGACGGTACCTGCATATAAATCAAAAATAGTATACCGGCGCTGATGCAGCTTAATAACAAAGTAAAGCCAATAAACTGAGCGAGCGGAGAACTCATTTTTTTGAGTAGCTGAGTCGTTAAAAAACGTTGAAAAAAGTGCTGAGCCTGAGCAAATAAAGTGGCATGCTCCCGGCACTGGTCGCCACAGCGAACATCTAAACTACAACACAATGAACAAATTGCTTTGCCATAGGCCGGGCAAAATGTCATATCTTCCTGTTCAAACTGATTTTCACAAATATGGCAGCTTGTATTGTCTTCGATAGGGTGGGGATCCCTTTTAACCAGATAATACTTTCCTTTAGTTAATATACCAATCAAAGGCACTGTAATAAACGGCAGGAAAAAAGCGATATAAGAGGCAAATGCTTCTATCATGACACCATACCAGCCAAAATGGGCGGTAAAGCCAATTACAGAGGCAATTAACATAGAGCCTACGCCAACCGGGTTAATATCGTATAAATGAGAGCGTTTAAATTCTATATGCTTAGGACTGATTCCGAGCGGTTTGTTAATAACTAAGTCCGCCACCACAGAACTGAGCCAGGCCAGAACAAATACTGAATATACCTGAAGCATACTTTCAATGGTTTGATAAATGCCAAGTTCCATTAACAGCAAAGCGATGGCAACATTAAAAAACATCCAGACGACGCGGCCCGGATGATTATGTGTCACCCGCGAGAAAAAGTTAGACCAGGCCAGTGAGCCTGCGTAAGCATTTGCTACATTAATTTTAAGTTGAGAAATAACTACAAAAGTGGCGGCTAAAAAAACACTAATTTGCGGATTATCAAATACATAACCAAATGCGACCTGATACATATGTGCCGGGTCGCCAGCGACTTCTGCCGGGATCCCTTGCTTTAACGCGAGCCAGGCTAAAAAGGAGCCTAAAAAAAGTTTAGCCGCGCCGAATATCATCCAGCCGGGTCCGGCCATTGTCATTGCCAGCCACCATTGCCAGCGTTTTCCTCTGGGTTTTTCCGGTAAAAATCGTAAAAAGTCGGCCTGTTCACCTATCTGTGCGACCAGAGCAAGCAAAACGGCCGAAGCTGCGCCAAATAATAAATAATTAAATTCGACGCCAGCTTCTCCGGCATTGCCGGTAAAACTTATCCATTCATCCAGTTGGCTGTCAGGGTGATTAAAAACGTAGAGTAGGGGCACGATTTGCAGAACAATCCATATGGGCTGAGTCCATACCTGAAAGCGGCTGATATTGGTCATTCCATGTGTCACCAGAGGGATCACAACCAGCGCACTGATGACATAACCGATAACCAGTGGTAGTCCTAGCAAGAGTTGCAAAGCCATCGACATAATGGCCGCTTCGAGCGCAAAAAAGATAAAGGTAAAAGAGGCATAAATTAAAGAGGCGATTGTTGAGCCTATGTAACCAAAACCCGACCCCCGACTGAGCAGATCAATATCAACCCCATATTTAGCTGCGTAATAACTGATAGGCCAGCCACTTAAAAATACGACAAAGGTAACGGCAATAATGGCCCAGGCGGCATTAACAAAACCATAATTAAGCGTAATCGCGCCGCCAATCGCTTCTAAAACCAAAAACGACACAATGCCCAGTGCAGTATTTGCTATCCAGCTTGAGGACCATTTTCGAGCCCGCTTTGCGGTAAAACGCAGCGCAAAATCTTCCATCATCTCGTTGGCGACAAGCTTGTTATAGGTTCTTCTGGTGAAGCGAATTTTGGGGTTCGGATGCATGAATAAGGCGGTTTCGTATGTTTTAGTATGAATCTTGCCTAAGTCTATCAGTAAGATAACGTATTGGGTATGCGTAAAAATACGTAGTTTTATCATGATGCGTAAAGCAAGCTGAGTCAGAGGTTAAGAAGTTGAGTTTAGATATTGCCCTAAAAGTCGATGAAATGAGACAGCAGCAGATAACAGTAAAATAATTTTAATTTAAACGGCATTACGTATTTTTATGGTATTAAATCTATGATATTTAGTCTGTCCTGATTAATTGAACTGAGACGGCTATGAAGGTGAAGTTTGACGATTTTATTGATGTATTAAAGGTTTTAATTCGAGCGCCTAGCGTGACCGGTTCTGAGCATTCTTTTTATCGAGTTTTGCAACGGGAACTGGAAGAGCGGGGCGCTAAAGTTAGCTGGTACGAAGGTCTTTTAGTTGCTCAGGGCAGTCAACCTGATTCGGCGATGTTTTCAGCACATATTGACAGGCACGGTCTGGTTTGCACTGGTCCTGATGAATTTCAATATGCCGCGTTTGTGGCGGGTAGTCGTTCCGATTTATTAGGCAATTCAGTATCAGAACAATTGATTAATAAAATCGTTGACCGATACATAGATGCTGAAGTCATTGCTTACGAACCTTGGTCCGGCGCTTATTTGGGTCGAGGTAAAATTGATAAAACCTATATTTGCGAATACCGAAATAATCTGATTTTTGAACTCGACGGGTTAAACCATTTATTGGCCGGTACGCCGGTTGCTTTTACTGACAAGCTGGAGATTAATCAGGGCTATTTAAGCAGTCAGTTAGATAATGTGTTATCTGCAGCGGCACTAGTGCATTTGTTTTCTCTCGGTTTTGAAGGGACAGCCTTTTTCACCGCTCAGGAAGAGGCGGGTAAAAGCTGGCGGTATTTGTTGGAATGGTTTAGACGTTTTGGCCAGTCTGCGAATAATTTAATTGTAGTTGATACTTCTCCTTACCCGGATACTCAAACCGCAGATCAGCAAAAAGTAGTCCTGCGGCGCAGAGATGCGAATGCGTTTTTTGATGCGCAGATGTCAGCTAAAATAGAGTCTATTTGTCAAAAACATCATATTAGTTATTCATATAAAGATGATTTTATCACGGAAAAAAATAAGCAGTTGGCACAAACCCATAGTGAATTGTTATCTTATGGCAGTACTGAAATGGGGCGGATTATTCAAGCTTCCAAAGGCATGGTGACAGGCACCACAATTCAAATACCAACCACCGGATATCATACAATGGAAGAAACGGCTTCGGTTGAATCAATCAAATCATTTCTGACGGTTTTAATTGAGATTGCTAAAATACCGGTTCCTAATTAATGCAAGGCCAGAATTTGTGATAATCGCACTTCATCATATTCAAATATCTATTCCCAAAGGCTCAGAAAATGAGGCAAGAAGCTTTTATTGTGGCATTTTGGGCTTAACTGAAATCGAAAAACCAAAACATTTACAGACAGGAGGCGGGCTTTGGCTGAAATTAGGTGAGCTGGAGATCCATTTAGGGGCTGAGCATTTCGATAGGAGAGCGGATACCAAAGCGCATTTAGCTTATCAGGTGAATGATTTGAACTTTTGGTGTCATAAGCTCGAACAGGCGGGGATTGAAGTTATTCACCCGGTTAAAATTGACGGTATGAAACGTATCCAGTTGAAAGACCCGTTTTTTAATAAATTGGAAATGCTTGAACTTGTCTAACTAACATAAGCCTTGTGTTTTCTTATATCGAGCAAGTTTTAACTTGTTATTGATAATAAATATCATTAACATATTTATTATTTTTTAAGTTACCTGCTTAGTTTTAACAAAGGTAACCTAAATTCAGAGTTCCACTTTATTATTTCTGAGTATCCTATGGCAGAACTACTCATCGCTATTATCGCTTTTATTATCAGTTTTGCAGGACTGATAGTTTTATTATTAAGCTGGCAAAACAAATCAGATCAGGCAAAGCAAACAATGATTGCTTTTGCCTGGTTTGTTATAGGCATATCCATATACCTGTGGACACTTGCTTCTGGCCCGGAATTTGGTCTGTGTTATGGCTTTATCTCGGTTGCTTTTCAGGCTTGGGTGCTGGTGTTATATCAACAGAAAACCAACAGCAAACCGCTAAAATTACGGGCTGCTAAGGTATTGGTTAAATCACAGATTAACTGGGCGGCTGGATTAAAAAGCCTACCCAGAGTGGGTTTAATCTTAGTCGCCATCATTCCATTAGCCGGATTTGCATCCATGCAGGTATTAGCCGGGGTTACGGCATTATTGCCGGGCGAAAAAGTGAATCGTATGGCTTTGGGGGTATATTTATTGCCGATATTATGGGGGCTTTTCGTCTATTGGGTATGTGGGGCTCAAAAGCTGGCTCGCCCGGTTATTTCGTTGGCTATTATTAGCGTCATCTCATACAGCGTAAATTATTTATTATGATTAAACGATTTATCCCTTCATCTGCATTGACAAAACAGTCATTAAACAGCCACGCCTGGATTGGTATTTGCGTGAGTGCTTTGATGTACCTGGTTTGTATTTCAGGCACTTTGGCTGTGTTTTATCAGGAGTTTGAGCGCTGGGAGCAGCCGCAGATTGGTGAATCCTTAGTGTATCAGCCCGAGCAAATTGAACAGGCCTATCAGCATTTTTTAACCAAGCACCCTGAAATCAACGATGACCATATTCTGATCCGATTACCAACTGAAGATCTGCCCAGAGCCAGTATCTCAGCAGACAAACATAAGTGGTTTATTGAATCCGACGGGTCGCTGACACAGCAAGGTGTTAGCCCGATAACAAAAATGATTACGGGTTTACATGTTTCGCTTCATTTGCCGGAAAATATCGGTATGGTTATTGTGAGCATATTGGGTGTTTTGCTGACCAGTTTAATTATTTCCGGGATGATGGCCCACAGGCGCATATTTAAAGATGCATTTAATCTCAGGGGCGGTTTTGCCAGCTTATTGCAACAAACTGATTTACATAACCGATTAAGTGTTTGGGGCCTGCCTTTTCATTTAATGATAGCGATTACAGGAGCATTTTTTGGTCTGGCTATTTATATAGCTGGAATATATAACCAGGTGCTTTATGAAAATGATTTTAAAGCCCTGATGGCAGATGCTTATGGTGCTGTACCTCAGATAGAAAACGCAGCCCCGCAAGTTAAAATCAGTCAAGCTCTGAATAAATTGAGCCAGATTGCACCGGACACAGTACCTGTTTTTATTACGGTTGAAGAAGCTAAAACTGATAAACAATTTATTTTAATTGGTGCTCAACATACAGACAAACTGATTTATTCTGAACAGTACAGGTTTACCGCCAGCGGTGATTATATTGATGCCGCTGGGTTTACAAGTGGCCCTGCTGGTCAGCAGGCGATATTTTCAGTTTACCGTTTGCATTTTGGCCATTTTGGCTCTGAGTTTGTAAAAGTGCTTTATGGAATTTTGGGATTTGCTTTGACTGTTATTTGTGTTTCAGGGATAAATATCTGGCTGACAAAGCGTAATAAACAGGATCTGTTAAACCCTGTATGGACCGCTATTGTTTGGGGAACGCCTTTGTCTTTTGCTATTTCCGCTGTGTTTCAGTTAGTTGCCGGACTGCCTGCAATCTACTGTTTCTGGATAATGTTATGTGGATATATTTTAGTGGCTTGTTTTCAAAATCGACAAAAATGTTTTGAACTCTGGAGCGTTCGATTAACGGCAGCCTCTGTCTTTATTCTGGTTTTCACTCATATGATGTTAAATGCTCAGGCCAGTTGGCAGAATATATCACTTGTTGTAAATATGGGACTCTTGTTTATAGCTGTATTGATCTGGCTCTATAGCCAAAAACTGAACAGGCAAATTTAATCTTAGGTTCAAATATGTGAAGGCCGGTTAAGCTATTTGTCCGGCCTTTATATACCTGATAGCCGACTAATAGCAGACTCGATTGCGGCCTTCTGCTTTGGCCAGATATAGATTTTTATCCGCTCGGTTAAAGGCACTTTCAAATTCTTCGTCTTCACCCCATTTAGCAATGCCTAAACTCGTGGTAATTGGCATGCCTTCAATGGCTGTCAGTTTAATTGCAGCAATAATATTTCTGAGCTTTTCAGCCAACTGAACTGCGTTTTCTAAGTTGTCGGCTTTAATCAGAACGATAAACTCTTCACCGCCCCACCTTGCAAATAAATCATTCTGACGCAATCCTTGTTTTAATGCGACAGCGACTTCCTGTAAAACGGTATCTCCTGCAGAATGCCCAAACGTATCATTAAGCTTTTTAAAATGATCCAGATCGATCAGAATGATGAAATAACTAATATCTGAAGTTAACGGATTTTGATTTAACTGGTATTCAAATCCACGGCGATTCAGTTGCTTGGTCAGCAGATCATAGTGCGATTGAGTTTTATACTCAGCACTTTGCTGTTTGAGCGATTTGTTTTTAACCGCCAGTAGATTACGTTTTTTCTGCTCCTCAAATAATCTGAGCGATAGGATGCAAAATACAGACAACATCCAAATCGTCAAAATACTTAAATAATAATTTGGTTTCGAAATATAAGGCCCGGTTAAACTAATCTCTTTTAATGTTATTTTGTGTGCTGTGTTATCAAAATTATTCCCGGAAAAGTCTATTCCTATTGCGGCGATATGCTTGAACGAGGGTTTGGCATATTTTCTTGGATGGTTATATTGGTTCATCCACCAGTCTGCCACTGTCAGTTCGGATAGCTCAATTGAGATACTATTATTTAAAATATGCTCTTTACGGATCATCGTAAAATTAAACTGGGCACTATTGCCATCTCCCTCTTTGGTGTAAGCCGGATCCGCATTTCTGAAAAATAGTTTAAGTTGCTCTGCACTGCCTTGATAACTCATTTCAAGATTTAGATTGGTATAACCAGATAAATCCCGCCCTGAATTAAAAGCCGGATCCTGCCAGAGTAAATTGATTCCGCAAAACTGATAATAGGAAGAGACATGAGTCGTGCATTGCCAGGTTTCGGGCCGGTTCAGCCAAATTGCTTCAGGTTTATTCTGATCTTGAGCGCCTGTATATAATTCGCCGTAAGTCTCCTGAGACGGCAGTATAATGAGTTGTTTTTGCGGGAGCAGTGGGTATAACACCAGCAGCAAGCCGGTTAACGGAAAGGCTGCCCATGGAAGAATTTTGATAAGACCTAATTTATTCAGCACTTTATACGACCCAATTAAAACCTGAAAAGTAATACTTTTCTATTTTTACACAAATGTGCATTAAAGTTAACTTAAAGTTAACTTTTTGTTTATTTGTTGCGTGAGTTTACTTTGTGGTTTTATCATTGAGTAATCTGATTTATGCTCCTTCTTTTTCCTGCTCCTATAAAATCATACTCATTTACAAAGTAATCTTTATATAGATATTAGGTTTAGACTATACCTAAATTCAGAGTATAGTTTAATTTAATATTTTTCCTTATTTTATTTCTTTTATTTTCATGATCTTAAACAAAAACTACGTAGATCTACGTAGTTGAATGCGCAGATCAGCCAATATCCCCCCTTGTATTAACGCGCAATACTAGACCCAGTTGTAAACATAGCCAGTTAAACAAGCTCCTTCCCAATTGTATTTCTGGTTGTGTTTACAGCACAGGTAATAAACACAATAAAAATCAATTTCAGGGGTGAAAACAATGAGAGTATCTAAGCGCAAGATTTTAAGTTTAGCCATTGCAATGGCAACGGCTACAGCAGCACCTTTGGCTCAGGCCGATGGTTTTCAATTGTCTGAAAAGCTAACGGCAACAGGCTTTATTGATATGTCTTACGTCTATACAGACGTTGACGGTGGCGACTCTATGAGTGCTTCCGGGTTAGACCAGTTTGAAATCGACTTTTTATATGACTTTGATGACAAGTTAAAAGCACAAGTGGATTTGGAATACAAAGATGCTTACGGCGCAGTAGATTTAGAGCAAGCTTTTTTAACCTATGCGTTAACTGATGAATTTACGGTAAAAGCCGGTCGCTTTTTAAGTTACTCAGGTTGGGAAACTGAAGAGCCAACTGGATTGTTCCAGTATTCAGGCACAGGTTATGCGCCTTACTTCTACGGTTATTACCAACAGGGTGTTTCAGGTTTGTATAGCACAGATACTTTTGCTGCGGCACTTTCTGTTATTAACAGCCCATATAGTCCGGAAGATACAGATTCAGAAAACCCGGGTTTTGAAACTATGCTTGCATTTATGCCAAGTGAATCAGTGACGGTTAAAGCCTTTTATTTACAGGATGGCGATGATAGCACTGCAAACTTCTGGGCAGCTTATTCTGAAGGTGCAATCACTTTAGCGGCTGAATATAACATTGGCGATTATGCCGATGACAGCGAAGGTTCTGGTTATTTATTAATGGGTAACTATGCCTTTGATTCTGCCGGTATCACCTTGAGATACCACGACTTTGAAATTGAAGATGCAGCTGGCAATGTAATTGATGATGGAAGTGCAATCACTATCTCTCCTAGTTATACAGTGAGTGATAACTTACTGATGGTATTCGAATACCGTATGGATGAAAGCGATACCAATGGTGACTCAAATACGATCGCGGTGGAAGCTTTAGTGACCTTCTAAGTCCTTAAAAAAACAAAATTAGCTTAATAAAAATAAGGCAGGTGAGAGATTACCTGCCAACTAAAACAAGCAGTAGAAAAATACAATTAACTTTTAAATTTATCTAATTTAGAAAGGAAAAGAATTATGAAACTTAAAAAACTTATTGCCGCAAGTTCAATTGTTGCATCCAGTTTAGTGACCTCAATGACTTACGCTGCCGAAACCATCAAAGTCGGTGTTCTGCACTCATTATCCGGCACCATGGCTATCTCTGAAACCACATTAAAAGATACGGTTTTAATGATGATTGAAGAGCAAAATAAAGCCGGTGGTTTATTAGGTAAAAAGTTAGAGCCTGTTGTGGTTGACCCAGCGTCAAACTGGCCATTATTTGCTGAAAAAACGCGTGAGTTATTATCTAAAGAAAAAGTTGATGTGATTTTTGGCTGTTGGACTTCAGTATCTCGTAAATCTGTT
Organism: uncultured Alteromonadaceae bacterium; assembly: GCA_913056495.1. Classification (GTDB taxonomy): domain Bacteria; phylum Pseudomonadota; class Gammaproteobacteria; order Enterobacterales; family Alteromonadaceae; genus Catenovulum. The sequence goes on along the minus strand of CAJXMO010000020.1, from coordinate 37,699 downwards.
TTACCGGTTGTTGAAGAGTTAAACGGTTTATTGTTTTACCCGGTCCAGTATGAAGGTGAAGAATCTTCTAAAAACGTATTCTATACAGGTGCTGCGCCAAATCAGCAAGCGATTCCGGCAGTTGATTATTTAATGAATGATATTGGTGCTGAGCGCTGGGTATTATTAGGTACAGACTATGTTTACCCGCGTACGACTAATAAGATTTTAGAAGCTTATTTAAAAGCACAAGGTGTGGCTGAAAAAGACATCATGATCAATTACACACCATTTGGTCATTCAGACTGGCAGAGCATTGTTGCTGATGTGAAAAAATTCGGTTCAGCAGGTAAGAAAACTGCGGTTGTTTCTACCATCAATGGTGATGCAAACGTACCTTTTTATAAAGAGTTAGGTAACCAAGGCATTTCTGCAGAAGATATCCCGGTCGTGGCTTTCTCTGTGGGTGAAGAAGAATTATCTGGTTTTGATACCTCTCCTTTAGTCGGTCACTTGGCTGCATGGAACTACTTCCAAAGTGTTGAAACTGAAGCCAATGCTGAGTTTATCGCAAGCTGGAAAGAATTTATTGGTGATGATAAGCGCGTAACTAATGACCCTATGGAAGCAACTTATATTGGTTTCAAAATGTGGGCAAAAGCGGTTGAGAAAGCTGGCACAACTGACGTAGATGCAGTTGAGCAAGCCATGATAGGTATTACTGTACCTAACTTAACTGGCGGTACTGCGGTCATGAATGCTAACCACCATTTATCTAAGCCAGTATTAATTGGTGAAATCCAGGATAACGGTCAGTTAGAAGTGGTTTGGGAAACAGCCGGTACTGTAATTGGTGATGCATGGTCAGACTTTTTACCTAGCTCAAAGAACTTGATTGCTGACTGGACTGCGCCTGTAAACTGCGGCAACTTTGATATCAAAACTGCTAAATGTTCAGGTCAGAACTTCTAATAAAGCGTTAACCCAAATTAGGGCAGGTAAATTTTAAATTAAGTGTTGTAATCAAAATTTACCTGACCCTGATACTCAAAAATTAAAAACAATCTCCCAAGTGGTATTGCTGCTGCAGACATGTGCTAGCTACAGCAGCAATACCAGCCCAAACAAGTAACACCAAATTAAGGAATACCGCAATGCTGCGCACATTCAGCCTCGTCATTACATTGTTGATGTCAGTGTTTAGCGCGTCTGCTTTTTCAGATGAGTTTGATAGTCTGATAAATCAACTTCCCCATAAAAAACTGCGCAATATCACTCCTGTTTTAACTCAAATTGCCGAACAAGATAACGATCAGGTTCGTTTTGTTTTAACTGAAATTTTAAATGGCGATTTATATTATCTAAAAAGTAATAAACAAGTTGTCAGCATCCGTAAACAAGCATCCGGCGACTATACAATTACCCCGGTTTTAGGGGGAGATGCTGTGGCAGATCAATCTAAATCTGCAATGAAAAAAATCAGAACCAGTAATAGCATTCGCAGCCACATCCGAGGCTTACTGGCGCAAATCGACTTATCGCATAAACAAACCCATGTTCGTTTAAATGCGGTTAAGCAAATTTTGGATGACCCAAGTGCAGAATCTATTGAATTATTGAAACAACGCCTAGCGGTTGAAAAAGACTCGGACGTTACCGAATTGATTAACACCGCCATTGCGGTTAATCAGTTAAAAGAAGGTGACAGTCAAGCCAAGCTGGCTGCGGTTGCGGATTTAAAAGGCAGTTTAGAGCCATCGGTTAGAAATGCCATGGTTGAGCAATTAAATGGCCTCAATGAATACAAATTAAATGAGTTGTCTGAAACAGATAAAGCATTAAAAGCCGCTTTAACTAAATCAATCGACTCCATCAAACAAAAACGCAGTATTTACGAATTTGTTGAGAATCTGTTTTTTGGATTGAGTTTAGGATCGGTTTTATTACTCGCCGCAATTGGCCTTGCGATTACCTTTGGCGTCATGGGCGTTATCAATATGGCCCACGGTGAAATGATTATGCTGGGTGCTTATACCACTTATGTGATTCAGCAAATGTTCCCTCAATGGATTGATTACTCATTATTTATCGCAATTCCAGCTGCCTTTATTGTATCTGGCACTGTGGGTATTTTAATTGAACGAGGCGTTATTCGTTTTTTAAAAGGTCGCCCGCTAGAAACGCTATTGGCAACTTTTGGTATCAGTTTAATTCTGCAACAGTTAGTGCGAAGTGTATTCTCTCCACTTAACCGAACGGTTGCCGCGCCAGAATGGATGAGCGGCTCATGGCAGATTAACCCTATTTTCTCTATTACGTATAACCGTTTATATATAGTGATTTTTGCATTGGCGGTATTTTTTGCTCTGTTAGCCTTTATGAAGCGTTCTTCATTAGGGTTACATGTGCGGGCGGTTGCACAAAACCGTGAAATGGCACGTGCATTAAGTGTGCGCAGTGACAGAGTGGATGCGATTACCTTTGGTTTAGGCTCTGGTATTGCGGGTATTGCCGGTGTGGTATTAAGTCAGTTAACCAATGTAGGTCCTAACTTAGGCCAATCTTATATTATTGATTCTTTCTTGGTTGTTGTATTTGGTGGTGTCGGTAACTTATGGGGCACTCTGGTAGCGGCTATGTCATTAGGCGCACTGAACAAGTTCCTGGAACCACTGACAGGCTCTGTACTGGCAACCATTATTGTATTAGTTGGCTTGGTGTTATTTATCCAGAAACGACCTAAAGGTCTGTTTCCACAAAAAGGGAGAGCAGCAGAATGATCCCGGATTCAATTCAATCATTATTTTCAAATAAAGCATTTAAAACATTAGGCAGTTTACCTGTTGTTGTGGGCTGCCTGTTTATTGCAACCTTGTATGTTTCTATCTGTAATTTAGCTTTTCCGGCAGATTCAGCACTGCATGTAAGTACTTACACAGTGACGCTGTTCGGTAAATATTTATGTTATGCGCTGCTGGCTCTGGCTGTTGATTTAGTTTGGGGTTATTGCGGTATTTTAAGTTTAGGTCATGGCGCATTTTTTGCGCTGGGCGGTTATGCCATGGGTATGTATTTGATGCGCCAGATTGGTGACCGCGGGGTTTATGGTAATCCTGAACTGCCTGATTTTATGGTGTTTTTAAATTGGGATAGTTTGCCTTGGTACTGGGCAGGATCGGATAGTTTTATCTGGATGATCCTTATGGTTTTGGCTGGTCCGGGTTTATTAGCCTATATCTTTGGTTCAATGGCGTTTCGCTCCAGAGTCAGCGGTGTTTACCTATCAATTATGACTCAGGCTGTTACTTACGCTTTAATGCTGGCGTTCTTCCGCAACGAAATGGGCTTTGGCGGCAACAACGGCTTAACCGACTTTAAAGATATTTTAGGTTTTTCATTGCAGTCAGACACCACCCGGGTTGCCTTGTTTGCATTGACCGCTTTGTTTTTAGCGTTAGGTTTTGCCGTGTGCCATTTTATTGTGAATTCAAAAATGGGGCGCGTGGTTACTGCTATTCGTGATTCAGAAAACAGGGTTCGCTTTATTGGCTACAAGCCAGAGCACTATAAAGTTTGGATCTTTGTCGTATCTGCCATGTTAGCGGGTATCGCAGGGGCCATGTATGTACCTCAGGTTGGCATTATTAATCCGGGTGAATTCTCACCGTTAAACTCAATTGAAATGGTGGTTTGGGTAGCCATTGGTGGACGTGGTTCTTTATATGGTGCCATTATAGGGGCCTTGGTTGTTAGTTATGCCAAAACCCGTTTTACTGCGATTATGCCAGAAGCTTGGTTATATGCGCTGGGTGGGCTGTTTGTATTGGTTACCTTGTTATTACCAAAAGGCATTGCCGGTTTTGTCCCAGCGTTAATCGAAAAATTGAGTCATTCGAAACAAACTAAATCTGTATCAAATAAAACCACGTCGGAGGTGAAATAATGGTTGTTGATAAGCATGGTTCGCCTTTATTAGCCGAAGAAAATATCTCGCCGGATACCCGCCATGGTGTCATCCTGTATGTTGAAGATGTCAGTGTGAGTTTTGACGGCTTTAAAGCGCTGAATGATTTAAGCCTTTATATTAACGACGGTGAACTCAGATGTTTAATCGGCGCCAATGGTGCCGGTAAAACGACGTTAATGGATGTGATTACAGGTAAAACTCGACCGGATGTCGGCAAGGTTAACTTTGGTCAGCAGGTTAATTTGCTGGATATGGATGAGACACAAATTGCCCGTGCTGGCATTGGCCGTAAATTTCAAAAGCCGACTGTATTTGAAATGCTGACTGTATTTGAAAACCTGGAGCTGAGTTTAGCCGGTGATAAAGGCATTTGGACCAATTTATTTCATAAATTAAGCGGTGAGCAAAAAGATGAAATTGGTAAAATTTTAGAAACGATAGGTTTAACCAAAGAATGTCATATGCTCGCAGGTGCCTTATCTCATGGTCAGAAGCAATGGTTGGAAATTGGTATGTTACTGGCCGCCAAACCCCGTTTATTATTGGTAGATGAGCCTGTAGCAGGCATGACAGCTCAGGAAACTGAACGTACCGCTGAGCTTTTGACTTCATTGGCCGGAGAGCATTCAGTAGTAGTCGTAGAACACGATATGGCTTTTGTCCGCTCTATTGCGCGTAAGGTGACAGTATTACATCAAGGCAGTGTATTGGCAGAGGGTTCAATGTCAGAAATTCAAGCTAACCCGGAAGTGGTTCGTGTGTATTTAGGTGAAGAGACGGGGGCAGCATGATAGAGCTTAAATCAGTTAATCAAAAATATGGTGGGACTCAGATCTTATGGGATCTGGATATGAAAATCGAAAAAGGCTCTCGCACCTGTATCATGGGGCGCAACGGGGTCGGTAAAACGACTTTATTAAAATGTATCATGGGCATGTTGCCAATTAGCACAGGTTCCTTAACCATAAATGATCAGGACTGTAGTAAAAAATCCGTTGAGCAACGGCCAGAAATCGGGGTTGGTTATGTCCCTCAGGGTCGTCATATTTTTGGTCAGCTCACGGTTGAAGAAAACTTAAAAGTCAGCCTGAATTGCAAACGCCAGAAAGAAAAAGAAATCCCAGAGCATATATTTGAGCTGTTTCCTGTGTTGAAAGAGATGCTGCACCGCCGAGGCGGTGATCTTTCCGGCGGTCAGCAGCAGCAACTGGCTATTGCCCGCGCTCTGGTGCTGAATCCGGATATTCTGATTCTGGATGAACCAAACGAAGGTATTCAGCCTAATATAGTGCAGCTGATACGGGACGTCTTATTAAAACTGAATAAAGAACAAGGCATGACCATAGTATTGGTAGAGCAGAAACTACCCTTTGCTCGTGCGGTAGGTGAATATTTTCATTTAATGGAAAAAGGTGAAGTGGTAGCATCTGGTACTATGGACAAACTGGATGATGAGTTAGTTGCTCAGTATTTAGCAGTTTAGTGTTAGGTTTTATATGATTTGTTCGATAGAGTGGTAACTTACGAAAAAACGCAGCAAATACATCCATGTAAGCTTGGATTTTTCATCCGTGAAAAATCCATTTTTCTTTAAGTTACAGCTCTATTGATTTGCTGTTTACTGTTAAACAAAGAGAATACAATAAGGTGATGGAATTATAATGAGTCAATCTGCAGCGACACAGGCTGTTGAAAATAAGTCAGGCCGTAGTTGGGTTGCTAGTTTAGATTTAACTTTTAGTCAAACGGTAGCCGGTAGCCGGTTAAGTTCGGCTAAGCGCAACGGCCCTTTATCTGTACAAAAAGCCTTTTATCCTGAAGGACCGGATTGCGCCCATGTTTATTTATTGCATCCGCCAGCAGGCATCGTCTCCGGCGATGAATTGCATTTATCAGCCAGGCTCGAAGAAAAAAGCCATGCTTTATTAACGACACCCGGAGCAAATCGTTTTTACCGGGCACGCGATGACCTTAACTTAGGTACACGACTCCAACTTCAACAGACCCATTATCGAATTTCGAAAAATGCCATTTTAGAACATTTGCCACAGGAAACTTTGATTTTTCAGGGTGCAGATGCCGTCAATAAAATTGATATTGAGTTGGCCTCATCAAGTATTTATCTGGGTTGGGATGTGATTTGTTTAGGTTTACCTGTGATGGATCAGCCATTCAACAAAGGTCGCTTTGAACAGCTTTGCCAACTGAAAGTAGACAATAAAATTGTTTTTCACGATAGATTAAAAGTAAATCAGGATAATCAGTTATTAAATAAAACTGCGGGTTTAGCCGGGCATCATGTTGTTGGTACTTTTATTGCGGCTGCTCCTTCACTGTTATCAGGTGAACAAAACAGGCACAAGTGCGAAGCTTTACTGGCGCGTATCAGAGAAGAAATTGAGCGTTTAAACGCTCAGTTATATGTCAGTCTCAGCCAGTTGGATTCATTGTTTGTTATCCGCTATTTGGGTGATAAAAGTGAAGCCTGCAAAAAATATTTCACGGCTATCTGGCAAATCTTGCGTGAAGCATTATGTGAACTTGAAGCGAGCGCCCCGCGCATCTGGCTGACATAAGTTTTTGTCACAGCGAGCGCAATGCAGGCGCAATGCAGGCGCAATTGCCGTGAGCCCGAACACATATGAACCTTTGGTATGTTACCGGCAAACAAAAACAGAATTAAATATCTTAATTTTTAAGAGAAAAAACATATGGATTTATTACCAAGAGAAAAAGACAAGTTATTGATTTTTACTGCGGCCTTATTGGCCGAGCGCAGATTAAATCGCGGCTTAAAACTGAATTACCCGGAAGCCATGGCTTATATCACGATGGAAATTATGGAAGGTGCACGGGATGGTAAAACCGTCGCTGAGCTGATGGATTACGGCCGTACTTTGTTAAGCCGTGATCAGGTGATGGATGGCATAGCCGAGTTGATTCCTGAAGTTCAGGTGGAAGCGACTTTTCCAGACGGCACTAAGCTTGTCACCGTGCATAACCCAATTGTCTAGGAGTTTATGATGATACCAGGCGAAATAAAAACACAAAAAGGTGTGCATGAACTGAATGTAGGCCGTGAAAAACTCACCCTTGAAGTGGTGAATACGGGGGACAGACCCGTGCAGGTTGGTTCTCATTATCATTTTTATGAAGCCAATCCGGCGCTTAAATTTGAACGGGAAAAAGCATTAGGTTTCCGGCTTGATATTACAGCAGGTACAGCGGTTCGTTTTGAACCCGGCCAAAGTCGTGAAGTCACTTTGGTTGCTTATGCCGGCAGACGTAAGGTATATGGATTCAGAGGCGAAATTATGGGAGCGTTAAAATAATGGCATCAATAGATAAACACGCTTATGCCCATATGTTCGGGCCAACATTAGGTGATAAAGTCCGTTTAGGTGATACCGAACTTTGGATTGAAGTTGAAAAAGATTTCACTACCTATGGTGAAGAGGTTAAATTTGGTGGTGGTAAAGTCATTCGTGATGGTATGGGACAAAGTCAGGCATCTTGTAAAGATACCGCAGATTTAGTGATTACCAATGCGCTGATTTTAGATCACTGGGGCATAGTAAAAGCAGATATCGGGATTAAAGACGGCCGCATACAAAAAATAGGTAAAGCCGGAAACCCGGATATTCAGGACGGCATTGATATTGAAGTCGGTCCGGGCACTGAAGTCATTGCCGGTGAAGGCCAGATTGTTACCGCGGGTGGTATTGATGCTCATATTCATTTTATTTGCCCACAGCAAGTTGAAGAAGCCTTAATGTCAGGTGTTACCACTATGATAGGTGGGGGGACAGGTCCGGCAACAGGTACCAACGCAACGACTTGTACATCAGGCACCTGGTATATAGATAAAATGCTGGAAGCAACTCATGACATGCCGATGAATTTTGGCTTTTTAGGTAAAGGAAATGCAAGCCTGCCGCAGGCTCTGGCTGAACAGGTTGAAGCTGGTGTATGTGGTTTAAAACTGCATGAAGACTGGGGCACAACACCACAGGCCATTGATACCTGCTTATCGGTTGCTGAAAAATATGATGTACAGATTGCAATTCATACAGATACCCTGAATGAATCCGGTTTTGTGGAAGATACAATTGGCGCATTTAAAGGTCGCACCATTCATACGTACCATACAGAAGGTGCCGGTGGTGGTCACTCGCCGGATATTATCCGTGCCTGTGGCGAAGAAAATGTATTGCCGTCGTCAACCAATCCAACTCGTCCTTACACAGTTAATACCATAGATGAGCATTTAGACATGCTAATGGTATGTCATCATTTAGATCCATCCATTCCGGAAGATATTGCATTTGCTGACTCTCGTATCCGAAAAGAAAGTATTGCCGCTGAAGATATCATGCATGATATAGGCGCAATCAGTATGATAGCGTCAGATTCACAGGCCATGGGACGGGTTGGTGAAATGATTTGTCGAACCTGGCAAACCGCACACAAAATGAAAACCCAGCGAGGCCCTTTAGCACCGGATACTGAAGAAAATGATAACTTCAGAGCCAAACGCTATATTGCAAAATATACGATTAACCCAGCTATCAGTCATGGTATTTCGCATGAAGTCGGTTCAATCGAAGCCGGCAAATTAGCCGATTTGGTTTTATGGAAGCCTGCATTTTTTGGGATTAAACCTGCGATGATTTTAAAATCAGGCATGATAGCGGCCGCGCCGATGGGCGATGCAAATGCATCAATTCCAACGCCTCAGCCGGTTTATTATCGTCCTATGTTTGGCGCTTTAGGTAAAGCCGCTTCACGTACATCCATGACATTTATTTCTCAGGCCGCTCTAGACAATAAAGTTCCGGAGAAGTTAGGACTTACTCGCCTGTTTGGTGTGTGTAAAAATACGCGCAATATCGGCAAAAAAGATATGATCCATAACAGTGAAACGCCAAAGGTTGAAGTGGATCCACAAACTTATGAAGTTAGAGCTGATGGTGTGTTATTAACCTGTGAACCAGCAGAAGAGTTACCACTGGCACAGCGATATTGTTTATTTTAAAAGCTTTAGTTTTATTTGTAGGTCGCCCTTTTGGGCGATTAGCTAAGGCTTTCGTATTTACAAGGTTTTGAGGATTTAAATGTTACAAGTTTACCAAAGGCTCTCTCATGTGCATGAGCCGGTTTTAGCCAGTATTACTTTGGATCATGGCACCCGCCAGAAAGCGCGTATTAAGGCGAAAACCGATCAGGGTGAAGATGTGGGCATTTTTGTTGAGCGTGGTCACCCGCTTAAAATTGGTGAAGTGTTAAAAACCGAATGCGGTAAATTAATTGAAGTTAAAGGGGCTAAAGAGCCGGTTATAACTGCCAGCACAGCTGACTGGCATACATTCAGTAAAGTTTGTTATCACTTAGGTAATCGCCATACGGTATTACAGGTGGGTGAGCGCTGGCTTAGATTTAAACCAGACCATGTTTTACAAGAATTATGTGAAATGTACGGGTTAGAAACTTCATCAGACCCGGCAGTATTTGAACCGGAGAGCGGAGCTTATGGCGGACATTCAGGCCATTCACACAGCCACGAACACTAAAGTGATGCAAAATACGCTATCCGGTGCATTACAGCTTAATCGCTTATTGCAGTTATGTAGTGTGGGTTTACCTGTCGGTGGATTTTCATTTTCACAGGGGCTGGAATATGCAATCGAGCTTGGCTGGGTCAAAAATGTAACCAGCACAGGCGATTGGATTGAAACCAATTTAATCGAATCTATCGCAACAACCGATCTGGTTGTGCTGGCTGAGCAAATTCAGGCTTTGGCAGCCAATGATTTTGATCGCTTTAATGAGTTAAATCAGTTGATTATGGCTTGCCGTGAAAGCGCTGAACTTAGGCTGGCTGATTTAGCAATGGGTAAAGCCTTGATTCGATTATTAAATCAGCAGGATTTAGATTTTGGTGAAGTGTTAGATAAAACAAGTGACTGGGATGAGGTGAGTTTTATAAGTGCTTTTGCGCTCGCATGTCACTATTGGCACATTCAGTCTGATGCAGCTTTAGCTGGGTTTTGCTGGACTTTTATTGAAAATCAGGTCGCTGCTGCGACTAAACTGGTGCCGCTTGGACAAACTCAGGCACAAAATTTAATGTTTAGCCTGAGTGAAAAAACGCAAACCGCAATTGAAACGGCTTATCAAACCGGCTTGGATGAAATGGGATCAAGTTTACCCCGTGTGGCTATGGCTAGTGCCTGGCATGAAACACAATATACAAGGTTATTCCGATCTTGATGGGGGATGATAAGACGCAAGCGTTTATTTACGCGAAAACGCTGTGAATATGTCCTTATACGCTTGGTTTTTTCATCCATGAAAAATACATTTTGCTTTAAATAACCGCTTACAGATCTAAGGATCCCCGGTTGCAGCCGGGAATCCTTGCTAAGGTCAGAAGAGAGTTTGAAAGAAGATATTAACAAATTGATTGTAGGTCGGGCTTCAGCCCGAGTGGCATGTAGGCTAGGTTGTCGGGCTTTCGGCATTGTGCTCCTGCAATGCTCTACCACCGACATCCATGTCGGCGATGCCGAACTACAATGATTAGTCTTGTGTAGGTCGGGCTTTAGCCCGAAAAATACTTACTCAGATCTAGGGTGACAGAATACCTCGGCTAAACTCAGCGTTTAGCGTATTAGAGAGTAATTGGAGAATTAGATGAAAAAACAAACGTTAAGAATTGGTGTAGGCGGCCCTGTGGGTTCAGGTAAAACGGCTTTATTAAGAGAGCTATGCTCGGCTTTACGAGATAAGTATAATATGGCGGTGGTCACCAATGATATTTATACCAAAGAAGATGCGGAATTTTTAACGCGTCATAGTGCCTTATCACCAGACCGGATTATGGGGGTGGAAACCGGTGGTTGTCCACATACTGCGATTCGTGAAGATGCATCTATGAATTTAGCGGCAATTGATGAATTGCAAAAGCGTCATGGTGATTTGGACTTTGTTTTGGTTGAAAGTGGCGGTGATAATTTAAGTGCGACTTTCAGCCCTGAATTATCTGATTTAACGATTTATGTGATTGATGTCTCTGCTGGTGATAAAATACCACGTAAAGGCGGTCCAGGTATTACCAAATCAGATTTATTAATTATTAATAAAATTGATATTGCCGAGTATGTTGGGGCGTCTTTAGAGGTGATGGATAGAGACGCTAAAAAAATGCGTGGAGAGCGACCGTTTATCTTCACTAACATTAAACAGCAACAAGGTTTAGATGAGATTATTCAGTTTATCGAAACGGAAGGCATGCTCAATATTGCCGAACCTGCTTGATTATTAAACGTCTGCCCAATTTAAGAGGAATTTATTATGTTACGTTCAATATTTGTATTATTTGTTGCTTTATTCAGTAGCCAGGTTTTAGCGCATCCGGATCATCATTTGGGTGAAACTGCGCATTCGTTTTATCATGCGGCATTCTGGATTGTTTTTGCTGCTGTAGTGGTAAAAGGAATTAGTTGGTATCGCAGCCGTAAAAGCCAAAACAAGCAAGATTAATTAGGTAGGCCTCTGGCTCATCAACAAAAATGCTGGCTCCAAACGAAACGAGTGGAGCCGGTTTTTAATGGTTAAATCAGACTTGCTCGGGATTGCTTAACTCTGCAAGTGTTTGTTCTAATTCTTGCTTTCTTGGCAGCAGGTCCTGTTTTACTGCACGGGCATTGAGCCAATACACCAAATAAAAGACAAGACCAATAAAACCAAAATAAATCGGCATCACCCATTTAAACAGGTTGTCTAAGTTATCGCCGATATAAATTAAGCTCATCGCGAAAAATAAAGGCAATAACGACCATAGCCAGATATCCTTTAATAACTTTATTTGTTTGTTAACCATGGTGAGCTGATTTTCGAGATAAGCTTTGGTTGAAAGCAATTTTGTGGCTGAATTTGGCTTTGCTCTGTTTAAAACAAATGGTTGTAACAGCATCAAAATAACCGCTAATAAGCACCCGCTCTGGCTTATCCAGTGATCCGCATTCCATGCCATGAATAAAAAAACAGGTATCGCAGGTAAGAGTAACCAGGTTTCACGTTTGTCGCGAGATGCGATCTGCTTTTCCAGCTTAGACATCTTTTCGCTCACATGAGCAACTTGCATATTCAGTGTTTGGTTTTGATTTAACAAGGTGATCTCCTTTTGCCACTGGGTTTTTAAATCATCTAATTTCATGCTTCACCTCCAACAAATGTGGATTCTAAAAATTGTTTAATCCGACTGATTCTTGCGCTAGTGGCATTGGCACTGATGCCAATAATGTCAGCAATCTGATTAACCGGAATATCATCCAAATACAAAATTAATAATGCTGCATCAGTATCATTGAGAGCGTTTAAATAATCCTGCAATAAGTCGCCCTGACATTGATTGCCACTGGTTGCTTTTTCATGACTTGCATTTAATTCAACTTTATCCGGCTGCTTTTTATGTTTCCTTGCATAACTCAGCGCTGTATTCAGAGCGACTCGGTATAACCAAGTACTGATATGGCAATCACCTTTAAAGCTGTCAAAACTGCGCCAAAGTTGAATCATAATTTCCTGAACCAGATCGTCTTTATCTTGCGATTGGCAATAGCGCATCGCGATATAATGGATCCGTCCCAGATTCTGTTGAATTAAGTGATTAAATGATTCAGTCATTGTATTTTGGTTTTATTTCCTCTTTAACATATTAGTTGCTCGAGAGAGGGTGATCTGACAGGGTGAGATAAAATATTTATTTTAGCCTGACATTGGGTATTGAAAAGCAGTCGATGCCTTCTAAGCTTAGAGTATTTAAATGAATCACTGTAGGGAGCAAAGATGGCCGTTGTGTTAAAGACAAAACAACACGATTTAGGTGGATTAACCGTTAAACGGTTTTTACCGAACCCTGAATATAAAATGGTGGGGCCTTTTATCTTTTTTGATCATTTTGGTCCGGCGCAGTTTGAAGGCGGTCAGGGCGTTAATGTCAGGCCGCACCCGCATATTGGTTTATCAACCTTAACCTATTTATTCGAAGGCAGTTTGCTGCACAGAGATTCACTCGGTAATCAAAGTGAAATTTTACCGGGAGATGTCAACTGGATGACCGCGGGCAAAGGGATAGTGCACTCAGAGCGGGAAAGCCTAGAAGTGAGAGCCAATCCACATTCGCTCAATGGGTTGCAATCCTGGGTTGCGTTACCTCGCCAGTATACGGAAATAGAACCTGCTTTCAGTCATGTCAAAAAAGAAAACCTGCCAATTTATCTGTTTGAGGATGTGATGGCCAGAATTGTCGTCGGCGAAGCCTATGGTTATAGTGCGCCGGTGAAAACTTATTCTGCGATGTTTTATGTTGATGTGGTTGCGGGTGTAGGCAGTCAGGTATACAGACCCAATTTAGATTTAATCCATCAGCAGGATACCGCCGTTTATATTATTAACGGCGAAGTGTCGATACGTGAACAAAGCTTTGAAGCAGGTGATTTTATTCTGTTGGAGGCAGATGACCACGCAATTGATTTTATCACTAATGGCCGGGTGGTTATTTTAGGTGGCGATAAGTTTTCTCAAGCCCCTCTTATTGAATGGAATTTTGTTTCTTTTGATAAGGACTTAATTGAACAAGCCAAAGAAGACTGGAAAGCGGGGCGTTTTCCCGACATTCCGGGAGACGATAAAGAGTTTATACCATTAGATTAAACAGGAGGTCAGCATGCAGGTATTAGGACTATGTGGCAGTTTTCGTAAAGATTCATTAAACCACAAGTTACTTGAGTGCGTCGGGGATTTAGTACGCGCACAAGGCTATGACTTTGCCATATATGATTATTCAAATATCCCTTTATATAATCAAGACATGGATGTAGAGACTAAACCTCAGCCTGTGGCCGATTTGATCAAAGCGATTGAATCCGCTGATGGTTTGCTGATTGCGACACCTGAATACAATTATAGTGTGCCGGGCGTATTAAAAAACGCGCTTGACTGGGCGTCACGTCCGGCCTATAAGTCTTGCCTGGCACATCACAAAGTGGCTATTTTAACTGCATCTATGAGCGGTGTCGGTGGTGCCAGAGCTCAGGTTCATTTGCGGGATGTATTTTCCGGGACTTTAACTCAGGTTTATCGTGTCCCCGACTTTTTACTGGGTAGTGCCCATCAGGCTTTTAATGAGCAAGGCCAGTTGCTCGATGAAGATACTCAAACTAGATTAAAACGTTTGATAGACGGTTATTTAGATTGGTTGGTTTAAGTGAAGATATCAGGCAAGCTTAGCCAAGGTTAAGCTTGCCTGAGTTTTTTACGCCTGTTCAACAAAGGCTTCCAGCTGTGTCAGTGGCAGAGCCCCAACTTTTGTACCAACTTTTTCACCCTGATTAAATAATAATAGTGTAGGAATACCTCTTACCCCGTATTCAGCCATTAGTTCCGGAGATGCATCGGCATCTACTTTTACAATTTTAATATCGTCGCGTTTTTCTGAAAGCTTTTCCAGAATCGGTGCAATCATTTTACAAGGGCCACACCAGTCAGCATAAAAATCAACTAATACTTTGCCATTAAATCCGGTCACTTCGTTTTTGAATTCATCTGCAGAAATTGTATTTACATTTGCCATTGATTACTCCTGATTATTTGTTGCTTTATGTTTGAACTCGAAAACGAGTTTAGAGGATTTGCATTTTTATGATTAGCCGGGTTTAATAGAAAATATTGTTCTATAAATGCAACAGTTGGTGGTAAATGAAAGCTAGTCTGGATGATCTACTATTATTTGTGACTTTGGTCGATGAAGGTTCGCTGACAAAAGCTGCAAGAAAGCTGCAAATCCCAAAATCTAAAGTCAGCCGTCATTTGGCGCAGTTAGAACAATCAGTGGGTAACTCACTGCTCCTGAGAACGACTCGCAAGCAGTCTTTAACGGAATCGGGTGAATTATTGTATCAGGCAAGTAAACCTCATATTGATGCTTTATATCAGGTGGAAGAGGACGTCAGTGGTTTAATTAACGAACCGAAAGGCCAGTTAAATATTCTATTACCGCTCGAATTTTTTAATCAGATTATGAGTACGTTAATCAGTGAATTTGCCCGTATTTACCCTAAAATTACACTGAACTGTGCACATTATTCCGGACCAATGCCGGGTGGCTCACAACAATTTGATATTACCTTTGTATTGCATGAATCCCCTTTACCTGAATCAAACTGGATAGCAAAAACTTTATTGAGTTTTCCGCAGTCAATTTATGCTTCGGACCAGCTAGATGTTTCCCGTATCCGAACTCCACAAGATTTAATTAAAGAAGACTGTATTCTCGCACATGAACATGAGCAATGGCTGTTTCGTGATGGTGATAAGATTCAGTCGGTTCCGGTCGCTGCCAGAGCTGTTTTTTCTAGCCCGGAAATGCGTTTAAGAGCAACACAGCGTAATCTGGGGTTAAGTAAACTGCCTAATTATACCTGTCAGCAGGACTGCCAGATGCAGCGTTTAAACTTATCCAGCCCACCCATGGCTCAACAGTTAAGCGTTTTATACCAAAGCCGCGATATTCCACTTAAAACCCGAGTTTTTCTGGATTTCTTCCAGGATAATATAGGTCGTTTAGATATTGGTTAAATACGGCTGGTTAAATATGGATAGGTAAAAAATATCAGATGAAGCGTATTAAAAACAAAATGGGCGACTACTGCCAGCCAGATATTATGGGTTTTTAAATAAACCCAGCCATATAAAAGTCCAGCTAAAGTGGCTATAGTGGCAAAGGTTAAACCGGCCGGTAAATGTGCGAGGCCAAATAAAACAGATGTGAGTAGCCAGGCAAAAATCGGGTGCCATTTGCTTAACTCTTTCTGAATAAAACCTCTGAATAGCAGTTCTTCACCAAAACAAACCAATACCAAGTTTTTAAATGCCCAGATAAAAAAGAAACCAGCAGGTAAAAGCTTAGGCTCAAAATAAAGGATTGCTGTACTAACGGCTAAAAACAATATAATCGCACAGGCAGCTAAATAAATAACAAGCAGGCGGGCTGGGTTGACTTTGTTTTGCGTGATTGGCGTTTTGATACTTTCATGTGAAGTGAACAGAATAATCAGGCCAAGGATGAGTTTATCTAAGTGATAATAAACGGATACAATTTCTGCATTGGCTGATACTTGTTGTTCCGTCACAAAAATTGAGGGTGAGTCAAAGCTGTGAGTGGCAAATAAACCTGCAAAAAGTACGCTCACAATAGCCCAGACAAACCGAATTGGCAGCTTACAGCCTGAAATATCCCTGTAAACAGAAAAGCTTAGCCATAACAAACCACTCGCTGCCAGCCAGGCTGTATTGAGTGCAAATTGAGGTAGGTAAGCCATTGCAAATAAGCCAACGCATGCCAATAGCGTATAAATATATGGGTGCAGGTTGAACGGCATGCTCATTTGATTTTAGTCCTTTAATTTGATTAAAACAGGCTCAACTGGCGCGAGTTAATTTGTTCAAAGCTTAACCCGACAAAAGGTAAAATACCCTCAGCAATGGGCTTAATTTGTTTATCAATATAATGCTGATAATCAATCAGGCTGATTTGATATTCAATCGGCTCTGGGCCGTTAAGTGTTATCAGGTATTGAATCCATCCTTTGTTCTGATATTTTAAGCGTTTGCCTGCTTGTTTGTTTTTATCATCAGCCAGCCTGGCGGCGCGGACCTGCGGTGGAATATTTTTTTGATAAGCATCCAGCTTTCGTCTTAGTCGTTTTTTATAAATGAGTTGCTGGTCACGTTTGCCTGACTGCACTTCACTAATTATGTTTTGTATGTAATTGGTCGGGTTTTTATCGGCAAAAACCAATGAGTAGAGCTGAGTTTGAAATTCTCGAGCCAGTTCTGTCCAGTCGCTTCTGACCGTCTCTAAGCCTTTAAATACCAGTTTGCTCTCACCGTCTTCTAACTTAATTAATCCGGCATAACGCTTTTTGCTGCCCGCTTCTGAACCTCTAATTGTAGGCATGAGAAAGGTAGAATACAGGGTTTCAAATTCTATTTCGAGTTCGCTTACCAAGTTGAATTCTTGGTTTAGCTTTTGCTGCCAGTATTGGTTTATACCGGTTGCCAGCGCCTTTCCAATTTGTTTGGCTTTAGCTTCATTTTCTATATGCTCAAGCCAGACAAAGGTGGAGTCGGTATCACCATAAATGACTTTATAACCTTTCGCTTCTATCCATCTAGCCGTATCCTGCATAATCTGGTGACCACGCATCGTAATTGAGCTGGCAAGGCGGGTATCATAAAAGCGACAGCCACCAGAACCCAATACGCCATAAAATGAATTCATAATAATTTTGATGGCTTGTGAACGCGCTGCATCCTGCTCTTGCTTTGCCTGATCTCTTTGCTGCCACAAATTGGTGATGATATCCGGCAAAAAATGTTGAGTGCGGGAAAATTTAGCGCCTTTAAACCCTTCGATTGCATTTTCAGGTGACTTAAGACCTTCAATTAATCCCATAGGATCAATTTTAAAGGTTCGGATAATAGAAGGATACAGGCTTTTAAAATCGAGCACGAGTACGTTTTTATACAGGCCGGGGATGGAATCCATGACATAACCACCGGGGCTGGCAAGACCTCCGCCTTTTGGTAAATTGGGGGCGATATAACCCGCTCTGTGTAATTTAGGTAAATACAAGTTGGTAAATGCGGCGACAGAGCCACCAACTCGGTCCAGCTCTAATCCCGTTAATTGCGTTCTGAGTTTTAGAAAATCAATCAAGCGGGTTTTTTCAAAAATTTCTGTTACCAGGCGACAGTCTTCCAGGTTGTATTTTGCTAATTTGAGTTTATTGTGTAAAAAGTCATAGGTAATTTGCTGGCCTCGGTTATCAACATCTTCAATCAACTTTTGTTTGCCTAACAGCTGATGAGAAACATTCTGCAGACTAAAGCTGTCAAACTGATAGGTAGCTGTTTTTAGTGCATCGATTCCGTCAATCACGACGCGTCCGGCGATGCTAACATATCCAATGCTATTATCGGTTCTGTTATCCCGCCAGCTGATTTGTGAATCATCCCGGCCCAGTGTCAGTTTGATTTGATTTTTTTTGGCGCGTTTGATTAGCAATCTGAAATCAAAATTGATCACATTCCAACCAATAATCAGGTCAGGATCCAGTGCCTTTATTTGGATGATTAGTTCACTCAGCAGGGCCTTTTCATCTGCGACCCAGATAACATCCAGTTGTGATATTTCAGGTTTTCCTATCATAATCACACGTTCAGTTTGGTGATTATGCAGGCCGATTGAATACAGCTCACCTTGCATTGAACATTCTACATCTAATGAGATAAAGCTAAGTTCAGGCTGATATTGGCTGGGTTTGAGTTTGGGGTTGGTGAACTGATTTGTCCTAAGGTTTGGACTATCAAATTCAACTGAACCATAAATGAAACGTTCAGTGAGAATTCTATCGGTTAATCTGAAGTCATACTCAAAACATTCAAGTTGTTCTGCCTGTAGCTGCTTAATGGCCAGACTCTGGTGTTTCAGGCTGCTAAAATAAAGGGCTGCGACAGGTTCGTGGTTAAATGTTTTAAGCGCTATGTTTCTTAGTTCAAATCGTATGTTAGATTGGCTTAGCCGTCGGCAGGCCACTTGGCTATCTGTCTGATGGATAAGAAAAACTGACTTTTGCTGAGTTAATGTTATTTTAGCCGGACCTGTTGCTGTGGTTAACCAATAATCTACTTCACAGCCAGAAGTGGTATCTCTGACCTGACGGGTTAATAAAAAGCCCTGAACCAGCATTGAAGGGAACTTTAATTAGTCGTCAGAATCAAGAATGTCATCTTCGCTAAATTCAATGCCCATATCAGCCATAATTTTGCGTGCTTCAGACGGAATTCTGTGTTTACCGTCTTTCGCTAAATCATCATCTGTAGGCAAAGGCTGGCCAGTAAAAGCATGTAAAAAAGCTTCACACAATAGCTCACTGTTGGTGGCATGTTTCAAATTGTTTACCTGACGACGTGTTCTTTCATCGGTTAAAACTTTTAGAACATTGGTTGGAATCGAAACCGTGATCTTTTTTACCATTTCGCTTTTTTTACCATGTTCAGCGTAAGGGTGAATATATTGTCCGTTCCACTTGGTTGAATTCGTTGTCTTCATTTTTTTGGTTAAATGCCTGAATTTGTGCTTGATTGTATAGGTTGCCAACTATGATTTGTAGCAAAATCACTTATTTCGTTTAATTAAACCGCTAAATGGCTTGACCCACGACGCGCTAATGGATACATTTTAGACGTATAGACGTCTATATCCAAGCAACTTTTACCTCTTGCTGAAATCAGGCACCTTACAATGTGGTTTGGATATCAAATAAACCCAACAGAGATCATTCATGAGCAAAAAGAATTTATCGACCATCGCAGTGCGCGGCGGTATTGAAAACGATGGCCAGTATAACGCGGTTGTTCCGCCTATTTATTTATCAAGTACTTATGCATTTGAAGGTTTTGATCAGAAAGGCCCATACGACTATAGCCGTTGTGGCAATCCGTCACGTGATATTTTAGCAAAAACTCTGGCTGAATTAGAGCAGGGTGAGCACGGTATTGTGACTTCAACCGGGACGGCTGCAATTCATTTAATTTGCCAGTTATTAAAGCCAGAAGATCTTTTAGTGGTTCCGCATGACTGTTACGGCGGCAGCTATCGTTTATTTGTTAATTTAGCTGCACGCGGTGCGTTTAAATTAAAAGTGATTGATCAGACTAATCAGGCAGAGCTGGATGAAGCTTTTGCTGCCAGCCCTAAAGTGATTTGGGTTGAATCACCCAGTAATCCGTTGTTACGTATCACGGATATTGGTGATATTTGTGAACGAGCTAAAAAGTGTGACGCTTTGGTTGCTGTCGATAATACCTTTTTGTCGCCGGTCCTTCAGCAGCCATTAAATCTGGGAGCGGATATTGTTGTTCACTCAACGACTAAATATATCAATGGTCATAGTGATGTGGTTGGTGGCGTTGTGATTACCAAAAGCAAAGAGCTGGGTGAAGAATTAGCCTGGTGGGCGAATTGCATCGGGATTACAGGCTCGGCATTTGACAGCTACT
Source organism: uncultured Alteromonadaceae bacterium (assembly GCA_913056495.1). Taxonomy (GTDB): domain Bacteria; phylum Pseudomonadota; class Gammaproteobacteria; order Enterobacterales; family Alteromonadaceae; genus Catenovulum. The sequence continues at coordinate 17,625 of CAJXMO010000020.1, read as the reverse complement.
TAACATTACGAGGGGTTCGGACTCTGGTGCCAAGAATGAAGCAGCATCAGGAAAACTCGCTTGCCCTAGTTAAAGTGTTGGATGCGCATCCGGCGGTTGAAAAAGTCAACCACCCAAGCTTGCCTTCACATCCTGGCCATGAAATTGCTAAAAAGCAACAATCCGGTTTTGGTGCTATGTTAAGTTTTGAACTTAAAGGTGGCGTTGAAGAAGTCACTCAGTTTATTAAAGCACTGGAACACTTTTCTTTGGCTGAATCTTTGGGCGGTGTTGAAAGTCTGGTGTGTCATCCATCAACGATGACACACGCTGCAATGGATGAAGCGGCTCAGTTAAAAGCGGGTATTAGCCAGACGCTAATCCGTTTTTCAGTCGGTATTGAAGATGCAGAAGAACTGGCTGAAGACGTTAAACAGGCATTAGATTGCTTGTTATGATATCTTGGTTAATAATTATCTAAAATAAGTGAATATATATTCACTTATTGCTTGAGAGTTAAAATTAGATTGGTTAATATGTAGACATGTTTTAGCTGATGTTTATCAGTGCAGGCTATTTTTAGCCAATAATTTGATAATTGCGCATAGCTTAGGCAACTTTTTTTAGTTTGTCTGTGCTGTGCGCTTTATTTTTTGGTATTGGGGTTGCTACAATACACGTTTGGTTTTGCGCAAGATCAGGGGATTAAATATGGTTAGAGTATCTATTGTTGGTGCAAGTGGTTACACAGGGGCTGAATTAGCTGGCTTAGTGCATAAGCACCCGGAATTTGAAATTGCTGGTTTATATGTATCAGAAAATAGTAATGATGCTTATAAGGCATTTTCTGCTATTCATGGCCAGTTTGCCTATCAGATAGACCGTACTCTGATTCCAATCAGTGAACAACAAATCAGTAAAATTGTAGCTGAGTGTGATGCTATTTTCTTGTGTACACCGCACGAAGCATCCGTTGAAATGGTTCACCGTATTATTGAAGCTGGTGGTGTCGTATTTGATTTATCCGGCGCATATCGTTTATCTGATTTATCAGCAATCAAAGATTATTATGGTTTTTCGCATAAATACCCTGATTTATTAAGCCAGGCCGTTTATGGATTGGCCGAGTGGAATGATGCGCAAATCCGCAAAACAAACTTAATATCCGTCCCAGGTTGCTACCCGACAGCTTGTTTGTCTGCGCTTAAACCTTTGCAAGAAGCTAAATTAATTGACACAAATGTGATGCCAATTATCAATGCAACCAGTGGTGTGACTGGTGCCGGTCGTAAAGCGGCCATCAGCAATAGTTTTTGTGAAGTTAGCCTGCATCCATACGGGGTTATGACACACAGACATCAACCTGAAATTAACGAACATTTGGGTACGCCGGTTATTTTTACACCTCATTTGGGTAATTTTAAGCGTGGTATTTTAGCAACGATTACCTTAAAACTGGCGGATGGTGCGAACGCTCAACAGGTCAACTCTGTCTTTAAAGAGGCTTATGAGAGTCATCCGTTGGTACGCTTACGTCAAGCCTGGCCGTCGATTCAGGCAGTTGAAAGAACACCGTTTGTTGACTTGCATTGGCAGTATGATGAAAAAACAGGTTATTTAATTGTAGTCAGTGCAATTGATAATTTATTAAAAGGTGCCGCCGGGCAGGCTATGCAGTGTGCAAACTTAAGATTTGGCTTTGCCGTTGACAGAGGTTTAATCAATTAATGACAACTGAGAACAAAACACTAGTCATTAAAGTTGGTGGTGCATTATTAGAAAATGCTGAGGCTTTATCCGCATTTTTAACTGAATTAAAAAAAATCCGCCAGCAACAAAAAGTGGTTGTGGTTCATGGTGGCGGTGCGCTGGTTCAACAGTTATTAACGGATTTAGGGTTAACCAGTCAGAAAAAAAATGGTTTACGCATTACCCCTAAAGCGCATATTCCTTATGTTGTAGGTGGTTTAGCCGGAACTGCGAATAAACAAATGGTAGCAACGGCTAAGGCAATTGGTGATAAAGCGGTTGGAATTAGTTTGGCTGATGGCGGTGATATCGTCTGTAATGTGCCAGATCCAGATTTAGGTTGTGTTGGTCAGGTTGAATCCGGCTCAGCTCAGTTGATTCAAACGTTATTGGATGCTGGCTTTTTACCTTTAGTCAGCTCAATCGGGGTTGACCAAAGTGGGCAGTTGCTGAATGTGAATGCAGACCAGGCAGCTGAAGCCATTGCAAAAATTTTACAGGGTCAGTTGGTATTATTATCTGATGTGGATGGCATTCTGGATGGCGATAAACAAGTTATTCCAACCATGACCAAAGCGCTGGCAGAGAAACTTATCGCAGAACAAGTTATTACCGATGGCATGATTGTTAAAGTAAATACCGCGATTGAAACTGCGACAGCATTGAATGCGCCAATTGGCATATTGAATTGGCGTAATCCTAATTTAATTTCTCAGTGGTTAGAAGAAAAGTCGTGCGGCACGACGGTTCAGCCCGCTGAATAAACGGAGTTCTGTTTTGCAAAACTTTTTAAGTGTAAAAACCTGCTCTAAACAAGAGCTGATGGACATCATCAAGTTGGCCGTTGATTTTAAAGCTAACCCAGGTAAATACAGCCAGGCTTTAGCAGGCAAAAGCATTGCAACAATTTATGAAAAGCCTTCACTGCGTACTCGCGTTAGTTTTGATGTGGGTATTGCTAAATTAGGGGGTCATGCAGTTTATTTAGACCAGCAAAATGGTGCTTTAGGCAAACGCGAATCCGTTAAAGATTTTGCGTTAAACTTATCATGCTGGGTTGACGCTATTGTTGCACGTGTTTTTGAACATCAAACGCTTGAAGAGTTAGTTGAATTTGGTTCAGTACCCGTTGTTAACTCATTATGTAATTTATATCATCCGTGTCAGGCAATGGCTGATTATCAAACGCTTTACGAAGTTCGTGGTAATTCACTTGAAGGGGCTTCAATTGCATACATTGGCGATGGCAATAATGTGACTCATTCATTAATGCTGGCTGGTGCAATCTTGGGCGTTGATGTCAGAGTTATTACGCCGGTTGGATATTCACCGGATGCTCAAATTTTCGAAGAAGCTAAAAAGTTAGCGGCCGAAAATGGGGGCCGTATTTTATTAAGTAATGATGTTAAAGACGCTCAAGGTGTTGACGCTATTTATAATGATACTTGGATCTCAATGGGCGATTCTAAATCATTAGAAGATATTCAAAAAATATTTAATCCCTATCAGACCAATGCTAAATTGATGGCTGATACCGGCGCTAAATATTTTATGCACTGCCAACCGGTTTATCGTGGAATTGAAGCGACAGACGATGTGGTTGACGGTGAATGTTCTTTGTTAATGCAACAAGCAGAAAACCGTATGCATGCGCAAAATGCGGTTTTATTAACTTTGCTTAGCAAATAAAACAAATTGTAGGTCGGGCTTAATGTGAGCCCGATAAACTTTTCATGTCGGGTTAACGCCCGATCTACAAAGAGAGTAGAGAAGATGTCAGATATTAAAAAGGTTGTTTTAGCATACAGCGGTGGTTTAGATACATCAGCCATCATTCCTTGGTTGAAAGAAACTTACGATAACTGTGAAGTTGTTGCATTTTGTGCTGATGTTGGTCAGGGCGAAGAAGAGCTTGAAGGTATTCAGGAAAAAGCGATTGCTTCAGGTGCTTCAGAATGTCACGTTATCGATTTAAAAGAAGAGTTTGTTAAAAACTACATCTTCCCAATCGTTAAAACCGGTTCTGTTTATGAAGGCGAATATTTATTAGGTACTTCAATGGCGCGTCCGGTTATTGCTAAAGCACACGTTGAAGTCGCATTAAAAGTTGGTGCAGACGCAGTTTGTCACGGTTGTACCGGTAAAGGTAATGACCAGATTCGTTTCGAATCTTGTTTTGCGGCACTTGCGCCTCAGTTAAAGGTCATTGCACCTTGGCGTGAGTGGGAAATGCGTTCACGTGAAGACTTATTAAATTATCTGGCTGAGCGTAATATTCCTTGTTCTGCATCTTTGACTAAAATCTATAGCCGTGATGCAAACGCATGGCACATTTCACACGAAGGTGGTGAAATCGAAGATCCTTGGTGTGAACCATCAAAAGGTATCTGGACTATGACTGTGGATCCTATGGATGCACCTGATGAGTCTGAAACCGTTGAACTAAGCTTTGAAAAAGGTGAGTTAGTTGCTGTTGATGGCAAAAAATTATCTCCTTACGAATCTATCGTTTTTTTAAACGAAAAAGCGGCAGCACACGGTGTGGGTAGAATTGATATTGTTGAAAACCGTTTAGTTGGTATGAAATCTCGTGGTTGTTATGAAACACCGGGCGGAACTGTACTAATGAAAGCATATAAAGCTTTAGAAACTATGGTTTTAGACAAGAGCGCATTAAAATTCCGTGAACAAGTTGGTTTAGAGTTCTCTCATGTTATTTATGATGGTCGCTGGTTCACTCAGTTATCTAAATCATTATTAGCCGCTGCAGCTTCTTTTGCCGAAGAAATCACAGGTGATATTGTGGTTCGTTTATACAAAGGCAACTGTACAGTGACTCAGCGTCGCTCTCCAAACAGCCTGTATAACGAAGAGTTCTCAACCTTTGGTGAAGACGAAGTATACAACCAGAAAGATGCAGAAGGTTTCATTCGTTTATTCAGCTTATCAAGCCGAATTTCTGCAATGAATAAAGCAGAGCAAGCTGCAACGGGGAAAAAATAATGGCACTTTGGGGCGGTCGTTTTACTGGCCAAACAAGTGATTTATTTAAACAGTTTAATGACTCTCTGCCAGTGGATTATCGCATGGCAGAGCAAGACATTGTTGGTTCAATTTCTTGGTCTCGCGCTTTATTGAGTGTGAAGGTATTAACCGAGCAAGAACAGCAAGATCTAGAAAAAGCATTAAATGACTTGTTGGTACAGGTAAAAGAAGATCCGGCAATGGTATTGCTGGACGATGCAGAAGATATTCACAGCTGGGTTGAGATTAAATTAATTGAAGCTGTTGGTGATTTAGGGAAAAAATTACATACGGGTCGTAGCCGAAATGATCAGGTGGCAACGGACTTAAAACTTTGGTGTCGCCAACAAGGTGAAGATTTATCATCTCTATTGGCTAACTTAACCGATGAATTGGTGAAGCTGGCTGAGCGAGAGCAGGATACTGTATTACCAGGTTATACGCATTTACAGCGTGCTCAGCCTGTTACGTTTGCTCACTGGTGTTTAGCTTACGTTGAAATGTTTGAGCGTGACTTACAACGACTTAAAAATGCGCTTGAGTTGATGAATACATCACCTCTGGGTTGTGGTGCTTTAGCCGGCACAGCTTACGCAATTGATCGTGAAGCTTTGGCTCAGGATTTAGGTTTTGGCCGCGCAACACGTAACAGCTTAGATTCAGTGTCTGACCGTGATCACGTATTAGAACTTTTATCGGTTGCTTCTATCTCATCTGTACATTTATCTCGTATGGCTGAAGATATTATTTTCTACAATTCAGGTGAAGCCGGATTTTTAGAAATGGCAGATGATGTAACTTCAGGTTCATCTTTAATGCCGCAGAAGAAAAACCCGGATGCCATGGAGTTAATTCGTGGAAAATGTGGCCGCGTAGTCGGTTCATTAACAGGTATGATGGTTACTATGAAAGCGCTTCCGCTTGCTTATAATAAAGATATGCAAGAAGACAAAGAAGGCTTATTCGATACAGTTGATACCTGGACAATTTGTTTGCAAATGGCCATTTTGTGTATTCAGGGCATTAAAGTAAACAAAGAGCGTACTTATCAGGCCGCTCAGCAAGGTTATTCAAATGCAACTGAACTGGCGGATTATTTAGTCGCCAAAGGCATTCCTTTCCGTGAAGCACATCATATTGTTGGTGTTGCGGTCGTTGCTGCCATTGCTGAAGGTAAACCGCTTGAAGAATTGCCAATTGCTAAATTAAAAGAATTTAGTGAAAGCATCGAAGAAGACGTTTACCAGCATCTAACCATTGAAGCCTGTTTAGAGAAGCGTGTCGCATTAGGCGGTACTTCTAAAGACAGAGTGAAAGAAGCGATTGCTGCCAAACAGAAATAATTGTTAACAAAAGCACACGCGGATTTATGCTAAAAGCTAGTCAATTGACTAGCTTTTTTGTATATTTTTACTAGAAATCATTTTGAAGGTCTTAAAAACCAATGGAAAGAAATGTCCGTACCACCGAACTTGTAGATGGCTTTCGCCAATCTGCACCTTATGTCAATGCTCACAGGGGTAAAACTTTTGTCGTCATGTTAGGTGGTGAAGCCATTTCTCAATCCGGGTTTCACGATATTATTAATGATATTGCATTGTTAAACAGTTTGGGCATTAAAATTGTATTGGTGTATGGCGCGCGCCCTCAGATTAATGAGGCGATTAGTAATGCAGGACAATCAAGCCAATACCATAATCGAATTCGAATTACCGATGACTGTAACCTTAAGTTGATTAAACAGGTTGCAGGCGGTCTTTTACTGGATATTACCGCACGACTGTCGATGAGTCTGAGCAATACGCCAATGCAGGGCGCCCAGATTAACGTAGTCAGTGGTAATTTTGCGATTGCTCAGCCACTAGGTGTGGATGAAGGGGTGGATTATCATCATACCGGCAAAGTGCGCCGTATTGATGTTCAAGGGATACGCCGCCAGCTAGACTCTCATGGCATTGTTTTGCTAGGACCAATTGCCGCATCTGTGACAGGTGAGAGTTTTAATTTAACGGCTGAAGAAATAGCCACTCAGGTTGCGATTAAACTTAAAGCCGACAAAATGATAGGTTTTAGTGATAGCAATGGTATTGCTGATGAAGCCGGTAATATTATAGCTGAGTTGATGCCCAATGATGCTGAAGCGATTTATGAGCAAATGCTCGAAGAAGATGATGAAACCTGTTCAGGCACTTTAGCTTTCCTTAATGCGGCTATCACGGCTGCTCGAGCCGGCGTTCCCAGATCTCACCTGGTCAGTTATCAAACTAATGGTTCATTGCTACAGGAGCTCTTCTCACGCGATGGGATAGGGACTCAAATTGTAACTGAACCAGCAGAGCGACTGAGAGCGGCAACTATCAGTGATATCGGGGGGATTTTGGATACCATTCGTCCACTGGAAGAGCAAGGGCTTTTAGTTCGTCGTTCACGTGAACAGCTTGAAATGGAAATAGATCATTTTATTATTATTGAACGCGATGGCCTGGTGATTGGATGTGCCGCTTTATATCCGTTTGATGACGATAAAGTCGGAGAGTTTGCCTGCCTCGCGGTTCATCCAAAATACCGGGATGCAGACCGGGGGTCAATGCTGTTGAAACATATATTACTCAAGGCACGTAAACAAAATTATAAACGTGTATTTGCATTAACGACCCGCAGTATTCACTGGTTTATGGAACAGGGGTTTCAGTTGGGCGGTGTTGAAGATTTGCCGAGCAAAAAGCAGGAACTTTATAATTATCAGAGAAAGTCTAAAATTTTAGTTTTTAATTTATAGTCTTATCTTATTACGCTACGTCATTCCTTATCTTAACTTACTTTATCCGGTTCGACAGTCGCTGAGCTGTCTATCTGGCTAATGTTCATTAACTCTTACAAAGTGTGTGATTGAGATCACACTTAAAGCACTGCAAAGCTCTATATTTCTCCCTTAATGATGTTAAAATTATTAGACTTTGTGGTTCAAGTGATAGTTTTACAATACCTCTAGTTATCCGTTTATATCTAGCATTTTTGATTAACTTAGTCATATTTCTGATCTGTAAGGCTTCTGTCAGTTTTGACTTCCTGCAGAGTATTGTTTTTCTATATAGTGGTTGTTAGAAGGTATTTGGCTTAGGTTTAAGTTTTTGCTTGCGATTACAACTTTTTCTTTTATTTAAAAAATTAAAGAGGATTTGTTTGATGCGAGAAATAGGACAGTCTGGTAATGAAACGCCACATTCAATTAGTGAGCTATTCTTTCAACATTTTGAAGTCAAAATTCCTAATGAAAATGAGCTAATACAAGCTTATGGATTAAGATACAAGGTGTTTTGCAAGCAATTAGGGTACTTTGACGGAGATGAAATGCGCATTGAGCGAGATGAATTCGACACTTGTGCTCATTGTTGTATCGTGAAAGATAAGTCGACTAAAAAGGTTGTTGGTTTTGTGCGTTTGGTACATGCGAATGAATCTCTTAAGCTGCCTTTTTCCAGTTTTTTAACTGAGTTCCCTATCAACAGACATGATTCTGAAATCTCTCGTCTGGTTGTTTGCCCGGATTACCGGCATAAATTAATGGGGATTAATATATATGCTTTACTATTCAACGCACTATTTTTAGCAATAAATTTGGTGGCAGAGCACAACAGAATTGATGAATCATTCGTTTTTATTGAAAAAAGGCTAGCCAGAGCATTAAAAACATTCGGAACAAAATTAACTCAGATTGCAGAGCCGGTAAAGCTGGAATTTAAAAATAACACCTCATCTGTAAGGGCTTTATATAATGCCGAACTTATATTTGGTGAACGTGCTAATGTGAATTTTTCGGCTCACTTTGTTGAAAGAATCAGGGAAGCTTTGTACCCTGAGCAGTACCCTTTTTATCAGGCCAAAAGGGTTGTTTCAAAAGCGGTACACTCTGTATCTAGTTTATGCTTTTAACTCAGTTTTTTAGTAAGTGCTTGCGCAATTTCGGGCGCAACAAAGTCGTTTACATTGCCGCCGTGTTTTGCCACTTCTTTGACAATAGTGGAAGAAATGTAACTGTTTTTTTCCAGTGGCGTTAAAAAGATAGTTTCCAGTTTAGGGTACAAGTTACGATTAACGTTTGCGAGTTGAAACTCATACTCAAAATCAGCGACAGCACGGACGCCTCTAACTAAGACGCTGGCTTGCTGGTCTTTTGCCAGATCAACAAGTAATCCACTAAAACCAATAACAGTGACATTGTTGAACGGTTTAATCACTTGTTTGATTAAATCCACTCTCTCATTTAAGTCGAACAGGGGCTGTTTACTCGGACTATTGGCCACACCTACGATAAGTTTATCGAAAAGATAACTGGCACGTTTAATTAAGTCCAAATGTCCGTTGGTGATCGGATCAAAAGTACCTGGATAGATTGCTGTGTGTGCCATAGTTATTATTCATTATATTCAATCAGGTCAATAATAATGAAAGATAGCAGAGTAAATGTCCAGTCAGAGTCAGTTTATTAAGATTTTTTTTCAAAAAAGAGTGTGATTTCAGCAACATCCACCCCAAATTTAGATAAAGTTGAGCGGTTAAAGACTCTTGTATCATCTATTCGGTACATCCAGTCATCAATGGTAAATATATAGCTGGAATCATCTATCGGAACTTCCAGTTGATATTGCAAATTTACCGCATATCCCTGTTGCTTGATTAAAGCCGTGCCGACAACATCATTAGCTGTACCTTTATATAGACCATTTTCTAATTTGGTCAGGGTCCACTCTCTATACTGCGTTTCGCCGTCATCAAACACAAAGTATTCTTTTAAAGTGCCTGTATTTCCCTGCCAGTTTGCTTTGATGTCAACTGTGAATCGTCTGCTAACTTTATCTGTGTAATCCTGCAGTATTCCCCAAGCTTTAATTTCTCCTTGAAAATATTCTTCGAGTTTAAATTCTGGTGATGAATTGACATAGTCTTCAACCTGACTGGAGCAACTGCTTAATAGCAGCATCAATAAGAATACTTTAGCCATTAATTTCATTTTGATTTCCTGTTTCGTTTTTGAACAAGCGATTGGTTTTGCTTGGCAAGGTGGCTAAATAACCACATGAGCAGACACCAGATAATTGCCAGCAAAGGATAGATATAATAAGCGGGCAGCCCAAATTGGATAGCGCCCAGTACCATGCCTGCATGATAGGCGAGCGGACCGAATATTGCCCCGGATATGGTGGCTATAACGGGTTGCTTCACTATGGGTTTTAATGAATGGTTGAGTGTGAGTGAGAACCCAATCCAGATTACCAGCAACCAATAGGCTGGTTGTGCTGACGAACTTAAAATAAAAACACCGGTTGATATCAGGGTTCCGTCGATCAATAGTGCAAGTAATGATAATAAAATAATCAGTTTGATATCGGCGAGTAGACTGCCATGAGCCAATGAGCTGGTGAGTAATAGCACTAAAATACAGGGAATGGCCAGATAGAGGCCTGGGTTTTGATAGATGACACAAACAAACCAGACCACCTGAAACAAAATAAAGTTAAGCAGGTTACTGTAGTTTAAGCTGTGAATACTATTCAAAGAAAACTCCGAAAGCCTTGGTATATTAAAACTTACGGAGGTTAAGTCATGCTGGATCAGTTTTTCTGATTGAGTTTTTCTATTTGTTTACGTAAATCAGACAGCTCAGATTGCATTTGTTTTTTGAGATCCTGATTTTCTATCAATAACTGTTTTAAGATGGCTCGGTCGGTTTCTTCTTCTTTTTCTTCTTCCGCTGACGGTCTTGAGAAACTGGATGCGATATAACCTGAAATGACACCAAACAAACTGACGCCGCTGATTATCAGAATACTGCTAATAAGCCTGCCAGCAGTTGTAACCGGATAATAGTCACCATAACCAACGGTTGAAATGGTGACCAGTCCCCACCAAAGTGCGTCTTCAGCTGTTTTTATATTGCTTGCCGGATTATCACTTTCAATAATAAAAATGGCGACTGCACTACTCGCCACTATGGTGACCATAAAAACTAACAAGCCGGCCATCGTCGTTTGAATCCGTTGAGCCAGCATAGGGATAAATACATCCTTTGCTAAACGCAGCATTTTCAGAACTCTGAATATCTGCAATAAGCGTAATAGTCTGAGCTGCTCAATAATCGGGATGCTGGCTATCAACTCAATCCAGTGACGTTTAAAATAGAGTTTTCTGTCGTCAGACTGAATCAGGCTGACAATAAAATGCGCAATAAATACAAAACAGATAAACGTATCTATCGACATCAGTAACCTTCTGGTTTCCACCTCCAGTGGTAATGTAAAAACACAAATGACGATACCCATTGCAAATGCAGAAAGCAGCATCATAGCAATATCAAATGGGCCGGGAACATCCTGATGACTCAGTTTTTTATTGTGCGTTTTCATCTTTTCCATATAGATTAAACCCGAACGATTAAGTAGAGCATTCTAATTAAGTTTATTGAAATTGCTGAAAAGCGGCTTCTATCTGTTTTAAGTAGGGTTTGATAGCCTGCTGATCTCCTTTGTTTTTTGGCGTATTCTGCATTTTCATAACCTGTCCCATCATTTGTGTGAGTTGTTCTTTCATCTGCGCCTTTTGCTCTGCGGATAAACCCTCCGCCTGTTCTATTTCACTCAAAGCATTTAACAGTTCCTGATTCATCGAAGAGGGGATGTTAGCCTGTTCTATCGATACAGCCATAAAAGCCTGGACGACCTGAGTCTGGACTTCAAAAAAGCGATTCAGATCATTAAAACCATACTGTTTGAGCTCACTTGCAAGCGGGTCATAAAGTTTATTTTTCTTTAATACTCGGTTCGCATATTCAGAAATTTGTGCTGGAGTGGATTCTAAAAAGTTAATTTTTTCTTCACTTTCGAGCACCTGTTTGTGCTTATTTAGCCACTTTGAAATGGTTGGACTGGCTTTCAGCCAATTTTCAATTTCCTGACTGCTCAAATCCTGCGCCTGCAGCGTTAGACTGGCTAATAATAAAGATAACAATAATGTGATTTTTCTGAACATGATGCCTCCTATCCGGTGAGTTCCCAAATATGCCCTGACTTTAAGCATAAGTGATTTTGATTCAATTATCGACAAGCGAATATTTTTAACCTGACTTAAAACTGAATAACTTAAGGTTTTGTTAAGAAACCTTAAATATAGTGCATTGTATCAATCTGAATCCGCTTCGCGTAGAGTTTAATTTGCATTAAATTCTAAGGATAAATTTATGAAATATATTGTTTTAATTTTTAATTTGTTGATTTCCTCTATAGCTCTGGCACAGCCTGCGCCAGATTTTAAGTTAGATAACCCGGCGCTTGCTCAAAAGCTGAGCGATCTTAAAGGCAAAGTTATCTACCTTGATTTTTGGGCATCCTGGTGTGCGCCCTGCCGAAAATCATTCCCTTGGCTAAATCAAATCCAGGCGCAATACAAAGACAAGGGGTTTACCGTGATTGCGGTTAATGTTGATGTTGAAAAAGCGTTAGCGACCGAGTTTTTAGCACAGATACCAGCCAATTTTCCGATTGTTTATGATCCTGAAGGAAATATTGCTAATGCATATCAACTAGTCGGTATGCCAAGTAGTTTTATTATTAATAAACAAGGGGAAATTGCAGTCGCTCACGTCGGATTCCACAGTAAAAAGATACAACAATACCAGCAAGAAATTGAGCACCTGCTTAATCAGAAGTAAGTTAAATATGGGGTATATATGAAGCATCATATGATTAAAGTTGGTTTTATATTAAGCATTATCAGCCTCTCAGGCTGTGCCAGTTTAGGGGTTCAACCTTGGCAGAGAGATTTATTAGCTGAACCTGAAATGTCAGTTTCAGCAAACGCAGTCGACCTGGCGCTGGATGACCATATTTATTTTAGTAAAGAAGGCAGCAGCGGCGGACGTTCTTTTGGTGGCGGAGGTTGCGGATGCAATTAAAACAATTTAAACAAATTAATGGTGCTTTAGCTGCTGCATCCTGTGCATTGGTCACTGGACAGGTTCAGGCTGAATCAAGTTTGTTAGATGACTGGCAAGTGGATACTGCGGTTATGTATTATGGTGAAACCGACCGAGTTAAAGCGCTTGAAGCTGTCGTTAATGTAAATAAAGACTTTGGTGAAAACCATATTTTTAACGGTAAATTAGTATATGACGCTCTGACTGGCGCATCCGCTAATGGGGCAGTTGCTCAGCCGGATGCTCAGACGTTCACACGTCCTTCTGGCAAAGCAGAGTATACAATCAAAGGTGGAGATACACCGCTTGATGATACGTTTCGGGATACCCGGGTACAAATTAACGGTCAGTGGACTCAGCCGCTTGGACAAAATAACACGGTTACCGGCGGTCTGCATGTGTCCAGTGAGTATGATTATCTATCTATGGCGATCAATGCCGGTTTTGCCCGTGATTTTAATAAAAAGAATACGAATCTGGCACTTTCATTATCTTATGCTTTTGATTCTATAGAGCCAGAGGGTGGAATTCCGGTTGCTTTCTCTGAAATGGTCTATCGGAGTGATTACCAGTCAGAAACTGATTTTTGGCAATCATTCAACGCAACCAGACAAAGCAGTGGGGATGATACAAAAGATACATTGGATGTTATTTTCGGTTTAACTCAAATAATTAACAGACGCTGGTTGGTACAGTTAAATTTAGGTATGTCTCAGGTAGAAGGCTATTTAACTGACCCGTTTAAAGTTGTGAGTGTGGTGGATGAACAAGGTTATAGTGTGCGCCAGCTATACGAATCACGTCCGGATTCTCGTCAAAAAGAAAATTTATATATAGGTTCAAAATACCATTTTGACCATTCAATTTTAGATTTATCTTACCGGTTTAGTAGCGATGACTGGGGGATTGATTCTCATACGCTCGAATCCAGATGGCGTTATAACTTATCTGAGTTTGATTATATTGCACCTCACGTGCGGTTTTATAAACAGTCTTCAGCGGATTTTTATCGGCCGTTCCTTAATCAGCAAGAGTCGGTTCCTATGTTCGCCAGCGCAGATTACCGGATAGGACAAATGAGTGCTTACACGGTCGGATTAAAGTATGGACGCAAATTAAAAAATGGTCACCAAGCCAGTGTTAGGCTCGAGTATTACCATCAGGCACCTGAGAACTCAGGTTATTCTGCCCCCGGGGTGTTAACCGAACTGGATCTTTACCCGAGTCTGAGCGCAGTCATTTTACAATTCGGATATCGTTTTTAAACCTTTACGTCTGGCTATAATAGCTCGATTAGTCAATAATTTAACTATATAGCCAGCTGCCAAGCACAACTGAATGCAAACAACCACAGCCGAATTTAAAATACAGTTTCATCCTGATTATGCCAGTATTCAATTTTCAGCAATGGCGAGTCCGTGTGACTTGCTGGTTGACAGTCAGGATCCTGAATTAATTGAAAAACTGGCGCTTGCCTCCGTGCAGGAAACCAAACGCATAGAAAACAAATTCAGCCGCTATTTATCAAATAACCTGTGTCATGCTATTAATCAGAGTTGTGGTCAGCCTGTTGAAATAGACGAGGAATGTTTTCGATTACTCGAGTTTGCCAATACTTGTTTTGAGCTGTCAGACGGATTGTTCGACCTGACTTCCGGCGTTCTGCGCAAAATCTGGCGGTTTGACGGTAGTGATAACATCGCCACTCAGGCTCAGGTAGAGCAAATGCTGCCATTTATCGGTTGGCAAAAAATTCACTATACTGAAAATCATATTTGTGTGCCCGAGCATATGGAGCTGGATTTTGGTGGCATAGGTAAAGAGTATGCGGTCAGTAAAGTCGCTGAGTTAGCACTTAAGCTGGCGCCTTCAAATTCTGTTTTGGTTAATTTTGGTGGCGATATCCAGGTCAGTCAGGCTAAAGCCAAAGGTCAACCCTGGCAGGTTGGAATTGAAAACCCGGATTTTGACCAGCAGACAACAAAGCTGATTGCCATCCGACAGGGCAGTCTGGCGACCAGCGGAGACAGTCGGCGTTATTTGCTTTGTGACGGTATTCGTTACAGTCATATTTTAAATCCTAAAACCGGTTGGCCAGTACAAGGTGCCCCCCGTGCTGTCACTGTGGCAGCCAACCAGTGTATACAGGCTGGGTGTTTGGCGACACTGGCACTTTTAAATGGTGAAAATGCAGAAGCATTTTTACAAGCTCAAAATATTCAATACTGGTGTTTGCGATAATGCGGATTTTATTAGTAGAAGATGATTGTTTACTGGGAGACGGGATTAAAACCGGGCTAAAGCATTTTAGCTATGCGGTAGACTGGGTTAAAAAAGGATCTCATGCGTTGCAAGCTCTGTCTACGGATGTATTTGAACTCGTAATATTGGACTTAGGCTTGCCGGATATGGATGGCATTGAGCTGATGAGTCAAATCAGAAAAGCGGCAATAAGCACACCTGTATTAATATTAACAGCACGAGATCAGCTTGAAGATAAACTCTCCGGTCTGAATGCCGGTGCTGATGATTATATGGTTAAACCTTTTGATTTACGTGAGTTGGAGGCAAGAATTCGTGCACTGGTTCGTCGAAACCATGGTCATTCTGATGATCTGGTTGAGCTCGGTCAGCTCAGTCTGAATCTGTCGGCACATCAAGCCAGTTACCAGTCGAGGGTGTTAAAGTTGTCGAGACGTGAGTTTCAATTATTAAGGGTTCTGGTTGAGAATAAAAACCGGGTTTTATCCCGTGCTCAATTGGAGCAAATGGCTTATGGCTGGGACGATGAAATTGAAAGCAATGCCGTTGAAGTTCATATTCATAATTTACGAAAAAAAATGATTAATACTCAAGCGATTAAAACTATTCGCGGAGTCGGGTATATGCTGGATACACAAGCTTTGTTATGAAATCTATTCGCCATCGAATTTATTTAACCATTATATGTGGTGTGGTCGCGATTAATTTACTGACCATAGTTTTCAGCTACCTACATACGCAAGAAGAACTTGAAGAGCTGTTTGACGCTGAGCAAGCGCAATTGGCTCGTTTGCTCGAGAGTTTGATTACCAAACATTTTTCACTGGACCATGATACTCGTTATACCACCAATGTGCCTGTATTAGATGAAATAGATAAACAACTCGCTTTGGGTCACAGATACGAAAAAAAGCTCGCATTTCAGGTCTGGGATAGCGAAGGCAATTTAAGAATGATGTCTAAAAATGCCCCTTTATATCCACTCACAGCCAAAACTCCGGGTTATTCTGTCATTAACTATCAGGGTACCCGCTGGCATATTTTTACTTTATATGTTGCGCGCTCTGATATCTGGATCCATACCGCGCAGCGTGCCGATGTTCGCCAGGAACTGATTGACTATCTTGTCTTGGCTCAGGTTTGGCCGGTTGTGCTGATTTCACTTGTCATAGCAGCTTTGGTTGTATTGCTGGTACGTAGTGGATTAAAACCTTTGCAAAATCTTTCTGATGCTTTATCCGAATGTGATGTTAATCAACTGGATCCTTTACCGGATACCCGCATCAACGAATTACAGCCGATTCAACAATCGCTCAATTTATTAATCAGGCAGGTAAGAGATTCTATTTTGCGGGAAAAAAGTTTTAGTGCAGATGCTGCACATGAACTCAGAACACCGCTAGCTGCGATGAGGGTGCATGCGCAAAATCTGGAGCTGGATTCGGACCTTTCTGAGCAGAATAAAAACTCCCTTAAAAAAATTATTTTAAGTATTGATCGCATGGCCCATACCGTAGAGCAATTGCTGCAGTTGAACAAACTAGAAAACCAGCAAGCTTATCTTTTAAATGAATCGGTTGACCTGCAGCAAATTGCAATTGAAGTGATTGCAGGCTTACCGCCTAACGTGATTTCCGGTTATCAGTTTGAACTCAAATCTGAACCGCTCAAAATAGTCGGAAATAGCGGACTGATAGCTGTTTTGTTGAGAAATTTAGTGGAAAATGCCTACAAATACAGTCCGGAAAATTCAAATATTGATATCCAGGTTTATCAACATAAACAAGAGGTGGTGTTAGACGTTTCTGATTCTGGCGCAGGGTTAACTGAGCAACAAAAACAGGATGTGACTAAACGCTTTTACCGGGTAACAGGCTCGGTCCAGTTTGGTGCTGGTTTGGGCTTATCGATTGTTAACCGCATCGTAAATTTGCATAAAGCAGAGCTTTTGTTTCTGGATAATCCGGTTCATCAAGGCTTGCTGGTTAGAGTTATATTTATACATACGGATAATTTGCTGCTCGCGTAATTCTGGCCTAGGCTTAATAATTAATCCGTTTCCGGATTAATTATTGACGGAGCTTATTATGTCAGATCATCACACGTATAAAAAAATAGAGATTGTTGGCTCATCGAAACTTGGTATTGATGATGCTATCAAAAACGCCTTGGCGGAATGCAATAAAAGCATCAAAAATATGGACTGGTTTGAGGTCGTTGAAACCCGAGGGCATATTGTTGATGGTAGTGTAGGGCATTTTCAGGTTACGCTAAAAGTCGGGTTTAGGATTGAAGCTAGCTAACCTCAACTCGGGATAAGGTGTATTATAACCAATTGAATTAAATGACTTTAGGATTCTAAATGGTTTCTAACGAGTATTTTTTGTGCGGACAAGGCAAGCTCGCACGTCAATAGCTAGCCTATTGCAAGTGAATTTAATGCCGTCCCCGTGAAAAACGCCGTTTGAAACATATTCATTAAACCGAGCTGAGTTTAGCCAAATATCAGCTGCCGTTAATTATTTAACCTCAGCTGCGCATAAGAACAGTTGAAGTAAAATTGGGCTTTAATTTTTTAAATATAACCACAATCTTGTTTATTTTGCGTTCCAATGTGGATAGTTTTTCGTCTATCAAGGCAT
>CAJXMO010000019.1 GCA_913056495.1 uncultured Alteromonadaceae bacterium | reverse complement strand
TGTTCTAATCACTCTTGGTCGAATGATCGGATCATGGAACGAGCTTTAAGTTCCTTTAAATTAATACTTTCTTATCCTAAGCTCAGGTTAAATAAACCTGAGTTAACTAACCTGACCCCGCGAGTGGCAGGGAAAAAACTTAACGGACGGTTAAATGCTCAACAAACTGACCAAGCTGAATATCCTTTACGGAAAGCTTTTTACCAGCCACAGTCACATTTTCTATAACAATATCCTGCACATTTTGCGTTGTTGAATAACCTTCAATAACAGATGGATTTAAACCAATTTTATCACCGATAAACTCAATGTTACGCACTGTTACATTACGAATACCTCGACCCGGTTTATGAGAGTATTTGTCGTTAAACAAGGTTCTGAAATTAAATAACATGCCTTCTTGTACGTCTTCAATTCTGAAGTCTTCAAACCGGATATTTTGCACTAAAATATCATCGCTATTACTAATTGCCATGACTCCCTGATAATTTCTGTCATCTTCGTCGTGGCCTAATATATCGATATTTTTAAAATGGACATTTTCAACGGTTTCCGGTGAATTTGGATTACCGTGCAAACCTATATTAATTGGATGCGCTACATCAACCCACAAAGTTGAGTTGGTTACACTAATATTTTTCGAATCACCGTAATAATCCCAACGATGGCCATAAATCGCAATCGCATCATCAGAGGTACGTAAAAATACATCATCAATTGTAACGTCGGAGCAAGACATCATATCAATGCCGTCTGTCCAAGGTTTGGCGCTAAAACTTTTTAATGACGAAATATTAATTTGGCTAGATTGCCCACAAAACACAGTGTAATGGTCAGGGTTACGCACAATTGGCCCATCAATCGTCACATTTTTGCTGTTAGTAATCTCAAAACCCCGTTCTGGGTTATTAATTATCCCAGGACCGATAATTTGCACATTTTCAGCCCGGTTAATTAATACTTTGCCTTGTAGTACCGCGCCGCCGTGTAAATACACCAAGGTATTAGACGGAAAATCAAAATAACCTTTCCCTTCGGGTTTGTGTAAACCGGCTTCAAAAACCATTAATTTTTGCTGTCCAGTTTTTGGCTGGCTATATGTTTTATCAGCAAATATATGCAGGTTATGCAGGCGATCGCCATTAAATTCAATCGATAAATATTGGGGTTTGCTAATTGTAAAATAGGCGGTTTTACCCTTTATTTCGCTACGAACTTGTTTTGATAAAGGGCGGATATCAACCGAATTAACTTGGCCGTTATTTTTAGTAACGGCTAATTCAACCGGTTTATCCATAGTGAAATTCACCATGCTCGCATTTTGCGGATTATCTAAATCAACCTGAACATTGTATTCATACAAATCTTGCCACGGCTGACCCGGCTCACGCACTCTAACCGTAAAATCGTCATTATGATTTTGATATAACATGGCTCTGGGTACATCATAAGTTTCCAGCGCGCTGGCATTAAAGCCAGCGCCTGCGAGCAATATCAAACTAATAATCGGTAACCCTTTCATATTTTCCCCTTTATTATTGTTAGTTAACCCAAATTTGTTTTATTTAGCCACTTTAAAAAACTCAAAATCTGAATAACCTACAGTGGTGGCGACATACGCTGGGGTATTACTGCTGGCCTGTGCAAATAACCCAATTTTAGTACCAACCCAGCGCCCTTGTTCAGCGATAATCGGGCTACCTAATGCGTGGTAATCCTGCCCGTTTAAGCTATAAAAATACTGCACTTTTGCCCGATAAGAACGCAACATAGAGTCAAAATAAGCTGGGTAATCCGGCTCATGTTCGGTCACAACCACAGGCTCTACTTGCATTTTTAAATAAACCGCACGCTCAATTTTAACAGGCGCAGTTAAAACATTTTCGCCTGCAAATTCATGCGCTTCTGGCCGATTAACTCTCACCAATCGCAATCCGTCTGTGGTGTTTTCTAACCCAATCCAACTGTAACCATAACCTAACATCAATAAACCAGCGCGCTCACCAACCCGTTTTGGCTGCATTTCTAATTTGGTGATGGCTGAAAATGCCATCCCAGGTAATTTTTGAGTTAATAAATTACCTGCCTGCCATAAGTTTTCAGATGATGAAACCGACTTTAATCGCAATTTGCCTTTAACCGATGTATCTACCCAATCAGCTCTTGGTAGTGCGCTCCATTGCCAGCTTAAATTAAAGCCATTTTCAAAATCGTCATTCACCACAGGTGTGGTAATTGGCTGTTTGGCGACATTAGGTTTTTGATGTCGCCATAGTGGTTCACCATATACTTCGTTGCCTTGACGTTTACCAATAATTGGCCAGCCATTTTTTTGCCATTGCATAGGCTGTAGAAATACTCGGCGACCGTACGAATCTGTATCCTGAAAATGCAAAAACCAATCTTCACCAGATTCTGTGGTTACCCAAGCCCCCTGATGCGGCCCATTAATATCTGTGCTGCCTTGGTCCATGATTTGTCTGGCCTGATAAGGCCCTTCAATATTTTTTGCGCGAAATACGCCCTGCCAACCAGCTTTTACCGAGCCTGCCGGTGCAAAAATATAATAATATTCACTACGCTTATAAAGCTTGGGGCCTTCTATCGTAAACCACGGCATATCACCCTGTGAGGTTTTTACTTTTGGATAATCAGCGCCGTTAATAATAATTTTTGGCTCGCCGTATGTTTTTTTGCCATCGGCTGAGAGTTTTTTTAGCTCAATAATATTGTGTTTGCCTGAACGCGAATTAGCGTAGGCATAAGCTAAATAGCCTTGTCCGTCTTCATCCCAAAATGGAGCCGGATCAATTAACCCTAAAGTATCATCCACTAATATAGGTTTACTCCACGGGCCGCTGGCCGATTGGGCAGTGACAACATAGGCACCCCAATCCGGATCGGCGTAATAAATCATAAACTGATTATTGTGATAACGAATAGTCGGAGCCCACACGCCACCGCCATGACGCGGTGCTGAGAAATGCTCAGCTTTTGGCGGCACCGGCAAAGCGTAACTCACCACAGACCAATTGACTAAATCTTTTGAATGCAGCACAGGTAAACCTGGTACAAAACCAAAGCTGGACGAAGTTAAATAAAAATCGTCGCCAACCCGAACCACATCTGGATCTGAATAATCACCGTTTAAAACTGGATTTTGATATTCGCCATTTCCCAAATCAGGTTGCCAAATCCCCTGATTATTAGTGATAACAGGTCGTATTTTAGCTGGTTCTGAAGTGTATGCTGATGCACTTAGCAGTACACCAACTGTTAAACTAATACATTTTGAAATTATGAGTTTTTTCATTGTCTTAATCACTTTTATTTGATTAGGATTTGATTTTAAATGGGGCTAAATTATCGCGCCAACCAGCCGCCATCAACCGCCAGAATATGACCATTTACATAATCACTCGCCTGACTCGCTAAAAATATAGCGGCACCGACAAGTTGTTCCGGCTGACCCCATAAACCACTTGGGATCCGCTTTTTAATTTCAGCATTTCTTTCGCTGTTATCGCGCAGTGCCTGAGTATTGTCGGTTGCAAAATAGCCCGGCGCAATGGCATTCACCTGTACATTATGAATCGCCCATTCATTAGCTAATGCTTTAGTTAAACCAGAAATGGCATGTTTACTGGCAGTATAAGCCGGCACAGTTAACCCGCCAGTATAAGACAGCATAGACGCGATATTTATAATTTTGCCCTTGCCCTGTGCCAACATTTGTTTGCCAACAATCTGACTTAATAAAAATGCTGAATTTAAATTTACGTCAATCACCTTCTGAAATTCAGCAAACGGGTATTCAGCCGCAGGATAACGTGAAATGGTGCCACCGTTATTCACCAATACATCAATATGGCCAAACGCATTGAGCGCTTGTTGCGCCATATCATCAACCGCATCATGGTTGGCTAAATCAGCAAACACACCCACAGCCGTGCCACCTACCGCTTTAATTTCGTTTTCAGTTTCTGCTGTACCATCGGCTTTAGAACTAGCACAAATCACTTTAGCACCGGCTTTTGCAAATCCCACAGCCAATGCTTTGCCAATGCCGCGACTGGCACCGGTAACTAATACCACTTTATCAGTTACCGAAAATAAAGTTTGAGTCATTATTCTAACCTCTGTTTTTATAACATTTTTAATAAAGGGATATTAGTCCCACAAACGAGCCGCGCCGCGCACGCCGGAGGAGTCCCCCCACACAGGGGGTAAAATTTTACCGTTCCAGTTGTCGGAATAAACAAACTCTTCAACCAGCGTTGGCAACGCATTATAAAGTGAGGATAAGTTAGACAGGCCCCCACCCAAAACAATGACATCTGGATCTACAATATTACAAATATGGGCAATAGCTCGGGCAATACGATTGGTTAATGCGGAAATTTCATACACGGCTGCGCTTTCCCCCTGCACTGCCAGCTCTACAATTTCTTGACCGGTTTTAGCTTGTTTTGTTCGGGCCTGATAACAACGCGCTAAGCCACTGCCGGAGATCCACTGTTCTAAACAGCCGATTTTACCGCAATAACACTCTGGCCCGTTGAGTTCCTGAAAATTTGGCCATGGCAAAGGGTTGTGCCCCCACTCAGCAGCAATTCCGTTACAACCTTCAATCAGTTTGGTATTCACCACAATGCCGCCACCGCAACCTGTGCCTAAAATCAAACCACAAACAACCGGCTTTCCTTTACCTGCACCGTCATAAGCTTCTGATAGAGCAAAACAATTTGCATCATTGGCAATTTTAACCTTGCGCTTGAGCATGGTTTCTATATCAGTCTGAATGTCTTTTCCGTTCATATACAAACGGTTAGAGTTGCGCATTCTACCACTCACCGAAGAAATCGATCCCGGCATACAAATACCAACCGATAAACCACTGCCGTGCTTAGCTTCAATATCCGCCACTAAACTGCGGATAGTATTAAGTGCTTCAGAATAAGTATCTGGAGTATTGGCGCGAACTCTTTGTAAAAATTCGCCCTGTGCGTCTATGGCTGCCGCTTCAATTTTAGTGCCACCAAAATCTATACCTATACGAATCACCAGTACGGCTCCCAAATTTGTTCAAGACGGACTAAAGCTTCCATGTAAAAATAATCGCCCCAGGTACAGTAATCATCCACCCCGATATTTTTAGGCTTATGGTATACCGCATGTTTTAATAGCCCGGTTCCCTGCTCTGTAGAATCACAGCTGTAATTTTCAATTAAACTGGCCATGATCGCTTTGGCTGCTGCTTCGTACACAGCTCTGTCCGGATCTAGTAAAGGCATATGTTTAGTTAGCTCAAGCATGCCACATACCGCAATAGCCGCAGCGGAAGAATCTCTGGGTTCATCACCTTGAGTAAAGTCTAAATCCCAGTAACACACTAAATCATCCGGTAAGCGGTTAAGGAAATAATTTGTGACCCGACAAGCTTGTTCAATTAATGCCGGCACCGGATAATAACGGTACACAAACGGAAAACCGGAAATCCCCCATGCCTGACCACGAGCCCAGCAAGAATCATCGGCATGGCCTTGATGGGTTGCACCATATTTGCCTTCACCGGTTAAGGTATCAATAAAATAAGTATGGAAAGTCGAGGCATTATCGCGGATTAAATATTTAAGCGCCTGACGAATATGGTTATTAGCCGCTTCACGGTATTTAGCATCACCAGTTTGTTCGGTAGCCCAATATAAAATAGGTAAATTTAAATTGCAGTCAATGATCATGCGTCCGGCTTCAGCCGGATCATTTAAATTGCCCCACGCCTGAATAATCTTGCCGGTTTCAATGTATCTTGCATACAGACAATCAGCGGATAGGATAGCTGCTTCACGGCCTAATTCGTTACCCACTACTTTATGAGCGGCGACACAGGATAATAAATATAAAAAACCGTGATCATGGTGATCAACTTCAATTTTTTGTTCAATTCTGTGTTTATAACCGGACAGTTGAGCCAGCGCCGCATCTAAAAATTGCTGTTCGCCCGACAACTGATATGCCAACCACAACTGACCACTCCAGAAACCGCTCGTCCACTCAATATTACCAATTTTTTGGTAAACACCATTCAAAGCCGCCGGTTCAGGATATTTATCCGCAAAATAGTCGATACTTTGAGCTACTTTTTTCAGCGCAGACGATTTAGCTTTCGCTAAAAGCTCACGAGTGAGGGGCTTAGCATTCAGAAACTTGTCTTTATCGACTAAAACTTCTCTGTTTGCGCTTTGCCCGACATCAGCAGACGTTTCTCTAAAGTTTGACATAACAACTCCAAAATTGAATTAGGGAACAAGTACAGTTTGTAAACACACAGCACCAAAAACGATACCTATTCCCGTTAAACTCATGCACATAGAAAACAAGAACAACCAAATGATATCGATACCAAGCCAATTTGTAAAGAAGATCTTATAAATGTAACTAAAAAATGATCAAATTATGGCTCAAAAAAATAAACGCAGATTAAAAAACACCCAAAATAAAAAATTAACTCACTAATTCAATATCTTAATTTACAATAAAATAAATAAATTGCAGATTTTGATAAGTATAAAACGGATTAAAAAACATAAAAATAATTACATTTTATACAAAAAGTTGAAATAAACAAAAAAAATGTTATCGTTACCCAGTTGATTTTGGGTGTATGTTTAACCTTTTTCACACAACTCAATTTTTAATTTGCAAATATTAGGTCTTAAGCTCGCGTTTTCAGAGTGTTACTTATGAAAAAAATGATCAGCCAGATGAAACTAGCCTTGTTACAAACTTTATTTATCACTTTTATCTGTTGTTTTAATGCAATGGCCACTACCACGCCTTATAAAACCTACAAAATAGTGACAGATATTCAGGCTGATGGTACGGCAGGCAAACTAATTGCGGAATTTGCCCGCAATGTTGAAACCAGAACGCAGGGGCAGATCCGCTTTAAACTATTTCATGGTGGAGTCCTTGGCGATCAACTCCAGTATTTTCAGCATATTCAGCGCGGCGTCATTGATATTGGTTTAGTCAACAGTGCCTCTATTGAATCCGTAATCCCATCTTTAGGGGTGATGAATATGCCCTATTTATTCCGTTCGGTAGATGAATACCGTGAGGTGATGAAGGATCACAGTGTCCGTCAGGCTTTATTTGATTCTTCCAAAAAACACAGATTCTCGTTTCTGGGCTATTTAAGCAGTGATTTTCGCAGTATTTATGCTACTAAACCAATCAAAACCAGAGCTGACTTAGCGGCTTTACGCTTAAGAACCATTTCAAGCCCAACTTATATGCAAATGCTCGCCAACTTTGGTGCCGTACCCACAGCACTTCCGTTTGGTGAACTGTATGCCGCAATGCAACAAGGTGTGGTTGACGGTGCTGAAGGCGGTATTGCCGGCATTTATCAAGCAAAATTTAGTGATGTTGCCAAATATGTACTGGTGACAGAACATACCCGCTTAACCGATTTTGTGATTGCCAGCCAAAAATTTCAACACAGCCTAACTGAGCGCGAACGTGAGGTGATTGAGCAGGAATTTGCCAAAATCAGCGATAAGTCAATTGCATTTGCAGAGCAGAACGAACAAGCCAATAAACAAAAATTAATCGAACAAGAAGGCGTTATTTTTTATCCGGTTGATAAAACCGATTTTATTAATACGGTTAAACCGCTTTATCAAGATGCGCTGAATGACGCAGAAAAAGCACCTTTACTGCAGGCCATCTTCAAAATCGAAAATCGTGAGTTTTAGAGAATAATCATGTCTGAATCTACAGTTATCCGTTCACAACACAATGGCAGCTGCGCCTTGCAAAACGCAGGGCATTATCTAAACAAGTTATTAGGGTATTTTTTAGTTGGTTTATTGGTTGCCATGACCATTGCCATCGCTTATCAAATTACATCCAGATTTGTTTTTAATTCACCCAGTAAATATACTCAGGAATTTTTGCGTTATGCGTTAATCTGGCTGGGCTTACTTGGTGGCGGTTATTGTTTTATTGCCGGCCGGCATTTGAGTTTACCCATATTAATTGAAAAAGCTTCAGCCCAAAATGCGATCCGGCTGATGCTATTTAATGCTTTGGTTACTTTGGTATTTGGCCTAGTTTTTTGTATTGCCGGGTTCCAGTCTTATTTAGATAATCAGGCAATGAAAACCGCTATGTTTCAAATTCCGGTTGGTATATTACAACTGGGAATGGCAATCAGTGGTTTAATGATAATAGCCGCTCAGGCTATTGAATTAAGCAGAATTCTGCGCCAAAAAACCACTCGTGTTACCGACTTACTCTTCATTGGCCTTGTCGTTTTTGCAGTTGTCCTGGTGATTTGGGGTTTAACGCAAACCGCCACCTTTCAGTATTTGGTTAGCTATCAGTTGGAAATGTTTTCACTGTTTGTTTTATTTGCCGTGTTTTTTATCTTTTTAATCTTAGGCACACCGATTGCGATAGGACTGGCGTTTTCCGGCTTATTTACTCTGGCATTACAGGTAGATTTTGCGCCTTTGTTTCCCACCGCCGGCCAAACCATTTTTAATGGTTTAGACAGTTTTGGTTTTTTAGCCCTGCCGTTTTTTATTTTGGCCGGTAGCATAATGAACCAAACTGGGCTCGCTCGCCGGTTGATTGATTTAGCCATGTTAATTGGCGGTAAAGTACCCGGTAGTTTATGGCAGTCTAATGTGGTTGCGAATGCCTTATTCGGCACATTATCCGGTTCCGGAATCGCATCTGCCTCGGCCATCGGCGGTATCATTACTCCGGTTGCGAAAGAAAAAAATTACGATATGCCAATGACAGCAGCAGTGAATGCAGCTTCCGCCCCCTGTGGTATGTTAATCCCACCTTCTGGCGCTCTGATCGTATATTCATTAATTACAGGCGGTAGCGCCTCTATTATTTCATTGTTTATTGCAGGTTATATTCCGGGCATGATCATGGCTTTTGCTGTGATGATTTCAGCTTATTTTTATGCAAAAAAACTGGGCTATCAGGCTGAAAATACCACAACCAACTGGGCTGAAAAATTCACTATTCTCAGCCGCGCGCTCCCCAGTTTATTGCTGGTTGTGATTGTCATCGGCGGTATTTTAGGTGGTTTGTTCACTGCAATCGAAGCGTCCGGTGTGGCGGTTTTATACAGTTTATTACTTGCACTGGCTTATCGTTCACTCAGCTTTAAAGCTTTATTCAACATCTTTCTTGAAACAGCTATCGTTTCAGGCGTGATTCTGTTTTTAATTGCCTGCTCAGGCATGATGAGTTGGACGATGACATTCGCCTCTATTCCAGATACGGTTGGTCAGTTGTTAACCGGTTTTAGCGAGAGTAAATATGTCGTGCTACTGCTGATTGTGGTCGTATTACTGGTCGTCGGCGTATTTATGGATATGTCACCGGCCATGCTGATATTTACCCCAATTTTCTTCCCTGTCGTAACCACTTTAGGGGTAGAACCGGTGCATTTTGGTATTATTCTGGTTTATGCACTGGCTTTGGGTGTTGTTACGCCACCGGTTGGCACTGTATTATTTGTTGCTTGCAGCATTTCCGACCAAAAAATAGCGGCCGTTATCAAACCACTTTTACCTATATTTGCTTTGCAATTGGCAGGGTTGTTATTAGTCACCCTCTTTCCGGCTATTAGTATGTTTTTGCCTCATTTATTTGGGCTTTAAGCAAAAATATGCAACATTCAGGTTTGATTAAGTCTTATAAATCAAACCTGAATAAGGTTCGAATGCCCTGTTAAGCTTTACATCATAGAATGGTCGCATATGTTGGTATTTTAAAGAATCGATTTTAGCCAAGTGTGGATATCAAAGATAACTTCGTTTCTTTTACTTTCACCTCGACTATTTTCCCAGCCGTGATCCAACCCCTCATACACTTTGTATTTAATGTTGTCTTTTTCGCCAAGCGCTAAAACCATCTCAGTGACTTTCTGCGGAGATACAGATAAATCTGCTGATCCTTGGAGAATAAGTAGCGGTGAGTTTACATTTTGTAATAAGTCTAACTGATCTATTGCAAGCATTTGTCGCCACCAATTGTAACCATGCTGACTTACTTCAATCCCAACAGTTTCTTCACTTGTTAAAATAACATTTGAGAATTCTTTAAATCCGTCAATACTTGCCTTCAATTCTTCTGAATTTTGCTGGCTAGAAACTATGTTATGCAAAACGTCATCCATAAACCAACGCCCACCGCCATTAAAAGCGACAGTGGCGTCTACATAATCTAATTGAGTTGAAAGTAAATTCGCAATAACCGCACCTTCGCTACCACCTAATACAACTAGCTTAGTGTATTTAGTTTGGCTACGCACTACTTCTAACACAGCTTTGATATCCGCGACTCGTTGCTTAGGACTATCATTGATGATGTAAGATTTAGGACAATCCACCCTTTCAGGAACAGAGCTGTATGGCAAATTTTTATTAATACCATATTTTTCAATTAGCAGCAGATCAGCTGTCGGCCAAACTTTTTTATACTCACTTTTTATTGAATCGTTGTGAAAAATACTATTACAGTCAGAGCCTTGAAGAATCAGCAATAGTACCTTTTCCTGCATATCGCCAGATTCTTGAATTAAGTAGTAGTCTAATTTTGATTTATCGACTCTGTCTAACGTTAGTTCGGATATTTCACCCGCTAAAGCTCGAGCCAAAAAACAACCAATTAACAAACTACAGCAGGTATTAAAAACTTTCATCTGATTATCCCTAACGTTATGTAAAACGCTGATACCAAAACATAAAGGCCACGAAGCTCAATAATAATAAAGGTAGGGTAGCCACCTGTATTTGGGTTAATCTCTTTGATTTAGTTCGCTTCCACGACATCAATACGCCAGTTATAGATAATCCAGTTAACCCAATACCAAAAATAAACCAAATCAATTTAGTCCACAGTCCGCCAAAATGGCCAAAATGTAGCGGGTCTGCGTATTCATTTAAATACGCGTTAAGGCCTATAGAATCAGGGGTGAAAACAGATTCTATTTGATATGTAACTGGGTTAATAAAAACGCGATATGCCCTGTCTCGTAAAAGTGGATTATTTTTTACACCTCTAAATTGAACTAGGCCCGCTGTGTCTGCTGGGATCACGATGGACGTAATATGCCAGTTTTGATGAGCCGTTTGTGCAATTGCTACGATTTTGCCAAATTCATCCGCTGATAAAGTCATCGGACTAACTGTTTGAGTAGAAACTTGAGCCGTTTCTACTTTCGGCGCGGCAGGCTCAAGTCGAGATCCAAAAAGCTGAAAACTGAATTCGTAAAAATACCAGATACCTGTAATCGTAATGAGTATTGAAAACCATATTCCCCACAAACCAAATATTTTATGCGTGTCGCTCAGCGCAATTCTAGTACCCTGATTAAAACGAATACGCCACAAAGCGTTTTTCCAATTACGAGTGGTTTTTAAGCCGGTATAAATAGCTAACGCTAATACAAATGCAAGCGCACACACGAAAATAATGCCGGGAAATGCGGGCATAAATAAGTATCGGTGAAAATCTCTAAAAAACCGCTGAACCGTTAACCTAGGCACGGTTCCGGTCAGTTCATGAGTCCATTGGTCTACTTGGATGAATTTTGCATGCAAAGATTCATCTTCTGCCGCAACACGATAGGTTAAATAATCTTCCCCCATTGTAGTCAGATATCTGGGGGCAGCATCTGGATATGCAAATTTTACTGCGGTATATATTTTATCCCAGTCATCCGACGTAGGCAGTTTCCCCTCTTTTTCTGGTTTCTCCGATGCTCTAAGCTCTTTAAATATAAGCCAGTCAATTTCATTCGACACTGTGGCTATTGTACCAGTTGCAAGTACAACAAACATGATAACAGCGAGCTGAAAACCAAGCCAAGCATGTAGATTATATAACTTTTTTAAATTTCTTTTTTTATTTTTATCAGACACTTAAAGTACCTATAGTCAAATTTTTAACAAAAACGATTAATTCAAAAGAAAAAACCGCCTTAAAGTTTATCTAAAGGCGGCCATTCAGGTTTAAATTTAAAAAAGGAAAAAAATAGATTTAAAAATCAAACGAGACCGATGCAGTAACCGTTCTTGGTGTGCCCAAAGGAATTCTAAGTACAGTAAAACCTGCGCCATAGTATTCTTCGTCAAATAGGTTTTTTACCGCAAGTTGAAACCGTATTGTGCCATCAGTGCCTATCATTGCAGGCGATTGCATTGTGTACCAAGCGGATAAATCGACCAAAGAAATATCGCCTAAATTGACTTGTTCTGATAAGTTACGTTCTGCGTCCATGACTCTGTCAGATTCATAATAATAGCCAGCACCAACCCCCAAACCTTCAAGCGCACCACCTTGCAGTTCATAAGATGTATACAGATTAAAAATATTATCTGCTATGCTTTCCGCTTTGCTGACATTACCCAAACCATCTATATCTTCCGCATCAGTATACGCGTAAGAAACGGATACATTCATGCCATCCAAAGGCTGACCAGTAAACGTAAATTCAGTGCCTTGAGAGCGTCGTCCGTCCACAAATATAGGTTTACCAAGGTCATCAAGCCCATCCTCCACATTGGTTTTTTCTATTGAATAAAAAGTGAGAACCGTCTGAACTTTGCCATTAAAAAATTCTGATTTAATACCAAATTCCACTTGTTTACCTTCTTGAGGATCTATTTCTACAATTTCTCCATTATTATCAGGAATGACATTGTTAGGCGCAAAAGACTCAGCATAAGACGCAAATAACGAAATATTTTCTAACGCTTGGTAACTTAGGCCAAATTGTGGCGTGGTGCCAGACGCTGCCGTTTGTTCAACAACAACATCACCACTCACTGATTTATATGCAGTATCGCTATAACGTAAACCAGCTAAAAGACTTAACTGTTCGGTAATTTTTGTAAATAGGTTCACATAAACACCTATGTCTCTATCGCCATATACATCTAGTGGAATCCCATCTAAAGAGAAGGTATCAGGCAATACATAAGCTGGGTTGGTAAAACTATAAAACGGGGTAGTAATGCCGTCGGTTTGTGTTCCAATCACAAATCGCCTATCCGTTTCATTTTTAATATAGTCAGAACCCACAACAATTTGATGTTGCAAACCTGCTAATTCAAATTCGCCCCGTAACTTTATACTTGCTAAATCAGCAACAATGTGGCGGTCTCGACTGCCATCTAACCGTCTGACTAAATAAACACGATCACTTGGATCATCATAAATGGCGCCGCTTAAAATAACCGAAGGATCGAAAGAAGAGCTGGTAATGTAGCCAGATTCGTCAATTGGCGCATCAGCATCAACCACAAACGCGGCTAAAGGTCTTGACTGCAAATCGTTGCCGGATGATTCCTCTCTAGCGATATTGAACTCTAAATTCCAGTCGGTATTAATTTGCTGTTTTATCGTGAGTTCAAACATCTCAAAATCCACTTCACCAATTTCCCAAGGCGAACCAAAACGCTGACTAAATGGAATATCTAAAACGTCATTAATGAGGGCTGGACCATCTGAGGTTTCAATTGCGAGTGTGCCTCGATCCAGCGGACGCGCCTCTTCTCGCCATTCATAACTGAAGTCAATTTGAGTTGAGTCACTCAAAAAATAGCGAGAAGAAAGTGCAATTGCATCTCGTTTTATATCTGTAAAGTCTCTAAAACTCTCTGAATCTTGGGTAGAAGCCACTAACCGAACGGCCCAGTCTTCATTAATAGGTTGCGAATAATCAATTAATGCAAATCTATCCTGGTAAGAACCACCTCGCAATTCGCCTGCGATACGCTGATTAATCAATGGCTTTTTGGTGACAACATCCACGACACCACCGGGTTCAACCTGACCATAGGTAATGGCCGCAGGGCCTCGCACCACCTGCACATACTCAACATTTGATAAGTTGGCTTTGAAAATGGATGAACGACGAAATCCGTTTCGATATTCCGCATTGCGTCTAAACCCACGCATAAAGAAGTCATCTCGAGTACCACCAAAACCATCGCCGGCACTCACACCTGGTGCATTTCTCAATGCCTCTTCTAGGGTTGTGATTTTTCGGTCTAACAAGAGTTGTTCTGGAATTAAAGTTACATTTCTTGGGTTTTCAAGAAAAGAAAGATCTAAACCCGTTGCGCCGTCATTCGCTTGAATAATATACCGAGCTTGATTGGTTCCAACAACGCGAATCACTTCCGCTTGGTTATCAATAAATTCATTATTTTTTTCAGGGTTGTTTTGGGCAAATGTTTGAGGAGAAATTACTGCGCCAAACAAAATAGCAGCAACAGCGAGAGAGGTGATCTTTTTTTTCATATTAAAAATCTCTTTAAAATCAATATATAAAAATTTGGAGAATAAGAGACATGATAACACGAATAAATACAAATGATAATAATTATCAAAATCAATTAAAGATTAAATCATAACTAAATGCTCGTTTCGAGTGAATTAACAGCTAAAGGCCCCAACTCCTTGGGCCTTTTAAACCTGAGATCAGTCCATTATTTATTTTTACGTAAACGACTTATTAGGATTAAACCAAACAAGGACAACGCAAGGTGAGAAGGCTCTGGTACCTCAGTTACAATATTCGCATTTGCAGGTATCACTTCGGAAAATTCATAACTTTCATCCAAAGTGAAGTTGTATAAATCTCTGGTTTGAACGTCAAAAATTGAAATACCTTCAGTTAATGCCGTTAATTCAAATGAAGCCAGTAATAACGAGCCTGAAAAAACTTCGTCAAATGATAAAAAGGTCAAACCTGCACCGGTTGAATTTGCTTCAAATGCAAAAAAGTTATCAATGCCATCACTGGGTAAGTTACTGATTACGCTGGACGTATTTAAACTGAATAGGCCGGTATCAAATAAAATATCCAAGTCTATCGTATCTACCGGATTGCTCAGCTCGGCAATTAAAGATGCAGTTACCACCTCGCCTATTGCCAAGTTTTGATTATCCAGTTCAATTTTAATAAAACCAGCGTGAGCATAATTGGCGATAGCACATATACTCAATAATATCATTTTAAGTCGTTTCATTACGTTTTCCTTATTCACCTAACGCCTGCTCTGTTTCGCAATCTTCGCGTGTACACAAGTCACGCATGGCGCGTACATCGCGCATATTCACAGTGCCATCATTGTTTAAATCAAAATCCAAGCTAATCGTTTCTCTGCGTGCAACTGCGATTGTCATTGCGGTGATATCCTCCCGGTCAACGTCATTATCTTTATCCCAATCACCTTTTGTTACAATCACACCGTGCAGTCGGATTTCTGCCATGTTTCCCCACCAAAAATTAGGGTTATAGATGCGCAGATAGCGATATCGGCTAACAGATGTATTAGTCAGCGTTTGCCAGTTTTTAGTTGAAACAGCAGCTTGCGAAATATCTGTCCAGGTTTCGTTATCTGCAGAGCCTTGCACAACTGCACCGTTAATACGGGTAAAGTAGTTATCCTGTCTTGCCAATAAATTAAGCGCCGAAAATGCAAATGTATTACCTTGTTTAAAATCGAAAGTAATATAAGAACCCCGACCGTTCGATCCTAATCTAAAATCGGAAACACTATTGACATCTGCATCCAGCAATACTTCAACCATAGCTAAAGTCACATCTGCGTTAGGGCGGCCGTGAGTGGTTGATGGGTCAATTAAATCAACCACTGAGGTTAAGTTGCGCAGTAAATTAGAGCCATTTATGACATATAAAGCGCTTTCGTCTGTGGTGGCGGCTTCTGGTTTTCCTTTATAGCCACTAACCGTATTGTAATCGACGTTAAATTGAATATAAGCCGGTTCTATATCAGTTGGCATAACGGCTGTTGCTATCCAGTTTAAATTATCAATCGATGAAACTGTCGCGGTTTGTCCCTGAATAGTGACATTGAGATTTTCAATTTCTTCAGTTGCACCTAAGTTGAGCTTAACTGACTGGCCACTTTCAACCAAACCACTGCCATCAGCGTCATCTGCGCTTAAACTGATAGTTTCAATCACATCTACCGGTCCGTAATAAGTTCCATGGAATCTCACTTCAGCCATATTGCCAAACCAGGTATTTGAATTGTATAAACGGATATATCGGTATTTTTGAATACGATTAAATGTCAGGTTTTGCCAGTCTCGAGTAGCAACAGCTGCAGATGATAAAGTCGTCCAGTTCACATTGTCATCCGAGCCTTGCACAACTGCGCCATTAATCCGGCCATAATAACCATCTTGTCTGGCGAGCATATCAACACTGGTTAGTTTAAGCCCATTGCCGTCACCAAAATCAAATGTAATGTATCCGCCGGCGCCATTACCGCCCACTCTAAAATCAGAAGTGGTTGATGAATTACCATCAAATAAATAACCCACATTGGCGGTTGTCACCGCTAAACTAGGACGCCCGTAAGACGTTGACGGGTCAATTAAATCAACCACTTTTTGGGCAATATCATCAATCAGGTCTTCCCCATTAGTGATATAAAAATCGGTAATATATGAAATTTCATTGGTGACTGGATTTCCATCCTGCTGCGCATCATACTCAACAGAAACAATAGCATAGCCGTATTGCGAAACCTGATTCAGCGTCGCAGTTGCTGTCCAGTTAATACCATCTTCACTGGTAACTTCAGCAGCAACGCCTTGAATAGTCACAGTCATATTGCTAATGGCTTCTTTTGCAACAATGGATACTGTTACTGTGCTACCTAAAGTAACAAAATTGGTTTCATCTGCATCAGCTGAACTTAATTCAACTTGTGCCAGTTTGTTTTGTGTTTCAAAACGCTGACCAAATATTCTAAATTCACCTAATTCCATTAAGTTTAAGACTTGGTTGCGCAGTGCATCAGGATGCGGGTTAACCATGACAAGTTTGATATATCTGAATTTTTGCCCTAAATATTGCGGATCGACCGGTAAAATTGACATCTCGTCTTTAAATTCTGATTCGCTCTGGGTTAAACGCACCCAACTTAAAGTATCGTTCGACGCATACAGGGTAATACCCGCGCCACGGTCAACAAAATGTAAACGGCTTTGAATACCAAATGATTCTGCTGAAATTTTATAATCGGTGCCAAAATCAAGCGTATGGAATAAGTTTGAACCTCTTAAAAAACCGGTAAAGGTATCATTGTCACCATCGGTTAGCGCGCCAATGCCACTACCAAAACTCGAATCAACCAGAGTCGTGAAGTCTAAACTACCGTCACTTAAACGCGGGCTAACAAGTTGTAATGAATCAACTGCCGCAATGAGTGAAACCAGTTGCTGGTTAAATTCTGAATTTGACGCAGAATCAACAATGGCTTGTGTCGCGTTCAATACCGCAAGATAGTTATCTAAACTGTTTTTGGTATAAATCACATTTTCATCGAAGCCTAAAATGGCCGTTGCAATGGCGCTGCTTCGGTCTTGGGTTACCGTAAAGCTAACAGGTTGGGCATTCACAGTTGTACCGTCACTTGCAATAACGACAAAACTGACTTCACCAGATGATGCCGGTGTCCAAGTGAATTCGCCAGTTGCTGCATCTAAACTTGCGTTAGCCGGTAAATTTTCGATTCGGTAAGTTAATACATCACTTTCAGAAGAATCGGTTGCTGAGAAATCTAAATTGACCTCTGCACCGCTCACCGCAACATATTTGTTTGTCGTTTGAATGGTATTAAACGTCATTGGTGACAAAGTTTGACTCGCTTTAATGTTGAAATGGTCAATATCAATAACCGAACCATCGCCAATCAAATTTAAATACACTAAAGCGTAATTACCCCAACCGCCAATGTTATAAGTGACATATTGCCACTGACCTGCCGTATCCGGTAACTGAATAGTTCGATATGGGTTTGTATTTAACTCTGTACCTATAGTTAATTGAGCAGAACCAAACGAGCGAAATTTAATCCCAATCAAAGAATTGGACGGATAAGTCAGGTTAACCGCCGCGATTTGGGTGCCAGTTAAAGTAGTATTGATATGAACATAAGAAATATCATTTTCGGTAACCGTTGAACTGTTACTGTCAAACTGAGTATACCTTTGTTCAATTTCAACCAGAGCGTCGTTAGTTTGCGCTTTCGGTAAATAGGTGTCACCTTCTGAAACTGCAGCAGGCGGAATATATAGCCAAAAGTCGCCACCACCATCAACATTGTCCCAAGCATTTTGCAATCCACCAGCGTGATAATGCAAAGCCGGAACCCGCTTTAAAAAACCTTCGTATAAATAAGGGGCTTTTTGTGATAAATCGATATTGGTTTGATACGCGTAATAATAATACAGATCCCAAAAATTAGCGGTTAACATGCGGCCACGATATTGGCCTGAAAGTCTTTGATAAATTCCGGCAACCGTTCCGTCACTAAAAATAGAAAATGGCGTAGGTACCCAATCGGTTTGATAACCTAACATATAGCGCCAGAAGTAATCGCCAGCAGCTAAAATTCTATCATCTAAAAACTCGTAAATACCGACCGCATCCGTATCGGTTGATAAAGTACCATCGACAGGATCGACTTTCGCATTTTGGGCTAAAAACATACGCGCTATGATAGCCGCATTATTGATATCGCCACCGCCATGAGCTTGATCTCGACCCATTTCAACATGCTGTACAACTGGCGTTGTTAACGCTTCTCCGGTATTGGCATTTTCATCTACTAAACGAAATAAACGTTTAATTGAACCATTAAAACCTTGGTTATTAGCACTTTGGTTTACTGTCATCCATTCAACCGCTTCCGCAAATCTTGCTTGATTTCCAGTAAAGATATAACCCGCCATTGCTCCCATTAACGGGTATAAATGCTGGTTCATAAACTCATCATTCGTATATTGAAACGTGGCGATTACTGGATTAATTAAATTGTGAGTAAAAGCTGTCGTGTCGGCATCCGTCCAGACTAAATCCGGATCAGTCGTACTGGTATAGCGCAAAATTTCAGCGGCAGTAATCATACGATTTAGGGGTATACCTGTATGAATATGAGCATCTGAAAAATAGGCATATTGCGCTGGGTCCATTTGCGCCCAAATGCGGATGATCGCCATTGCATTGGCTCGGTAAGTTTGCTCACCCGTAATGTAATACAAAATGGCTTGGGTATAAGCTTTTAATCCATCTGCGATAAACATTGAATTAAAGCCTTGGCTATTAAAAGCAACACTTTTAGGCAAACTTGGATCTAGCGAATTAGCGTTGCTTGAAGTCACATTAGGTGAAGCCGCTGATGATTCCAGCATGGCGAGATAATAAGAATACCAAGGCTCCTGCTGAGCTGCAATTTGAGCTCTTAAGTTTTGTAACACAGGTTTAGTTAAACCTATACCAGGGTGCTTAAACCCCCCGCCATCTGTCGTTTCTAATATTTGCGGCTCATAACTGGTTATAGTCGATATTTCAGCTGCATTTAATGCTGATAAGGGCAATATAGCGATTAACAAGGCAGAGTTTGAAACGATTTTAGTTAAAACAGAATATTGCTTTAAAATCTGTTTTAACCGAACATTGAATTTTATCGATAACATAAAAACCTCTATTGTTTTCATATTTATAGTTATTATCAATTCTAAATTAACTAGAGTTGACAAGATTATATGGCATGTGGATTATCCAAAACCAAAATGTTCACGATAACAACTTGCGCGATAAAATAAATTATACATACTATAAACAAAAATAAAACAACAAATTCAATTTAAAAATCTCCGTTAATATTTAATTGGTGAAATTAAGAAAACATAGCCAGATAAATATAATAACGAATAAAATCAATATAATAGATGTAGTAGAGTAGATAAAAAACAAACAGGCAGGCGTAAATAATGTGAAGCAATATATCGTTAAATCAGCACACAGCGTAACTGTGTGCTGTAAGTTAAAATCAACAAAATTCTGATATTATTTGATAGGTGTTAACATTAATGCTACACCTCCAGAAGCTTTTAAATCAAAGTCTAGTTTGCTTGCATGATTAACAGTCACTTCTTTAATACCAACTTGCGTTCTCGTATTCACACTTGAGTCATCAAAGTAGATTTTTGCAGCGTATTCAACGCCTGGCTCTAAGAAATCAAAATCAACCGATACGGTGCGGGCTTGAGTATTAGTGATGCCACCAACAAACCATTTTTCGCCAGACTGACGAGCCGTTACTATATATTCACCCACCTCGCCGGATAAAACATCGGTGTTATCCCAAACTGTGGGTACATTCGAGAAATATTCAATTTCCGGCTCGCCCTGATAATCTTTAGCACCGTCATACCAAAACAGGGTTTGTAAGGGGCTATACATCACAACAGATAAAGCAAGTTGATGCGCGTGGGTCGTTTTAATACGTTCGTTGTAATAACAAATAGTGTAGTCACCCATACCAGCCAAACCTCGGGTAAAAGGTAAAACTGTATTATTGGTTGCATCCGGCATTTCTTCGTTACCGCGTATCCCTTCCACGGTTACAATATTAGGCCAAGTACGCTCTTCACCCGTTAACCTAAACTCATCATGAATATTAACCATTAATTGGTTATCTGCCGCACGTTGAATCGAGTCATGAAGCCATGCTGTCCAACGGTGCGAACCAACTTGTACAAAACCGTATTTTACCCCTGCTAATCCCCATTCTTTATATTTTGGGAAAATCTCTTTATCTTGAGCAAGTAAGGCCTGTTGATTCACATATACCCAAATACCAACGCCTTTTTCTTTACCATATTTGATAATATTGGGTAAATCTAAATCGATAGAAACGGTTCCAGCATCAGATTCAAACGTAAATGCAGGGCCATACCATTTCCAATCAAATAATAAGTATTGAATATTATGCTCGGCAGCAAAATCGATCCACGCATAAGCGCCTTCATTAGTGAGTGTCATATCACGCACAATTTTACCGGGCTTGATCCAATCAGTATTC
The DNA here is from genome assembly GCA_913056495.1 of uncultured Alteromonadaceae bacterium. Lineage (GTDB taxonomy): Bacteria > Pseudomonadota > Gammaproteobacteria > Enterobacterales > Alteromonadaceae > Catenovulum. The sequence continues at coordinate 49,330 of CAJXMO010000019.1, read as the reverse complement.
GTTATTTTATTTTCATCGTTTAAATTAAGCAGAATAAAGTTATTTTCAAGTAATTCAGGTGCGGAATCAGCCACCATAACAACACGCCAAGGTGTGCTTGTACCAGTGATAATATCAACCGGATCATGCATTTTAGTAACTATAGTATCGGCTTTATTGTCAGACAGGTCAAACTTAGTTCGTACATAATCAATGACCTTAGCCTCAGCAAGCGCAACATATTTACCATTTGCTAATTCTAGAGTTAATGGTCTTTCGCTGGTAGTTTGCCAGTCTTTTAAAGCTTTCAGTGACGCAGGCCCTTGAGCCCAAGGCATATACCAAGCTTTGGTATGTTCAGGCAGTGAAAACTCTGTGTTTTCAGCCATTATGCGATAGTAAATACCGGTTGGATTATCCGGAAAAGAATATCTAAAAGCTGCACCTTGATCGTACAGTCTAACATCAATATTCATCATGTAATTTGGATTGTTTTTTTGAATAAACTTTAAAGTTAAGCTTTGATAGTTATCAACATATTCATTTTTTTCACCGTAGACAGGTTGCCAAGTTTGATTATGGCTCGACTCTTCGACACCAACCAGCTCAAGGTTTTCCATCCAAGAGCCTGTTGGCGTATTTTTAATCGCTAATGCCCACTCTGACATGTGGTTATCTAACTCAAGTTCAAATTTTGAATCTTTAATGATCTGCTGACCATTTTTACTAATTTGGTAAAACGCAATGGTTTTACCTTGTTCGTTCTCAGTTAAAGTAAAGGTAAATTGCAATGATTTATCCGGTGACGATAACTTTTTTTGCGCTAACACTTTAGTGCTGGCTAAATCCGACTGTTGAGTTGTAGTGCAGGCTGCTAAGCTGAACAGAAAAATAAAAATAACAGCAAATAAGCTTTTCCTGTTAGTTATACAGTTTTTCATTTAAATATCCTCAAAGGCAAAATAAAAAATACACATAATCTGTCCTTAGATTATGTGTATCACTATCGGTTTAAACCTATATTAGCCACCAAAATTGGCGCGTAACGTAATCCCAAAGTTACGTCCGTTTACATAGTATTGGTTTTCAAAATCAGTTACGCCAGAACCAGGTTCACCAACATAACGTGAAGGCGCTTCATCCGTTAAGTTTGATGCACTTAAACTGATTGTATACGTGTCGTTGATCTCATAATTTACAGAGGCATCCAATACACCATAACCTTTCACATAACGGCCATTAATTGGATAATCCGCTACCCCAAATAAGACAAAATCGGAACGATAGGTATAAACTAATCGAGCAGATAAGCCTTCATCTTCATACATAGTAGCAAAGCTATAACTATCATCTGACTGGAAAGCCTGAGGTGTATTCACGACTTTACCATCGCGTCTAATCGGATTGTCAGTTTCAACATGAGTATAAGAGGCTGAAATACCAAAGTTGCTCCAAATACCCGGTAAATCATCAAAGAAAGTTTGACCAGCTAATTCAATCCCTTGAGCATTACCATCATCCGCATTGACGGCGCGAGTCACAAAATATTGGCCATTATTACAACCATTTGCAATAGCACCACTATATGGATCAACCCCTTCAACTGTTTCACAATTACCAACTGCGTTAATAAATCCGCTAATATCTTTGTAGAAAATAGCTGCCGATAAATAAGTTGCCGCGCCAAAATATTTTTCAATCGAGATATCAAAACTATCTGCTTCTAGTGCTTCTAAATCTGGATTCGTACCACTGGCAGTACCGTCAGTTTCATTAGCCAAAACAGTTCGACTTGCATCCAAGTCAGAAAAATTAGGGCGGGTAATGCCTTTCGCATAAGCAAAACGTACTAATAAATCATCCTGTACTTCGCCGGTAATATTTAACGAAGGCAGTACGTTGGTTTCTGAAGTATCGATTGATGTATTGCCCGATGATACTGTGCGATCAGCGCTGACAACCCTAACCCCAAAGTTACCGCGAATGCGGTCATCTAATGAAGATACAGCAAAGTCTGTCATTACATAAGCAGCTAAAGTATCTTCTTCAACATGCTTATTGCTCATTAATGTACGACTTGTTGGGACACCAAATTGACTAAGCTCATCACGGAATTTACCACTGGCAATTGCTGCTGGGCTAAAGGTTAAATAACCGCCGGTGTAACCTGCTTCTTTGCGAACCCAATCATTCGGCGCGGTTTCTAACATATCAGCATAATCGGATGCCTCAACTGCATTTGACTGATCCGCTGCCAGACCATTACCGTCTGTCGTTAAGTTAATACCACCATATCTATAATCATAAAATTCTGATTCCTGACTAGCAATTCGGCCACCAAAATGAATGGTACGGAAAAAATCATTATCCAGATAATATTGGAAATCGGTTTGCAGTGCATAACCATTATCATCATACACATTTAGCGCATCTGCACCTGTGCTGGTTAATACAAAATTATCTGCATCCGCTAAGCTCGGGCCTGAAAATGCGATATCGTGTGGAGAGCCTGATAAATCGCGACTAACATCCCAGCTCAATCCCGCCTTTGGATCTAATCTAACATTAAAATTTTCACGGGTTTGATCTGCTTTTACATAAGATAAATCAGTTTGGTTTTTAAGATTATCCGATATATCCCATTCAAAACCCGTTGCTATCATCCAGGTTGTATAAGGTCTGGATTCATGGCCACCTAAAGAGAAAAATGAAGAGTCTAAAAATGTACCGCTTACCAAAGCTTGTTCAGAAATAATGTCATTTGAACCACCATTTGCATTACGGTTAACTAATTGCTCTGTTAAATTGTAATTTTTGGTGACTAAGTTTTGAACTGTACTGCTATCGCTCATAATCATAAAGCGATAGTCCTGATTGTACTTATATTTATTGTAATTACCTTCAATATAAGTTTTTAACTTATCATTAGGTGCCCATTCAAATGCCGCATTATAACCAACCCGTTCACGCTTAATATCTTCTTGGAATACATGCGCATTTTGAGAAATATTGGTCATTAACTCGCTAGAGTCATAATTGGCGGCATCGGCTTCTGAAATACTTTGTAAGTGCCAAACATCAGATTGTCCGGCATACGCTTGATTCGCACCCGATAACGTTAAATATTCAGCACTATCAGCTCTTACAGCACGTTTTAATGACGCACCTCGGTTGCTTGGGGTTGAGTCTGAACGGTTATGAGTTTCCTGAAAGTTAGCAGCAAATAAAAAACCAACTTCGCCACCATCGCTTAACTGCCATTTATTTGAATATAAGCCAAATACTTCAGGTTTTACCTCACCAGCAAAATCATTGTAGCGTGCGCCCACGGCAAAACTAATGACTTCACCATCCATATCCAACGGGCGGCGTGTGTGAACATCAATTAAACCACCAATACCACCTTCGATATGTTTAGCCATCGGGTTTTTATAAACATCAATCCCAGAAATCATCCCTGGAATTGCGCCTTCAATATTAAATTCGCGTCCACCCGCGGTAAAATAAGCACGGCCATCTAAACGAGAAGCGGTTTGACCAGACAAACCACGTATTGTTAAACCACTACCACTACCAACCGGAGATGCCCCCTCACCACCATATCGATAACCTTGTACACCCGGAATACGAGTTAAAGTTTCCGCAACGTTAGGATCAGGTAATTTACCTACATCTTCAGCCGTGATTGAGTCTACAATTTCAACCGAATCACGCTTAATTGCAGCAGAAGTAACTAAACTGGCTTTCATCCCTTTTACTGTAATCACTTCAGTGTCTGAAGTAGTTTCATTCTCAGCTGCAATCGTCATCACTGGTAATGACATTGCCATCATAGCAACTAAGTATTTAAGCTTTGTGTTCATAGTGCGTACCTTAATCAATTATCTGGAGTTAATTAACACAACGTTTCGTTGACGAGCTGTTAAGTTGAATTAATGATATCGTTACCATAGCGATTAATCAACAACTTTTTTAAATTATTATTTACATAAAAAATACAAAGGGGTTTTAATTTTCACTTAAAAGTCAACTACATAGTTAATCACCATCCTAGTTAGGGAAATGGTGACGAGGAAAAATCACAAAAATCAATTAAAAATAAACTTCAAAATAGACAAGTTGGTAACGATACCTTACAAAGATATTGCTGAGAAAATCCGAATTTGGCAGAGATAAACAAAGAATTAAAGCAGACACCCAATTAACAAGCAGCGTTAATTGGGTAATAAGGAAGAATGAAGACTAAAAACCGTAAGTATCAGCTAGTTTAACAATGTCCGGTCGACTCGCGTTCAACCAGTTTAAATGGTGCAACAAAATGTTTTTGTTCCTGAGCGTTTTTCCGCAAGCTTGCATCCAGTATTTCTACCGCTTTCTCCGCCATTTGTCGCAATGGCTGATGCACAGTGGTCAGTTGTGGCCAAACGGTACTGGCAATCGCGGTATCGTCAAACCCTGCAACACTAATTTCTTCCGGCACTTTCACATCCATCCCATGGGCAACAGCGATAATGGCTGCGGCCATCTCATCATTAGTAGCAAAAATGGCTGTAGGCCGCTGAAACTTATCTTTTGCAAACAGTTTTTGCGCAACCTCCAAACCACTTTTATAAGTAAAATCGCCCTGATAAATACAGTCATCATCTACATCAAGCCCAGCTTCAGCCATCGCAACCATAAATCCTTCAAAACGGCTAATCGCAGGAGAATGCGATGGATCGCCTTTCACAAAAGCTATTTTTTTATGGCCAAGACCAATTAAATAGTGCGTCATTGCAGACGCACCGGAAAAGTCATCAATTAATACAGCTGGAGAATGCAATTTAGGATTACCCGAAGCAAAACTTAAAGCAGTAACCGAATGTTTTCTGGCAAGTTGATGTGCTTCTAATGAATCACAAATTGGCGGAGGTAAAATAACGCCACTAACCCCTTTGTTTATCAGAGTTTTAAGCGCATCTAAAGGTTCAGGATGGGCAGGTAAAGGTTCAATTAATAACTCACAGCCCAACTTTGAACCTGCGGTAAAAGCCCCCATTAAAAAATCGCCTAAATTATGCGACTTTGGGTTACTAAAAATAATGCCGATTTTATTCACACCTGTCCGCGCAGCGCGGGCAGCTAAATTCGGAACATAATTAAGTTCTTCAATCGCATTTTCTATTTTTTTGCGCATTTTTTCACTAACAGAAGCCGATTTATTAACGACTCTGGAAACCGTCATTGCCGACACGCCAGCATACTCAGCAACATCGTGAATAGTTGCACCTTGTTTAGAATTATTTTGTTTCAAAATTAAACCTTAAAATCCTGAATAGAGAGAATAAAAATCCATAAATAAGATGAGATAACACAAATGGATACATTTATATCAAGTATTTAACCACAAATAAGTCTATACACCTGCAAAATTAAACAAAAATGTTATCGATAATAGTTATACAATATTAGCTGTTTAGATTAATAAAACAAGTATCAAAATTGTTAACGGAGCATTCCTTAACAATTAAGAATAGCTGGCAAGTAAATATAAGCAGGAAAAAAACCGAACAAATCTACCTGGGTTTGCCCGGTTTGATGAGACCGTAAATAAAAAATTAAAGTTTAGATTTGACAAAGTTAATGATGGATTCGTCTTTAGCCTGTTCAAAGAAGCATTTTTGGAACTCAGAACCGCCGATCGCTTGTTTGATTAAATCAGCATCAATCGCATTTAAAGCGTCAATATAATCTTTAGCGATCGCACTTTTAACTTTTAATAAAATTCCGGCATTTTCAACCTGTGATGCTTTACGCTCCGGCGGATATCCCTGACCTTTAACACCGGTAAAGGCTTTTTCAAAGATATATCTGATGTTTAGCTCTGCACCCCAGCCAAAACCTTTCGCAAATGGTAAAGCCAACGCATTACCATTATTTATTTGCGCAAACAAAAATGCGTCAGACGGGTCAATGCAATAACCACAGGTAACTCCCGGATGCGCATTTAACGACATTAAAGCACCTTGTCCTGTACCACAGCCTGTTACCACAAAATCCACTGCGCCTGAATTTAACAATAAGCCCGAGATAATACCCAAATGAATATAAGTTAATCTGTGGTCATTATCGTCTTTCATACCCACGTTAAATACAACATGGCCTTGCTCTGTAGCCACCTCATTGAGTTGCTGAGCTACAATGGCGTTTTTGCCTGCCTGACTAAATTCATTCATTAATGCAATTTTCATTTAAAATTTCCTCTTAACTCAAAATTATTTGAAGTGCGTAAATATTCATCTAACACTTCAGCTAGGGTGACAAAATGATAAAGCGAACTTGCTGGTGCTTTGTCGATAGATATTTGATCATATTCATCAATTTCATCTACATATAAACCGTCAACTTTTGCGCTGGTATAAAAAAACATTAAATCGCCCAGCCCTTTTTCCGCCATTTCTAGATAAGCCTGATTACCGCGTTTAACCATTACCAAACACGCTTTCACTAACTCTGTCATTGCCCAACACCGTTTTTTAGCGTCTACCATTTCACCATATAAGCTGATTTCTTTATATAATAAACCGGATGATGACATACCCAGAGTCAGCGCATTGCTGAATAACGGCTCCAGATAGCGGTCAACATTTTCACCAGATAATTCGCTATACCAATCGAGCAACCAAACCCACTCCAGCATATGACCCGGTTCAATCACGGCTCCGCGTTTACTATGATGTGGCGCCCAGTTATCTTCAAAAAACTCGAGCAATACTCCGTTTTTTTCATCGTAAAAATGCGCTGTAAATAATTCAAATATGGCTTTGGCTCGTTCCAGCCAGATGGAATTGTCAGATACCTGATACCACAGCATAAAAGATTCAAATAAATGCATGTGCGGATTTTGGCGACGGCATTTTGCCTGATAGTCACCTTCTAACCAGCCACCAAATTCTGATTTAAAGTGTGTTTCTAACAACTGGTACAGGTTTTCCGCTTTTGTCGAATATCCCGGATCTTTATTCAGTTGATATAAACCGGCGTAAGCTAAGAAGAAAAACGCATGATTATACAAATCAAACTGGTTATCGATAACATTAAAATTCGAATCAAAAATATGTGAAAAGCCAGAAGGCCACTCCGGATGATGTGCTTTCTGCTCAGTAAAAGTCATCATATTAACTGCAATTTCCTGGCCTTCTTCGAACCATTGATTCGCTGCAGCACAAGCAAAAACATAAATTTGCCTCGCCTGAACCCTCACTCTAATCGGGGTGGCAGAGTCAACCTGGCCGGTGTTTAAAAACTGCTCAAAACTCGCATGATTGAGCCTGCAAATTCCGTTATTTGCAGATAAAGGAATTGCGCGTTTAATTAACCATTGATTAAAACCTTGCGCTAACAATGTAAAGCTATTTGCCATATTGCTCTATCTCGGTAGATTGGTTTAACTCTTAATAGAGTGTGTTGTTACTTTAAGAGCAGTATACTACACTCAAATGTTATCGATATCAACAGAGTCTAAATAACAAAAAGAAAAACAAAATTTTTGCAACCGAACTTAAGCAAAAAGCAGTTGCTTTGGTTACAGGAAAAAACTATTCAGTTTTGGAGGCAGCAGTCACCCGGAGCAAATACTAGATATGCTTACGGGTATCGGTTACACTGGATAATGTGAAGTGAAGCTAACTGGGCCAGCTATTGAGGCTCTAAAAACCGCCAGCCAGCGCTGGCCGAATCAGTATGAATTATTGGCGGCTCAGGTACTCTACATGGAAAAACTTGGATTAATCCACCAGTTGCTCATCCCGTTATCTAAATTATACAGAATCGAGCCTAATCCCCCTCAGGTACAGGAATGGATTCACAAATACGCTAGATAGAACACCTTATTTGCAGTGATAAATTAATTTAAAGAGACAGAAAAGCAAATCAGTTATATACGCAATAAAATACCCGTAAATAAAAGGGATTATAATGCTGTGTGTGAATTAAAATAATCGCCAGACACACAAATGAGGACTATAATCCACAACATGTAGTTTAAAAAATACTCGGTTCTAAGCAGCCAAGACAGACTTTCTGCCGCACAGGTAGCTAATAATGTTTCACAAAATCCAGGTTCCATACAGGTTACATTCCTGCCGCATAGGCAGTTAACATACTCTCCAAAGACCAATGATCTTTGTGTATTAGCATATTAATTTAACTTGGAATTTAGTTGTGAGTCTTAACATAAAAAATATTTTTGACATGGCAACACAAGACTCCGAGCAAGCCCTATCCTTACAAACCTGTTCAGGTTTAATGATTATCATTCGTGATACCATCCAGTCAAATGATTGGTTAAAACCCATAGCAGCTGAAAAAATGGGCGTCACACAGAGCTTCATTCTGGACTTAGAAAATGGTTATATAGAAAAATTTACAACTGACCAGCTACCAAAGTACTTAAACCAGATTTCTTCTCAGCTTCTTTTGTTCATTCATATTAATTGCTAGATACTCTATTAAGTTAAAACTGAGTCCATCGATTAGAGCACAAACAATTGAATATATTTTCAAAAATATCAAATCACCACATAACAACTCCGAACATTCAAAATGAAGCTATGTAACTCACTCATTTTTTGCTCTTACACCTGGTTGACTCCATCAAAAGGGAGCACTTTATTAAAGTTCTGTGTACTTTAATTACAAATGAATTTTTATTACATGGAATTTGTCAGCTTATGGTTGTAATTTCGTTTGTCAGATTATGCTTGTAATTTTTTATCACATTGAAACTATTAGATATATTTATTTAGAATTTGTCAGGTTATGGTTGCATCAACAATATTGACAAAAGCTTTACTTGAGCCATAAACATTTGCCCCCGGATATGGGTAAGTACCAGCCGTTGAGCCCAAATTAATAAAATGGCCATGGCCTTGCTTTATAAATTGGCTAACTATCGCTTTACTCACATATAAAAGCCCTTTGATATTGGTATCTATCATGGTTTCCCAATCCGTTAGATCAGCATCATTAAAAGCGCCTAAACCCAGTGCAAGTCCGGCGTTATTGACCAGCGTATCAATAGTCTGCCAGTGCTCAGGTAAATTACGGATAGTCTCAAAAACCTGAGCTTTGTCTCTGACATCAAAACACAGCGCAAAAAAATTATCTCCAAGCTCGGCAGACAGTGCATCCAGTCTATCCTGGCGACGCCCTGAACCAATCACACGCCAGCCTTCTTTTAAAAACCGCCTCGCGGCCGCTTCGCCAAATCCAGCCGTTACACCGGTAATAAATACAGTTTTCATGATATCTTTCCTTAATGGCTATCGGCTTATGCTTGTGAGCCCTTTGTTTCTGACCAAACTGCAAATTCATTGCCACTAGGTTCAATAAAATGAAAGCGACAACCGCCGGGAAAATCAAATATAGGTTTGATGATCTCACCGCCACACGCATTTACTTTAGCCAAAGTGGCCTGAATATCATCGGCGTAAAAAACCAGCAGCGCACTGCCCTGTTCGCTTAAACTACATTTGTTAGCCTGATAAAATCCGCCATCTAACCCCTGATCTGAAAATGCAGTGTATTCAGGCCCGTAATCCGTAAATGTCCAACCGAATACCTGATTAAAAAAGGCTTTGGTTGCAATTAAATCTGAGGCAGGTAACTCAACATAATTGAGCTTATGATTGTTCAACATCGTCTTTCCTTAAACTTATCGATTATCTGAAACCTCAAATTAGCGGTTAGCAGCAAGAAATACAAGCCTGTTGCACTTAGATAAATAAAAAGCATTAAACGGTTTGAGAGCGAGCAAAGCATTCAATTTGAGAGGATAAAAAAGGCTGAATGAACAGCCTTTTCAGTGTTAGTAAATTTTAGAGCTAGTCTAAATGAAATACTTGATTGAGCGGTGTCACCACTGGACTATTGTCCGGATTGGCTTGCATGATATCCCCCATATAAGCCCACCACTTTTGCATTACCTGAGTTGCAGGTAAATCGTCCATGGTATGGTCAGGTTTGCGTTTTAATACCGCAAATAACTGTAAAGTGTCCGGGTGTAAAAAGATTGAGTAATCTTCAATTCCAGCTTTTTTAAGTTCACTGACCAGTTCAGGCCAGATCTCATCATGGCGCTTCTCATACTCAGCTTCACAGCCTTGATTGAGCTGCATTACAAATGCGATTTTTTCCATCATTACCTCAACTCAATTAAACGTTCGGATAAACCAAGCGCCACTGATAACGCTCAATTTTCAGAGTTGAAGGTAAATTTTGTCCGGTTTGCGCATCTTTAGAACCAGCCGGTAATTTAAGCTCACCACCCTGCCCGTCCATGTTTAAAACAACCCATAATGCTTTGCCGTCATTATCAATCCTTGGTGCGACTATCGTACCTGGAGAAACCTGATATTTCTGCTTAACACCGGCGTCTTGCGCATAATGATTAATCACTTTATCAATCATTGCCTGGCCCTGCTCACCATGTGGATGTGCACCTAATACAACAATTTTACCTTGGCCAATTTTACGTTCTGTAATAAATGCATTATCAGCCGCAACGCCATCATTAATTGTCCCGATTACCTGAGTACCCGGTTTAGCTTTCATCGCGGCACACCAGCCGCTCAGCTCAGACGTTAAACCCAGAGCAGATCCGGTAGAGCCTGTTCTGGTTAACGGCACGACAAACTTGGTTTCTACTCCGGCCATTTTATCTAATAAACCTAAACCCGCTTCGGTTGGTACTGTATGCTCTTTTCCACGCGTCCCGGTTACCGGGCCAGCAATCCAGGTGCCGCCGTCATTGACAAATTTCATGACTCGATTAGCAAATTCTTCACTCAGATATTGCATTGCTGGCGTGATAAGCAGTTTTAAACCGCCTAACTCGGCCCCTTCAAAACGCACTTCTCTGTGATACCCCAGATTCATGACATTGGCTTGCCACATCTCAATAATGCCACGATAACGGCTTGGGAAGCCTTCACGCTTATCCAGATTTTCCGTTTCAAACATGGCTCTGGCATGGTCAGAGTAGGTGACGGCAATTTCAGGCACTTCTAATTCGCTATTCACTAAAAAAGGTTCCAATTGAGTGCGAGATTTACCTACTTTAATCACCTCTTTATAGCCGATGCTGGGTTCATTCCAGGCACTTTTCACCGCGCTGTGTGGCAGTTCCGCGCCGGTTCTTTGCTGACGCCATAACCAGTAGCAGAAAGCTTCGCCGCCCAAGGCATAGATCAAAGAGGCTTCTGCTTGCAAAAAGTCAACCGGATGCGGTGGTTGGTGATTGCCCAGCCAGCCATTATGCGAAACACTGGTTTCCATTAACCAAAACGGACGTCCCGGTATAGCCGCGCGATACATATCAGAACGAAAGACTAAAGCGCTCCACTGTTTATCAGTCGGGTATGCATCGTAAGAGGCAAAATCCAACGCGCGCATGGAGCGTTCATGATGGATATTAAATGCCGGGTTGTCGTTATGGGTAATTGGATGCTCTGAATGTTCACGGATAATATCGCTTTGTGCTTTCATAAAATCAGCGACGCTTTCGCGGCAGAACATTTTGTAAGCGGTAATTAATGATGCATTATGTAAAAAAGGCGTTTTAACCGGAGCCGGTACTTGCTCAAATGAATGATAGTATTGACTCCAGATATGAGTTCCCCAGGCTTCATTTAACTTATCAATGGTTCCAAATTTTGCTTTTAACCACTTATGCCAGTTAACAATGGCCGCATCACTGAAATCTTCCGCTACGTGAGCTTTCATTTCGTTATCCAACTGCCAACCAATCAATGCAGGGTGTTCGCCTAGCTCTTTAGTCATCGCACGTATAATGTTAAAGCAGGCCTTTTTAACCGCAGGATGTTCATAACTGGCGTGTTGACGTGCACCATGACTTAAAATTTCGCCGTCTTCATTTTTGTGCAGCCGCTCAGGATGACCATGTGTTAACCAGATTGGCGGTGTTGCCGTTGGCGTACATAACACCACATGAATACCCGCTTTATGCATTTTATCCATCACCATTTTAAATAGGCTTAGATCAATTTTGCCTTCTTCGGTTTCCATGGTTGACCATGCAAACTCAGCCATTCGAGCGACATTAATTCCTATTTTTTTCATTTCAGCAATATCATCGTCAATATTATCCAGCGGCCAAAGCTCCGGATAATAAGCAACACCATGATAAAGTTTTTTCATTTTATAATTGGCATCACGCCCCGGCATTGCACTGGCTGAAAGCGCAAGTTTGGAATTTAACGCCATCCCCACACCAAGGCCGGCACCGGCCAATTTAAACATATCTCGACGACTTACTTGCATTTGCTAATTCCTATTATTTGATTTTTAATTCTTTATTGATGTCCGTACAGTTGCTTGATAATTTGAATATCTAGCCCTGTATCTTCGAGTTTAAATATCTGTAATCTGGTATTTGGCTGTTTAAAGTAGCGATGAAGCGCCAACCTGAGTTCACCGTCAAAGGTTTTAAATATATTGCCGTGCCCTCTGTCATCTGCAATTAAAGGCCGCTCTCTTTGGAGCCAATTGCCCGTTAATTTTCCGTTATCCGAATAGGCTACAGACGTGGTATAAGCTTGAGATTTGTCTTTATTCCAACTGGACCAAATTAACAATAAACGTCCGTCTTTGGTTTTATAGGGCCAGGGGCCGTCTGAAACACTCGCTCTAATCTCATGCTCAACAAACTTAGAATAATTAGCAGCCCATTGAGCGTCGGCAGCACTAAATAAAGTAATCGGCTTTCCTATGGGCGTAGAGAGATCTTTTGAAAGGCGCACAGCTTTAAATAAACCATCGCCCGTTTGAATCCATTCCTGGCAATAAATCATCCAAGGTTGGCCATCTTCAACCCATAATGTGCCGTCTAAAGCCATCTCATTCTGTGGCGTTTGACTTGTATCTGATATTGGCTTAAATGGACCTAATGGATTGTCGGATACAAATATCTGAGTACCGCGCTGAAATATTGCCGGTCTGCCATCCGGTTTGTGAAATATATTCTTATAATTATGCAAAGTAGCAAATAGGTAATACTGACCCTGATAGTATGCAACTTCAGGGGCCCAAGGAGATTGATCTGCTTGGGCCCAACTATTTTGGTCAATCTGATAAACCAGTTTTGGCCCTTGCCAGTTGATTAAGTCTTTACTCCAGTACGCTTCTACACCAGCCCGCTCGCCCTGTTTGATTTTTTTATTTTCAAAGCCAGCTTTTGGATCATAGCCGTCATAGACATAGTAGGTTTGGGTAACAGGATCAGCTAATATCGCAGGGTCATGGATGTTCAAGGCATCAATATGATGCAAGCTGATATCTTCGGCAGCAGAGGAAGGCGTATTATCCGGCATTTTAGTCACTGCCTCAGAGCCTGCAGCAGACTGACAAATTAATGCCAATGTTATTAAGTAAGATTTGCCTTTTATCATATCAATAACGAACGTTTCTACCCAAGGGCCGCCGATTTATTTAAGTATCTTACGATGTAAGCCAAACAAAAATGTAAAATAAATCGCGCAGAAAGTTTATAAATTGATAAAAGAATAAACTTTTGATTACATCAAGTCAACACAAACAACCAACAACAATCATAGTCAATCACACAATGGTCAAATAGTGTCTTAAGCGTAGAAAAATCTTTAAGCGGTGTAAAATAAATGGAATGGAAGAGAAAGGTAAGAATAGAGGCAGAAGCAACTAACGGGTTCAGTTGCTTCTGTAGGTGATGATTATAAGCGTGCTTTTACAAACTCAGCTATTTTTTCATCTTTACAGTTTTCAAGGAAACATGCTTGGAAACGAGGACCACTAATTGCGTGCTTAACCAATTCAGGATCTAATGATTCCATAGCTTCAATATAATCTTTAGCTACGGTCTCTTTTACTTTTGATAAGATACCTGCGTTTTCAACTTGTGATGCTTTACGCTCAGGTGGGTACCCTTGGCCTTTAACACCTGTAAACGCTTTTTCAAAAATGTACTTAATATTAAGCTCAGCGCCCCAGCCGAAGCCTTTTGCAAAAGGTAAAGATAATGCATTACCATTATTGATTTGTGCAAATAAATAAGCATCAGAAGGGTCAATACAATAACCACAAGTTACACCTGGGTATGCATTAAGCGACATCAAAGCGCCCTGACCTGTACCACATCCAGATACAACAAAGTCCACAGCACCTGAATTTAATAATAAACTTGCCATAATACCCAAGTGGATATAAGTTAATCTGTGGTCGTTGTCACCGTCCATACCTACGTTAAAAACGCTATGGCCTTGCTCGGCAGCTACAGTTTCTAGTTGTTCAAGTACAATTGGGTTTTTGCCAGCTTGGCTAAACTCGTTCATTAATGCAATTTTCATATCTTCTCCAGTAAATTTTTTTACTCAGTCTATAATTGGCCAAAACAATCATCAAAATACAGAATCAATCATACCAAGCCAACTATAGAGTTCAATCGTATTTTATACACTTATTTGCGTAAAGGTAGATCAAATTTAAAATTTGCATCGATTTGCATTAAAAAATGTCAACAAGTCCATTTTTATCCGTCTGAAGATCATTTTAAATTAATTTTGCTAACGATTCTTCCCAACATCACCATATATGGTATGAGCCACATAGAATCAAAATACATGAACAACTCATCATTAATCGTGTATTTAAAAACAGGCTCGGCAGATTAAAACTGTTTTTATGCGAATGAAGAGGTCACTATTAAATTTGAAAACATTTGATTATCGCAAATGAGATAACATTTGAAGCATATCTGATTAATGACTTATTGGGTCTGAAAATTGTCTGAATAATTTTAGTTAAAGCGTTAAGTTGTAATCAGGATTACATAATTCCAAATTTGTATGCCTGTAAATGTAAAAACAAGTTAAAGTTTATAAATTCTAACGTACAATGCAAATCAGCTATAGCAATATAGAGCTTTCGAATCTAATCATTTTGAGTAAAAATAGCCGTTATTGATGAAGTACAGAAAGGCTGTATTTTTGATTAGCCATGGCCGTTATTATTCATTTCAATAATAAACAATTTTAATAAGCTTTTATGTTTATCTCTATTTATCATTTCTCGATAAATCTAGCTGGCATTAAGTATTCTTCTTATACACGGGTAAAAATTACAAGATAGTTAATTACCCTATTGCGAACTAGCGACTCTCTTTCACCTTTGTATTGTGCGCCTTTTAGCTTACCAAAGCCAAACTGATTAATTTTTGTAGTTTTGTAACTTAAATTAGAAAAGAACGAACAATACCAAATAAAGAATAGTAACAATAAGATACTTGTTTAGATTATTACAATCACGCTGCTTTAATTAATTTTTTCAACAACTAGCTTTTACTGTTAACTAGCTTAACAGGAGAACATTGGATATTAGGTTATTAATAAGTGTTAATCAGCTTAACGCTATTGTTTAACTTATAAAATATTCTCATTAACCATGTAGGGTGTTAACTAGCTTAACGCCCTCCCCTCCTCCTGTAAAATACGATTGAATATACACCAGAAGCTGTTATACCTCATATCGTTTTACTGTTAAGCAGCTTAACGATATATAACCACCGATAGAAAGCGTTAAGCTGGTTAACACTCAGTCACTTCTAAGTAGAAGGCATTTTTAAAACTATTAACTTGAGGTGTTAAGCTAGTTAACGCCAACTCATACCTTGCTGTTAACCAGCTTAACACACGACCTTCTAATCCCCCTGTTAACCAGCTTAACACTGTTAAAGTACAAATAAACGGCTAAGAAAGGACTCTCTTATATACAAATGATTAAAAAGTATAAAAACGAGCACAAAAATCTAAAAAAAACATTGCTTGATATTTAAAATACAATAGAATTATAAAAATAAAAAATGGAGGGCAAAATGGCTTTTATTATTAGTATTTCATCAACAAAAGGTGGCGTTGGTAAATCAACGACAGCAGAGAACCTTGCAGCAGAAGGCGCAAGACGAGGTTATAAAGTATTAATTTATGATATGGACAGACAAGGAACCTCAACCAAGTTTGGCGTCCGTAGAAATGAATTAATAGAAGAAATGCTCAACGAAGGAAAACCACCCATTCCGGAAATCACTCAAATCACCAGAAACCCAGGTGAAGAGGATGTCAGACGAACCATAAATACACTTTCAAATTCGTTTGACCTTATCATTATTGATAACAAAGCAGATTCGGATGCAGACTTTCAACGAACTGCGGTGATCTCGGATATTATACTGACTCCCCTCTCCGTCTCACATAAAGATATTGAACAAATTCCAAGAATTGTAAAAATCATTCAGACGGCAGAAGAAACGCTCAAATTAAGTGATCCGGATTTTGTTGGATTGGACCATAGATTGGTTATGAGTCGTCTGAAGAAAGTATCTAAAAAAAGAAATAATGAAGTCATTTCATTTTTAAAAGAAGGTTACAGTGAATACGTTTCTCTTTCGTCAGTTATAATATATGAAACGACTAGTTACGTAGAAACAGAAGAAGGCGCTACCGTAATCGATAAGAAAGCAAAAGGCGCAGCTTCATTCCAAATGTTATTTGATGAATGCATAGGTAAAAGAAAACCAACAATGATTAGAAATTGTTTTAAAGAATCTGAAGTGGAGGCTGCACAATGATAAAAAAAAGAAATGCAGCTATGGCAAACTTAATGAAAGAAGATTTAAGTATGCTCAGTGGCTTAGGAAATAAAAATAAAGCCAAAAATTCAGCGGTTGATCTGGAAATGGACACCTTTGATCCAACAGAGATTCTCCCCCAAAAAGCCAATATAGCGCCGGTAAATCAGCCAGCTAAAAAAGCAATTGCCGATGTTGGTTCTTTTTATATGCTACCGTCAGGCAAACGAACCAGCTGTAAACTTATTCTGATTGATGAACCCGCTACCCAAACGAAAGTCTGGCATGGCAACCCGAGGTTTAATGAAGACCCACCGGTCGAAGATATCATAGAATCGATTGAATCAAACGGTACTAACGCAGAACCCGTAAAAGTTAAATTAACCGATGGCAAATATGAAGTAATTACGGGTTCAAGAAGACGAAAAGCGACAATTTCAGCTAAAAAACCGCTAACAGCATTATTATTAGAAGACATTAATGATGATGATGCAAAAATGCTTGCAGTTATTGAAAATGAAGGTCGTCTTGACCCTAACCCTTTCACAATTGCAGCTAGTTATTTAGCCCTGCTTTCTGGAGATAATCCAGTTTTTGATAGTGTTACGACATTAGCAAAACGTTTAGGTAAATCCAGAACCTGGGCCAGTCAGGTATTATCAATTAATGATTTACCGGAGATTATTGAAACTTCACTGTCAGAGAACGAAAAGTATAAACTTTCTATTCGAAGAGTAGTTGAATTAGCGACTCTATGGAGACGCATTATTAAAGAAAACCTGACCGAAAAAGCAAATGATGGATTAACAAAATTAGCGAAAATAGATTTAAAAAGTTCAGCAGATTTATTTAAGCAAGTTTTAGAAGTTAAAAATAAACCTAAATCATTCAGCGTGAAAACGGAAAAAGATTTTTCAGATAAAGCGAGTTTAATAAAAACACCTGATGGCTATGCTATTTTAATTAAAGTCACTTCGGATAATGAAGAAGAGCTGTTAAGCAGTTTAAATGACACAATTGCAAATTTATCATAAAACGCATACTTTCTGATTAAAAATAGGATTTTAAACTCAAGTTTATACTTTTTTAAATTTTAAAATTCATGAGATTCCTGTTTCTTTAATGATTAAAAGCAACAATATCACATACGATATTGTTTCTTTTTTGTATCATGATTTATATTAAAACAGGACTTAACACCTGATATACAAAAAAGTAGTTATTCGAAGCCGCAAGCAAGATTTCATTTAATACGATCAGTATTAGGTACTATAACTAAAATAACGAATACACCAACAAAGAAAATACATTCACAACTAGCTATCAGTTCGCCTGTCCAGAATTCCGACAGCTTCGTCTGCCGATTATATTTGTTTGCGCAAATATCCGGTTACTATCAGCCAGGTAAAAATGATCCTCGCAAAGCAAGCAGAGTACACATTCACAATATTCCAGATAGTAAAGCGGAATACACAAGGCTCATCAGTTCGAAATCAATGCAATAATTTCAGCTATAACTCATTTGGGCAAGCATACAACACAAGATAAAGTGATTAATCAAATTGAAGGCGATCATTATTAGGTACTATAAAATAACAAGATCTAAAACGAGCGATTTCGCCAGTGAGCACAGGCTGTAGCTCGAAAAACTGGAAAGCCTGCATAAACCTGGTTGATTAACTTTATCTCAAAAAACGAGTTGGCGTTTAGTACCTAAAACATAACGTGAAAAAACGAATTTAAATCAGATGCTTATCACTTTATAAAACATTAAATACCAATAAAATACTACCTTTTAAGCTACACAGACAGGTATTATTAGTACCTAAAACATAACGTGAACAACATCAGCACTCAGCTATAAGCAAATCCCAGGTAAGTTAAGAAACCTTCACTTATATTAGTACCTAATATACTACGCAGAATGATCACATTAATAAAATAGTACTTAATACTGATCTCACAAATCAAAAAATAAAAATAACCTTTAAAATTCAATATGTTAAGTATAATTAAAAATATACTTATCTTAAGATTTTTCTGTGAACAGTCAAACAGAAATACTACCTGATTTAGATCTCTTCGAACAAACGTCGTAAATTTAAGCAGCTTTAGTACCTTATTAGTAACGTCTTGATAATCAATAGTACCTAACTAGTACCATGGGTAGATTAATAGTACCTAGTTAGTGCCGCCTATAAATAAAATAATGAAAATAATAACTTAGCTAATCGAATAGTACCTAACTAATACCATGAGGTTGCTTTTATAGTACCTATTAAGTACCGTCATAACCTGAATACAACTGAGAAATCAATCCAAGCGGACAATATTAGTACCTAATTAATCACGTGAGCCAATCCTTGTGTCGAAACCGAAGAAAATAGTACCTAATAAGGATCTGTCATTCAGCTTTACTACCTAATAAGCCCCACCAAGAAAGTTTACAGCGAGTTAAAAGCATACTTTAGTACCTAAATCATGCTGTCTTAGGCGCTAGTGCTAACATTTTCACCAATTTGTGGCCAAGAATACTACCTTATAAAGATCTTAATCCGTGAATAAATCAGTATTAACGATAAAATCACTACCTCAGGGCTTAATTAGCCGGTTTAGTACCTAACTAATAACGTGGCCAATCAATTAAAGAAATTAGCTTTAAGATCAAAAGTTTATATTTCATAAATGAGCACATACTACCTAAAACATACCATCAAAGCATAAATGCACACGCATTGAGGTATGCGAGATAAATAATAGTACCTAATACATGCTGCCAAAACGCACTTTTGGCCATAGTTAACGCATTTTTTGCAAGATCCCAGGGCAAGCTAAGCTTTATTAGTACCTAATAAGCTACTTGAGGTAGTTTAAGTGCGATATTTATCGGCTAAAAAGGGGATCTGGCGAATTTTAGTGCCTAATATAGGCCGCGGTCGCACAGAACAAAGCCTTACATAGCAATTAACCAAAGAGATTAGTACCTAATAAGATACGCGACCGGGCAAGAATACACTTTCGATAGATAAGTTTACTACCTTATATATGTATTGAGGGCATCATAAATGTGAAAGAGGCTTTTCGACATAGCTTAAACACACAAAAAGTAGACTTAAATAAGAAGAATACAGGTCATAAGTTTAATATCAGTCCAAAAGCAATTCGTCCCTTTTAATAGTACCTAATATATACCGTCATCTTTTTCGGTAGTGAAAAAATATAAAATAGGTATATATAACAAAAGGTTAGAAAGTAATATTTAAAGATTAAACAGAACATCTGAGCAAATAATGAAGGAAAAGACATGTGAGTAAGTGTTTTTCTATAGCACCTTAATTTGATCAAAACCGATCGCAATAGCGATCTAATAATACTCTTTAATGATCTGAAAAACCTAAATTTGTGGATAAAATCGACAGAATGATTCGTTTTTAGTACCTAAAATTTACCGTGAGTGAAAATGAAATGGGGATAAGTTGTTGATATCAAGATAAAAGATTATCTCATTAGTACCTAAATTTGATCCTGGATAATACCTTTTAACCACCGGATTAGTATCTTTATACACCACTAATACTACTTAATAAAGATCCAATAACAATCTAATGGTTTGATTTATATATATTTTTTGTTATCTCCCATATTACATATACCTTTTAAAGATCCCTATAAAAAACCTAAACCTATTAATAAATAGATCGACTCAAACAGGGATCAATATAAGGCACTAAAGAAGTTTAAATCGATTGAAAGATACACTAATTAAACAAATTTAATAAATCTGCTACACAAAGTAAAAACTAGGTACTATTTCGCCAAAATTGCAGAAAAATAAGCCGCAAATATAAAGGATCAATATAAGGTACTAAACAGATCAATAAAAAGCATTAAGCCATGGTGGACATTAATTTAAAAAGCATTAATCTGCAACAAGTCCAAAAACTGGAGGCGAGCTTTGGAAACACCTATAACCACAGAAGAAGAATTGAACGAACTGAAAGATAATCGGCAAATGTCGCTTTTCTCGATGCTAGACGAAGCCGAAAAAAATTCAGAACAATACTTAGAATATACTAATTCGATCGGTAGTATAGACATTATTCCAAGATTTTGGCGTGGTAAAAATGCAGTGTTTACAAAGCAAGAAGCAGCAAATCGGTCGATTAACTGCACCAATTCTTATACCTTTTCAAATAAAAAGTTCAAAGCCGTTATTTCACCTGCGCTCGTTGTTCGCCAGTCAAAATCTGGACAAACGGAAGAAGTATTTGCTTATCCGGGCGACAGAGAAGAACTGATTGAGAAAGTATTGTTCCTTATTGCAGCCAAACAAGGGTTAAACCGGGTTAAAGTGGGTAACCAAACTCGCTACGGCATCTTTTTTTCACTCTATCAGGTCCGTGAAGAACTTAAAAAAATCAATAAAACCAGAAGTTATGATGCCATTAAAGAGTCATTGATGATATTGAAAGACTCGCGAATTAAAATTATCTCAGAAGGTAATGATGGCGTAGATTACACAGTTACCCATGATATTTTCAGCGATGCAATTTTAGAGAGTTCAGGTGTTGGTCGTGGTAAAAACCGTTATTGGATAGGCTTTTCTGATTATCTGGTAGGTGAAATTTTAAAACTAAACTATCGACAAGTGTTATACAGCCGCTTTACAACTTATTCGAGTGCTCTTAGCCGGTTTTTAGACTTATATTTAAGTAACGTTTGGAAAAACGCGACTTATCATGTCACAACAAAAATTAGTTTAAACCGGATCATGGAAAACTTCGGTAAAAAACAGGTGAAAATTGACTCTAAACGTCGAGATATGCGTCAGGCACTGTTAGATTTAGAAAAAGCAGGCGTTATCAAAAATGTCCCTTATGCACAAAAAACAATGGATGTAGAAGGCAACGAAGACTATGTCTATGAGTTAGAGCCGACCAAACGATTTGTAGATGAAATTATTAAATCAAATGCTAAACATAAAGGGCTGAAAAAATTAAGTGAGGCAGTAGAGCAGGGCAACGCTCACTGGCTGGACGATAAAGGCGTAATGAAAGCTTAATAAAAAAGGCATCTAAGATGCCTTTTTTATTATCTGTTCCATTTAGAGCTTAAGCTATGTCTTTAATTTTTATTACGTTAATAAGCTTAATCGCATTTGCCGCAAACTCTATTTTATGTCGGATAGCATTTAGTCAAACCCAAATTGATCCCGCCAGCTTTACCCTGATTCGAATTTTAAGTGGCAGCATTGTCTTATATTATTTATCACGGTATCAACTAGGTACTAAAGTCAGTCAACAAACAAAACAGATATCATGGTGGCCAAGTTTTTATTTATTCACCTATATGATTTGTTTTTCATTCGCTTATATTAGTTTGTCTGCTGCCACCGGAGCACTCATTCTATTTGCCGCCGTTCAGTTAACCATATTAATTAAAGCTTATGTTGCGGGTACTCGATACAGTATTATCCAACTGTCAGGGGTCGTGGTCGCTTTCGCAGGCTTAGTTTACCTGGTGTTTCCTGAATTGAGTAAACCCAGTTTGTTTCATGCTGGTCTTATGATACTCGCCGGTTGTGCATGGGGCGCATATACACTGGCCGGAAATAACACTAAAGCCAGCTGCTCATCTTTAACCTTCAGCTGGATCAATTTTTACCGGGCATCTGTAATAGCGATACCGTCAACTGGGTTATTTATTTCAACACTTCAATTTGACCTCTCTGGTGCTTTTTATGCCATTTTATCGGGGGCACTGGCATCCGGTATCGGGTACGCACTATGGTACTCAGTTTTACCTAAACTCAAATCTATCGTCAGTGCCAGTATTCAACTAACTGTGCCCGTTATTACAGCTGTTTTGGCCATTTGGTTACTGGCTGAGCCAATAGATAAACGTTTGATCCTGTCAGCGTTTGCTATTTTAGGCGGGGTCGGTATCAGTCTTTATGCCAAATCCCGAAAACTCACCGGAATAAACAACTAAGCCAATTAATCACTTTATTGAATCAAAAAAATGGGGTTAAAACGCACTGAACAAGCGTATATTAAATTTTACAGGAATATAATAGGGAAGCGCTAAATGGCTTGATATAGCGTCTTAAAGTGGATGTGAGCGCGTTTTAAAACAAAAAGCCATAGCTTTGGTATATCTACTCAGCCTTTTTAAAAAGCTGAGTAGATCAATTTCAGATTAGATTCCACCACGGATAAACTGACGCACATTTTGCTGATAAAATGCGCTTAACTGATGCGAAAGCTCTGCATCCAGTTCAGGACAATCGGATACGGCTGCATTGGTTGTAACTTGGTCAACCTTGGTTGTGCCTGCAATAATGGTACTGACGGCTGGCTGGTCTAAAATCCAGCGCATAGCGGCTTGTTGCAAAGTCATGCCTGCAGGTAATAAGGTTTTGGCTTGCTCAGCTAAATCAATCGCTTTTTCAAACTCTATACCGTTAAAGGTTTCACCCACATGGAAAGCATCGCCGTTGCGGTTGTAGTTTCTGTGATCGCCTGTCTCAAACGTTCGGCCTTTTTGCATTTTTCCCGATAAAATGCCACTTGCCAGTGGTAATCTGGCTATAATGCCAACATTTTTTTCTATTGCTAACGGAAATATTTCTTCAACTGCATCCTGTCTGAATACATTAAAAATCATTTGCAGACTGGTCACCTTTGAATGTTCAAGGCAGAATTTAGCTTCATCCAGCATCTCAACACTGGCACCATAGTACCTAATAAGCCCCGCCTGTTGTAATTTTTCCATCCAATGAAACATTTCACCATCAAATAATACATTTCTAGGTACACAATGCAGTTGAACCAAATCTAATGTTTCGACACCTAAACGCTGAATTGAACCTTCAATATTCGATTTCACTTTTTCAAAGCTGTAACCATCAGGAAAAAGCGCACCGTCACGACCTACCTTAGTCACAACATAAGGTTTATTTTTTTGATTTTTAAGCCATTTTCCAATTCTTTCTTCACTTAGACCGCCACCATAAACGTCTGCTGTATCTAAAAAGTTAATACCTTTTTCTATGGCTGTATCCAAGATCCGAGTGGCTGTTTGATCTTCAATTGCGCCAAAATCATTGCCCAATTGCCAGCAACCTAACCCAATCTCAGATACTTCAAAATTACTCTGACCTAATTTTCTAAATTTCATACTCGTCTCCGCTTAACAGAAGTGAATTTATGACAAGTATTTTACTGAGTTTACTATTGTTTATATATAATAAACCAATAAACATATTGTTAAGTAAGGTTTTACAATGTTGAAAGGATTAATCGAGTTTACGGCGGTTGTTGAACAAGGGAATTTTTCTCTAGCGGCAGAAAAGCTTGAAATGACACGTGCCAGAGTCAGTCAAATCATAGCTGAACTAGAACAAAGCTTGTCAGTTCAATTATTCAAGCGTTCAACCCGACGAATTCAGCTGACCACGGAGGGAGAATTATTTTATCAGCAAGTTCAGCAAGGAATAACACTGCTAAATTCTGCAATTGATGATATAAAAACCGAACGACGTAGCTTATTAGGTACTATTAAACTGAATTCTGTGGGTGGCTATTTTGGCGAGCAAATTCTGGCACCTGTTCTGTTCCGGTTTATGAATCAGTATCCTCAAATTCAAATTGAGCTCGACTTTTCAAGTACACATGTGGATCTTATCGGTGATAAATACGATTTAGTGGTGAGAATGGGGGATTTACCTGACTCTAACTTAATTGCCCGGCCTTTGATTTATTATCCATCTTATGTATGTGCGTCGCCTGAATATTTGAATCAATTTGAACCGGTTGAACATCCAAAGCAATTGACTCAGCTTAATTGCATTGTCGGAAGCATGAAAAAGTGGCGGTTCTATCAGGTAAATACAGAGCAACAGGCCGACATTAATGTGCACGGACAACTTGAGTGTGCCAATGGACATATTGCCAAGTTGGCTGCTCTGAATGGGGTAGGGGTGGTTCGGCTACCCGGCTATTATGTCGAAGCTGAAATGCAGTCAGGCAAGTTACTTAATGTCGTTAATGGCTGGCAGGCAAGAGGGAGTCAGGTTTCACTCGTCTATGCAAAAAATCCGTTCAGGCCAGCCCGTTTACAAACCCTGATTGAGTTTTTATGCGATGCATTTCATCAATAAGGCCTTTTATCGGTTTTAGACTTCGCAGCCATTGTGCTCAATATAGGCGACCAGTTCAGGGAAAAAACCGAGAAAGATGGATTCAAGCGATTCATAGTGAAGTTGTATCTCTTCAATGCTTCCGCTAAATTTGTTTTCAAAGCGGATTCTGGCCGCAATGTTATCGAGCGCCTGGCCGATGCCACTTAAATCGGAATAAGATAAAAACCAGTCATGCTGAATCATATGCTGTGTCACTCGGCGCATTTTGGCTGGCATCATAGACTGGTTTTGGGCAAGTAAACGATAACTTTGCTGCTTAAAAGCAATAAAGCTTTGTGTTGAAAAGGTCGACCAGTGTTTAATCAGGAAATAATCAAATAAAACATCGATAGCTATGCCTGAAAATCGTCTCTTTTCTTTAGAAAACAGGTGTCTGCCATCTTGAATAAGTGGATGTCGGTCTGTGAAATTATCAACTAGATAATGATTTTTAAGCCCTTCTTTTACCGTTGGGGGGAGGGCACTCAAGTCGACACCTTTGCTAAAATCGCCTAGCAGATTGCCAAAATGCGAATCTGCGGTCGGCTTTGCTAAAAATAAATGGGCTAAGTAGTTCAAAATAATCGATGTGAATTAGGTGACCTGACTTAAGTTTAGCGGATTTATTGAATACACCCGACAAAATGATCTGTAGACATTTTATCTTTGCCATACACCATAATTTGTTTTGAGCGCACTTGTCCGCTTTTATAAGTGGTAAAATCAAAGTCTTGACTCAGATTAAAACTAACAGCTTCACCATTTTCAAAACCGGCATAAAACCCCAGATTACGTAAAATGGCTAAACCGGCTGCAGCATCCCAAACATTTAAGCTGGCATAAATACCGGCCATTCTGCCAAGCGCCAGGTAAATAAAAGGAAATACTATGCTGTAATAAGTGGTTACACCGCGACTGAGTCCGGTCACTGTTTTACTTTTAGCGGTTAACTGGTTAATCACTAATACACGCGAAGGTAATTCACAGTTTTCTCGAAGCAGGGCTGACATTTCTTTAAATTCGCTAAACTCGGGTAACTGTCCGCGGCCTTTCGCATAATAACTTTTTCCGTTTTGCGTTATGATAGCTTCAAAGGTGCCGGGCAAGACAATGCAACCTTCACTAATTTCACCGTTTTGTGCAAATCCGATTGAAATCCCCCACAGCGGCATCACAGAAGCGTAGGGTACAGTGCCATCAATGGGATCAATAATATAGCAATTGGTCTCTAAGGCGGTTTCAAGCTCTTTCTGACTCCATTCTTTGATGGTTTCTTCACCAATCACACAAGTATTTTGGGCTGGATCTGTCAAGGCATCAATCGCCATTTGTTCAATGAGTTTATCTGCTTGGGTCACAATTGAGTTATCAGGTTTAGTTTCAGTTATCAGTTTAGATTGTTCCTGCTCGGCGATTTTTGCGAGCTCGCAAGCTGTCTGATAAATAAATTCTGCATCCCAAATAGGTGAAGTGGTCAAAATAAAACTCCTGAGTGAGTCGCTACAAAAACAAGGATTGTAACAGATTAGATCGGCATAACCAGCCACCAAATAAAATGGTTTGCACAGCCCGCACTTTGAGCCAGCTTTATCTTGATCTGGCTTACCGATTTTACTTAGCTTGACTTATGAAGCCGTCTGCAGCAGGCTTGTGTGAAAATGGACAACAACGCTTGAGATGATTAACTAAGATGACCGAACTTGAAAAAATGCTCGCGGGTCAACCCTATGATCCGCTTGATAATGTTTTAATTAAAATGCGAAAAAATGCGCGCCTAATATGTGAAGAATTTAACTTGTCCAGCATTGCCCATTTAGGAAAACGTAAAAAAATACTTAAGCGTTTATTCGGTTCAACGGGTAAAAATTTTTATGTCGAACCTCAGTTTAAATGTGACTATGGATGCAATATTCATGTAGGTGAAAACTTTTATGCTAATTTTGATTGTGTGATTCTAGATGTCGCTGAGGTTCGCATAGGGGATAATTGTTTTATCGCGCCTCAAGTTGGAATATATACTGCGACTCATCCGGTTGATCCGCATCAACGGGCACGTGGAATTGAATCTGCTCAACCGGTCAGTATCGGTAATAATTGTTGGATTGGCGGACATGCTGTTATTAATCCAGGCGTAAGCCTAGGTCATAATGTCGTCGTTGGGTCGGGGGCCGTTGTGACCAAAAATTTTGGTGATAATGTGGTAATAGCCGGCAATCCGGCAAGAATAATAAAAAACGTATAACCGCATCTAGCTGATGGTTTGGTATTTATGCAGACCGGCTCTGCTTGAACCGGCCATAAACTTATGTTTACTGAGCGTTTAATTCAAATATTTGGTTATTTGAATCAGACAAACAAGTCCATTGTGTCAGATTAGCGCCATCGCTTGTTGAATTTGCGGCAACGTCCAGACATAACTCACTGTTGCGGTTGATGATACGCCACTTTCCTGTACCAGCGCTTTGAAAACGGAATTGTTGATTTGCACCTCCCCAGTAATCCCATAACATGATATTTGCTCCGTCTGTCGTTGAAAATGAATCTACATCCAGACCTTTATTTGGAGCATTAACGGGGGAAATCCGGTGCCATATCCCGTCAACGGTTGAAATGGAGAATTTTTGGCAGTCATTGTTTAACCATGACCATTGTTGCATATTGGCTCCGTTTCCAGTATCACAAGCTGTCACATCCAGCGATTTTCCGCTATGCAGAGGCGTTATTCTGTATGTGCCATTAACTGTACCATTGGTTGGAGAAGTGCCCGAATCGTTAGCAATACCGTTATAGACTTCAAACTCAGCTATTTTAGGTGTCGCGCTGGATGAGTGTATAACAAAGCTTATTTTATTGAGTGTAACATCATTGAAAGTGATGGTATCGGGCAACGCATTTCCGTTAGCCAGAGTCGTACCTGTGTCATAATTCACCAATGACCAGGACGATATATTACCTTCACTTCCGGCCAATTCTATGATTTTAACCGCATTTACTGTGGTATTTAGATATTTAACGTTAATAGTACCGGTTGAAGCAGAAGGTGACCAATAGCTATTGTTATCACCATCGATGACATGACCATAGCTGGTACCACTGGCTTTTGAACTGCCATCAGCGCCACCTGATAATGCTAAGTTTTCACCAGTAGGTTCCGGATCTGGCGTTGGGTCTGGATCTGGCGTTGGATCCGGTTCCGGCGTAGGATCTGGTGTTGGATCCGGGGTTGTGGTTCCACAACTGCCATCTGAAACCGCCATGCCTTTATTTGCCCCTGCTGTTGCTGCAATAATCGCTGGGACACAGTTGGCTGTATCCATGGAATAAGTGTAAGGGATACTAATATAGGTAGTAGATGTCGGATTCGGGCCCGCCGGGTGTAACTTGTCCTCGGGGCTGCTCCAGTCAATATTGTCCCAGACATTATCATTGACTTCCCAGTAACCCATATCATTGGTATAAAAAGTACCTAGCGGATCTTTTGAATCTTCAAAATAATTTCGCTCTGCTTTCATTTCTCCGCCAATCCTGGGATTCATGCCCGAAGAGACTAATCCCTGATAGTGATTATTGTATGCATGTGCTGTAGCATGCCTTAACAATGGGGTTCTGGAATTGATATTCTCGTATAAATTGTGATGGAAGGTGACCGGGCCATTTTGGTCATCGCTGTCACTTGAACCCACTAATCCGCCACGACCAGAATTACGCAAAATACTGTATGACAATGTGACATATTTTGTATTTGCTTTCATATCAAATAACGCATCATAGCCTGAGCTTTCGCCGCCGCTTGCTTCCAACGTAACATGGTCTACCCATACATTAGATACGTTTGTTTCCATTCCGATTGCGTCACCGCCGTTAGAGGTTGGAGACCCTGATTTTTTGACATTCCTAACATGAACATTCTGAATGATAATATTAGATGCACTTCTCAGGTGTATGCCGAGTTCATCAAATAGCGCTCCGCTACCGACCCCAATTATTGAGATATTACTGACTTCTTTGATTTCTATTTTATCATCCGCTGTATTGCAACTGTCTCCGGAAACTTTTGAGGTGTTGCTATGATTTATTGTCCCTTCAACCTGAATAATTACAGGTGTGTCGCTCGAAGGTCGGTTACATAAAGCCTCATGAATTTGAGTTCCGGTAGTGGCATAAATCACCTGACCACCTTGACCACCTGTTGTCCCACCGTTTTGAGTATGAAATCCAGTCGCGAGCACACTGCCTGTGTACAAAATGCCCGCGACAGCGGTTGCACTAATAGAATACTGATGTAACGTTTTGATTCTCATTTAATTACCTTTACTTGAGTTCATATTTTATCTAAATGCCACCGGTGGCTTTTTACATGCTACCGGTGGCAGGTTTTTTGAAAAGTTAACCCCCTCTGATGAAATAAATTTCACCTTAAGCTCCCCTGGTTAAATTTTCGACAGTAAGTTTGGTTGTGTGTTTTATGTATGTCAAATGTAAATGATAATTAAATTTATTTTCTAGGGTAGATTTTAAATCATTATAATGTTGGCTTTTGAGATTGAAGAGGCTTTGGATATTACTCAAGTGTTTGTTTTTATATGGTTATATTTTTTTCAGGGTGCAGAGAGAATCTGGTAGATTATACTTCTGATTATTTATTTTAACATCTTAACTCAGATAGAGTGATTATTAATTGTATATATTGAGGAAGAGTTACTGAGATTTAAGATTTGATTTTGCATTTTTATCCCCTTGCTTTGCTACCGGTGGCTTTTTTTGTTGTTTGGTTTTTTTTTGTATTAATTGTGTATCTGGTTAGGATACTTAACTTTCACTTTTGTAATAAATAAAATCAATTGGTGTGTTTTGTACATTATTATATTTTTATTTAAAATTTAATAATATCAATGTATTAGTTTTGTTTTTTTGCGCTTTCTCCCTTTGTTTTTCATTTTTATGTTTATGAAATGTTAATAGAGGCTTGCAATGCTCAATTAATTAAATATAATGCCACCGGTGGCAGTTTGGCCTTTCGTTAAGGCTACAAAAAAGACCTTTTAATAACTAGATAATCACTGTTTAATCGAAGATGTAGGGAATTCGAATGAGAGATACAAAAGTATTCAACTACAGCAAGCTTTTTGCTGGTATGTTGTTAACCGGAACACTTATACCTGCTGGTGCCAGTGCTGCAGAGCAAGGCGCAGAAGGTGAAGCTGAAGTAATTAAAGTAACCGGCTTCAGAAGTAGTTTGAACGCAGCATTGATGTCAAAACGAGATGCGGTTGGTTCACGCGATGTTATTTTAGCGGAAGATATTGGTAAATTTCCCGACTTGAACGTGGCTGATTCACTTGCACGTGTTCCGGGTATCTCTATGGAAGAAGATGGCGGCGAAGGTCGTCAAATTACAATCCGTGGTTTAGGGTCACGTTTCGTAAAAACTACGATTAACGGCATGGAATCTGCGTCTGCGGGCTCTGGTTCAGATGCTGGCGGTGGTTCAAATAAATCGCGTGCATTTGATTTTAATATTTTTGCTTCAGAATTATTTACTGAGGTAACCGTTGATAAATCGCCGTCTGCTGAATTAGAAGATGGTGGTATTGGTGGTAATGTAAATTTGCAGTCAGCTAGACCATTCCAATATCAGGGTACAAAGTTATCTTACAATGTTAATGCCCGCTATAACGATATCGCTGCTGAAACCACACCTCGTATGTCGTTTATGGCCAGTAAAAACTGGGATAATAAATTTGGTGTTTTAGGTTCTGTAGCATACTCAAAGGGGGTTGTTCAGTCTGAAGGTTCATCTTCGGTTCGCTGGACGGTATTAAACCCTAAACACAATGGTGAAAAAGGCGATACCGAGGCTTATGGCAACCCTAATCTACTGATTGAGCCACCGAGAACGATCGTGGATGGCGAGAAAAACGGTATTTATGACGATGATTATTTAGATGGAAAGTATATTCCACGGATTCCGCGTTATTCAATTTATAGTCAGGAAAAAACTCGTTTAGGTATTACTGGTGCGCTTCAATATGCACCGACTGAAGATTTGTCGATGAGCCTTGACTGGTTACACGCAAAACTGGAAACTGACGTAAATGAGTACCAATATTCGGTTTTATTCCGCGATAACAAAGGTAACCCGGAGATATTTCCAGAGAGTTTAGTTTCTGATGCAAATGGCAATATTGTTGCCGGTGCATTTTCAAATGCGCCAATTCGCTCTGAAGCGCGTAAAGATAAATCTGAATCAACTTTTAACCAACTATCATTTAATGCTGACTGGTATATCAATGATAAATTAAAAGCCGAATTATTAGTCGGTGCCGGTACTTCCGATCTGGATGTGCCTTATCAGAATACTTTTGCTATTGATGCAAATAATTCAGTTGTTGCTTATAGTTATGACAGCTCTGTGAATCCGCTTGATCTCATTAATAACCAGGGGAATACTACTGCAACTGGTAAAATGAACATGGATATGCCATCGTTCGTATTTATCCCTAATCAGCCTCAATTTGCAGATGGTTCATTTGCAGGCGGTGACTATACGTTAGACCAATCAAAAGCAGCAATTAAAGACGGTAACAATTATGATGTCGCTTTAACCCGTACTGCTAGTCAGACAATTGAAAGCGAAAATAGCACGCTAAAATTAGATTTTGCTTATGAGTTAAATGATGAGTTCACCTTAAAATTTGGTGTTAATTCACGCTCGTTTGAAACTGAGCAACACTATTACCGCAACTATTATAAGCGTTTAAAGTCGTCTGAAACGCGTGCTGCGAATGATCCAAAAGCTGGAACAACAGGCAACCGTGCAGAAACCTGGGCTGTGGATTATGATTCGGATGAACAAGGCAACCCCTATACAGGGATTGATTTAGACGGCAACTTATATGCAACTACGCTTGCTGATTTAGATATTGAGTTTGGTAATTCTGTCTCTGTGCCTGGCTCATCTGCTATCACTCAGTCGACTTGGACCGCGGCTGATTTTGATAAAATGATGACTGCATTTGGTGACAAAGAGTTTATGCAAAGACGTGAGCGCTTCGATCAGACTTATCGCCTTAAAGAAGAAGTTGATAGTGTGTATTTCCAAACTGATTATGATGGTGAAGTCGCTGGCTTTGATGTTCGAGCGAATATCGGTTTCCGTTATTTAGATAATACAAATACTTCGTCTATTGCGAATAAAGATCATTACAATAAAAATACGCTATTGGCAGGCTGGGGTGAAGGTGCAAACTATAAAGACGGTTATGGCTGGGTAACTACAGTTAGTACCAGTAATAACTTCTTACCCTCATTAAATATTGCGGTTGATTTAACTGAGGATTTAGTAGGCCGTTTCAGCGCATCTAAAGCGATTACTCGCCCTGCATTAAAAGATTTAGCGTCATCCGTTTCAGTAAGCGAGCCGTCAACCAATTCTGAAACCGGTGAAGAAAGTGGCGGTTCAATTAAAGTCGGCGCGGGTCCTTCATTAAAACCTTATGAAGCAACCCAGTTTGATTTAGGTTTAGAGTGGTATTTTGATCAAGAAGCTTTATTAGGTGCGGTTGTATTCTATAAAGATATTTCAGGTTTATCGAAAACCACTAAAAATACTAAACTAAGCCGTGAATTCCTTGAAGGCTTGAATGTGGACGTTGATGGTAACGAGCTGATTACGCCGGATACAATTTGGTCGGTTCAAAGCTTGGAAAATACGCCGTCTGAAGGTATGTGGGGTTATGAGTTAATTTACCAACAACCGTTTACTTTCTTGCCAGAAGGGTTTGACGATTTTGGTATTTCCGCGAACTATACTTACATTGATTACACTCGTGATGTAACCGATCCTTTCACTAATGAAGTACTAAACTTAGTTGAAGAAGAAACGTCTAAAAATACGGTCAATACCACGCTTTATTATGAAGCCGATAAATTCAGTGCGCGTGTTTCTTATAACTATCGTGAAGGTTATAACAAAGAATATCGCAACGAATATAAAGATGAAGGTACATTCGGTCGTGGATATGAAGACAAAGGTACTTGGAAGTTCTCTTCTCGCTATAAGTTAAATGATGACATGTCAGTTTCATTTGAAATCATTAACTTGACCAACGCACCGAAGAAACAGTGGGGTAACATTTACAATAAACAACCAATGGAATACTTTGTAAATGGTCGTCAGTTCTTAGTTGGCTTACGCGGCTCGCTATAAAAAATAGGCGCTATGGGCAGGTAAGGTGTTTGGTTGCCTGCCCATATTTTATTTAGTGACAATCTGTAACCCCTCATTTTAAATCCTTCTGCGTTTTTTGTTTTTTCCTCTTACTTGTTCTGTTTTGAAAATTTTAGCTGACTGATAATGCCGAAAAGCTTGTTTTGCGCAAAGCTACTTAGCACGTCATAAGGTGCTACAGGCAGTGTACTATTCAAAACCAAATGTAAATGAAACCCGCACTCGGGTGATAGGCATTTGTCCAGATTTGTATTTCATCATAACGGTGTCTGGCGCTAGTTTGCCTGCTCTAGTTTATATCTAAGGACTCAAGGTGTTTCCCGCATCATAACCTAAGAAGGCGGTAAAGCATGCTCTGCTGCTGCACATGCGTTGGATTTGAGGATTGACTCGGTATCAATCTTGCTCCGGAATCGGCTTTTGGTTCCGGACTCCCGCTTTCTCTGGTATGACGACTTTCAATACGGTTAAACCTGTCTTTATCTGGCTTTTAAACTGCGTGTACGGCGTTTTTCAAGAGTGTCGTTAGAATGAGTTAATTGCAGTTTTTAGTGCTTGGTAGTCACACTTTAAGTTGTTTGATTTTATTCCGTTTAGGGCAGTTTGGCGGTTTTAGGTACAGTTAACGGCGTTAACTTGTAATGAGGTCGGAAGGTTAAAGGTTGTGATTAGGTATGCACAGGGCTGGCAGCAAAAGGTAGAGATACACATTGACAGAAGACGGGCTTATAAAAAAACACCGGGCAATGCCCGGTGTTTATGGGGTTATTTTCTGTAGCTAATGCCAAAGAATACCTGACGGCCAGTATTCTGAGAACTGATTATTCTTGGTGCAGATTCATCCATCCATTCGTTGGCAGACTCATCTGTTAAGTTAATCCCTTCAATGCTGACTTTAATGTTTTCATTGATTTGATAGCTTGCTGACATATCAACATGCGAGCTATCTTCAATGAACCGCCAGTTTTTAGGGTCACTTGAACCAAGGTTTGAGAAGTACTCACCACGATTTGCCATTGACACACGTGCACTGAATTTTTCATCTTCCCAATATAATGTGAAGTTAGAAGACTCGTCAGACTGACCAGTTAACGGGCCTTTGCGATCCGAGCCGTAAGTGACTTCAGAGTCAACAAAAGTCATGTTAGCTAACACACCAAATTTCTGAACCCAATCCGGACCCGGTAAGAAATCCAGCTTTTGCTGATACTGAATTTCAAAACCATCTAACTCGCCACCTACACCGTTTATGGTACGGCGAACTTCAAAGGTTTCATCCTTCAAATCGTCATATTGTGCCCCTAACAGGCTGTCGGGTAAACCCACCTGGTTCCAAGGTAAATTATCACGGCTTGAGATTGGTAGAGACTCAATATCCTTTTTAAAGTAAGCCAATGACAATAGAGCGCCTTCATCAAAGTACCACTCAATAGAAAAGTCTGTAGCATCTGCTCTGAACGGTTCAATATAAGGGTTGCCGTAACTCACCGCTGGTGTGCCGAAAATTGATACGCTACCACCCGGGTTTAGTGTACCTAAGTTAGGGCGAGACATAACTTTTGCAAAACTACCGCGTAGTAATAAGTCATCAGTTAGTGAATAGCTCAGGTTCAATGCCGGTAGTGTATCTGAGTAGTCGTGCTCAACCGTTACTTCAGTATCGCCGTTTTGAATACCGGTCGAAGTCAGGTCTGTTTTAACATGACGAACACCTAAATTACCGCGTAATTCGCTTCCGCCTAAGTCGAAAATAAAGTCAGCTTGACCGTAAATACCTAAGCTATCCTCTTCTACAGAACGGGTATCGCCTGCGCGTGGCTGTAAGTCCCAACAACCTGATTCTGAAAAACGGGTAAATTGAGCATCATTAGACATAAAGAAGGTTTGGCGGCCAAACGTCACTTCCTGACCATCTGCAGCATCGACCTCATAAGAAATACCACAAGCCATGCCATCTACAGTACCATCTGCTTCATCTTCGCTGTTAAATGCGCTATCGCCGCGCACACCGGCAATTTCATAGCCGTAACTTTTTTGGGTCGCACCAGCTTTTAGTTTAATATCATCATTTAAAATGTATTCAAAATCTAAACGTGCGGTTGATGTATCAGACTCAGCGTCAAAAATACGGTTTCGGTATTCTGATACTTCCCAGTTATTTGGATTAGCAGTGTCATAACTATATGAAATTTTAGGATCTAACATATCAGTTAAATCATAAGTCACTGCCGATGAGTTATCAGCATAGTTACGTTGTTTACGGTCATCATTATCACTGAAATGCTCATAAATAACAGTTTGTTCCTGGTTATCCAGAACAGATTTTGATTGACCGACTAATAATTTTACCGAAAAATCGTCGGTAATATAATGATCAACATTAAATGAATATTGATGGAATTCAGATTCCCAATCAGCTTTAAAGTTTTCAGCACGTACGTCAACATCAGCAATAGTTGCTGAGATAATGTTATCGTTTGAATCAATCATGTAATCAGAAATACTGGATTGCTGAATACCTGATGCGCCTGTGCGGGCGAGAGAAATGGCTTGCATGAAAGGTTCGCGACGTTCTGATTCAATATTCGCGTATAACACATCAAATGATACCTGAGTTGAATCAGTTGGAACCCATTGCAAAGAACCGGTTAAACCTAAACGATTTTGATCATGCGTTTTATCTGAATAACGGGGGAATCTTGGATGCCAGGAATTTTCAATTTCTTCTGACTCTGCGGTTGTACAGGTATCACAGTTGATTGGATCTTGTGTCCAGCGGCCTGTATCTGAACCGACATTTTTTACAACACGTTCAGAATAAGATGCTGAAATGAGCGCACCTAACGTCATATCTGAGTTTTTAATACTGTATAGACCAGAAGCTCTGGGCGATAGCTCTTCAGATAAGTCGTTGTAGGCTTCCTGAAAATTAACCGCCATGACTTGCTCATCTTTAAAATCAAAAGGTCTGGCTGTACGCAGCGAAACCGTAGCACCTAGTGAACCTTCTTCTTGCTGTGCTGACGTGGTTTTGTGAACATCCAGGCGGTTAAATAATTCTGATGCAAATACGTTA
Organism: uncultured Alteromonadaceae bacterium; assembly: GCA_913056495.1. Classification (GTDB taxonomy): domain Bacteria; phylum Pseudomonadota; class Gammaproteobacteria; order Enterobacterales; family Alteromonadaceae; genus Catenovulum. The sequence continues at coordinate 13,206 of CAJXMO010000019.1, read as the reverse complement.
AAGTCAAAACCCCGGCTGGTTTGAACGCCGCCTGAACCCGCTGCCAGCGACTGCGCTTGCATGCCATTGAGTTGTACCCTGGTGAAAGTTGAATTTAAACCTCGAACAGTAATTTCTCGTCCTTCGCCTGCTTCACGAGAGATTGCAACGCCCGGAATACGTTGTAGTGCTTCTGCCAAGTTTTGATCCGGAAAGTCTGCAATATCTTCTGCTAAAATCGTATCAACGGATCCATTTGCCATTTTTTTGCTGCTCAGTGCTTTCATTAAGCTATCAGAGTAGCTTCGTGCCTGAACATTGATAACTTCCATTTCTTCTTCTGCCGCAAAAGTGCTGGCTGAAGCTGTGCTTAGCAAGCTGGCTGCGATAACCTGAGAAATAATTTTTGCATTGAATTTTTTGTAAGTGCTCATTACGTACCCTATATCAATTTTATTAACCATGACTGGATAAAAAACTTTATGTCTGTGTGTTAATTAAGTTTTATATCGTTTGATACAGCTTTCATAGCAAAGGTGTGCTTTGCATTTTTATAAAATAGTACAACCTGCCACCGGTGGCAATGTTTTTGTTTACATTATTTTAATTTGTTCTTATTTTTTTTAATTTTTAATGCTTTTTTGTTTCTTGTAATGATTGAAATCCGGAGTTTTTTTATTTTTAGACAGTGAATTAGAGCAGGTTTGACTTTTTTAGTTTGATTACTATACAAATTTAATAATCTTGGTTTATGTTATTTTATGTTTGCCACCGGTGGCTTGATATTGTATGGTTAAAAAAATGTTTATTTATGGTGGTTAAATGTTTCTATGGTGTATATTTAATTTGCTGTGGAGCACATTGTATAGCACTGGCTATACATAATTTTAGGCATGAGTAACAGTAATAAGTTGCAACCTAAATACTAACAACAGGAGATAACAGTTATGCGACAGGTATTTAAAAAGAAAAAACTATTGACTTGTATGAGCTTGATTCTTGGCTTAGCGCCATTATCGCAAGTTATGGCGGCTGAAGAAGGCGCTGAAGAAAGCATGGAGACCATTGAAGTTAAAGGTTTCCGATCCTCTTTAAATAAATCATTGGCAACCAAACGCGTTTCAGTTAATGCCAGAGATTCTATAGCGGCTGAAGATATTGGTAAATTTCCGGATTTGAACATTGCCGAATCACTGCAGCGTATTCCGGGCGTTGCAATTACCCGTGAAGGTGGTGAAGGTCGACAAATTACCTTACGTGGTTTAGGCCCTTCATTTACCCGTACAACGTTAAACGGTATGGAAGTACCCGCTAGTACAGATGGCACTGACTCTGGTGGCGGTGTAAATGGTGGCCGTGCATTTGACTTTAACGTATTTGCCTCTGAGTTATTTAACCGGGTTGATGTTCAAAAAACCTCTAAAGCTTCGACCGAGGAAGGCGGTATTGCCGGTACAGTTGATATGTATTCGGCTAAGCCTTTTGACTCAAGAGGTTTCCATGTTGCAGCTTCAGCACAAGGCGGTTATAACACAGTAACTGAAGAGATTGATCCCCGTTTAGCCTTTATGGTCAGTAATACTTTTGCTGATGACACGGTTGGGGTTTTGTTATCAATTGCAAAATCTGAAAGAACCGTTCGTCAGGAAGGTTTTGGTACAGTGCGCTGGACCACACCGGTTAAAGATGGTGGCGGCTTATTTGCTGATACTTCAAATACACAAGTCACAGGTAATATTAATGCAAAAGACTGTGACTTGCAGGGGAACGAAGCTATTAACTGTTTATGGACGCCTCGTCTACCTCGCCCTGACTTTTTTGGTAATGAGCAAGAGCGCTTAGGTATGACTGGCTCTGTTCAGTACGCGCCAACCGAAGATATTGTTTTAACTTTTGATGCATTGCACTCAACCTTAGATAACGAACGTACTATGTATAATATGTTCGAAATGTTCAGAAGTACTTTTGATGAAATAACCCCGGTTTCTATTACGGTTGCACCAAATGGCCGTCAGGTTCAGGCTGGTGTTTATGATAACGTTCAAAACCGGATAGAAAGCCGTCAGCAAATTTCTGAAACCAAGTTTAAACAGTATGTATTATCTGGTGAATTCTATTTGTCAGATACAATGAAGTTAGATGCTATGGTAGGTACAGCCGAATCAGATGCTCGCTCAGAACAATATCGTTACAATATGACAGGTCAACGTCATAGATTTGGTTTTGATTTTGGCGGGAATTCAAATTCGGCAATGGTGGATACTTTTGATTATGATTACAATGATCCCACTAATTATGATTTGTCTGATGGCCGTTTACGTGCAACAGATGTATTGCGTGAAAATGATACAGCAAAAGCAGATTTATCGATTGAACTGGATGCAATGACGATTAATACGGGTATTGCATTTAACGACAGAACATTAACCTATTCAGAAGAGCAAATTGTTGGTTTTCAGGATTTAGATTCCGCGGTCGGCTACACAGAACTATTACCTTATGATGATTTTGGCAATGGCTTTGATGGTCAAGATCTACCTCGTTTTATCGTTGCTGATTTTGATAAAATAGCAGCCGATTTATACGGGAATGCTAGTGTGGAACCTCGTTCAGGCCAGAGTCGGGAAGTAAATGAAAAAACTTCAGCTGTTTATGTGGAAGGTAACTCAGAGCATGAGATCGGTGACTTATGGTTAAGAGCCAACTATGGCCTGCGATATGTTAAAACTGAGACTTCATCTTCTGGTTTTATTCAGGGTGATCCGGTTACGATTGATAACAGCTACAATAATTTATTGCCATCGCTTAACTTAGCATTAGATGCAACAGATGATGTAATCGTGCGTTTAGGCCTATCTAAAACCATGACGCGCCCAAGCTTAGGTTCGCTTAATCCGGGTAATCCTTCATTCTCATATGTTAACGGCACCGTAAGTGCAGGTAACCCATTTTTGGACCCGTTTGTTTCAAATAACTTTGATTTAGGTGTTGAATGGTACTTTGATAGTGAAGCGTTAGTTGCTGCGACCTATTTCTATAAAGATATTACAGACCTTATTGATTCTAATTCTGAGACTAAGTTAGTTGATCCAGCGTATTTACCCTTTATTGACAATGATCCTCAGTATGATCCGGCTCTGGCATTAGACCCAAGAACGGTTGAATATGAGCACAATACGCCGGGAAACATTGCAGAACAAACCGTTAGAGGGATTGAATTGATTTATCAGCAACCCTTTACCTTTTTACCGGGTAAGTTTTCTAATTTAGGTTTTGTTGGTAACTATACTCGTGTATCTGCCGATGAAATCCCCGGGTTATCTGAAAACTCATACAATGCAACTTTGTATTATGAAGAAGATACTTATGGTGCTCGTATCTCTGTAAATAAACGAGATGATTATATTACTGATTTTTCAGGCAGTAACGGTAATGCTCAGCATGGTACAACCGGCCCGACTCACGTTGACTTAAGCGCCTTTTATAACTTTTCTGAAAACTTAACCTTCACATTAGAAGTGATTAACTTAACAGATGAGTATGAGCGTTTATACACAACCGGTGATGGCGACTTAAACCTGATGCGTGAATATAACCATACAGGTACTCAGTACTTCTTTGGTGCGCGTTATAACCTTTAATTCCAGGTTTTTACCTTAATGTTAAATGGCCGGCAGTCGCTGGCCATTTTTGTATCTGGATCAAATAGAGTGAGGATTATCAGATGAAAAAGCGAGTGGGTATAGCAGCTTTATCTTTAGCATTTTATGGCGTCTCAGGGGCAGCTATTGCAAGTGATTATAGTGAAGAAATTGAGCAAATCGTATCGCAAATTCAACTGCCAGATATTCCGGATAAAAAAGTCAGTATTATCGAATATGGTGCAGTTGCTAACGATGGTATAGACGATTTAACCGCGATTCAAAAAGCAATTGATACACTGGCTGAAACCGGCGGCGGGACAGTCGTTTTGCCACCGGGAGACTGGTTTAGCGAAGGCGCGGTTAATTTAAAAAGTAAAATTAATTTTCAACTGTCTGAAGGTGCAGTTTTACTCTTTTCGCCTAAGCCTGAACATTATCTTCCGGCGGTTAAAACCCGCTGGGAAGGGACTGAAATGTATGGCTATTCACCACTTATTTATGCGGCTAATGTGGAAGATGTTGCTATTACCGGAAAAGGGGTGATTGATGGTAACGCAAATAGCGAATTTCATCCCTGGTACGACAAGTCTAAACCCGATATGCTAAAAATCCGTACGATGGGCATTGAGGGCGTACCGGTTGAAAAAAGACAGTTTGGTGAAGGACACTTTTTGCGCCCCAGTCTGATTCAATTTTTTGGTGCTAAGCGCGTATTATTGGAAGGCTATACCAGTAAAAACTCGCCATTTTGGGTTAATCACTTAGTCTATACTGACCATGCGACTGTGCGAGATATCAAAGTTGATAGTCATTTACCGAATAACGATGGTATTGATTTAGATTCGGTTAATTATGCAGTGGTTGAAAACAGCCATTTTAGAACGGGTGATGATTCTGTTGTGATTAAATCCGGGCGTGACAAAGACGGACGCGATATTGCTAAACCTAGTCGGTACATTGTGGTCAGAAACAATGATATGGGCGGAGAGGATGGTATAGGCCTTGGCAGTGAAATGTCAGGTGGCATTAGCCATGTCTATTTTGATAATAATATCCTGCGAAAAGGCAAAGCCGCCATCCGCTTTAAAGGTTCACTCGACAGAGGCGGTTTGGTTGAGCATATCCGGGTGACTAATATGAAAATTGAAGAATTTGATGATTTATTTTGGTTTCAGTTAAATTATCCTGGCGTGATAGAAGGCGGTCATCCGTCAACATATCGGGATATAATATTTGACAATATTCACGTGGAAAAAGCGAAAACCGTATTTGAAATGCACGCTTATAAGGACGCACCGCTGCAGGATATTCATTTCAAGAATGTGACGGTAAAAGAAGCTGAAGTGCCTTTTGTTCTCGATAATGTGGTCGGACTTAAAATTGAAAATTTAAAAGTGAATGACCAGCGTATAGATGGCCAACTCAGTTCTGTAAAATTTTAAATTAAGATAACAACTAAGCGAAACTTAGTATTTTCGCTTAGTTGTCATTAAAGCCGGTAGAGTCCCTAATAACAAGCTCAGGATGAACTGTACAGTTTTGAATAACTGCCTGCGGGTTATTACCTTCAATTTTCGCGATTAACTTATTAGCGGCATAAACGGCCATTGGTCGAACCGGACGTTTGATTGTGGTTAGTGCAGGTATAATCCGAGAGGCCAGTAAGTTATCATCGAATCCGCAAACAGAAAGTTGTTCCGGCACTTTAATCCCCAGATCACTGGCTGCTTTTAGTACCCCAGATGCCATTTCATCGTTGTTGCAAAATATCGCGGTTGGTCTGTCTTCTAACGTAAGTAAATGCTTACCTTTTTCTATTCCACTCTCATATAAATTGGTTCCTTCAATTAAATATGACTCAGGCAACGGCCTATCCATGCTTTCCATCGTATGTATAAAACCTTCATAACGCTCTTTTGAAGAACGATAATGTAAAGGACCCGTAATCATAGCAATTTTTTGATGTTTTAATGAGACTAAAAAGCGCGCCATATCGGCCGCACCATGTCTGTCATTAGACATGACAAAGTCATCGGTTTTCTCTGAAAAACCAGATACAAGGCGTACATATGGCACTTGCTTGTTATCCAAAACATCTGCTAGTTCATCAACCTCTGATGCGGGGGGGAGTAAAATAATGCCGTCTAATTTTGAGCGACGGATAAAGTCCAAAACATTGTCATTTAAATCCGGGCTTTTATAGCGACAGGGATGAACAACCAGTTCATAGCCTTTTTTACTGCAAAATGATAAAACACCACGCTGTACATCATCTATGTATAGTGCATCCGGGTTATCATATACTAACCCGAGTAAATAAGAACGACTGGATGCCAAGCCTCTTGCTTGCTTATCAGGGACATAGTTATATTGCTCTATAATTTTTTCTACTTTGAGCTTGGTTTGTTCACCGACCTTAGGCGATTGGTTTATGACCCTGGAAACAGTTCGTTTTGACACGCCTGACAGGCGTGCGATATCATTTATTGTTATTTTTTCGTTTGGCATACTATATAAATCTCACAAAAACTAGCCAATTTTTACCATAAAATGAGCTATCGGGCTATAATTAATGGTTTTCCTTTGGATAAACTGCCTTTTTTAAACTTTTTATTGACATTGCCACCGGTGGCATAATATATTATTTAACATTAAAAGTTAATTAATATTTGCATTATATTAGTCTATATTTGATCTTTTTGTTAAATAAAATGCAGAGATTTATAAATGTTTACTATATTTTTGGTAAATACCTTTTATATGTAAAAATATAGCCAAACTAAGTGTCAGGTGTGGAGTCTTTATGATTTATGTAGTTATGGGCGTCAGTGGCTGTGGAAAGTCATCTATAGGTCAGTTATTGGCTGACAAGCTCAATGTTAAATTTTACGATGCAGATGATTTTCATAGTGCATCTTCGGTAGAAAAAATGTCGAATGGCATCCCACTTAATGACGATGACAGATTACCCTGGTTGACCAGCTTGGCTGAACATATGGTCGAATGGAACCGACAAGGTGGTGGTGTACTGGCCTGTTCGGCTTTGAAACAAAAATATCGTGATTGGTTATCACAGCATCAGCCTGAGCAAGTCACTTTTGTGTATTTAAAGGGCAGCTTCGAGCTGATTTCAAATCGGTTAGCCGAGCGTAAAGGCCATTTTATGAATGCCAATTTATTGACATCTCAATTTGAAACTCTGGAAGAACCAACAGAAGGCATCATAGTGAGCATTGAGCCTCAGCCCGAGCAAATCGTTGAACAGATTTTACAGGAAATAAAATAATGAGTTATCCGATTCATAAAGTTGACACTGATCAAACAATTACAGACGCAGATTTAACTGCGATTCTGGATGAATTTATTGCACAAAAAGCAGCAACAGCGAAACGCATTTTATTATTACCACCAGATATAACACGCTTTTATTCAAAGGCTGGTTTTATTTCAAATTATTTATACCAGCAGTTAAAAGATCAGGCTGAGATATATTTATTACCCGCGCTTGGTACTCATGATCCTATGTCTGATTCTGAAATTGACGCCATGTTTGGTCCGGATATTCCAAAAGATAGATTTTTACCACATAAATGGCGTACAGACGTAGAAAAGTTTGGCGAAATCAGCTCAGAGCGCATGCTTGAGCTATCTGAAGGCAAACTAGATTATACGATGGACGTTGCCGCGAATAAGTTATTAACCGATGGGAAATGGGACTTGATTGTTTCAGTCGGTCAAATTGTGCCGCATGAAGTAATCGGTATGGCAAACTATACCAAGAATATTCTAGTTGGCGTAGGCGGTTCTGACACCATTCATAAATCTCATTTTTTAGGTGCGGTTTATGGAATGGAACGCATTATGGGACAGGTTAATACACCGGTTCGTCAGGCGCTAAATGAAGGCTTTGACCAGTATCTTAGACATTTACCGATTGAGTTTATTCTCACCGTACTGGGTAATAAAAACGACAAGTTAGCATTGCAAGGTGTATTTTGTGGTAATCAGGATGAGACTTATGTTGAAGCCTGTAAATTAAGCCAGAAGCTGAACTTAAACTTGTTAGATAAACCGATTAAGAAAGCTGTGGTGTATTTAGAACCTTCAGAATTTAAAACAACCTGGCTTGGCAATAAAGCTATTTATCGTACCCGTATGGCGATGGCCGATGCGGGTGAATTAATTGTATTGGCTCCGGCGCTGCACAGATTCGGCGAAGATATGGCCATTGATAAGTTGATTCGTGAATTTGGTTATAAAACAACGGATGAAACTTTGGAGGCTGTTAAAAACAACCCAGAGTTAGCCGCTAACTTATCAGCAGCCGCGCATTTAATCCATGGCACGACTGATAACAGATTTAACGTGACTTATTGCCCTAAAGACGGCGTATCGCAAGAAGAAATTGAATCTGTTAACTATAACTACTGCCATTATGATGAGATGACGAAACGCTATCCAATCGAGCAACTGAAAGATGGTTGGAACATTATGCCCGATGGCGAAGAAATCTTTTATGTCAGCAACCCGGCTTTAGGTCTTTGGGCCTACAAGGAGAAATTTGTTGAAGCTGAGTGATCTGGGTTTATTGCATCTTGATGTCGCCGGCGGTATAGCCGGTGACATGTTTATTGCTGCTTGTTTAGATGCATTTCCTGAGTTGGCCGAAGGTTTACAGGCGCTAGCGGATCATCTATTGCCGCAGGAAGCGGGTCAGCTCACTTTGTTTCGGGATGTGAATGCAGGTATTAGTTGCCAGCGTGTTGAACTAAAGCAACCAGAGCATAAACATCATCATGCAGCAGATGCTCACCATGACCATCATCACGGGCATAGTCATAGCCACGGCCATAAGCATAGCGCGGAAACAACTTATATCGCGTTAAAAAACCGGGTAGAAACCTCAGGTATTGATCCAAGTGTATCAGCGATTGCGGTTGCAATACTGACCATACTGGCTAAAGCTGAAGCAAAAATTCATGCGACAGATATTAATAATGTTCACTTTCACGAATTAGCTGACTGGGACTCTTTATTTGATGTTGTTGGGGCCGCTTATTTAATTGATGCGTTGGATTCTGCGGACTGGACAATTTCGAGTTTGCCAGTCGGCTCGGGTTTGGTCAAAACTCAACATGGTTTGATTCCGGTCCCGGCACCAGCGACTGCTGAAATCTTGCTTGGTTTTGAATTCAGAGACGATGGCGTGGCGGGTGAACGAATTACACCAACCGGCGCTGCGATTTTAAAATATCTGAAAACTTATAAGCAGGCTCAGGCTTCAAGTTGCGGCAAACTGGCTAAAACCGGGTATGGTGGGGGTGCCCGTCGGTTAAAAAACATGCCTAATATTTTGCGGGTTTTGGCGTATCAAACGGAAACGGTAAACAAGCCAGATGCTTTGGGTGATTTAGAGCAAGTAATACAGCTTAATTTTGATATCGATGATATGACAGGTGAAGAAGTCGCCTGGGCAGCGGATAAACTTAGAAGTGAGTCCTCACTTATTGATTTGTCTGTTAGTTCTGCCAGAGGCAAAAAGAACCGTCAGATTGATCAAATTAATATTTTAGTAAAAGAATCTGAACTTGAGTCAGTTATTGCGGCTTGTTTTCGACTAACCTCAACTATTGGTGTCAGGTGGCAAAAACTGAACCGGGTATGTTTGGTCCGAACTGAGCATTCAGTCAAACTGGGCGATGAAAGCTTTGATATTAAACAAGTGAAACGTCCCAGCGAGTCTGGTGAATTACAAAGCAGCTGTAAAGTTGAAAGTGATAATTTGGCACAATGCCGGACTCTGGCGCAAAGACGCAAGATCAAGCAACAAATTGAATGAGTGAAAAATGACGCAGAATAATCGACAATTGGCGCAATTAGTCAGTGTTTTAAACCAATATCCCAAATTGGCGATTGCGGTGAGTGGTGGCGTCGATAGTATGTTGCTCATGTATGTCGCACACAAGTATTCAGAGACAAAAGCAACAGCGATTCACGCTTATTCACCAGCGGTGCCAACCGGTGCTTTTGATTTATTGAAAAGCTACGCTGAAACAGAAGCTTGGGCATTAAATTTAATTGATGCTGAAGAATTATCGGATGAGCGTTACCGGGAAAACCCAGTAAATCGTTGTTATTATTGTAAATCTAAGTTATATCAAAGAATTTCTGAAGTTTATTCTGGCACAGTTGCATCCGGTACTAATCTGGATGATTTAGGCGATTACCGTCCTGGCCTGACCGCTGCGGCTGAAAATAAAATTGTTCAGCCCTATGTGGATGCCGGGTTTTCAAAACAGGATATCTATCAACTGGCAGCTGAGCTTAACCTGACTGAATTAAAACAACTACCTGCGCAACCTTGTTTAGCGAGCCGGGTTGAAACCGGAATTGAAGTAGATTCAGCTAAATTAGGGTTTATTGATACCGTTGAACAGAAAATTAAGCCTTACATGCAGATTCAGGATACGGTGCGGTGCCGTTTAACTCATCAGGGCGTTTATGTTGAACTGGGTTGTATTCCAAAAGAGCCCGTTTTATCAGACCTGCTGAATGCGGTTAAAACTGAGTGTGAAAAACAGGGCTATATTTTTTCAGGTGTTAAACACTATCAAAAAGGTTCAGCTTTCATTCATCCTGGAGCAAGTTAATGCAAGAATTTAATTGGGATGCTGACAGAAAGCTCAGAACGGGTATTGAAGAAGCCGTTTATTGCGAAGGCAAAAACGCTTCACAAATAAAAGCCATTTTGCAGTTCCATCAGCAAAATAACAGTCAGGTATTACTGACCCGGCTGTCAGGCGAGCAATATATGGCTATTGCTCAAGATTATGAAGCGTCGCTTGAGTATTGTTCTCATGGGCAGATAGCGATTTTTGGTTTTAATAAAACCGTTTTAAAGCGTTCTGAGATCTGTATTGTAACAGCCGGTACATCCGATGTGTCATTGGCTAAAGAAGCTCAAATGACGCTTAAGTACCATGGTTATGAAAGTCCGATTATTGCTGATGTAGGTGTGGCTGGTTTGCATCGTTTGTTGGGGAAGTTAGACCAAATCAAGCAATACAAACTGGTGATAGCGGTGGCTGGTATGGAAGGTGCGTTATTTAGTGTACTGGCAGGTTTGATTAAAGCGCCTGTGATTGCTGTGCCAAGCTCGGTTGGTTATGGTGTGTCGGCCAACGGACAAAGCGCATTAAGCAGCGCTTTATCTGCGTGCGCACCCGGTATTTTAACGGTCAATATCGACAACGCGTTTGGCGCGGCTATTGCGGCTGTTAAAACGTTAAATATGTTTGGCTTGCAAATGGAAACAACTGAATGAATGAGTTAGCTATGTTAGCCGGTGCTTTATTGCTAGGTCTGGTTCATGCGCTGGATGCTGATCATGTCATGGCTGTTTCTGTTTTATCGAGCAAACAGAAAACCCTATATGGCGTATTTAAGAGTGCGATAAAGTGGGGAAGCGGTCATGGTTTTGTGCTGACTTTTATCGGGATTTTATTTATCTGGCTAGACTTTGCATTAAATGAACAATTGGTCAGTTATGCTGAAAATCTGGCGGGTGTTATTTTAATTGGTTTGGGGTTGACAACCTGGTTGCGTATTTCGAAAGGTCAACTAAAGTTATCAAATCATACGCATGGTCAGTTGCGACATACACATTGGATTAAACGTTATTTAAGTCAGCAGACGCACAGCCATACACCTGTTTTTGTTGGTATGGTGCATGGTATTGCGGGCAGTGCACCAATTGTTGCTGTAACCCCTATGTTAATGAAAACAAGTCCGGGTTATGCAACATTTTATATTGTTTTATTTAGTACAGGTTGTGTTTTAGGAATGGCTTTTTTTGCACTTTTCTGGGGTAAGATTTGCCAAAAAATTCAATCGTTAGAACTTTGGATAATGAATCTGACTCATGTTGTTTTAGGTGCATTATCGGTTAGTTTAGGTATTTATTGGTTAAGTTAAGTATCATTTAAATTAGCTTAACTGTTCGTTTTTTCAGCGGTTTTTGCTTTCGGGTGCCACCGGTAGCAGTCATTTAATGATATAAACCGCTTTCAACATAAAAGGTGAAGATATGTTAAAAATTGAAAAGTACACTATTGGTGTGGGTGACAGATTTGGCCATCAGGCAGAAGCGCAATTACAAGCTATGATCGATGCTAAAGCTAAGTTTGGCGTTGATATTTATCCAGTGTGGAACAAATCAAACCGTGAGCATCAGATTATTGGTACAGTGCCACAAAGTTTACGTGATGAAGCTGATGATGCAGTAAAAGTTAAAGGTTGGGATAAGCCTTACTTTGTTGATGCTGACCATATTCAATTAGGAACGGTTGATTCATTTATTGCTTGTAGTGACTTTTTCACATTAGATGTTGCTGAACAAATTGGTTTAGCAGCACCTGAAGCGGATATTGAAGCTTTTGTAAAAGCACAAGCTAAGTATATCGGCGAATTAAATATTCCGGGTATTGAAGAAACGTTTAATGTAACAGAAGACCAAGTGCGTTCTATCGCAAAAGAGTTCCTGGGTGCGGTTAAATTAGCCAAGCAAATTTTTGACAAAATCAGCGCAAACAAATCTGCGCCTTTTGTAACCGAAGTTTCAATGGATGAGTGTGAGAATCCACAAACACCATTAGAACTTTTCTTTATTCTTAGCGCTATTGCTCAGCAAGGCATTCCGGCTCAAACAGTCGCGCCAAAGTTCACCGGTCGATTCAATAAAGGTGTTGACTATGTAGGTGACGTTGCTCAGTTCGATAAAGAATTTGACCAGGATTTAGCGGTTATTGCTTTTGCAATTAAAGAGTTTGGTTTGCCAGAAACATTAAAATTAAGTGTTCACTCTGGTTCAGATAAATTCTCTATCTATGAGTCAATCGGTAAAAACTTGAAAAAGCACGATGCTGGTATTCATTTAAAAACAGCAGGTACAACCTGGTTAGAAGAATTAATTGGTTTAGCTGAAGCGGGTGGCGAAGGTTTAACCATTGCTAAAGAAGTTTATGCTGCTTCAATTGAAAACTACGAAGCTTTATGTGCGCCATATGCAACAGTTATTGATATTGATGCAAGCAAGTTACCGTCTGCTGAAGAAGTTAACGGCTGGACAAGTGAACAGTATGTTAATGCACTTCGCCATGATCTGGATCATCCGGAATATAACCCGAATGTTCGTCAGTTATTGCACGTAGGTTACAAAGTAGCAGCTCAAATGGGCGACCGTTATTTACAGGCGTTAAAAGACAACAAAGCAATTGTTGGTAAAAACGTAACTGAAAATATTTTTGAGCGCCACATTAGCCGCATCTTCGCATAATTTAGCTAAGTCAAAAGGCAACCGAATAGCACGCGGTTGCCTTCATCAAGCTTAGGAGAACAGCACGATGAAAGCATTATCAGATATAGGCCTGGTAGGCCTGGCCGTTATGGGTGAAAACCTGGTTCTGAACATGGAATCAAAAGGGTTTACCGTAACCGCTTATAACCGCAGTTATGAAAAAGTAGAAAAATTCTTAAATGGCCGTGCAGCGGGTAAAAATATTCGCGGCGCGCAGAATGTTGAAGA
>CAJXMO010000018.1 GCA_913056495.1 uncultured Alteromonadaceae bacterium | reverse complement strand
ATTTCGTTATTTTTGCCTTGTCTAAGACAATTTTTTCTCTCAGCTCAAATTATAAACAAAGATAAACAGGCTCTAGGTTAATTAAGAAATTTCGTCTTATGTTGACAGCCCATATTAATGACTGCCCGGAATCAATTTTAAACACCCATTTTGCTCATCTGTATCATCTAAGTGAATTCGAAAAGTTAGCATGCTTTGCAATACATCAAGCGGTGGCTGGACATGGACAAAATGATCTTTAAGCGTCCAGGGCCCTCACCCAACCCTATCTAACCTCAGCTGAGGTTATCTAATTTTTTATTAACTGATATGGTTTTGTCCTGGTGCCAACTGACCAACCAGTTTTTCTTTGGACATTTATTAAAGATAATGGCTCTAACCCGATAAACTTCCCCGGGAAAATAGGTATTGAGCTGATTTTGAATCACATCAGAATGCAAAAAGCGGTCAACCGAAGTCAGCTTTTAATCCGCATTACGAATACCATGGCTGGACTCAACAGCACTATAAGCTTCTATGTCCCGAATGATTTGGTTTAACTGAGTTAAGTCGACAAACTGTCGTTTTATTTCAAATCCCTGTTCTGATAAATTCAAAACGCCTCTCTGAAAGTACTTTGTTAATTCAAATAGAATAATCATTTTTGCTTGAGCTGAGTGCAAAATTTGTACGCGAAAAAACAACTACTCAGACTGATAAATCGCAAAATTAGCGTGTCCCTCATAATAATTTTCGACTTGATAAGTATTTTTCTCAATAAGTTGGGCTTTAACCCAGTAGAAACCTTTGTCAGGAAAACTTAAGTTATGCGAATAAGATTTATGTCCTGATTTCATAGACCCGGTTATCGTGCAGCTTTGACCGACATAAATTAAAGTTAAACTCGAGTTCGAATCAGGCTCAATAAAACCAGCGCTGCCAAGTGATGACCTATATTTTTGATCATAAGCAAAAGTCCCCATTCGGCCTATTTTAGTGGATTCAGGCTGTACAACTAAGCCAGCCGATTTCCAACGCGCTTCTAATGGCTTAGCAACGGAATCAAATGCCTCGTATTGATTCGATAAGTCAAGCTGAAAAACTCTTGAGGCGTCAACCACATCCACAACTGAAACGGCGGGATCCGGATTACCAAATACGCCACCGGGAACTAAAGCAAAATACAATAGAATGTCATCCGGCAATCTTTCGGAGCTAATCCGGGTTTTATTTTCGTCAAAATATTCAACCAGCCCGGTGAACAAAACAACCGGCCTATGTTTTATAATGACAGGCTTAGAATGCGTTTCTACCCGTTTGTTTTCAGGTTGAGTTGCCGCACAGGCAATCATAAAGAAAGCGGTGAGTATGATTAAACTATTTTTCATATACATCCTTGTTTACACTATAGTTAATAAATTTGAACCGTTAAATTTCAGCTACTGAATCTCGTTCAACAATATCAGATAAAAATAAGTGAGTGCGGTTGGCGACTGACTTACTGGTATCACTTAAATTAATCGCCAGCTCGGCTGCATAATGGGCCATCTCTTCTACCGGATAATGCATAGTGGTGAGCTTAGGCCGACAGGCACGCGCAATGGCCAAATTATCAAATCCAATAACAGAAACATCTTGTGGAACCCTCAGCCCGGCATCAAATAAAGCATGCATAGCACCAATAGCCATCAAATCGTTATAAGCCAATAATGCTGTAAATTTAATGCCTTTAGATAAGAGTTCTTTGACTGCTTGCTCGCCACCTTCCATATTTGCAGTCCCTTCAACAACAGCGCCTTTGCTTAAGGTTAAATCATTGATTGCCATTGCTTCTTTTATACCGTTTAAGCGAGATGCCGGGTCATTATTTTGATAAATACTGGTCACAACAGCTAAATCTTTGTGGCCTTTATCTAATAAATACTGAGTAGCCTGCTTAGCTGCTGATACATTGTCGAGCCAGACACAGCGGTTAGCAATTTTTGGAATATAGCGATTAATTAAAACTAGTCCCGGAATTTTTTCGGCCAGATCAATTAAGGTTTTTTCATCTGAGTATTCACTATGCAATATAATTGCATCACAGTGGTGATCTCTAAGCGAGTTAATTGCATCTATTTCGGATTGCGTCTCATATAAAGAGTTACTCATTAACAGCTTATAATTTTGTTCTTTGGCTGCTTTCTCAACACCACAGGCGAGCGTTCCAAAAAATGACATGGATAACTTAGGTGTAACCACCCCGATTGTATTTGTACTTTTTTTTACTAATGCCTGAGCATTTGTATTCGGACGATAGCCCAGCTCATCAATCACTTTCTTAACGCGAGCACGACAAGCGTCTCCGACATGGCCTCCGTTATGTACAACCCTTGATACAGTCGCAGTTGAAACACCCGCAACCTTTGCGACGTCCTTGATGGTTACCATATAGACCTCTGTTCGTATTTGATTTTTATAAATATTATCCAAAAACACTAGACTGGTAAACGTTTAACGCTCAATTTTCAGAAAACGCAACAAAATTAAACAAATTAAAGCAAAAAATACAGTCCCCAAAACCAGAATCAATCGCATTGATAAAATACTTTGTTGTGACTGAAAAGCGCCCAGCTGCGCATTAAAGCCAATCAAATTGAGGCTTAAACCGGCCAATACAATAGCGCCAGCACCACTAAAATTATTAACCCAATTATGCAAAGCAACAAAAATACCCTCTCGCCTGTGGCCGGTTTTAGCTTGGTCTATGTCGGCTAGATCAGCCACCATCGCAGGAATAATAATCGTCATGGCACTCCACACAGGCGCACATAACACAGCATCCAGCAGTACTAGCCAGGGATAGCTAGGGTTAAAAATAAACCATTTTGCCACGCCGCCAATTGCGGTCAGAATAAAAATCCATTTTAAGGTTTCTTTTTTACCCCATTTTTGCGCATAGAAAGCTATCGCGACCGCACTTAATGCCCCCAATACCGCATGAGCACTGGACAAACCGCCTTTTAAAACAGAGCCTTGCGTTAAATCGCCATCATATAAGTAATAAACGATTAAATAATAATCAAAGCTCGCCGCAAATGCCGCGCCGCACACCTGCATAATGCAAATCAAAAACAAAATCAGTAACGGGTTATAATTTAAGACAGACTGCAAATTAACTTTAAGTGACGCTTTTTTAACCACTCTAGGCTGAGGGCGAATCGATTTTTCTTTAATAAACAACGCAGGCAGCATACCGATCAGCCCGATAAAAAATAACCCCAGTCCCCAGCCGACATAACGTATTCCGACAAATACACTCGAAAATAAAGCCAATTGAGTTAATGGAAATACCCAATGGTAAATCAGGGAAGCAAAGCGCAAAAAATAGGTTGTTAAACCCATAATTTGAGTTCTTTGTTTCGGATCACTGGTCATTTCATAGGACAAACAGGTAGTAGGCACAATTAAAAAAATGCTTGCTAAATTAAACAAGCAGGACAAGGCAAAAAAATAAATTAACTGAGCTAACTCAGACCAGTCTTCTGGAACCATCCAAATCAAACCGAATGAAATAGCTGAGACCCAGGCGGAAATAAAAATGAAAGGACGGCGTCGTCCAAAGCGACTTTTACAATTATCAGAAATATACCCAACCCAGGGACCAGCCATGCTCGCCATTAATACCGGAATTGTCATTGCCAAACTTAATAAAAAAGGGTCAATTGCCAGAGTCATTTGGTAATACGGAATAGCCAGAATGCCAATGCCATGATTCGCAAAAAACAGCGCAAAAAACCCTAAACCTAATGCCTGTTTTTGCTTAAAATTAATAGATGAAGCTGGGCCCGAATTGATACAGCTAGTAGAGTTAAAAGCCAAAGATTATCCCGGTAAAATACATGCGTTATATAAAAATTAATTAACCAGATTATAACCAACCTTAATTTCTATAACACCTGCTATCTTAACAATATTGTTTTGAGCGACTTCAAAAATCGTTTTTTTACAGAAAAAACAGCTAAAAATTGAGACAAAAACCTTATAAAAACAATAAATCTCACCAAAAATAAAAACATAAAACTCTGAATTATATAGATATATTAAATGACCAATTAATATAATTGAGAATTATTCCTGTTTAGTCTTTATTTTTAAAGTATTACTATAGTATAGTACAACAACTGGTATACATTTAAGTTACATTGTTTACCAGTTTACACACACGACTAAAAATAAATGTAAAGAGGCAATAATGATTTCAATCCGTAAAACAGTTTTAGGACTCGCATCTGGTTTGCTCGCGCTGACCAGTTTGCAGGCTTATGCTATTGAAAATGGGGTTTATACAATAGCATCAAAACACAGCGGTAAGTTGGTAGAAGTGGGAGGCGCTTCAGCTTCAGACGGAGCCAACGTTAATCAGTGGCCGGCAAATGGCCATGATGCTCAAAAATGGTTGGTCACTTCAACAGATGATGGCTATTATTCACTGGTTAACTTAAGCAGTGGTAAAGCCATGGAAGTGTACGATTTTGACACTAACGATGGCGGCAATGTAAGCCAGTGGGAGTATTGGGGAAGTGATACTCAAAAGTGGGAAATCAACGACTTAGGTGGCAATGAATATTACCTAATTAATAAAAATAGCGGTAAAGCACTTGATTTATTAGGCTTTTCAAATGACGACGGAGCTAATATCGGTCAATGGAGCTACTGGGGAGCTGATGCTCAGATCTGGCAATTTACCAAAGTTGGAAGCATTGAAGCGGCACCTTGGGATCCGTCAACAACCAATGGTGCAGCTAATCATTGGCCACTCACAGGTAACCTGGTAACTCACGATCCAACCATAGGCTATGAAAACGGGACTTGGTGGATTTTCCAAACCGGCCCGGGTATTTATGGAAAATGGTCAAATGATGGCGTGCACTGGGAAGGCGCAGCTGCAATATTCCCGAATGGCCTTAACTGGTGGAAAAACTATGTACCAGATCATGATGGTATGGACGTTTGGGCGCCTGAACTGAAACATTACAATGGCCGCGCCTGGTTATATTATTCGATTTCAACCTTCGGCTCTCGAGTATCGGCAATTGGTCTAACATCTGCAGATAGCGTCGCACAGGGTAACTGGCGTGATGACGGTTTGGTTGTAAATACCACCAACAATGATAATTACAACGCGATTGACCCGGATCTGGTATTGGATAAAAACGGCGCACCTTGGTTAGTATTCGGTTCATGGAATTCGGGTATTAAACTTAAACGTATTAACCCGATTACCATGAAACCATACGGTTCATTATACTCATTGGCTGCACGCTCAGGTGGTATTGAAGCACCGACCGTTATTTACCGTCAGGGTTATTATTATCTGTTTGTTTCTTTGGGTAAATGTTGTAACGGTACTGACAGTACCTATCGCATTGCTTACGGTCGTTCAACTGACATCCGAGGCCCTTATCTAGATAAAAATGGCGTGGATATGTTAAATGGTGGAGGTTCTATTTTAGATGCAGGCAACAGCACCTGGGCAGGCCCGGGCGGTCAGGATATTTTAAATACGGATGTGATTGTTCGCCACGCCTATGATGCAAATGACAATGGTACGCCTAAGTTATTAATCAGTACGTTAAACTGGGACAGCAATGGCTGGCCACGTTACTAGGGTCTGATTATCTTTCGAGTACAAATTTTGTTCTAACTGAGCGCTTTCAAATCGCGGCGCGAGGGCTGTAGTATAGTGATTCTATATAAAAACCGAGCAACAATGAGTTGGAAGCGCTCAGGACGAACCCGAAGGGCAGCGTCCGTATGGCCTTTCTACTGCGTTGCCCCACATGGATGTGGGGTAAGGTGACTTTGCAGGAGCACAAAGTCTTTATCGCTCATTTATGTAGCGCACTACACTACAATCACTCTGCCTTGTATAAAAACCATACGGACTGCTGCAAAAATGAACGCGAAAGATAAACAGCCCCTTACATCTCAGATAATACAAGATCGATTCTGTTTTTTTGTAGCAAACGCAATAACTGTTCAAGGCTTTCAGCATAAACTACATGTGTTTGCTCAAAAAAACTTTCTATGTATTTTGAACCTCGCAACATACCGACGCGGTGAGCTTTAATCTTCGATAGCTCAGCCAGCGGGAGTCCTTTAGACTTTAACGTAACGGCGGTGACATCCATATTAAATAAAGCAACGCCAACTTTATGTAAATTAACATAACGACTATCAACAACAGCGGTTCTGCCGACCTCACCATCGACCGCCCCCGAACCGGACATAAACAAGGCACATTGATTCGGGTAATATTGAATAATCACCTGATAACCCAGGTTTTTATAAACTTCATCCAGAATGTTCCGGCCAAGCAAAGTTAAAGGCTGACCCTGCGCTGTTGTAAATATGAGAGACTTAGCAGGTTCAGCCTGAACCCGTATCACACTCATCAACAGGCAAATCAGAAAGATAACGCCCGCAACCCATCTTTTTGTTATTTTGGAAAACAAGTTAGCCTCCTTTGGCACCCTGTGTTCAATTTTAGGAAAACATTAAGCTATTTAATTTTTAAGACATAAAAATTGAGTTATCCCGTTAAAACTTCAAAAAATACGTATGTTTAATGCCTGCTACTTTGCATGCCACCAACGCCAAACAAAAGATAATTAAGCCATCAAAGCTTTAACGAAACCAAAATAAACAAATCCAAGGCACAAAAAATGCCAGCTGACGTTAAAACAAAAAAGGCAACGCAATGCGTTGCCTTTTAATCAGTTGTATTGGCTTATCAAAAATTACTGATAATCAATATAGGTTTGCTGTTCATGTTTGTATGAGGCAATAATGGTTCCCACAGTAACGGTAACCGCTAAACCTAAAATAACAGTCAACATAGTCGGGTTATCGGCAAACATAAAATAAGCTTGCGCTCCTTCCCAGTTTGTAATTGGACTTGCGTTCATCGTATTTCTCCTTACAGTGTTAAGCCTGATGACGGGGTTGTTTTAGTACTTACTTTTGAACTATTGTTTGCGCTGATTGAGGCAGGTACAGACTCAGGGTAAGCAGCCAGCGGCACTTCCACTAAATCTAAACCGGCTTCTTCGGCTTTAGGTGGTACACGTAACGCATTAAACTTAGCCAGAATAAATGACAAACCAAAACCGGGAACAAAACCCAGAGCAGCCATCACTAATGCACTTTTAATTTGACCCAATAAACTAATAGCTGGCGCGCCTTCGGCGACATTTGGAAAACCGCTGAATACACCCAGCATCACAATGCCGACTAAACCGCCTACACCATGTACGCCAAACGCACCCACAGCATCGTCAATTTTGAACTTAGCAGTGATATATTTATCGGCAAGAGGCGCTGCAACACCGCCAATAATACCCACTAAAAAGGCCAGTGGCGGGTAATATAAATCCATGCCCGGCGCTGCACTGATAATCCCGGCCAGCGCGCCCGACATCATCCAGAATGGTTGGCGTGTAATCACATACGAACCAATAATACCGCCTGAAAATGCCATTAATGTATTAAAGCTAATTGCAGATAAAGTGGTTGGCGTACCAAAAATAGTGGTCCACTGGCCGCCCGGTGTATAGATAATACAGCCACCTAAAAAGCCAAAGAAGCCCACAATAATCAGCATTAAACCAATAATACTCATTGGCACACTGTGCCCGGCAATCACTAACGGTTTGCCCGATTTAGAAAAGCGGCCAATCCGCGCACCTAAATTAATGGTCACGCCCAGCGCAAAGAACCCGGCGACCATATGCACAGCACCTGCCGCACCAAAGTCGTGGAAACCCCATACAGTTGTTAACCAGCCGTCCGGATGCCAGCCCCATGAAGCTGCTAAAATCCAAACCCCGGAGCCGAGAATAATCGCCAATACAATAAATGCGCTCATTCTTATCCGCTCAATAACAGCGCCGGAAAATACCGATGCGGTCGTGGCAGCAAACAACACAAATGCGCCCCAGAAAATACCACTGGCATTATCGGTTAGGTTTGGCCCCATATTCGACGACCAGGGTAAACCGGCCGCTGCCGCTTCAAAGTCCGGCACAAATCCGTTGTACATTGCCAGATAAATCCACCAACCAAAAAAGAAAAAGGTTGGAATAATAAAGGCAAACGCGAGAATATTTTTAACCCCGGAGGCGAGCGCATTTTTAAGCCGTGAAGCCCCCATTTCATAAGCTAAAAAGCCTGCATGAATAATGACCATTAACGCAGTACACCACCAATAAAATACCTCCATATTGACTGTGCCTGACATATCAACCATTGTTTGTAGTTCTGCAATTTTTTCTGCAGCTTGTACCTGGTCCATAACGACCCCCTGTGTCTATAAAATAAAACTAAACCGTTAAACCTAAAGTGAGCAAAGCAAATAACCTCGCTCAAAATATCTGACGCTATTGGTTAGCCCTCGCCTTCGCGTCGCTGACCACAGAAAAAACCAATTCCGTAATCAGGTGACTGAAACGTAATCACACTGCCCTTAGGAAAATAAAAAACATCCCCTACACTGGCATGAACTGTGGTGCCTGTCTCATCTGAAATAATCATTTCGCCTTCAACGATAATTTTCATTTCATCGTAGTGATATTCATACACCAAAGGTTCATCCGATTTTTCCATCCGGTAAAAACCACCGACAATGGTTTTATCCGGATCATCAGAAGCCACTACGTCGCCCAAAAATGCATTAATGCCTGGCCGACCCATGCTCGGCAGTTCAGTTTTAATTGCTTGTTCTAAATATTTCATTGCTGTAGCCATTATTTGTTCCCCTGTAAAATTTAAATATGTGCGAGTAAAACCATTACCATGTTCAAAAAAAGTGCAAATTCTTTATAAAAGTGACTCTTTTTGATGCAAGTTAAGAACATTGAGAGTGACACTCTTAATTATTCCCGACAGTTATAAATATTTACTATCAGGATTTTTTAATCAATCCTCAATAAGGAGTACCCCTAGCGGGATATTCCGCTAAATTCCCCCCAAATCATGGCTTATCTCTGGCATGATTAGTGCAATTCAGGCGATAGGAAACAAGGGTTTTAGATGCGCACTTCTAAGGCCGGAAATCCGTGGGAACAGCTGACTGGCTGAGAAACATAACAGAAACTGAGTTTGGCATTACAAGCTTGACGGACACTGCTAAAAGCGTGGTTAACAAAGTGAATACAGAATCAGGACTGAAACAAAAAAATAGCTTAGATTTAAATGAAATTGCATTTGAGTTAGCAACAACCGATAGTCTCCGGCAGAGTTTACCGGAGGCGCTGGAGCGATTAAAATTGAGTGATTTTTGCAGTGAACATCTGCAAAATTTTGAGCTGTATATTTTAATCAGTCACCCGGATACCGCCGAAAGTTTTTTGCACCATAGTGCCAGCAGCTCGCCTAATCCGGCGCTTATCCGCCAAATGCACCGCAACTTTACCCATCAAAATACCATTTTAAATAATCCGCAAAGAGTGGCCCTGATACAGCCACAACAAGCCAGCTACCTGTATCATCAACGGCTGTTTAAGACACCAGAACGCACTGTCTGGCTGCTTTTGAGCCTGGATCATATGTCCTGGCAGTTAAACGATATAAAACAATTTTTAAATACCATTGCGACCCCGCTTAGCAAAGGCTTGCGGGCATGGTATCAGCAACAGGACAAACTCAAACAAGCAGTCAGCCATGAAAAAAACGCGCTGAGCGCCGAGCTGCATGATACGGTTGCGCAAACCTTAAGCTTTTTGCGGCTGCGCTGCGCTACTTTACATAACAAAAGCCAGACATTGGCGTACCGCGAAATTATGCCGATGACAGATGAACTGGCCGAGCATATTCATGATGCCTACATTCAGGTCAGAGATTTAATATGTAACGGCCGTGCCCAACCCAAAACCGATAATCTGCAGCAAGCGGTCAAAACTCTGGTAAAAGATTTAAATCAGGTATCTGACATTCAATTTGAATTTCATGACTTTTTACAGATTAACCTGCTCTCACCGGCACAAGCTTTTCAGGTGATACATATAGTGCGCGAAAGCTTAAATAATGTGGTTAAACATGCCAATGCCAGCTTGTGCCAGATAACCATTAAACATATCCGTTACTCAACCTTTATTATTCTGGTTGAAGACAATGGTATCGGCATCGATAGCAAGTTACTGAAACAAAACAGCTTTGGCCTGCAAATAATGCGTGAACGTGCAAAAAAAATTAATGCCGGGTTTACCATCACTCAGAGTATTTTAGGCGGCACAAAAATAGAGCTGACTCTGGAAACCGGAGACAAAGATGACTGATGCAATGACCAACCAGACAGAGCAAATAAAAATAGTCCTGCTGGATGACCACCCGCTGTTCAGACGAGGTTTGGCCGAACTGATTAATGACAGTGCCGGCATGCAAGTTCAGGCTGAATTTGATCAGGGCACAAGCTTACTTGAGTATTTACAACACCACTCAGCTGATCTGCTACTACTTGATTTGCAAATGCCGGATATGTCTGGCTTGCAGGTGTTAAAAACAATTCGTCAGCTCAATCAAACGCTAAAAATCATCATAATGACGGCCTGCACTGAAGAAGAAAAACTGCTCGAAGCCATGCGCCTGGGCACCAATGGCTTTTTACAAAAAGATACGCTGCCGGATGAACTCATCCGCCAGATTAAAGCCGTATATCAAGGGCAATTTGTATTAAACCCAGCATCCCTCACCCGAATTGCCGAGCACTTCAGAGCTGATAATCTCGCCCCGCAGCCGGTTATGCCAGCAGAAATCACGCCTGTAAAGCCAACTCATTTGCTGGATGAATTAACCGAGCGAGAAAAACAAACCCTGGGTTATATTGCCCAAGGCCTGAATAACAAACTCATTGCCAGACAATTAGGGATCAGCGACGGTACAGTCAAAGTGTATGTAAAAAGCCTGCTGCGCAAACTTAAATTACACTCCCGGCTGGAACTGGCTGCCTGGGCGCATAAACACAATATTGAAGAAACCAATCTTAACGCTGGATAACAATGACATATTTTGCCCTGTGTTGGGGTGTATTGGCAAAACAATAATGGATTAGCATTTATCGTATTTGCTATTCTTTTTGTGCTTTACTCATGCAAGAATCATAAAAAGTAGATTTAACTGCAATTGCTCTGCGGGTTTAAATCTGCAAGATCAAAAATGAGGAATTTGCGTATCATGAAGATGCGTTATTTTCCAGGTTAAAGACACTGCTTTGAGTACAGAGCGGACGTTTACGTGAACCAAATATAGAAAATTTGGTAGGTTGGAATGACCCTAGGCGAATCCCAACATTTAGCGTTATTAAATATAATTGTTGGGATTCACTTCGTTCGACCCAACCTACAAGACTCGGCTTATCGCTTTATCATAGAATTGTTTATATTAGGTCTGCACCCTGCACCACCAAGCTTGACACCTAGAGTTTATATTTGGGTAGGCGCGAAGCTTGCTCGCGTGAATTATTTCCGGGGTAAACCCGCTGCTACGATTCATTGCAGGTCGCCATTTATGGCGAAATAAACTAAAGTTTTTATCTCAATTGGTGGCTTACTAAAAACGATTCAAGATCCACCTCTCGCTCTAACCAGACATAAAACCAGTTTCATTCGGGTAAAAACTGGATTGTAAATCACTCATATCCTGGTACCTGGCGCTTGCCTTCCGGTTACCACGCAGAGCGTGGAAACCAGACGCGGGGCAAACCCGCTGCTACCAAGGCTTTGTTCCCCGGCTAAAATGCGGATAGTTAATGCAAATATTTAAGCCCGACCACACCGCTGATAATTGCAAAAATACATAATAAGCGTAAATAGCTGGCTGATTCGCCCATAAAAATGATGCCGTAGATCGCCAGTATGCTGGCCCCTATTCCGCTCCACACGGCATAGGCGGTGCCAACCGGAATAGTGCGCAGCGAAAGCGACAGCAAACCTAAACTTAATACAATCAGTAATACACTTATCAGTGACGGCCAGAATTTACTAAAACCGTCACTATGATACAGGCCAATCGCCCAGCAGCATTCAAGCGCACCGGCTATGGCTAAATATATCCACCCCATTAGTCCCCCGCTGCTGACTCATCAAATTGCGCAAGGTAGTCCACAACATGCTGGTGGTAGCGGGCAAACCCTTTATATTCAATTAATGCCGGTGGCAAAGTTTTGATAACTCTGTGCATGCGCTGGGCCCATTGTGGATTTGTGCTGATATCTGCCAGGCTGATTAAATAAGTGCGAATACTGAACATAAGTGCGTTGCTGCGCGGCATACGGTCAATCACTTGCAGCTCTACCCGTAAATGCACTTTTTCGGCTACATTTTCAGCATTAACTTCACTGCGCTCATGACCCCATTTATGGTAGGTTTCTGATGCGGTATCCATGCGTGCATTTACGGTTAATGTCCAGTTTAAACGGCGCACAGGTCGCCCAACCGGAATCGCAACCAAATATTTTAATGCCCGCTCAAATATATTTTGTGATGGTGCCATAGGCACAGGGCCATGCCATTCGCTAAAACTCATGCCAGCGTCAAACATTAATGACCAGTCAGCCGGGCAAGTTACTATACCGGCATCTAAAAACAGATCATCGTCTCTTTGATCTAATAAAGCAAAATCGCCCTGTATCTGGCGGCCAATATATTCCATCGGCGGTTTAGGCAAAGTGCTGCTATCCCCAAATACAAAGCTGTCTTTTATATTCAGTAACTTGTTTTCCCAACACCAGTTATCACCATCTTGCGTCAGCGAAAAGTGCTGCGGGTATTGTGCCGCTAAACTCGTCATGATTTTTTCAATCATATCCCAGCAGGCCAGCTCCATATGAGGCATCACCAAACAGCGTTTAGGCATTTCAGCCAATACTAAACTGCGCTCCTTCATTTCAGACAAGTAGTGCTCATCAATATCAAAAAATCTGGCATATACTGAGTTTTCACCATCTTTAGGTTGATGTGGCTCCATGTTGACTGTGTATTTATATTCATCATCGGTAAACGGAAATGGGAACCGCGCAATGGCTTCCGGGCTGTTGCTATAGGTGAAGTCGTCTCGGAAAGTTTGAATTTTATTGATTGCAATATTCATAATAATCTCTTTTATCGATAAGCTCTGACCGGCATCAAACACTGGCCTTAATTAAATATCCAGGGTGAGTCGCTCGCCCGCAGCGCGCGACACACAGGGCATAATCACATCTCCGGAGCTACGCTCCTGCTCAGTTAAAAAAGTATCTCTGTGGTCGATTTTGCCTTGGCTGACACGACATACACATTGCCCACATACCCCGCCGCGGCACAAGTTAGGGATTTCAATACCGGATTTTTCTATCGCTTCGAGCATGCTCTCTTCTTCACTGACATTCAGTAAACGGCCGCTGGATTTAAGCTCAAGCTCAAATGCATTACCCGGTTTAGGCGCAGCAAATTCTTCAAAGTGAATATAACCGGCGGCAATGCCCAGTTGTTTAGCGGTTGTCATAACCGCTTCAATCAGTTTTTCAGGGCCACAAATATAAAAATGCGTGCCGGGTGCGCGCTGGCTCATTAAATTTTCAATATTGCAGCGCGGGCTGGTGGCTGAGTCGTAACAAAATAATCTGTCACCCAGTTGCTCACTTAATTCATTGCAGTAAGCGCCAGTTTGCCCGCCGCGATATAAATAATGCAGCTCATAATCTTCCCCCCTGCGCTCAAATTCCGGCAGGTAAGATAAAAACGGGGTAATGCCAATACCACCGGCAATTAAAATATGTTTTTTTGCTTGCCAAAGCGGCGCAAACCGGTTGGCCGGTGCACTTATGGTTAAGCTATCGCCGACTTTGACCTGCGTATGCATATACACAGAGCCACCGCGCGAGTTATCTTGCAAACGAACGGCTATTTTATAGTGGCTGGGATCATCCGGTTGACTTAGCAGAGAATAAGCATTTTTGTAGGTTTTCTCTTCAGTCGGCATTTCGACCACTATGTGTGAACCGGCAGAAAAAGGAATGAGTTGCCCCTCGACCGGGCTCAAGGTAAATTCTTTGATGCTGCTTGCAACCGTTTGAATATCAGTGACTGTCACTTTGAATGTATCTGTCATCTTAAAATGCCTCCGCTGCCGGTAATTCATCTTTTGCCTCAGCGTTAACCTGAAAGCCAAAATACGAACCCAAGCGTTTAGAAAAATGGTCAGTTACGGTTAGCGGCAAGCCACAACCTTCGCATTCAAACGGAGCTGCAGCGACCTGATGGGTTTGGGTGTAACAGTGGCAGCAAAATACGGTTCGGCTATTATCCGTGGGGGTTAGCATCTCAATCTGTTCTTTTATAAACCCAAGTTCAGCTAACACTGCATAAACTTGCCACATATAGGTTTCTCGACCGGCCAGATAGACTGAGGTGGCCAGTGGCAGCGTGCCAATTAATTCAGTTAGTTGCAGTTTCAACTCTTCAATATTGTCACTTTCAATTAGCTGATGGGTTTTAGCAGCGGTTTGCTGTAGTAAATTGCCCACTTTTGAACTGGCTGATGGCTCTGTAATAAACAAGTGATAGGCTGCATTAATATTTATTTCAACCGGTGGATAAACCGGCCGGCTGCTAACTGATTTTATAGACTCGTCTTGCATCTGATACCTCCAAATATTGCCCTGAAAAATATTCCTACCAAGAAATAATATTTCAATAAATCAGATTAACCAATCCATAAAAAGGGGTACTCCTTTTGGGGGAAGCTTGGTATCAGTTGCCTGTTTTTAAAGTAATTTTATTCAATAAATAAACATTCAAGATAAAAAAAAGACCGCCCGAAAAAACAAGGCGGCCAAACACTCAGGTTGTATTAATTGTTTAGGTTTAGGCTTGGTCTACACAGTCAGTACATCCGCGCCAATGGCTTGCCCATTAAACTCCTGCATTGCGTCCAGTATTGCCAGCCAGAGATATTCTGCACTTGAGCTATCACTTAAAATAGAAAACGCAGGTATGCCCTGATAGGTTTGCTTAACGACAATCGCATTCACCCGGGCAACTGAAGTTTGGGCGATTTTGCCAACCGGAAAGACGCGTTCGTTTAAATCCACCGCGCACAGCTTGGCCATCACCTCGCTGATGTAGTCTCCGGTCAATACAAACCAGGCATGACTGCTTTGACAATAAAGCGGATAGCAATCGGCGGTTTGACTGGCAGCCTGATCCAGTGCATCGAGTGATGCATTTGTGCCGGTTAACGAGCTTAATACCCAATATTCGGTTTTACCCAAACGCAGTACCCACTCACCGGTTGACAGTTGCTCGGCAAAATTAGCCTGAATCACACTGGTATTCGCCATACCCGGCAGGTGTTCGCTCAGCACCGAAGGCGCATTTTTACCTCTGAGCCCGGTTCGTCTGGCTACCGATAAATCAAGCAAGCCACAGCGTTTGGCCTGTTCAGCATCATTAGCCGAAAATTGGGCAACCAGCATGCCACCATCCTGTTGTTTATAATGTTCACCGGTTGTCGTTCGGTATAATAAACTGCGTTTTAAGCTGGGTTGAGTGTCTGACATATTCATATTACAACTCCTGACGACTGTTTTTTGGATCGTAAAATGGCAAGCTAACGACTTCGGCCTGAAGCATTTTGCCATCCACCCGAATGCCTATCTTGCTACCCGGTTCACTTTGTTCTATACCGGCAAAAGCCATGCCGATAATTGCTTTAACCGCAGGTGAATATTCACAGGATGTGATATTGCCTGTCACTTCACCCTGCTCAATAACCAAGTGCCCTTCCTCTGGCTTTGCGCTGTCAGCCGGTAATCTAAAACCCACTAATTTTCGTTTCATGGGTTTGGCCATCATGATGTCAACCGAGCGACAGCCGACAAAAAATGGCTTTTTGCGATTCACCGCCCAGCCCAGTGACAATTCGCCCGGGTGACTCATACCGTCAGTATCCTGGCTGACAATAATATGGCCTTTTTCCAGCCGCAGCAGCCTTTGGGTTTCAACGCCAAAAGGTTTAATCTGAAATGCCTTACCGGCCTGCATAATTAAATCCCAGAGGGCTTCACCATATTGCGCCGGTACGTGAATTTCATAGCCTAACTCGCCGACAAAGCCCACACGTAACAGTCTGGCCGGTATGCCCTGAATATTGGTTTCACGGTAAGCCAGATAAGGGAAAGCGTCAGCACTGGCGTCAAATTCAGGTGCCAGTTTTTCCAATACTTTGCGCGAATCCGGTCCTGCTAAATTGACCGCTGAAAAAGCCGAGGTGACATTTAAAATATCAACGTCTAACCGCCACATAGCATTCCATTTGGTCATTTCACGATACACCCGGGTTACCCCACTGGTGGTTGCGGTAACATAAAAATGATCATCCGCAATTCGACAGGCAACCCCGTCATCAATCACCACACCGTGCTCATTGGTCAGCACCGCATAACGGGTTTTACCAACCGGTTGCTTTAAAAAACCAAAAGTGTAAATCCGGTTCATAAATTCAGCCGCATCCGGCCCTCTGAGCTCAATGCCGCCCAAAGTGCTCACATCAATTAAACCGACTTTGTTGCGCACATGATCGGCTTCAAGCTGAATACATTTATCGCGCTCGCCTGCGCCGCCATAATAGGCAGGACGCTGCCAGTGACCCGCCGGGATCATTTTAGCGCCCAGCTCAAGGTGGCGATAATGCATCGGCGTTCTTTGATAAGGGTCAAATATTCGTCCGGCCAGGTGCGCCAGCTTTTCCGGTGCAAATGGCGGCCGCGCTGTGGTCACCCCGGTTTCAGTCACGCTGCGGTCAGTGGCATTAGCAACTAATCTTGCGGTTGGCAACGCTGAATGGCGGCCTTGCGACGGGCCCATCCCCACAGTTGAAAAACGCTTAACCAACTGAATATCGCGATACCCTAAGCGGGTTGCATTAACAATATCTTTGGCTTGCAAGTCTTCATCGTAATCAACAAAATCTTTGCCTTTCGGGTGGCTGAAAATAGGCCAGTCGTAATTTACTTTTTTATCGCAGTTAACGTCAGCGACCGGTTCAGTGGATAACCCAAGACTATTAAGGGCCTCGGATGCCGCTTTTTCGCCATCTTTTAATACCGCGTCCAGACTATAAATACCGTTAACTGAACCTGCGATATACAAATGCGCCGGTAAACCGGATAAATTAAATTCAGCAGCCGCATCGTCATAACTCAGTTTTGCCCCCGCCTGACATAAAATCTGATAGGCAGGCATAAAACCGGCTGACATACATAATAAATCACAGTCAATGAGTTCAGCTGTGTCAGCGACCTGGCCTTTGCCGGTAATCTGGCGTATATCGACACCCTTGATATGTTTATTGCCTTTTGTCGCCAGCGCTTCGTAAACCGTTGCCCCCTGTTTAATTGAAATCCCTTTTTCAGCAACTGAAGCAAATAAAATCGGGTCTTGCGCCTGGGCGCGCATATCAACAATGGCAGCCACTTCAATGCCCTGTTCGAGTAAATCCAGTGCGGTGTAATAACCTTCGTCATTACCGGTTAAGACCACGGCTTTATTGCCCGGTTTAACCGCATAATGTTTGATTAAGCGAGTGGCCGCACTACACATAATCACGCCGGGTAAGTCGTTATTGCGAAATACCACATGCTGCTCGTAGGCACCTGAAGCGAGAATGCATTCTTTTGCACGTATTTTGTACATGCGTTTGCCCTGAATCACCGGCAGATAGTTGTCAGTAAACCAGGCATTGCAAACCGCATCTGTCATCACTTGAATGTTCGGATGCTCAGTCACTCTGGTTAATAATTCATGGCGCAGCGTTTGCGCTTTTTTACCTTCAATATCAAAACGGTTATAGGTTAATGAACCGCCCAGAATGGTTTGCTCTTCGACCAGTATGACTGTTGCGCCTGCATCTGCCGCTTTCAGCGCTGCAGCCAGCCCGGCCGGGCCTGAGCCAACCACAACCAGGTCAGCAAATAAATATTTTTTATCATAGTATTCGGGTTTAAAGTTTAAATCTAAAACCCCTAAACCGGCTTTATCGCGAATAACGCCTTCCCATTTTTTCCAGGCGCCCAGAGGTTTAAAAAACGACCGGTAATAAAAACCGACTGGCATAAAACGACCAAAATAACCTAACACCGCATCTTTATCGTTTTCCAGCGAACCATTATAGTTTTGCCCGCGCACTTGAATGTCCTGACTGATATTTTGACGATCGGCCAGTACGTTTGGCTCGCCGCCCAACTGAATCAGGGTATTGGCATCTTGCCCGGCCATGGTTAACGGGCCTCTGGGTCTGTGATATTTGAACGAGCGAGACATCAGCCATGACTGATTTGCAATTAAAGCACTGGCGATACTGTCACCGGCGTATCCACTGACAAGCTGGTTTTCAAACTTAAACTGCACAGGTTTATTGCGGTCGATTAATAAGCCCATGGGTTCATTTAAACGCTGAGATGGCTTCATTAGGCACGCTCCTCTTGCTGAGTGGAAAACTCGATGCGGGTATTATAAATTTCGCTTGGGTCATAAGTTTTGATAATTTCATCTGATGCAGTGTGGCGCTCTGCAATAAACCAGTAGCCGGACGGTGCATGCAGCCACCATTCTTTGACAATCTGAATTAAGTTATCGTGATAAAACACATAATCGGCCCAGGCTTTATCGCTACAGGTATTTGGGTCCGGCATGTCTTTTACCTCACCGCCATAAACAAATTCGCTGATATTGCGCGGCCCGTTTAACGGACAAGTTAAAATTTTCATATCTGACCTCCAAATTAGTGGCTTGCTGCCGTTGCGCCCATTTCGTTAACCTGAGCAAATGAGTCAAAGCGGTCCATTGCAAAAGGTTTAATTAAGTCCGGTACCTGACCGCCACTGGCCACCAGTTGCGCCATGGTTTGACCAACAATCGGGGTCGATTTAAAGCCCCAGGTCCCCCAACCTGCATCCAGGTAATAATTGTCGACCGGGCTCAGCCCCATAATCGGGCTATAATCTGAGGTCATATCCGTTAAACCGGCCCACTGACGCATTAAGCGCATATTGGCCATAAACGGGAAAAGCTCGACGGCATTGGCCAATAGGCTTTCTTTTAAATCTAAGGTAGAGCGTGAGTTGTATAAGGGGTAAGGATCTGAGCCGCCGCCAAATACTAATTCACCGCGGCTGGTTTGCTGCACATAACAATGCAAAGACGGCGAGCTGACCAGCGGATTTAAAAAGGGTTTAACCGGCTGAGTGACCATAGCCTGTAGCGGAAAGGTTGATATCGGTAATTTAAATCCGGCTTTTGCTGCCAACAATGAGCTATGTCCGGCAATCGCCTGGACAACACAACCACATTTAATATTGCCGCGGTTGGTTTTAACGCCAACTACTTTGCCGTTTTCAACATCAATGTCTGTCACTTCGGTCAGCTGATGTAACTCAACGCCACGCTGGGTTGCGCCTTTTGCATAACCCCAGGCCACGGCATCGTGGCGTGCGGTGGCACCGTCCATATGCCAGAGCCCGGCCAGTATTGGCATATCTGCCGGGTTCATATTTAAACAAGGCACCAGCTCTTTAATTTGTTGCGGGTCGATGAGTTCAGTGCGCCCGCCAAAATGTTTGTTGATTTCGGCGCGTTGACGAAAACCTCTGACTGCAGCATCTGTATGTGCCAGCGTCAATTGTCCGCGCTCTGAATACATAATATTAAAATCAAATTCATTCGACAGCTGCTGGAATAATTTGACCGATTCGCTATAAAACTTAACCCCTTCATTGGTCAGGTAATTTGAACGAATGACAGCGGTATTCCGGGCCGTATTACCGCCCCCTAAATACCCTTTTTCCAACACGGCAACATTGGTAATGCCATGATATTTTGCCAGATAATAAGCTGTTGCTACGCCATGACCACCCGCCCCGACAATAACCACATCATAGCTTGGCTTGAGTTCACAGGGGGCAGGTAAATCAGCATGTTTTTCAAACGGATAATCTTTATTAAGACCATATTTTAACAGTGAAAAAGGCATTGACCTTGCTCCTTTAATGATGACAGCGCCAACCACTGCTGGCGCCCGGGTTTGGGTTTAGCTGGCTAGCGGTAATTTTGCCTGTTCAATTGCAATGGCAGCGGTTAACGTATTTTTCATCAAACAAGCTATCGTCATAGGGCCGACACCTCCGGGTACCGGTGTGATTGCTTGCGCGATTTTTTCAACTTCGGCAAAATTGACGTCGCCGACCAGTTTGCGTTTACCATCTCGCTCAATTGCATTAATGCCCACATCTATGATGGTGGCACCGGGTTTTACCCAGTCTGCATCCACCATTTCAGGCCGGCCTATGGCTGCAATTAAAATGTCAGCCTGCGAACAAATTTGCTTAATATTCTGGGTACGGGAATGCACAACTGTCACTGTACAATTAGCTTGTAACAGCAATGCCGCCATGGGTTTACCCACTATGTTTGAGCGACCAATGACCACGGCTTTTTTACCGGATAAATCAGGCATCACTTGTTTTAGCATCAGCATGCAACCTAATGGCGTACAGGGGATTAAATTCGCCTGACCACTGGATAAAGCGCCGACATTCATCGGGTGAAAACCATCAACATCCTTAGCCGGATCAATCGCCGCAATAATCTCTTCTTCGTTAAGCCCCTTGGGCAGAGGTAGCTGAACTAAAATGCCGTGTACTTCAGGATCTGTGTTTAATGTCTGGATCAGCGCATTCAATTCCTGCTGACTGCAGTGGGCGCTGAGTTTGTGTTCAATTGAGCGGATGCCCACTTCGCCGGCACGTTTAATCTTGTTACGGACATAAACCTGACTTGCCGGATCTTCACCTACTAAAACCACGGCTAAACAAGGGGTTACCTTATAAGACTCAATAAACTTTTTTACATCGACGGCGACTTCATCAATCACTTGCTGAGCGTTTTGTTTGCCATCAATTAACCTGGCCATTGTAAACTCCTACTTAAATACGACGGTTTTGTTACCGTCTAAAAAGACTCTGTGTTCAACATGCATTTTGACGGCACGCGCCAGCGCAACCGTTTCGGTATCCCGCCCGACAGCCACCAGAGATTGTGGATTAAAAGTATGATCAACCGGTTGTACCGACTGCTCAATAATCGGCCCTTCATCTAAATCAGAGGTAACATAATGGGCCGTTGCTCCAATTAATTTAACCCCGCGATCATAGGCCTGATGGTATGGTTTAGCGCCTTTAAAACCGGGTAAAAATGAGTGATGAATATTGATTGCCTGGCCCACCAGCTGCTTGCATAAATTATTGGATAAAATTTGCATATAGCGTGCAAGAACAACCAGCTCTGAACCGGTTTCTTTAACAATATCTAATAAGGCTTGTTCCTGCTCCGCCTTGTTTTCTTTATTAACCGGCAGGTAAATGAAGCGGATCCCTTCGCGTTCAACCATAGGTCGCAGATCAAGATGGTTTGATACAACCGCGGTTATTTCCATGTTCAGCTCACCTTTATGCAGGCGGTATAAAAGGTCATCTAAACAATGATCAAATTTGCTGACCATAATCACGGTTTTCATCGGCGCTTTGGCATCCACCATTTTCCATTTCATATCAAAGTCGTTGGCGACTTGCGGAAACTGCTCAATTAAGTCGTCCAGGGTTAAGCTGCCGCTTTGCACATGAAACCGGGCACGCATAAATAAATGGCCGCTGTCACAATCGTCAAACTGATTCAGTTCGCTTATATAACAGCCGCGTTCGGCCAAAAATGAACTGACAGCGGCAATAATACCGGCGCCGGCTTTACAATTCGCTTTTAAAATAAATTCGTTGATATCGCTTGGCTTTGTCATAATAAATACTTCCTAATGGCACCTGATTGTCTGTTTTTAGCCGCGTATTGCGGCTTTACAGGCGCGTTAATCCACGCGAGGTGAAAATCACCTCGCGTCTGATTGACACATTGGGGTTAAATCGGTCCGTGGGCTGGTTAGAATTTCTGACCCGGAACCCAGCTGGTTCCCGCTAATGGCACTCTGGCCATGGCGGCAGATTCAACGGTTAACGCCACTAAATCTTCAGGCTCTAAGTTACGTAAATCGTTTTTACCACAGGCTCTGGCTAAGGTTTGCGCTTCCAGTGTTAATACATTCAGGTAATTCGCTAAACGCCGTCCCGCTTCTACCGGGTCGAGACGCTTAGATAATTCAGGGTCCTGAGTTGAAATACCGGCCGGGTCTTTACCTTCCTGGTAGTCATCGTAATAGCCAGCCGCTGAGCCGATTTTCTTAAACTCGTCATCGTATTTAGGATGGTTACAACCTAAAGCAACTAAGGCTGCTGTACCAATGGCAACCGCATCTGCGCCTAAAGCCATACATTTAGCAACATCAGCACCGTTACGAATGCCGCCTGAAACAATCAGCTGTACTTTACGGTGCATACCCATTTCCTGTAGTGCCTGAACCGCTTGCGGAATAGCCGCCAGAGTCGGAATTCCTACATGTTCAATAAATACATCCTGGGTGGCTGCTGTGCCGCCTTGCATACCGTCCACTACAATCACGTCTGCGCCAGCTTTAACCGCTAGTTTGACGTCATAATAAGTTCGGGTTGCGCCAACTTTAATATAGATCGGTACCTGCCAGTCGGTAATTTCACGTAACTCTAAAATTTTAATCGCTAAATCATCCGGGCCGGTCCAGTCCGGGTGACGACATGCAGATCTTTGGTCTACGCCTTTAGGCAAGGTACGCATTTGCGCAATTCGGTCAGTAATTTTTTGACCTAATAACATACCGCCACCGCCGGGTTTTGCGCCCTGGCCTAATACCACTTCAATTGCATCGGCTTTACGTAAGTCGTCCGGGTTCATCCCGTAACGAGACGGTAAATACTGATATACCAGCTTTTTAGACTGACCTCTTTCTTCCGGTGTCATGCCGCCGTCACCGGTTGTCGTTGAAGTGCCCATAATAGAGGCACCGCGGCCTAAAGCTTCTTTGGCGTTAGCTGATAATGCACCAAAACTCATGCCGGCAATGGTCACCGGAATATCCAGCTCAATTGGTTTTTTCGCAAAGCGTGTACCTAAGGTGACTGAGGTATTACACTTTTCACGATAGCCTTCAAGCGGATAACGCGACATGCTGGCGCCTAAAAATAATAAGTCGTCAAAATGCGGTAGTTTACGTTTTGCGCCAAAACCACGGATGTCATAAATACCAGTGTCTGCAGCGCGACGAATTTCATGCATGGTGTTACGGTCAAAGGTCGCCGATTCACGTAAACCTGCAGGTGTTTTAGTATCTTCACTCATAATCTTATCCTCAAACATTCAGCTAATTAGTAGGCAGACGCATTGTCGACTTTAAAGTTGTATAAACCGCGGGCAGATCCATAACGTTTAAACTGAGTGGGATCTTCATCAATACCAGCGCGTTTTAACAAATCGGTTAATTCTGCAAGGTGCTCTGAGCGCATTTCTTTTTCAATGCAATCCGCGCCTAAAGATTTAACCGAACCTTTTACATAAATTTTAACTTCGTAGAGTGAGTCGCCCAGCGCATCGCCTGCATCACCACAAACCACCAGGTTACCGGCTTGTCCCATAAAGCAGCTCATATGACCAACATCGCCTTTAACCACAATATCTACGCCTTTCATTGAAATTCCGCAGCGTGCCCCGGCATTGCCTTCTACCACTAACAAGCCACCATGCGCGGTCGCGCCCGCTGACTGTGAGGCATCGCCTTTGACCCGAACAACACCTGACATCATGTTTTCAGCAACGCCCTGCCCTGCATTACCATGAATGGTGACATTGGCTTTTTGGTTCATCCCGGCGCAGTAATAACCGGCGTGGCCATGAATATCGACTGATAAAGTCTGGTCCAAACCACAGGCAATATTGTGCTGGCCTTTTGGCTCTAAAACGGTCCAGGTTTCTTCTGTACATTGAGCTTTTTGGTCATGTAACGCCTGGTTTAACTCTCTGATGCTGACTTCTGATAAATTAACTGTTTTCATTTTTTGATTCCTCAAACCAGTGATGACTAATCTCGTTCCCAAATGTAAATTTTCTCAGGTTCAGGTTCCCAAACCCGTGCGTTTTCAATACCGGGTAGCGTGCTTAACGCCTGATATTCTGATGCCATAGCAACATAATCATCGGTTTCTGCCATCACCGCCGGTTTGCAGGCGATAGGGTCACGCACAACCGCAAAGCCGTTACGGGTGCCTATCGTAAAGGTGTAAAAGCCATCCAGGGTTTTAAGTGCACTTTGCAATGCCTGAGTTAAGCTGTCGCCTTGCTGTAAACGCCAGGTTAAATAACCGGCTGCCACTTCTGAATCATTTTCGGTAGCAAATACAACGCCTTCGCGTTTAAGCTCTTCGCGCAAACGGTTATGGTTTGATAAGGAACCATTATGAACCAGACACAAGTCTTCGCCGGTTGAGAATGGGTGGCTGCCCTGCATAGTCACCGCAGATTCAGTCGCCATCCGAGTATGACCGATAATATGACTGCCTTTCATACCCGCAAGGTTGAACTTTTTGGTGATTTTTTCCGGTAAACCTACTTCTTTTAAAATTTCAATGGATTTACCGGCACTGAGTACTTTGATATCAGCAGCGTGCGCAGCAAGATAATCAGTCACGCTGGCGGCATCAGCTTTCACCTTAAATACGGCGACATTACTGTTTTGAAACCAGTCAACCTGAGTGTCTAACCCGGCCGCCATTTGGTCAGCCAACTGACCCCAGTCATAATCCATTGACTCATGTAACAAAGTGAACTTAATCGTATCCTGTTCAACTTCATCACCATAGACAGCAAAACCGGCACTGTCCGGGCCACGCTCTGTCATGGCAATTAACATAGGGGTAAATAACTCACCCAATTTGCTTTCTAATGCTTTATTTTTTAAATAAAGACCAACAATTCCACACATAAGTAACCTCTTATCTTACTTAATAAAATTTCATTAAATTGGGTTAGAAAAATTCAGCGTAACGGTTCAGTTCCCAGTCAGAAACATGGCGACTGTAGCTGATCCATTCTTCTCGCTTGATTTTGATAAATTCGCCAACAATTTCTTTGCCCAGACGCTCAGTTAAAATTGAATCAGCTTCCAGTGCATTCAGTGCTTCATTTAAGTTTTGTGGCAGGATATCAATGCCATGCTCTAAGCGTTCAGCTTCACTCATCGCATATAAGTTGATATTTTTGGGTTCGCCCGGCTCAAGTTCACGCTCAACGCCATCTAAACCAGCGGCGATGATAGCGGCGTGCACTAAATATGGGTTACAGCCAGAATCCGGCAAACGGAACTCTAAGCGGCCATAAGGGACTCGCACCATAGCTGAGCGGTTATTATCACCATAGGCGATATAAGCCGGTGCCCAGGTTGAACCAGAAGCTGAGCCACCCACGACTAAACGTTTGTAAGAATTCACTGTCGGTGCCGAGATAGCGCACAGCGCTTTGGCGTGATGCAGCAGGCCTGCGGTAAAGTGATAAGCCATTTTTGACAGCCCCATGCCATTCACATCACTGCTGTCATGGAATAAGTTTTTACCGGCTTCATCAGTAATTGATAAGTGAAAGTGCATGCCGTTGCCGGTTCGGTCAGAAGCCGGTTTGGGCATAAATGAGCAAACCATGCCCAGTTCATTTGCAATTTCACCGGCGGCCATGCGGACAAAGGTAAATTTGTCGGCTGAATCGAGCGCATCACCATAGGTATAGTTAATTTCAAACTGACCGTTGGCATCTTCATGATCGATTTGATAAACATCAAATCCGGTTTGCTGAAGCGACTCCACCAGTTTTTCTAAAAATTCCCGAGAGCGAGATAAACCTTTGTAGTCGTAACAGGGTTTTTCTAATACATCTGTCTCATCAACCGGACCTAGGTTACCGTTTTCATCACGCACAAAGAGAGAGAATTCCGGCTCAAGTCCTGAATTTAAAGTCCAGCCCCGAGCGGCTAATTTGTTTAACTGACGCTTTAAAACAACACGGCTGTCGTACGGATACGGCTGTTCGTTGACATAACCATCGCATACAATACGTGCATAACCCGGCTGCCATGGTACTATGGATAAAGTATCTAAATCACCACGTGCCATAAAGTCTGGCCCATGTGGCTGCATGCCTAAACCCGAGACTGCAAACCCGGCAAAACCTGCCCCTTTATTGACCACATCCATCAGGCAATTTGCTGGCACAGATTTGGTTTTAGCTACGCCGTGAATATCTACAAATTGGGCCAGAATATAATTGATTTGATTCTCACCGATAAACTTATCTATGTCAGTTGGCATTTCTCTCTCTCCATCTCGTTTTAATTAAACTAATATGAATTAATTATTCTTATGAGGAAAATTAATTTACTTTAGAGAAAGCATGGAGCGTGCCAATATATTTCTTTATAGGAATATTTTATTCTTAATGGTATAAGTCCTTGTTTATAATGAACTAGTAATAATATTTTCTTTGTGAGAATATAATGTGACACTTCTTTTACTAAAAAAGCATTATTTAACAACGCACAAGAAGATAGCAGCACGCACTATATGAGGGCACCAATATGGAAGATAGCAATAATCAGAGATTCGATCTGGACCAGTATATAGGAATGAAGGTTAAAAAAGCCCGTACTGAAGAAGGCTTAAAGTTAGTTGATGTTGCCCGGATTTCAGGTATCAGTCAGGGCATGATCAGTAAAATAGAAAATGCTCAGGTTTCAACCAGCTTAGATACACTTAGCCGGCTGTGTTCGGTATTAGGTTTATCTATGTCAAAACTGTTTAATGACTATGATAAACCCGAAGGCAATGTGCAGTTTACCAAAGCAGGTGAAGGTCTGGAGGTCGTCAGGCGCGGCACAGATAAGGGCCATAACTATCAATTGCTGACCTATAAAAGAGGTGGTAAAACCACATTTGAGCCTTTTTTAATTACCATGGATGATTTGTCGGAAGTATTCCCGACTTTTTCACACCCGGGTGAGGAATTTATTTTTTTACTCAAAGGCAAACTCATCTACCGTCATGGTAACCATTTGTATGAAATGGAAGCCGGTGACAGCTTAACCTTTGATGCCGAAGTGCCGCACGGGCCTGAGCAACTGATTGAAGTTCCACTTCAGTTATTATCGATTATTCATTATGTAGATGAATAATCGATAAAGGGGTTCGAAAATTTAGCTGGCAAATAATATTTTACCAGCTAGGAGAATGAATAACACACCTGACACTTTATCAAGCAAGCCAGCTTTGTTTTGCAAAAAGGCAATGACCTTGGGCCTGGATAAAATAAATGCAATTAGGGTAAACCAAAGCCCGTCGATTAGCATAGGCGTCAGTACCAGCAAGGTTTGTTCATTCAGGCCTTTTGTCGTTGCCACAAACTGGCTGAATAAAGCGATAAAAAACAGCGTAATTTTTGGATTTAAAATAGAAATTAAAAAACCATCTTTAGCTGAATGCCAGAGTGTTGCCGTATCACCCGACAATAAACTTTGCTGTATTGCGCCTTTTGCAAGCAAAGCTTTAACCCCTAAGTAAGCTAAATATACACCACCGGCATAGGTAATGAGCTCAAACACCAGAGGCAATTGCTGCATTAATACAGCTAATCCAGTGACCGCGAGCAGAGCATATCCGCCGATAACCAAGGCATGTGACCAGGCTGCCACTACCCCATTTAATCGTCCGCCTGCCAGCGTATTTTTGCTGACCACCAGCAAGCTCGGGCCGGGTGTCATGGCGCCTAACAGACAGACACTGATTAACGTAAAATAAACTGAAATACTCATAAGCCCTCCGTGAAAAGGATATTTTACAGACAGACTCATCATGAAATGAAATTGTACTTTATCATGAAGGGTATGATTAAAAATCATACCCTTATTTTTTACTCGCTTAAATCGCCTCTTTATTCGGGATGAATAGAATGCTGGCTGGCTAATAACGTCAGCCGGATTTGCTCTCTGGCCCATTTATGCGCCGGGTCATTATCCAGTTTAGGGTGCCAGATCAACCAATAGTTATTGCATTCCATGGCAAACGGCAATGGCCGGTAAACAATTGGCCAGTATTCAGATAAGTGACGCGCAATATGCTCAGGGATCACAATCAAATAATCGGTTGTCTGCAGTTGGCTCATGGCGGCGGTAAAAAACGGCACTTGCAGCATCACCCGGCGCTGGTGTTTAAGCGATTTAAGTTTAGTGTCTATATTGGAATCTTTATCTGCCCCGCCGGTAATTTTAATATGCGGATAGCCAACAAAATCTTTCACTGTCAGTGTCTTTTGACGGGCTAACGGGTGTGTTTCAGACATCACTACAACTGAGTTATCCTGTCCGATATAAAGGCTGGAAACACCTGTTGGCTGCGCCGGTAAAATGGTAGAGGCAATATCAATATCCAGCTCATGCAGCTTATCCATATAATCGGGTTGCCATAACCTAAAGGTAACTTTTAACTTGGGCGCTTGCTGGCTGAGCCGCTGACAAATATCCGGCAAAACATATTGGGCAATATAGTCGCTGGATGAGATCACCAGCTCACTCTGCCAGTTTTCAGGTTCAAAATGCGCATCTTCCAGAATATGCTCAAACTCGTTAAATAAAGCGTCTAACTTATTTTTGAGCAACTGAGCTTTGGGCGTCAGGACCAGTTGATTGCCCTGGCGAACCAATAATTCGTCTGCGCACAATGCTCTTAGCTGTGCCAGTTGCCGGCTCACCGCAGACTGGGTCAGATACAGGCGTTTAGCGGCGCGGCTGACATGAGCTTCGTGCAACAGAACCTGTAGTGTGCGCAATAAATTTAAATTGGTATTAGGTAGCATTATCGGTTAGCTGTCGCTTTAATTTAACTCGCATTGGCCACATCATGCCTTTATCATCGTGGTAATCAATGACAACTAAACTGACAAAACTCGCCGCCCGATAGCTGCGAATTGGCATCACAAATTCAATGTCAGATATTGTCCCCTGTAACTGCTTTGCATCCAGGTTTATTTCAACAGGCTTAGTTTCTTCAAATGTATCCAGGTATTTTCCGTTCTCCAATTTAACTCTGGCCAATAGCCGAATACGATTTAAATTAGCCGATTTAACCTGATTAAATTCGGCATCCGGCAAAAGGCGAATGTTCACATTGGTAAGTGAAATGATTGCGTATCTATCTGTCAGTGTGCGCTCGATTTCGCCATTAAAAGCAAGGCTGCCATACTCGGTATCAATTTTAAGGGTTTGAACATCCGGCTGAGACGCCCCAGCCTGTTCAACCTGAGTAGACGGGCCAGCCACCTGCTCAGCGGGTTGCCGGGTATTTTGAGTTGAACTACAAGCGCTAAGCCCAATCACTAAACTGGCCACGATTGCCTTTTTTATAGAATTCATATTATTCGCATCCGTTTCAATTAAGACTGTTACACATCCACTTTGTAATTAAGATCGCTGACTTCATCACCTGTCATCCCACGAAATCCCCATTGATAAGCCGCCTGTTCTTTTATTGTAATTTCAATATCTACCGGCTTAATATTGAGCTGGGTTTCTATGGCTGAAAATAAAGCTTTGATTAGCGCTTTTTGCGTTGCCGGTTTACGCCCGACCATCATATTAATTTCAATAACAGTATAGTCATCCGAGCGTCCACCCGGATAATAAAAGTCGGCTTTATCCAGCGCAATAAAACGATGTGCTCTTTTGTCTTCGGGCAGGCCCAGGGTAGCTTGCATGCATTGATGAATAATATCAGACAAGCGCGCTTTAATCGGGTTTAAATTGTCCTTAATGCCATAAATAACAATCATTTGAAAATCTCCTTAACTGGCCAGACAATCTACCATTAATTTAGACTTTGTTAAATATGCAATACCTGCATATACTGGGCAACCTGAACCTGCATTGATGTATGCTGGCGCAGATAATCTCGCTGTGCTTCAAGCGATTCAGGTTCTCCATGAACCAGGTAAACCTGACATTTTTTACCAATGGCGGATTGATTGAGCCACTGATAAATATCGATATAATCAGCATGCCCGGAAAATCCTTCTAATACCTCAATATTGGCTTTTACCGGTAACCAGGCACCGTGTATTTTAACTGTATCCGTACCGTTTAACATTTTGGCTCCGCGCGTACCACCGGCCTGATAGCCGGTAAACAATATCCTTGTTTTTGGATTACTAATCAGTCGTTTAAAATGATGTAATATTCGCCCGCCATTCGCCATACCGCTGCCAGCTATAATAATGTGCGGGTAAACCAAATCCGCTAAGGCTTTTGATTCATCGACTGTTCTTGTGTAGGTAATGCGCTGTCCCATTCGCTGACACTGCTGATGGGTTAACCTGTGCTGATTATCATAATTGTAATAG
Source organism: uncultured Alteromonadaceae bacterium (assembly GCA_913056495.1). GTDB lineage: Bacteria > Pseudomonadota > Gammaproteobacteria > Enterobacterales > Alteromonadaceae > Catenovulum. The sequence continues at coordinate 50,339 of CAJXMO010000018.1, read as the reverse complement.
ATATCAGAAACATCAATGGCCATAGGACTATCTAAGTAGATAGGTATTTCAGGAATATCGCCGCGATCCATTAATTCTGACAGAATATGCTGCAATGCCTGAGCACGCCCAACCGCAAATGAGGGTATTAATAAATGGCCGCCCTGCTTCACCGTTGCATTCACAATATTTTTTAATTGCTCGAACGGATCTTCTGACTCATGACGCCGATTCCCGTAAGTCGATTCTAATAACAAATAATCCAGTTTTGGCAGTGGTTTTGGTGGTCTCATCAGAATATCATCGGGCCGCCCGACATCACCTGAAAACCCAATTTGTTTACCTTCTGCCTGCATAATAATGCTGGCGGCCCCTAAAATATGACCGGCTGGCTGCAAGTAAAACTGAATATCACCCACCGCAGCAGACTCATTAAACTCCAGGGTCTGAAATAATTTCATACACGCCTGAGCCTCTGCTTTGGTATAAAGTGGCTCAGGGTACTCATGCTTACCAATTTTATGCCTGCCAAAATATTTTGCGTCTTCTTCCTGAATATGGCCACTGTCTGCCAACAAAATCTGGCATAAAGCTTTAGTCGCATAATGGGTGAAAACAGGTCCGGTAAAACCTTGTTTATACAATACAGGAATATACCCGGAATGATCTAAATGGGCATGCGTTAGAATGACAGCATCTAAATGTTGTACATCCAGCGGAAGTAGCTGTCGGTTGCGCTCCCTCAGCCATTTGTAGCCCTGAAAAAGTCCACAATCAACCAACACCCGGGTCTGAGCTGTTTCAACCAAAAACTTTGAACCCGTAACGGTTTCAGTGCCACCTAAAAATGTAATTTTCATATCTAAACCCCTTTCAAAGCATTTATCTCATTTAAAATGGGCGGTATTAATAACTCACTGACATCTATCCGGTTAGATTCATGTACTATGGTATTGCAGGTTATCAAAGGTTGAACACCGGATTTTAATAGCCTGTTGTCGCAATCATCCGCAAAAATACCATGAACAACAATACAACCAATGTTTGAAAAGCCAGCTGCTTGCAGCGCTAAAACGCACTTTAATACGGTATGCCCGGATGAGATCACATCGTCAATGATAAAAACGGATTTACCCGCATGCCCGCTCAAATCCGGCAAGTTAATCTCTACATCCCGATCGCCTTTGCGACATTTATTGCCAATAACATAATCATGCCCGCTGTAGCGTGCAATTTCACAAACCCATTGCTCACTCTCTGAATCAGGCCCCACCAGTAATAAGTTAGCTTTGGGCTTTAGCCAATTCGCCAATAGCGGCGCGCAAGGAATCGCTTGACTGGGTACCCGATAAATTTCATTTAAGTCGTGATATCTATGCAGATGGGGATCAAATGTAACTAACCAATCTATATGAGTCGAGAGATCAGCTGCAAAAATTCTCGATGATACAGCCTCTCCTGTGTTAAAGCGTTTATCCTGGCGCATATATGGCAGATAAGGTGCGACCAAACCCACTGACAATGCCCCCAAGTCTTTTAAAGTTTCGGTTAAAAAAACGAGCGACAAATATTTATTATTCAGAAAACTCAGGTTTGCAATCACAATGCAATGCAGCCCGCGCACATCCGTCATCACTCTAAGATAGGCTTCGCCATCCGGAAATTGCCTTTGATTTATCTGCCCTTTAGTGCAAGAAAGGCGTTTAGCCACTTGGTTGGTTAATGCATCTGTCTCTAGCGAAAACAACATGATCTCTTCATTAAAATTTGCCATTGTCATTCCCGCTTAACAGAAAAAATATCTGCATTATCTGCATAATAGCCAAGCGCATAGTCCAGCTCACCCTGACTATCACTTAACAAGGTAAATAAAGGCTGGCCTGCGTAGATTCTATCACCGGTATTTGCGTGTAATCGTAATCCAGCCCCCGGGCTCAAAGGAGCGCCGGCCAGTTTTGCCAAACGCGCTAAACGACGGTTATCTACCGCACTAATCAAACCTGAGTATTTTGCCACCTGCACGCAGCTGAACCTGGCATAAGATAGGGTTTTGATGCCGCCTTGCGCAATTAAAATACGTTTAAATTGTTGATATGCTTTCCCTGTGTCTAATAACAATTCAGCTTTTTCTAAACCTTGTTCAATACCACAATTTTCAGCCATATCCAGCAGGTGAGCTGATAACAACAAAGCTCTTTGTCTTAGATCCTGCGGCGCGGTTTCGTTGCACTGCAATACGGTTAAAACATCGCGGGCTTCTTCTACCGGTCCTATACCATGGCCTATGGGTTTGCTGCCATCTGTCACCACACAACGAATATGCACTCCACATGCATCTCCTACGTCAGTAAATAAATGAATCAGTCGGTTAGCCTGAGCTTGCGAGCGAACTTTTGCAGTCGGTCCGACCGGAATATCAATCAGAATATGTTTGGAACCAGCCGCTATTTTTTTTGATAAAACTGAGGCAATTAGCTGACCTTCACTGTCCAGGTCCAAGGCTTTTTCAATGCGAATCAATAAATCATCGGCTGGGCTTAAATTAACGGCAGCGCCCCATGCCAGACAGGCATTAGTATCCTGCACCACCTGCTGCATATCCCGCAAAGATAAATCAACATGTGTCAGCGTATCCATAGTATCAGCAGTCCCCGCCGGTGAAGTAATCGCTCTGGATGACGTTTTGGGCATAATATGGCCAGCGGCACTGACAATAGAGACGACCAGAGGCGACGTCCGGTTCCCCGGTAATCCACCTATGCAATGTTTATCAAATACAGGTTTTTGTGCCGACCAGGTTAAGCGCTCACCTACATTAACCATAGCCATGGTTAAACCGATAATCTCATCTTTATTTAGATGATTCCCGGCACATACGCTCAAAAAACAAGCGACTTCAATATCACTGTATCTGTGCTCACAGATATCACTGATGATATTGTTTAAATCATCCTTGGTTAACTTATGCTTAAACATTTTTTTGCGCACAGCACTGATAGATTTAACAACAGCAGGATGTTGCAAGCTAACCAGATCGCCCGGTAAGACTTGCAACTGCTGCAAAGCAATTTTTGATAAACCAATATGGTATTTTGGCAGGACATGACAATCGACCACATTCAAGGTCGCGATGACTTTACAATTGGGGGTCTTTACTAAAATTCGGGAGTTAGCACTAAAGCCTTCGGCCCGGCAAATATAAGAATCTTCACGCAGGTAAGCAATAGGCTCATTATGAGTACTGATACCAATATCAACAACTTTAAGTTGATTCACCTGTGAATGTTTTGAATCAGATTCCACCTTTGGCCCGCCTTATTTTACATCTGCCAGCTGTTGGCGTCAGATATGCTTTATTTATATAACTATAGAACAAGGTTCGGGATTAAGATAAATTAGACTAATATTAAGACCAGAAAACCGAACTGGTATTATGGATAAATTCAAATATTAAATTTTGATTTAGAAAGTAAAAATTCAGGGAATGAAGAATGGCTAGAACTTACAACCTCGATTTTACAATTCGACCGGCAAATAATTCAGATATAAAACCCATTGCCCAGATTCATCTTGAATCATGGCAACAGGCTTACAAAAATCTGATGCCACAGGGGTATATTGATTCATATACAATAGAAAAACTAATCCAGCTTTGGACAAATATCATTGAACGAAACTTGGCTGATGTATTAGTCGCTCAGCAACAAACCGAATTAATTGGTTTTATTTGTTTTGGTCAAACGAAAAAATTAAAAACTACTCAAACCTACGAAATCAGTTCTATCTATTTAAAACCTGAGTATTGGGGTATGGGAATTGGCAAAGCTCTGTACCATGAATGTGAGAAAATAGTAAATGAATACAATGCTGAACAAATTAGTTTATGGGCTTTGCATAGTAATGAAAATGCGCTCGCCTTTTATAAAAAGCTCGGCTTTATACCCAGTGGCGCATTACATCACGAGTATACTGAAGATGGTATATTAAGTGATATAAAACTCGTTAAGCCGCTTAGGCGTAAATCAATATAGATTGATTAGGATTAATCCGGCAATAATTCAAACTCAGCCATTTGCCTAATTTTACCGTTCACTAAAACTTCGATTTTATGTATACCCGGATAATATTTTCTTGTCGTAACCGGCTTAAAAGAATGGGCTTTGTTTAATACCGAAGATTCATTTGGCGCTAACTTGATATTTTTTAATTTAAAAACCTTACCGTTTTGTTTACCGTTAGCGCGCATAAAATACAGCTTATAATCGACAACAATATGCTGACTGTAATCCGTTAACGATGTAATTTCAAAATTGAAATTAACTGACTCGCCAAAACTGATTTTTTGTTTATCAAGCTTAAGTTGGGTTAACTCAACTGCCGGGTTTTCAGTAAATCCAAGTAGCTTAAAAGCTTGCGTATGGCCCGACTTAATCAGTCCTCTGCAAGCATGTTTAATCAGCCATTGTGTATTAACGTCTGCAGTTTGATGCCAGTCAGCGCAAATAGCCATGACCAAATCAGCATTGTGTTTGGCTATATCATTCAGGTGATTTGCCACAGAGCGGCGCACATATAAACTGGGATCGGCTTTTAAAGCCGTCAATAAATGGATATTAGGTATCGGGTCTTTGACAAACTCGGTCAGTCGAATTCCCCAAGGTAAAAGCGGTCGGGTTCCTTCAGATACCAGACGGCGAACATGCTCATCTTCATCTTTTACCCAAGCTGAAAAATATTCAAAACAAAGCGACTGATGCTGTTGAATAAATGGCCGAATGGCAAATTCCGCGCTGAAAAGTGGTGTCAGTCTTTTAAGCAAATTAAGAGAAATTTCCGGATACTCAAGCCCATAAATACTGGCATAGTCAATAATCGGCCAGGCCGCAAACATAGGGTGAGGCGTTTGCTGGTAATGAGCTGAAAACCGATGCCAGACATCCGGAACTTGCATCAGTATTTCGGCCGCCTGACAAAAATCAGCAGGCAGGCATTGATTGAGCGCACCTATAAACTGAGCCACTCTGTCTTTAAGTTCCAGTGTCTCTATGCCATCAAGCGCCAGAGTTTCAAATTTCTGTTGATCAAATTCCGTAATCAGAGCAAAGGTTTGTATAATTCTGTCACAGGCTGGCTGAGCTAACCCATTTTTCATTGCTTGCATTTAATCCCCTTGTAAACGCTACACCAGAGCCTTATACCAGAGCGCTACCCCGGCTAAAATTGTCATTACTTCAAATGCACGTTTAACCAGTTTATTGCCTTTGGCAATCACTAAATGGGCACCTAAATATCCGCCAATTAATGAGCCTAAAATTAATGCTGGCAACCAGTCCCATTTTATTTCAGTGAGCATAGCTAAAGTTGCTGCGCCCATGCCATTCCATAAAATTCCGACCATGATTAATGTATAAGATACCGCGCGGCCATAGCTCATGCCAAACCAGTGAATTAACCACATAGTGACAAATAAACCTGTACCCGAAGTAAGTGAACCATTGAGCACAGCAATAATAAATAAGCCAAAACCACCAATCAGATAACCGGATTTAGTTTGATGTTTAGGGGTATCATCTATGCCTAAATTCGGCTTTAAAATCGAATAAACACCCAGCGCTATAGTTAAACTGCCCAGCGCAGCCATCGCAATAGCGGGCGGGATATTTAAAATAATATTTGCTCCAAGCACAACACCGGGAATTGCGCTTAATATGAGCGTTAATATGAGTGCCCATTCAAACTGGCCATGTTTTAGATGTTTAACCGATGCGCCTAAACCCAATGCCACAGAAGCAATCTTGTGTGTACCAAGTGCAATTGAAAAAGGTAGACCTAAAAAAATGAGGGCCGGCAATTGCAGCAAACCCGCACCACCACCGGCTAATGAAGATAATGTATTGGCAAAAAGGCTAACAAAAAACAATAAGATTTGGTCAAACATGATTAACCCTTTTACCCCATTCGGTATTAACAAAAATGCCGCTTAAAAGCGGCATTTGGTTTTTTGAGACTCAGTTTAAACTGATCAGTATGGTATTAACCGAAATTGATTCTGGTTAATGTCCGTTTACAGATAAGCTTTAACTAAAGTTGTGAATCTCTAAGCTTGAACTTTGATTCGCATTGGCTTGCTCTTTAGAGGAGTCATTGCGCAGCGCATCAAGGTGATCTAAATAAGCCTGATCTACGTCTTTGGTAATATATTCACCATTAAAGACTGAACTTTCAAATTGTTTAATAGTTGGATTACCTTCCTGCACTGCGGCAATTAAATCAGATAAATCCTGGAAAATTAAACCATCCGCTTTAATTAACTGGCAAATTTCGTCTACTTCACGACCATAAGCAATTAATTCATTAGCACTTGGCATATCAATACCATAAACATTCGGGAACCGAATTTCAGGTGCAGCAGAAGCAAAATAAACATTTTTTGCACCCGCTTCTCGCGCCATTTCAATAATTTGCTCTGAAGTTGTACCACGAACAACTGAGTCGTCTACTAACAATACGTTTTTGCCTTCAAACTCAGAAGAAATCGCATTGAGTTTACGACGAACTGATTTACGTCTTTGTTGCTGTCCCGGCATAATAAAGGTACGACCAATATAGCGGTTTTTAACAAAGCCCTGACGGTAAGGAATATCTAAAGTGCTGGCGATTTCAACTGCAATATCACAGCTGGTTTCAGGGATTGGAATGACGACATCAATATCAAGTTCATTCCAGACACGCTTAATTTTTTCACCCAGCTTTTTACCCATACGTACACGTGTTGCATAAACTGAAACATCGTCAATAGTTGAGTCTGGTCGGGCGAAATAAACATATTCAAATAAACAAGGCACTAATTCAGGATTTTGAGCACATTGTTTAGTAAATAACTCGCCTTCTTTAGTGATATAAATGGCTTCACCGGGCGCCACATCACGAACAAACTCAAAGCCAACTGCATCAATTGCAACACTTTCAGAAGCCACCATGTATTCAGTTCCGGCATCGGTTACCCGACGGCCTAAAACTAGCGGACGAATGCCATAAACATCGCGAAATGCAACTATACCAAACCCAACAATTGAGGCCACTACAGCGTATGCACCGCGTGCTTTAGTATGAAGTTTTGAAACCGCGTTAAAGATATCTTCAGGTCTTAAATCCCATGCATTTGCTTCACATAACTCGTGTGCAAACCAGTTCATTAATAATTCGGAATCAGAGGATGTATTAACATGACGTCTGGCTTCCTGCTTTAACATCTCTTTTAACTCATCCGCATTGGTCAGGTTGCCATTATGCGCTAATGCAATACCGTATGGTGAGTTAGTGTAAAAAGGCTGAGCTTCTGCTGAGGTTGATGTCCCTGCAGTTGGATATCGAACATGGCCAATACCCCAATTACCCGCCAATCTTTCCATGTGTTTTTGTTCAAACACATCTTTAACCAATCCATTGGCCTTTCTCAGTTTAAACATACCGTTATTAATGGTCATGATTCCGGCTGCGTCTTGTCCACGATGCTGAAGCACTGTCAACGCATCGTATAAAGCTTGATTAACCGGAGAATGAGCAACTATGCCAACAACACCGCACATGGATTATCTACCTCTTATACAGGTTTAATATCTTTAAGAAAGCTGGATGTATTTTTCATGTATTCAAAAAACCATTCAATCACAATCTTAAACTCAGGAATTAGAATCGAATCGCCCCACCACTGTGCGCTAGCTGCAGGAGTGAATGCGTCCATAAAGAATAGTATCGCTGCTACAATTAAGACACCTCTTAGTGCGCCAAAGGCTAACCCCAAGACTCTGTCTGTACCGGAAAGGCCCGTCTTTTGTACCAACTGAGAAATTAAATAATTAGCAATCGAACCCAGTATGATGGTGACTAAAAATAGTACCGCAATGGCCGCTGCATTGCGTAACATCACATCTTCAATATTGGTAAGAAAAGTCGCAAAGTCCAGGTAAAAGGTACTCGCGATAAAAAATGCAGCAATCCATACCACCAGAGACATAGCTTCGCGAACAAAGCCTCTCACTAAACTGACCAGTGTTGAAATACTGATCAAACCAATAATCGCGTAATCGATCCAGACCATATCAATCTTCATGCTAAAATATGCGGGCGAATTCTACCAGATCCCCATACCAGAATGCCAATCATTATTGCGCTGGTTGGTAATTTACTAACTTGCCTTTCAGGTTAGTCAGTGCTTTTAAGGCTGGTAACATGTCTTTTAACTTACTTTGGTCTAATTCAGGACCAATAAATACTTTGGTGAGTTCACCATTAGACGTTTTGACCGGTTTGGTAAAAACGACATAACCCTCACGCTTTAGTTTATCAACCAGGTTTTCAACATTCTTTTTATTGCCAAAGCTACCCAATTGAATCGCCCAGGCATTTTGCTTAAATTGAGTCGTTTGGCCTTTTTCAACTGGTGATGGCTGCTCTGCTTTTTCTGCTTGCGCTTGAGCCGGTTTATCTTCAATCAAGTCTGCTTGATTAGGGGGGATTTGCTGATTATCTTCCAGCAAATGATCCATTGGCTGATCATCCACCACTTCGGCTTCTGCCTGGCTCATTTGTTGATTAAATTCCTGCTCCGGAAAATCCGGTGAGATGGGAATGGCTTTGACCTTAGGTTTATTGGGAATGGTTTCAAACTGATCAGAATATTCACTTTTTTTGCCGTCTAATAAATCCGGTAAAAAAATCACTATCAGTGCAATAAAAACAATACTGCCCACTAACCGATTTTGAAAGGTACTTGCCATTAAATTAATCCATCAAAATATCTGTGATTACCCAAAATGAGCCAAATGCAACAATTAAGTCATCAGCCTGAGCATACGCCTGAGCAGCTTCATAAGCCTGTTTTATTGACTCAAAACACTGAATTTGAGTTGATTCGGCAAAATATTGTTTCAGATCAGATGCTGTTGCACCTCGTACCTGATTAATATCAGCCAAATACCAAATATCAAAACTATCTTTGATGCAATCTACCACAGTTTCAATATCTTTATCTTTTAACATGCCAAATACAGCAATCTTTTTACCAATACAGTCTATTTGCTCAACTTTTTCACGCATAAACCGAATCGATTCTGGATTATGTGCAACATCAATAAAAATATCAGGACTGCTCGCCAGTTTCTGCCAGCGTCCGGCTAATTGAAACTTTTTAAAACAGGCTTCAACAAGTTCAGGTTTTAATGAAATATTGAGCTGCTCAAGTGCAGCTAAAACGGTACTGGCATTTTGCAGTGGCATATTCGGCTTAGTATAGCCATTATATTGGACAGCTTTACCCTGCCAGGACCAAGTATTGGCTTGGGTTTGATATGAAAAATCCCTATCTTGCCAAACAATATCAACCTGTTTTTGAGCAACTTGCTGCTTAACTGAATCCGGTGGATTAAAATCACCACAAACCGCTTTACCGTTTGCCCGGAAAATACCCGCTTTTTCAAAGCCAATCACTTCACGGTTTGTCCCCAACCAGTCCTGATGATCAAGATCAATTGTGGTAATCACGGATAAGTCAGGTTCAACCACATTGGTTGCGTCTAATCGCCCACCTAAGCCAACTTCAAGCAGAATAAAATCAGGTGACTGGCTGGCAAGTAGATAAATAGCCGCCAAAGTGCCAAATTCAAAATAGGTAAGCTGAGTTTGTCCCCGTGCCTTCTCTACCGCAGCAAAAGCCTGACAATGCAGAGTTTCAGTTAACCACCGCCCTTCCAGCGTCACTCTCTCACGGTAATCGCTAATATGAGGTGAATTATAGCAGCCCACTGTATAACCATGCTCGGTAAGCAGTTGCTGCATTAAATGACAACTGGTGCCTTTGCCATTGGTGCCGCCGATTAAAACGATTTTTGTATTTTGGAAATTTAGGGAGAGTTGGCTAAACACAGCTTGAACCCGCTCCAGTCCAAGTTCAATATCTTTTGGATGGAGCGACTCTAGATGAGCTAACCAATCAGGCAGATTATTAAAATCTGCCAGGGCTGGAGTTGACGCCATTAAATCTGCTCAATTGAAGGAAGTTTCATTAATTTAGTAATCAGGCGCGCTAATGTATTACGCATTTCGCGGCGATCGACAATCATATCGATAGCCCCTTTTTTCAATAAGAATTCACTTCGCTGGAATCCTTCAGGCAACTTTTCACGCACTGTCTGTTCAATCACGCGAGGGCCAGCAAAGCCAATTAATGCTTTTGGCTCAGCCACGTTGACATCCCCGAGCATTGCAAAACTGGCTGATACACCGCCCATAGTCGGATCAGTTAATACAGAAATATAAGGCAAGCCTTTTTCCTGCATTTTGGCTAAACCAGCACTGGTTTTTGCCATTTGCATTAATGACATTAAAGCTTCCTGCATACGTGCGCCGCCCGATGCTGAAAAACAAATTAATGGCAGATCGTGCTCAAGGCAAGTTTCAACCGCTTTAATAAAACGAGCCCCCACAACTGAGCCCATTGAACCGCCCATAAATGAGAATTCAAATGCAACAGCAACAACAGGAACCCCTTTAACCGCGCCGCGCATCGCAATTAATGCGTCTTTTTCACCTGTACTTTTCTGAGCCGCTGAAATTCTGTCTTTATATTTTTTAGAATCTTTAAACTTGAGTTTATCCTGTGGCTCCAAGTCGGCGCCTAGTTCAGTTCGGCTCTCTGTATCTAAGAAAGCGTCTAAGCGAGCTCGACCAGAAATTCGCATATGATGCGAACACTTAGGACATACATTTTGCTGTTGCTCTACTTCTGCACGATATAAAACAGACTGACAGTCAGCACATTTAACCCAAACACCTTCTGGTACATTGCTTTTTTTGCTTGAGTTTGTTTTAGGTAATATTTTTTCGATCCAACTCATTGATAATCTCGGGATAGTATTTCTAAAAGAAAAATTTGTTTATACAAAAAAATCGATAAACCCTTAATGGCGCACATTAAATCATAAACTGAGACATATTTTAACTAAAACATGCAATAGCTTGTGATGTTTTACCCTATGAACTGAGGCATTAATTAACCTCAACTGTCTATAAGAATAGATGAAATTAATTATAACAGCTGACTGAAAATTATCCCTACATCAACATAATGCTAAATTAACTCATATTCCTTGTCGCTATAGGTTAGTTATAGAGTCTCAGGTAAAAATACCGGCCCCATAACGCCTTGGGGAATTCCCCACTTTTCGGGGTAAAAAACTCGGACCAGATAAAGGCCGTTAGGTTTGGCAGTCGCTGCTGCTAAGGTTCTGTCTTTTGCTTCTAATAAAGTCTGAATCCAGTTTACCGGCTGCTCTCCTTTACCAATTTCCATCAATGAACCAGCAATATTCCTCACCATATGGTGCAAAAATGCATTCGCGGTGACATCAATCACTATATACAGTCCCACGCGGGTAACCGATATTTGATGTATGTTTCTAAACGGTGTATTTGACTGGCAATGTGCTGCTCTGAATGAAGTAAAATCCTGTTCACCAATAAGCGCCTGAGCAGCCTGATGCATTTTGTCTGCATCTAAGTCATGGTAACAATGGGTAATGCCTTTTGGTAATATGGCCGGTCTTAATGGATGATTATAAATGACATAACGATAACGGCGCGCGGTTGCTGAGTATCTGGCGTCAAATTCCGGATCAACTTCGCTAGCCCATTTAACTGCGATATCTCCCGGTAAATTTGCATTAACGCCCATAGTTAAAGCTTTCATTTCTCGCTTAACATCAGTTTCAAAATGAACCACCTGAGCAGTGGCATGTACACCAGAGTCAGTGCGCCCGGCACACGTTACAACTATAGGTTCATTAATAACTCGGGAAAGCGCTTCTTCCAAAGCCTGTTGTACACTGGGCACATTTTGTTGCCTTTGCCAGCCGGAATACGCTGCACCGTCGTATTCAATTCCTAACGCAAATTTCATATCACAACCATTAAAATAAAAGTCGCGGTATTATACCCAAGTCACTTTGATATGCTAGCTTGGGTATTATATGGCGTTGGTGGCAATTAAAGTTTTTTCAGCTGTATATTCCTGAATTCAGTTGGATGAGATTCGGCCTGAAGTGCAATATAGCCCTGCTCGATAATTAAATTGCTTTTTCCCTGAGCTTCAGCAGCATTCGTTTCATATTGTGGTTTTTCATATTCAAATACAATTTCACCATTGATTTTATGAATGATTTTTTCACCACCATGCACCTCAACTTCAGCTTGCACCCATTCATTAACGGGCAAAGCCGGGCCGGTAGAATTAATACAATGATCGGTTACTAATTTTCCGTTGATTACAACATTAGTCGCCGGCGTGCAAATATTGCCAGTCGTTCTCGGTTGACTATCGTCATATGCCCCCAGTAGCTGGACTTCAACCGAGCGAGGAAAATCCTGCTCCAGAGCCATGCTTTCTGGTGACTGACTATGTAACATAATCCCGTTATTGCGAAACGCCCAGCCTTCCCCGCCGTTAACTTGCTCACCGACAAACCTATATTCAAACTTGACGATATAATTGGAGAAAGGTTGTTGATAAAAAATATGGCCAAATTTATTATCAAAACTCTGATAGTTTTCGTAGGTAGCGACTAATTTACCGTCTTTAGCTTGAAACGTATCCAGATAATTATCACCCAGTGCATGACCTTTTATTTTAACTTTCCAGCCCGTTAAATCTTTACCATTAAATAAACTGATCCATTTTTCAGCAGGCTGAGTTTGCGGTGAGTCTGCAGAAACGACTTCCTTTTTCTCGCCACATCCTGACAAACCACCAGCGATAACCACTGTACAGGCAGCCGCTGCCATAAACCTTGTAACCTTATTTAACTTCATTATTATTTCCATGCATTAGTAAAACCTGACTTGATTATGCATTTTATTAACAAATAAACAACCATTTAACACGATTAACTAACCTCAACTGTGTATCAGAATAATTGAAGTAAAATCGAACTCTCATTTTCTAAACCTAGCCACAATCTTGTTTATTTTGCGTTCTAATGTCGATAATTTTTCGTCTATCAAGGCCTTTTTGTGTACCTAATAGCGCACTATTAGAAAGAAAAATAACGCTCAGAGGCGGACAAATAGACTCGTTGGGCAATTTTTATTATATGCAGCTGAGGTTAACTAACCTCAACTCTGGATAAGAAGTTAGCTAAAGTCCTAAATTTATTGGCTTTTAGTTTAATTTCGTTTTCTAGTGAGAGATTTGGATCTGAGTTAAACAAACCGCTATCACTCGCCCTTGATTAAGGTCTGTGAAGCTTTGTTTATAACTTGAGCGACGAGAGAAAGAAAAAAGAACAAACAAAAAAGCCGGTTAAATCACCGGCTTTAATTTTTATGCAGATCTCAGGTTAATTTTAACTGATATGCTTAGTTATCATCATCCGAATTATTTGAGCTGCTCTTGGCTTTAATTTCTTTGACCCCTCGGTAGGTCAGAATCGGACCCGATAACGCATATAAAGAAAAAATACTGAACAGGACCAACGCAGGTTCAAACGCTACCACAACAAAAACCAACACCATAAATAAAATTGCAATAAAAGGCACCCGCTCTTTCCATTTAATTTCCTTAAAAGAGCTGTATCTGAAATTGCTCACCATTAATAGCCCACTGATAGCCGTGATTAACATAGCAACTATGCCAAACGTATCCGCTTCCAGTTCATAATCTGCGCCAAGCCAAACCATTCCACTGACAATGGCTGCAGCGGCCGGACTGGCTAAACCGGTAAAATAACGTTTATCTGCGGTTCCTATCGTAGTATTAAAACGGGCCAGACGCAGCGCTGCGGCCGCAGCATATATAAAGGCGGCTAACCAACCAATTTTACCCAGACTATGCAATGCCCAGTTATAAGAAACCAGTGCAGGGGCAATACCGAAAGAAACCATGTCTGCCATGCTGTCATATTCAGCGCCGAATGCACTTTGAGTATTTGTCATTCGCGCGACACGGCCATCTAAGGCATCAAAAATCATCGCGATAAATACCGCAATTGCCGCACTTTCAAAATGATTATTCATGGAAGCAATAACGGCATAGAAACCTGAAAACAAGCCTGCCGTTGTCAAAATATTCGGCAACAAGTATATGCCTTTACGCGGATGCTTGTGTGTATCGTTTGAGTCTGTCATAAATGTTTTGGTAAATCCCTAGGGTCTGTTTATCTTTCGAGTACAAATTTTGTTCTAACTGAGCGCTTTCAAATCGCGGCGCGAGGGCTGTAGTATAGTGATTCTCGGCAATATGCTGCTGCAAAAATGAACGCGAAAGGACAACAGGCCCTAAACTAAAGGTTTCTTTTGCGCACACTATACAAAAGAAACCTTATCAGCGGCAAGTTAAACTTAGTTTCGCTTACAACCGATTGACCGTTTGTGTAAAATTCAAACAATCTCAGTCAGATGTAAAAACCAGTTTATCGTCTTTCGCATCTACCACTATGGTTTTTTCCGTTTCAATCTCTCCGCCCAGGATGGCCTGAGCCAGTGGATTTTCAACTTCCTGCTGAATGGCTCGTTTTAGAGGACGTGCCCCAAATACGGGATCAAAACCCGCTTCGGCTAACTTAGCCAGTGCAGCTTCTTTGACGTCAAAACCATAACCACGCTCTTCCAGACGGTTACGCAACTCCTGTAACTGAATAGAAGCAATTCGTTTAATGTGATCTTGAGCCAATGGATGAAATACCACGGTTTCATCAATCCGGTTTATAAATTCAGGTCTGAAATGCTGACCAACCACTTCCAATACAGCCGATTTAACCTGATCGGCATGGCCAGACTGAGTGAGTTCCTGAATAATATCCGAGCCTAAGTTAGAAGTCATGATCACAACCGTATTTTTAAAATCAACGGTTCTGCCCTGACCGTCGGTTAAGCGTCCATCATCTAATAATTGCAGTAGTATGTTAAAAACATCAGGATGCGCTTTTTCGACCTCATCCAGCAAAATAACCGAATAAGGTTTACGGCGCACAGCTTCCGTTAAATAACCACCTTCTTCGTAACCGACATATCCCGGTGGCGCACCTAATAAACGCGATACTGAGTGTTTTTCCATAAACTCTGACATATCGATACGCACCATGGCACTGTCCGAATCAAATAAAAAATTGGCCAGTGATTTACACAATTCTGTTTTACCCACCCCGGTAGGGCCTAAAAACAGAAATGAGCCTATGGGTCGATTTGGATCGGATAAACCTGCGCGAGAGCGACGAATCGCATCAGCCACCGCTTTTACAGCTTCATTCTGACCAACCACACGTTGGTGAATGCCCTCTTCCATGCGCAACAGTTTTTCACGTTCACTTTCCAGCATTCTTGAAACCGGTATACCTGTCCAGCGTGATAGAACATCTGCAATCTCTTCATCTGTTACTCTGTGTTTGAGCAAACTCATATCTTGCATTTCTGCCTGTACAGCTAAATCAAGCTGACGTTCTAGCGCCGGGATTTTACCGTACTGAAGCTCAGACATTCGGCTTAAATCCCCTGCCCGTTTAGCAATATCCATATCCAATCTGGCTTGCTCCAGTTCAGCTTTAATATTCTGAGTCCCTTGCAGCGCTGCTTTTTCTGCATTCCATATTTCTTCCAAGTCACTGAATTTACGGGAAATGGTTTCCAGTTCCTCTTCAAGCGTAGCAAGCCGTTTTTTACTGGCATCATCACGCTCTTTTTGCAGTGCCTGCTGCTCTAATTTTAACTGGATACTGCGCCGTTCAAGCCGGTCAAGCTCTTCTGGTTTAGAGTCAATTTGCATTCGAATACTGGAAGCGGCTTCATCAATTAAATCTATGGCTTTATCCGGTAATTGTCTGTCGGCAATATAACGGTGTGAAAGAGATGCGGCAGCAACAATTGCCGGATCCGTAATTTCAACCGAATGGTGAAGCTCATATCGCTCTTTTAAACCACGTAATATTGCAATCGTATCTTCCACTGTAGGCTGATCAACCAGTACTTTTTGGAAACGACGTTCAAGTGCGGCATCCTTTTCAATAAACTGACGATACTCGTCCAGCGTAGTTGCGCCAACACAATGCAGTTCACCCCGCGCTAATGCGGGTTTGAGCATATTACCCGCATCCATAGCACCATCCCCTTTCCCTGCGCCAACCATAGTATGGAGTTCATCGATAAATAAGATGACCTGCCCTTCTTCTTTGGCCAGTTCGTTTAATACCGCTTTTAAGCGCTCTTCAAATTCCCCTCTGTATTTAGCCCCTGCTATCAGCGACCCCATATCCAGAGATAATACTCGCTTGTTTTTAAGCCCTTCCGGCACTTCACCGTTAATAATTCGTTGTGCTAAGCCTTCTACAATTGCGGTTTTACCGACCCCCGGCTCACCAATTAATACTGGGTTATTTTTGGTTCTGCGCTGAAGCACCTGCACGGTTCGTCTGATTTCATCATCACGGCCAATTACCGGATCCAGCTTGCCCTGCTCAGCTTTAGCAGTTAAATCCTGAGTATATTTTTCAAGTGCCTGACGTTTCTCTTCGGCATTAGGATCATCCACATTCTGGCCGCCGCGAACCTGCTCGATTGCTGCTTCAAGTTTATTTTTATCCAAACCCAACTTTTCTAAAATTTTGCCGAGTTCGCCTTTTTGTTCCAGTGCCGCTAAAACAAATAATTCAGAAGAGATATATTTATCTTTACGCTTTTGCGCTAGCTTATCTGACAGGTTCAGCAATGAAACCATATCGCGTGACAGTTGCACGTCTCCACCGACGCCTTCTACTTTAGGTAACTTATCTAATGCTTCTGATAACTGTGAGCGCAGCGAAGTAATCGAGCAACCGGCTTGATTTAACAAACTCCGCGTAGAACCGGCATCCTGATTCAGCAATGCATACATTAAATGAGTTGGCTCTATATATTGATGATCGCGCCCAAGTGCCAGTGACTGAGCATCAGAAATCGCAATTTGAAATTGGCTGGTCAATCTATCAAGTCTCATGATTTAAATACCTTATCAACACCTTTGTTATTTACTAAATGGGTATTCACTAAATAAATATCAAGATTAATTAATATACAATTTTGAAATTTATTTGATATAAATCAAGATTTAGGAGCCCCACAATCCGCCTGACGCACGGGTTAAGCACCTGAATCACTTGCTTAAAACTGAATTTATTTTAGGATAGCTAAGGTATATTGCAAAAAGGGATTTAAACCAGTCATGCTTCAACGATCGATTGCTGTTATTGTGCTGATGTTTGGCTTGAGTACAATGGCGGTTAAAGCCAATGAGCAGCCAATTATCTCACTTAATTCGAATCCACATAAACTCACTGAATTTGATATGAGCTATTATGTTGATGAGTCCAGACAGCAAAGCTTAAATCAAATTAAGCGGCAAACTTTTATTCCGTCCAATAACAAACTCGCCTTAGGTACAAAAGCAAAAGCAGCCTGGTCAAAAATTAATATCCAGAATAATAGCAACCAGCCATTAAACCTGTATTTGCACCACCCTTACGCTTACCACAATCATAAAGTCGAGTTTTATCAACTTGAAAATGACAATGTAATTAAGCAATTAAAACTTGATTTAGATGAAGCTGACTCAATTCAGCATATGTACGGCGGTGCAGCGGTGTTTAATTTTGACCTGAAACCCGGACAGGTTTCTCAGCTGTATATCAATACGGTTTCCTATTCTCATCAATGGTTTACATTGGAAATTCACGATGAGCTGTCCTCTAAACGCGCCTTGGTTGGCAGTCAAAATGATATCGCTATTTTAGTTGGTACATTATTGGCCCTGATGCTGTATAACTTTTTACTCTATGTATCAGCCCGGAAAAAAGAAAATATATTTTATAGCTTGTATTTAATCTCGGGTACAGTTTGGATTGCATTGTCCTACGGGCTGATTGCCAATTTTTTCGGCTGGTACGGCGATTCGGTAATGAGACTTCATATCTCACTGATTACCATGCCGATTTTTCTGATTTTATTTATGACGGTTATTTTTGAGACCAGAAAGCATTATCCAACCGAACATAAATTGTTGATGGCTTTGATATGTGTGCTGGGCATAGAATTTATTTATGGCCTGTTTGATATTAAAGCTGCTTTAGAACCAGCCAGCAGCATAGCTGCTATTATGATGTTAATTACCCTGTCTGTTTGCCTGTCTATCTTGCGTAAAGGCAATCCGATTGCCAAATTGTTTTTAGTCGGCCATATGATGTTTATCGGCTTTAACTTAATGGCTGTGCTGTATTACAAAGGCATTGCCGATTTTATGTATATTACCTGTTATGGGGTTGGCATTGGCATCGCACTGGAAGCACTTATGCTCGCTTTTATTTTATCCTACCGGATAAAGCATTTAGAAAAAATGGAAGCTTCACAAAACGAGCTTAAAAAACAGGCGGCAACTGATTCGATGACAGGCCTGTTTAATCGCAGATACTTTAACGATCATGCCGGTAACTTGCTATTGAGCTGTCGCGAAAAACACATTCCCGCAAGCATTATTATTGCTGATATAGATCACTTTAAACAGATTAACGATAATTATGGCCATCAAATTGGCGATCTGGTGATCACCCAATTTGCGCAAATTTTGAGTCTGAGTATCAGAAAGCAGGATATGGTTGCACGTTTTGGCGGAGAAGAGTTTGTTATTTTATTGACCGATTGTAGCGAGCAACAAGCTCAAAAAGTTGCAGATAACATACGCAAAAATGCTGAATTAAACCAAATTATGCCCGATAACCAGCCAGCTGTTTGCTATACCGTTAGCTTTGGTATCTCTGCTGTTGATAATAAAGACACCTCGATTGAATCGGCATTAAATAGAGCTGACCAAGCGCTTTATCAGGCTAAAAATCTGGGCCGAAACAAAGTGGCTATTTATCAAAATTTAAAAAGAGTCGAACCAGATATCAAAACCGTAGGCGAACCTGTCTAGCTGACGATAATATTCTTTTACTGGTTAACATTAAATTTAAAGCCGGTAGGCATAACAAGCTTGCAATAAAGCAGCATCATTGCTGGCCCTGTGACGGGTCAGTGCGAGCTTTTGTTGAAGCTGATTTTTATCTGAATGCCAGTTGGCTAACTGCCCGGGTTTAAGCAAAGCATATAAAGGCTCGAGTTTAAAACTGGGTATGCAATCAACCGCATTATACAATTTGTGCAACCAGGCATAATCTTGTCCCCATGCATCTGTATAGACTCGCTTGCCTGCCAGATTATCATTTAAGCTCCGAACCACTTCAACAGCTGGTTTACCACAATCAAACAATACCTGGCGTTTTATTTTATGAAGTTGCTCAGCTTCTGTATCCCAGTGCAACCAGTCAGGCTGAGGTTTAATCAAACAACAAAACCTTTGCTGATTGGGTAAAATATAACCGACCTCAATTGGAAAACTGCCTTTTCCAAAGCCAGACGCTTCTATATCTAAAATAATTGGTAAATTTTTCCCCACAAAAATCCCCTGTCTGAATACATCCTTGTTTTAATAAGCCTAGTTGCCGAAAATCTATATGCAAGAAAATAGTTAAATCAGAGTTTCGAGTAATAAATTGATTAATTAATTGAATATATTAATATTTATAAGGATAATTTTCTGCCGAACAAGTTAGGTCAATTTATGAATGTTGGAATACTCATCTACCCGAATGTGGAAGTATTGGATTTTGCAGGACCGTTTGAAGTACTGTCGACCGCAAACCGACTGTCAGACAAAAATGAAAAGTTTGATGTATTTATTGTATCTGAACACTTGTCGCAGGTTAGTGCTCGCGGTGGCTTAAAGATAATGCCCGACTACGCTTGTACAGAACATCCTGATATTGATGTATTAATGATTCCGGGCGGCGTTCATACTCCCCAGTTAAGTAATCCTGTGTTAATAAACTGGATAAAACAAACGGCTAACCAAGCTAAATTAATTGCTACTGTGTGTACAGGCGTGTTTTTATTGGCTGAATCTGGTTTAATAAATGGTCATAGTGTTACCACACATTGGCAGGATATTGATGATTTAAAAATCCAGTATCCTCAACTAGATATCATAAGCGGGCAAAGATGGGTTGAAAGTAAGCGAGTGATTAGCTCAGCCGGAATTTCAGCCGGGCTCGATATGAGTTTATATCTGGTCTCAAAATTACTGAATTTAGAGCTTGCTGAAAGAACAGCAAAACAGATGGAATATCACTGGCAATTAACACCTTCAAAAGGTCAATAAAACTAAATATGTTTAGAAAACTGGTTCAGGCACTTTTTTCTGGTTTTAATAAAAATAAACCGGCTCCGGATTATGAAGCTTTTATCAAGCTTCGCCAACAGGCACAAACCGATAGAGAGGCGTCACTTAATGCGGTTTCGTCAGACGCCAGAGAAATGACGTATTCCCCATCCACTATATCAGATAAAAATATCGCATTAGATAAGCTATTTTATGATTATCTCTTTGGCGAATC
The DNA here is from genome assembly GCA_913056495.1 of uncultured Alteromonadaceae bacterium. GTDB lineage: Bacteria > Pseudomonadota > Gammaproteobacteria > Enterobacterales > Alteromonadaceae > Catenovulum. The sequence continues at coordinate 29,856 of CAJXMO010000018.1, read as the reverse complement.
TTTAGATCTGGGTCAAACTGACATGCTAACTGAGTTTGTTTGCAATAAAGTCGAAGCCCTGCTGAATCGCCCGGAACATATTCTCAGAAATTTACCAGCCCTACCCGCTTCCGTAAGTCAGGTGTTAAGCCTGCTGAACGACGATAATTTTGATACTAATCAGCTACTGAAAGTCATCGAAAAAGAACCGGCTATGGCAGGTGTCATTATCCAGCAATCAAACACTGCTCGTTATCGAAAAACGGATCAGGAAATTACTCAGTTACGCCAGGCATTTGTTACTCTGGGCTCAAGCGGCGTTCGTGAAATGGTTTTAAATCAGTTTATCAAACAACTTTCTCCCTCGGAAAATTTATATTACAAATTTTTTGGCCAAAAAATTTGGAATCATAGTTATCAGGTCGCCAATTTTAGTCAGCAATTAGCTGAAGCACAGGTTTTGCCACCACAAAATGGCTCGGCTTATTTTGTTGGTTTGTTTCATGCTTTGGGTAAAATGGTGATTTTTCAACTTATGGTGGAGGCATTTAAATATGTCAGCCCGGATTCAAAACCCAACACCAGTAGTTTTAAGCAACTCGTGCAAAGCCACCAGCAACAATTAACGATTCAAATCGCAAACTATTGGCAATTACCAAAATCTGTAATTTCTGGACTGGATTACCATACTAATATAACCGAAGGTGAACTAAATCAATGCCTATCGGAAGCAACAAAATTAAGCAAACTTAACCTGCTTTATCAGGCCGGTATGCTAGATGAAAAAGAATATTATGATTATTGTCGCTTCTTTCGCTTTTCAGACGATGCGCTGGATTTAGCTGAACATTTGATTGACCAGAACTAAACGGATACAACTTACAGGAAACACTATGACAAGTGCCTATGAAAAAATGCTAGCGGGTCAAGAATATTGGATTAATGATCCGGACTTAATTGAAATTCGCTATCAGACCCGGGATAGAGTTGATGAATTTAATCAACTTGGGGCTCGTGATGTCGAATTAAAATCTCAGTTACAACACAAAATTTTTAGTCAGGTTGGCGATAATGTTCACATGGAAAAGCCAATACGCATAGATTATGGGATTAATACCAAAATCGGCAATAACGTTTTTATTAACTTTAATTTTGTTTTACTCGACTGCTGCCCTGTGACAATTGGGAATAATGTATTTATTGCACCCAATGTTCAAATCTATACCGCCAGCCACCCGCTCGATATTGAGAAACGCAACCAACATGTAGGGTTTGCCGCTCCGGTAACAATAGGCAATAATGTCTGGATTGGTGGTGGTTGCATTATTTTACCCGGTGTCACCATAGGAGATGGTGCAACGATTGGCGCCGGTAGTGTGGTCACCAAAGATATTCCACCTAACTGTACCGCTTTTGGTAACCCCTGCAAGGTACATAACAAAGCCTAAAACAGCCTATAAAATTAAAAAAAGCCGAATCTTAATTAAAGATTCGGCTTTTTTCAGAGTCAATTAACCATTAACTTATCAGGTTTAACAATGCCTGCACTGGGTGATTCGGTTTAAACCCGTCTTCGCGTTTAACCTGAGAGCGGCAGGAATAACCAGTCGCAAGCACTTCAACCGGTAAGCTTTGCTTCACTTTTTCACCCCAGCTCATTTGATAAATCGCTTTAGAGTTTTCCAAATGGCTGGCTTCATGCCCATAAGTCCCCGCCATACCACAGCACCCCACAGCAACTGGCGTCAGTTTAGCACCCGCTTTGGAAAATATATTTTGCCAGTCTTGCTGGCTGGATGCTGCCGCAGTTTTTTCAGAACAATGTGCAAACAATTTAAACTCAACTTGCGGGTTATTTTGCTGAGATTCAGGGAATGAAATATTTTTGAGCCACTCGTGCGGTAACAAGACTTCAAAATGACCGCGTTTATTCGCCAAAATTTTATTATATTCATCGCGATAGCATAAAACCAAACTCGGATCTGTACCAACCAGTGTGATGTGCAATTCATCTAAGCGATTTAAAAATTCGGCTGCACTTGCTGCAGTTTTTGCAAATTTATCTAAAAAGCCTTTAACGTGCTGGGCTTTGCCATTTGGTTTAAATGGCAATAAAATCGGGGTATAACCCAGTTTAGCAATGAGTTTAATCCAGTCTGCAACCACTTCAGCATCATAGTATGACGTAAAAGGGTCCTGAACAATGGCAACTACTTTTAAGCGCTCAGCTTCAGTCATATTTTGCAGACGAGATAAATCCCAGTCTAATACATTTTGTTCACCCACTCGTTGTTCAAGCGTCGGGTAACTCAGCAATGGCGTGTCGACATAGCCCAGTGTACTTTTAATTAATCCCTGAACCGGTTTAGACTTTAAAAAGAAATTAAAGAATCTGGGCGCTTTAGCCATTAAAGGGGCACTTTTTTCAATGGATGCCACCATATAATCTTTAAATGGGCGACTATAGCGGGCGTGATAAAGTTGTAAAAACCTGGCTCTGAATCCGGGTACATCCACTTTAATCGGACACTGGCTGGAACAAGCTTTACAGGCCAAACACTCATCCATAGCTTCCATCACTTCGTGCGAATAATCATATTCACCCGAATTTTTTGCTTTAGTATTACGCCAGCGTGCAAACCAGGAAGTTTCCAGTTCACCTTTGGCCGCATCTTTTTCCAACTGATTAAAATCTATGCCCTGATTACTTAACTGGCGTAACCATTCACGCATTAATCCGGCTCGTCCTTTTGGACTATGACGTCTGTCACGTGTGACTTTATACGAAGGGCACATAGGAGAATTAGCATCCCAGTTAAAGCACAGCCCATTGCCGTTACAGTTCATTGCCGTATCCACACTTTCACGTACTTTGACCGGAATCTGGCGATCATAATAGCCTCGTTTTGTATCATCCACTGAGACTAACTTTTCATCCGAGTTAAGTGGTGTACATATTTTCCCCGGATTAACCCGGTTATCCGGATCAAATGCGGCTTTAATTTTACGTAACTCGTTAAACAGCGCTTCGCCAAAAAATTCAGGTCCGTATTCGCTGCGATAGCCTTTACCATGTTCGCCCCACATTAAGCCGCCGTACTTAGCAGTAAGCGCAACAACCTTATCTGAAATATTTCGTAAAATGACTTCCTGCTGTGGATCGTTCATATCTAACGCCGGACGCACGTGCAAAACACCCGCATCCACATGCCCAAACATACCGTAATTCAGCTGGTAACTGTCTAATAAAGCGCGGAATTCCATAATAAAATCAGCCAGATTTTCCGGTGGAACGGCTGTATCTTCAGCAAATGCCAGCGGCTTTTTAGCCCCTTTGGTTGCACCCAATAAACCCACGGCTTTTTTACGCATTTCATAAATAGTGCCAATAGAACCAAGATCATCCGTTACCTGATAGCCAATAATGCCAGCTTCACCCTTTTCAATCAGCGTATCTAACTGACGGGTTAAATTATCCAGTTTATCTTTACTGTCTTCCGCTTGAACAGCATTAAACTCAACAATGTTAATGCCTTCCATCACCTTTCCGGGAACATCAGTAATTAGATGACTAACCGAATTCCAGATAATATCTTCGCGCGCAAGGTTCAGAACCTTACTATCGATGGTTTCAACTGAGGTCGCATTCGCCTGCACTAAAAATGGCGCATTGCGCAAAGCAGATTCAAAACTGTCATATTTAACATTGACCAAGGTTTTAAAAGGCGCGATTGGGGTTAGATTTAACTTAGCTTCAGCAACAAACCCGAGCGACCCCTCAGAGCCGGTAATTACCCGCCCTAAATCAAACTCAGTTAAATCATCATTAAAAGTATGCTCTAAATCATATCCGGTTAAAAATCGATTTAGACGAGGAAATTTTTCCAGAATCTGCTGGCGCTGATCTCGACAGCTCGACAAAACCTGACGATAGACACGACCTATCTGATTATCCTGTTCTGCCAGCTTTTCAGCCTCAGCAACAGGCATTTTTTGAGTGTGCAGAACATCACCACTCATTAATACATTAGTTAACGCAAGAACATGATCACTGGTTTTACCGTACACCAGAGAGCCTTGCCCGGAGGCATCTGTATTGACCATACCACCTATAGTTGCACGGTTACTGGTACTTAAATCCGGCGCAAAGAAAAAACCATGTGGCTTTAAAAAAGCATTCAACTGGTCTTTGACAACACCGGCCTGAACTTTAACCCAACCCTCTTCGGCGTTAAAATCCAGTATCTGATTCATATGACGACTAATATCAACCACTATGCCCGAAGTCAGTGACTGACCATTGGTGCCTGTGCCACCGCCTCTTGGCGAGAACTTAACCTGCTGGTATTTTTCCTGACTGGCTAATTCAGTTAAAACGACTAAATCATCCATGTTTTTGGGCAATATAACGGCCTGAGGTAAACTCTGATAAACACTGTTATCAGTCGAGACAGAAAATCGACTGGCGTAACTGGTTTCTATGTCGCCTTCAAACTTGCTAGCCTTGAGCTCAGTTAAATAATCAAGAAAGACTTGTTCAATTGCATCAACTTCGGTTAATCGTGGGATCATGCTTAAATTCATCACTTTAAAAACTTAGTCGGGATTATATCAATTTTAACACCGCCTTGGCATGCAGTTTAGCACTTATTTTGCCTCAAACCTGTGAATAATGGACACAAGTCAATTGCTGCACTAAATTAAAATATCAGGCGTAATTCTATGGTGAGCATCTATTTATGCATTATCAGCTTAATACGATAAGCTTTGCTTTTTGGATTGTTATTGTTTTCTTATTGCAGGCTTGCATAAATCAGTTATTCGCTGAGCCCCTAAAAGATGAACAAACAATGCGCATTATAGTGCCTGTTTACCCACCTTATACCTATCAGCAAAACAATCAGTGGCAAGGCGTGGCTTTTAAACGCGCAATAAAAATATTAAAACAAGCCTATATTCCTTATTCATTATCACCCGCTTCAAATTTTGGTGCCGCTTTTAAAAAGCTGAAAAATAAACGGGCAGATGCCGTACTCATTGCCTCAGAGAATGCACAGCGCAATCAGTATGCTGTTTTTACATCACCGATTTTTTGTGTAACCTGGAACTGGTATATTAACCGGCAAGTTGAATATAAGCCCGATCAGCCCGGATTTAAGTTGAAGCACAAGGTCGCCAGTGCATATGAATCAAACCATTATTTCTGGCTGAATCAACATGACTTTGCCGCTGAAGGGATAAAAAAATTGGATAATATTGCCAAAATGTTGGCTGCAAACCGGATAGATGCAATATTGGCAAGCCGGTTAGTATTTGAAGAGACAGCCAGAAAATCTAATATTGAGCTTAGCCAGTTTACTATCGTGCACCACAGTAATCATCCTGCTGGTATGTATATCGATAAAGATTACGCAGAGCAACACCCAGATTTAATCGAGCGGCTTAATCAATCCATAACTGCATTCATGCCGGCAAAAAGCTGTGAGCAATTAATTGACTAGACTTTGTGCAACTTTGATTTTTAATCTAGGTAATAAGTCAGCTTCAAACCAGGGATTTTGTTTAAACCATGCCTGATTTCTGGGACTTGGATGAGGTAAACACACAATATTGCGGGTTAAAAAGCGATTTTCATAAACGACCTGAGTCAATTTATTTTGACCGCCACCTAAGTGATAAGCTCTCGCATAGTTACCTAACACCAAAGTGAGTCTAATATCTGGCATCTTGGCCAGCAGCTTTTCACGCCATAACTGAGCACAAATTTTTGGCGGTGCTTTATCCCCGGATTTGGCTTTACCCGGATAACAAAATGCCATTGGTAAGATAGCGACTTTATTTTTGTCATAAAACTCTGCGTCATTCAGACCAAGCCAGTGCTTTAATCGGTTGCCACTGGGATCGGAAAAAGGCTTTTGATTAAGATCAGCGAGTCTACCAGGCGCCTGACCGGCAATTAATATCTTTGCTTTCTCCCCGACCTGCAATACCGGATTCGGCGTTAATTGAGCGTTGCATTGCTGACAGCTTAAAACTTGCTGCAATATTGTATCTAGCACCCTTTGTTCATCCTGTCAGTATATTGCTCGTCTCAGATACCTGATACGTTATAGCTTGGCGTCAGGACATTTTTACCTTTGTTTGTCATGTTAGCAAGGCCTTCCAGTCTTAAAATATGTGATCCGCCCATCGCGTTAACCCTGAAGTCACACTGCCAAAATAATCCCCAACGACAATTTCAGTATCCGGACATTGCTGTTTAAGGAATTCATTAAATATAGGCGATTTTGCCGTTCCCCCGGTTACAAAAACAACATCAGGTTGAACCCCAGCCTGATTGATTGCCTCGTCAATCAGTGCCGCAATCGCAGATAAATTACGCAGATTAGCGGACAATAAATCATCCCGATTTACATTAGCCGACAATTCAGATTCGATAAATTCCAGGTTAATATCGTGACTGCTACTATCACTCAGATGAATCTTTGCCTGCTCGGCGAGGCTAACGATTTGATGACTGAGTTTTTGCTGCTGCACATCTATCAATCTCTGAATAATATCAGGGCTGGCTGAGTCCCGTTTAAGTTGCGCCAGCCAACGTGCGTTTTCAGCACTATAAAAATGACTCTGTGCAGCAATATTATTAATTTCAACGGCATCACTAAAGCACTTTTTAGGTACAGGTTTACCGGATTTTAAATGTTCATTTAATCCAAAGTACGGCATAGCTCGCGCCAAAGCCAACTGAATATCAAAATCGTTACCGCCGATACGCTGGCCACTGTGGCTTAAAATATGCTGACTACGATCATTGGACGCTTTTAACTCAGGTCCCATCAGCAACATAGAACAATCACTGGTACCACCGCCAATATCAACCACTAAAACACGCTTTTGCGATGTTAAACCGGCTTCAAATTCGACACCGGCTGCGACCGGTTCAAATTGAAATTCAACCTCTTTAAAGCCAACCCGGTTGGCGGCTTGAGTGAGTATTTGCAAAGCCTGACGGTTACTTTGTTCACCTCTTAGGCCCTGAAAATTAACCGGCTTACCAATAACCACTTTGTCAATATCCTGCTCTAAGTGTTTTTCAGCCTGACCTTTAATATGCGCCATCATAGACGCAACCAAATCTTCAAATAATTGAATCTGAACCTGAGCAAGACCGGATGCCCCTAAAAAGGATTTGGGTGATTTAATGTAGTAGCCCTCTTCTGGGTCGTCTAAATACCGAGCCAGTGCTTTTTGGCCAAATGAGAGTTCAGGGTCAAGGCCATCGAGTTTAAGCTCGTTTAATTCCCGCTGAGCTTTTACGAGCGCGCTCTGTCGGCTATCCGAAAACGCTTTCTTCTGGGGTTCAGGTAATTGCTGATACAACCAGCTAACTATGGTATCACGGCTCGCCGAGTACAGACTTGAAGGCATATAAAATCCATGTTCAGGTAATTCAACCATCACAGGTTGGTTATTTTTCATCACCCCGACAGCACAGTTTGAAGTGCCAAAATCAAATCCAATCGTCGCCATAAAAATCTCAAAGCAAAAAACAAAACAGGATACTGTTTTCGATCGAAAGGGGCAATTGCTTTCATCGTTTTGGCATATGTCTGAGTTAAAAATAACCAATCAACCAATAAATTAACGCTATTAGTTGCCTATAATGAATAACTGCGTATCATCTCGCTCCCCGATTGAAAATTGCCGAGACACTGAGAACTCAAAGTTAAATGAGAAAGTTATTAACCGCCCCCGTAAAAATGCCTTTGACAGAAAATGAAAGTCAAAGTTATCAAACCGTTTTAAAGTATGCCCAGGATTTAAGCCTCAATTTGATGGCAATCAAAGTAGAAAATCGCCCGTCTGATTTTTTGTCATGGTGTGAAGAACTTTATCGCTTATGCAGTCAGGAACTGAACCTGGATTTGTTAGAACCGGAACAGTTTGCGCCATTAAAAAAGCTTCAGGATACCCTGACAAACGCGATTAGCGCAGCACAAATAAAAATGTTGAGAATTGCGCCTTGGCCAGTATTTTGTGCTTATATTGAAGAAAAAGCAGAGCTTCAGTCTTTAGCTGAACGGATGCGGTTAATCAACTATTGTCAAAATTTACAACCCGAATCTTTTGCTGAAATGATTGAAGAAGATCTCAATTGTTTTGCCGGTAAACATACCGCAAAACACGATATCAGCGTTTATGACTTTGATTGTGAGTGGTTTGCTGCTACCAAAGGCAATAAATCTTTCAGCCAACTCTGGCAACTTAATGCCGGTTTGTTCGGAGAAGCACTCAGTTTAATCCCAGCTGAGGGTGAGGTGAGTTATCAGGACTACCAAGCATTTGTATCCGCTTACACCAGCATTTTTGAATCTGCCGAACAAAGCGCCCCTTTAGCCCCAGCGACACGCTTATTGGCCATGCGCAGACCCGATCAATTTATCGCGTTGAATAATCAAAAAATTGATTTAATTTGTCAGGGCTTTTCAATTGCCAAATTTAAAAATAATGATTTTATTGCATACTGGCATGAATTAATTGAGACAATGCGTCAGTTTGCCTGGTGGAGACAAACCCAGCCTGAAAGCGAACAGGAACAGGCTATTTGGCAAGCACGGGCAATACTGGTTGACTGTTTTTTCTTTGCAGATGCTGATACAGCTCAAAACTCAAACTATTTAAAATTAAAAAATAAGCCACTAAAATCCAGCCGCACAAATGGCCAGAGCACGAGCCGTAAAAGAAGCAAAGAATCGATTGAAGCTTTAGTCGACAAAGCTTTAGCAGCAGATGATATGCCTGCTTATTTACTGCAAAAACGTGATTCAATTATTGCAGAAGTTCAAAATGGCAAAAGTATCGACCAAGTGATCAGTTTATTACGCTCTATTTTTGGTTAACTTTTTCAGTTGCAGCAGATATTCTGCTGCAACTGTTATTAAGTACAGGCCAGCTTAACCTATTATTTAAACAACCAATTGTAAGTTATATTTATTTTCTTCAATTAAGTCTAACGCTTTTTTATATTCAACATCATCGATCAACTGAATTAATTGCTCAATGAAACGGCTGTTATCCAGCTGCAGAGCCAATTGTTTGAGTACAGGTATATAATCCTCTACTTTAGCGTTTGATTCATTCAGGTAATGTTTCATTTTTTCGAAAATCTCATCGATTTCCTGCGGTTTGTATTGCTTATTTAATTGATTGCTATTTTGCTGGTCATTTAGCTCTGAAGACATTAAGTCAGTAGACATCGCCTGCAACTCAGCCAGTAAACTGGTTAGTTTTTCAATCATGGAATTAAATTCTGATTCGAACGCTTGCTCTGATTCAATTAAAGATTCAACATTGGATGCATCTTTTGATAACTGGTGAGCGCCGATATAAGCGGCGTTAGATTTGAGCGAATGAACTTTTAATCTTAGAGTATCTAAATCACAGTCTCGTTTTAACTGATTTAAATCTGTCACTAAATTTTGATTTTCTTCGATAAAAGTCACCAATAATTCGATATACAGTGCTTTTTTGCCGTGCATTTTATTTAAGGCACCAGCGACATCTAATAGACCGATTGTTTGTAAATTGGAAAGCTTCTCATCAAGGTTATTCGCTTTAGCGGACTGAACATCATGATTAACGACTGGATTAATTTTTTCTTTTTTAATCCATTTTAAGATACAGCGATAGAGCTCGTTGGGATCAACAGGTTTAGTCAGGTGGCCATTCATCCCCGAATCCAAACTGCGCTGTTTATCCCCTTCCATTGCGTGAGCCGTCATGGCAATAATGGGTAAGTCTTTAAATTTTTCTTTACTACGAATTTCTTTAGTCGCGGTCAAGCCATCCATCTCGGGCATTTGAATATCCATTAATACAATATCAAATTCCTGATTCAGGACTTTATCGATTGCCTGAATGCCATTTTCCGCTACATCTATCTGGATCCCGGTATGACGTAAAAATCCTGCGGCCACTTGTCGGTTTAATTTATTATCCTCTACCAAAAGAAGTTTAATATTTGATAAATCAACCAGATCACCTTTTTCATCTTTATCAATACTATCTTCCGGCTCAACCATATCCAGAGTCAGACATTCAGTCATCGCATTTAATAAGGTTGACTCATTAACCGGCTTTTCAATAAATCCATCGATTCCAGCTTCTTTACCCAGCTTTTTAGCTTCATCTTTGTCATAAGCAGAAACCATTAAAATGGCCGGCAAATGGGCCAAATTTAATTCCTGCTTGATCATCTGCGCGGCCTGAATGCCATCCATCTCAGGCATTTTCCAGTCCATCACAACCAAATCATACTGAAATTTATTTAAAATAGCCTGTTGCAATTCATTAATTGCTTCTATCCCGGTTCTGGCTATTTTAATCACAGCATTATGGCGCTTAAAGAGGTCTGCAATCACATCGCAGGCAACCTTGTTATCATCTACAATCAAAATGTGCAGAGGTCGGCCTTGAATGGTTAACTGAGTAGACTCGGTTGTTTGTTGAGTCGCTTTGGCCTGAATATTAAAATGAAATGCACTGCCAACGCCCGGTTTACTATTCACCCAAATGGTGCCGCCCAATAGTTCAATGAGCTGTTTACTGATGGCAAGCCCTAAACCCGTGCCACCATATTTTCGGGTAATCGTATTGTCGGCCTGAGTAAAAGAGGTGAACAGGCGATCGACCTGTTCTTTATTCATACCTATACCCGTATCAACAATCGCAAACTCAATTTTATATTCATTATTGCCCTGTTTTTTTGCACTCACCCGAATACTGACATGGCCAAATTCGGTAAATTTAACCGCATTTGAAATAATATTTACCAGGATTTGCTGAAGCCTGAGCGGATCTGATTCGATAAACTTAGGGACATTAGGCTGAACATCCAAAATGAGCTCTATATGTTTGGTATCTGCCTTTAAAGAACATAGATTAACGGCGCGTTCGATACATTTAGCCAAACCAAAATTAACCGTTTCAACATTCAGTTTGCCTGCTTCTATTTTAGAATAATCCAGTACATCATTGATAATCCCGAGTAAAATATCAGCAGAACTGGCAATCTTAGTAACATAATCTTTCTGTTCAAAATTAAGCGGCGTTCGCAAAGCGAGTTGACTCAAACCGATGACCGCATTCATAGGTGTTCTGATTTCATGGCTCATTTGTGCCAGAAAACGACTCTTCGCCTGGCTGGCTTCTCGCAACTCTTGTGTCGTTTTTTCGAGCTTTTCGGTGCGCTGAGCAATTTTTTCTTCCAGGTTTTCGTTCAGCTCAATGTTCTTTTTATTTAACAGACGAACATTATCTGCCATCGCAAATGCAAGCAATAAACCATCGAGCATACTGCCAATTAAACCGAGTAAATAGATATTCACATTCATGCTCGGGATAATGCCTACATTCATTAAGTTACCCACCATATTCGGGGTAAACAGCATAATATAGGCCAGCAGAAAATATTTTGCCGGTTTAAAACCACCGATCAACTTTTTAACGCCCAGTGTAAAACCAACAATCAGCATGCCACCCGTGCCAAGCGAAGCTAAAATTAAGCCGTATGCGGGTGATTCAATTGCAACCGGTACACCGGCCAGACAGATAATTCCGACCCATAACCCCACTTTAGAGAGAATCGGGTTTGTCTTTTTAACCTGTAAAAATTTAATAAAAAACAGAGCATTAAATAAGGGTAATAAAACAAACCCCGTCATTAAAAATTCAGGCGTACGAATACCAAACCATTCTTCAGGTAAATTAAAAGTATGGCCCCACCCCCAAATCCAACTAAACGAAAACAACGCATAATATAAATAAGCTTTATCTCTAGAACCGAGAAAGATAAATAAATTATATAAAGCGAGTGCTAAACCTATACCAAAACATAAGAGTATGATTGCATTTTCCAGCTTAAACTGATTAACAAACTCATCTGTTGGTTTAAATTGCAACTTGAGGGGCGCAAAAAAGAATTCGCTCGATAAACGGGCAACTAATAAATAGTCCTGATTGGGCTCGAGTGAAAATGTCGAGGTATAGTGATAAGGAATATCGTGATCAGCAAAATAACCCGTGGTTGATGATTGCACGCCTGTATCATCGTCCTGCGCCCCAATTGGGTATAGTTTAAAATCTATATATTCAACCGCCGAACCATAAACGTAGGCTGTCCATTCTTTTAATTGAGAATTATTGGACAACCTGTGCACACTCCAGATTGTGTCACCGTCAAATTGAATTTTATCATGCGAAGTGAGTTGAGAAAGCCAATTGGCTAATCCAGCTTCTGTTAATACTGAAGTATCCGGAAACCCGGCTTTCGACTGGAAAAATTGCTGTGATGCGAATAAATCCTGGCTGTCCAGTTGAGTCAGTTCAATTGACGGAAAAGTGTTAAGACCGTCAGACTGTTCTTCACTGTGAAGGTTAAATACACTTAAATACAGCAGAATGCCCGATATGAGCAGTCTTATTGATTGCATGTAATTTCCTTATCAAAAGTCAACTAGTGCAACTGCAGCCAGAGATTGACATTATTTTGATTTATTATTTTTCTCAAACTGAGCTAATTGCTCAGCCGTTGCTGGTTTTTGATATTTTTCTTTCCATTCACTATACGGCATACCATAAATAATTTCACGTGCTTGCTCGTAATCAACCTCTTCTCCTTGAGCTTTGGCTTCCGCACTGTACCATTTTGCCAGGCAATTACGGCAAAAATTTGCTAAATTCATTAACTCTATATTCTGGACTTGTTTGTTCTCATCCAGATGAGCCAACAATCGTCTCAATACTGCGGCTTCAATTTTATCTTGTTTATCAGTCATCAGGTTTACTTCTTTTTGCTTTTCAAATATTTAATAGCTTGTTCAAGGTCTTCAGGTGTATCTATGCCTGCCGGGGGGTTTTCATTTGCAATACCAACATGAATTTTTTCACCATGCCACAATACTCTTAACTGTTCTAAAGATTCTATTTCTTCAAGTGGTGAAGCTGGCCAGTTAAGGTACTGACGAACAAAAGCAGCACGATAGGCATATAAACCTACATGTCGTAAATAATTGGGGCTAATGGTTTTTATCGTTTCTTTAGAAAACTCATCTCTGTCGTAAGGAATTGGTGCACGACTAAAATAAAGTGCATACCCATTTTTATCCGTTACCACTTTAACTGCATTTTTATTAAATATTTCGTCTACTGCTTCGATAGGTACAGCCAAAGTAGCCATTTCTGCTTCTGTATATAAAGCCATATTGCTGGCAACCTGATCTATGATTGCACTTGGAATAAATGGCTCATCTCCCTGCACATTAACGACGATTTCATCATCCTTTAAACCGAGTGTTTGTATCACTTCACCAATTCGGGCTGTGCCTGACTGATGCGCTTCACTTGTCATGCAAACATCAGCGCCAATCTTTTTGGCTTCTTTAGCTATTTTGTCTTCATCTGTCGCAATTACAATGCGATTAGCTTTGGTTTTTTGGCACTGTTTATAAACCCGATGCAACATGGTTTTACCCATAATTTCAACCAAGGGTTTACCCGGAAAACGGGTTGAGGCAAAACGCGCCGGAATAACAATTGTATAACTCATTTCTCCACCTCTTCCAACTCGAGCGTTCTGGCTTGCGGCTCCAGCAATACAGGTATGCCCTCTTTAACCGGATAAGCAAGTCGCTCAGCACGACACCAAAGCTCTGAAAGTTCAGCATGATATTCAAGCTTTCCTTTACAATTAGGGCAGGCAATTATTTCAAGTAATTTTTTGTCAAAGACCATATTGATTCCGAATTTTAGTTAGCTGTTTTTGCAATAATTGGATAAACGCTGCATCTGGTTTTATTGTTATCGGCAAGTACCACCAATTCTTCTGAGCGAATGGCTCACATTTTACTGCGTCTTTTTCGGTCATAATGACGCCCGAATTTTGGAAATTCGAAAAGTCTGACAGTGTAAATTGATGATGGTCGATAAAACTATATTTTTCAAGCAGCTGAATTTTTTTATCCGCCAAAGTCTGATAAAACCTTTGAGGGTTGCCGATTCCACACACTGCATAATAGGCCTGATGCAGGTCAAACTCCTGTTTGCTTTGCTTATCCACCGGCACAGGTGACAAGGCGTGAGTAGTAAAATGAAACGCGCTGTATGGATTTTGCTGTGCGCCATTTTGAATGACTAGGTCAGTGGTTTTTAAGCGCCATTTACCTTCTCTCAGCGGGCCGGCTGGCAATAAACACTGGTTGCCCAATCCACGACTACCGTCAATCAGAATAATTTCAAGGTCGCGTTTTAATTTATAATGTTGCAAACCATCATCGCACACCAGAATATTACAGCCGGCTTCAGTCAGAAGCGCCGCACTTTTAATCCTGTCTGTGCCCACAGCGACAGGCACATGTGCGTTCTGATAAATCAGTTTAGCTTCATCACCAACAAAAGCGGCAAGATCAGACGCTTCAATAAGTTTATTTTTGTTACCCAACTGACTTCCATAGCCACGGTTAATAACGCCAGGTTTAAAGCCTTGTTGCTTTAACTGTTCGACCAGCCAAACCACAAAAGGGGTTTTGCCGGTTCCGCCCACAGTAATATTGCCAACAACAATGACGGGCACCTTTAATTGATGGCTTTGCTTTAACCCGAGTTTAAATAATCCGCGCCTTAATAAAGACAAAAACCAAAAAACTAAACTCAGTGGCGCCAATAAATAAATCCAATTATGCTGGCGGTACCAACCCCGTTCAAACCAGTTCATTAATGACCTACGAATTGAATATCATAAATTTGGCGGTAAACCCCATTATGTGCAAGCAACGTCTGATGCGTGCCCGCTTCAACAATTTCACCCTTATCCATGACCACAATTTTATCTGCATTTTCTATGGTTGAAAGTCTGTGGGCGACAACAATCACGGTTTTATTCTGACTTAAGCTTTCAATTGCCGTTTGGATTTGTTTCTCTGATTCCGTATCCAGCGCCGATGTTGCTTCATCCAGAATCAATACAGGTGCATCTCGTAAAATCGCTCTTGCGATTGTAATTCTCTGACGCTGTCCCCCAGAGAGATTCATGCCGTTTTCACCAATCTGAGTGTCCAGCCCAAGTGGCATACTATCGGTAAAATCTGTCACATAACCGGCTTTTGCTGCTGCTTCAATATCTTCACGACTCACCTTGTCTAACATGCCGTAGGCTATGTTATTCGCAATCGTATCGTTAAATAAGATGACATGTTGTGAGACCATCGCAAACTGATTACGCAAAGAGGCTAAGCGCAAAGATTTAATCGGAATATCATCCAGTTTAATTTCACCTGAATCATATTCATAAAAGCGGGTTAGCAAGTTGGTTAGTGTTGATTTACCACTTCCTGATTTACCGACTAAAGCAACGGTTGTACCTGGCTCTATCGTTAAATTAATGTCTTTGAGTGTAGGCTGTTCTTTGCCCAGATAAGTAAAGTTAAGTTGTTTAAATTCTATTTTACCTTTTATTCGCTCAATTTCTTTGTCACCACAGTCATCTTCAGCGGCTTCGTCTAATAGTTCAAAAACACTCGCACAAGCTGCCATACCTTTTTGAAATTCACTATTGACTGTGGTCAAAAGTTTAAGCGGACGCAATAAGGTCATCATGCAGGTTAGGACAGTGGTAAACGCACCTGTACTCAGGCTTTCTAAAAAACTCGGGTTACTGGCTATCAATAAAACCGCAGCTAATGCAAGCGATGCAATAATTTGAATTGCGGATACACTCAAAGCACGCGTACTGACCAGTTTCATCTGTTGTTGACGGGTTTTTCCTGTTATATGCGCAAATTTTTGTTGCTCAATGCCCTGCGCACCATGCATGACTACAACCTTATGGCCATTTAACATTTGTTCTGAAACCGAGGTTACATTACCCATGGCCTTTTGGATGCGCTTACTGACCATGCGAAAACGACGACTGACATGTTTTACAACCACGCCGACCACAGGACCAATCACCAGAAATACCAGTGAAAGCTGCCAGCTTAGATAAAACATCACCACCAACAGGCCGATGACAAAAGCGCCTTCTCTAACCAATGTCATCAAGGCTTTACTGGAAGCGGCCTGCACTTGCTCAATATCATAAGTAATTTTAGCAATCAGATCACCGGTGGAATTCTGGTCATGAAATGCAACCGGAACTTTAATCAAGTGATTAAAAACATCCTGTCTAAGTTCATTAACTACATGGGTTCCAACCCAGCTTAAACTATAGGTCGCCAGAAAATTAGCAATGCCCCGGGTAATGAAAATAAAAGGGATAGCTAAGCCCATATAAAACAGTAATTCACTGTTTTTTTCTGTTAAACCATTATCAATAAAGTTTTGGATTTGAGAAAAGAAAAAGGCATCTATAGCTGAATAAGACACCATGCCCGCTACCGCTAATACAAACCCAAGCCGGTAATTTTTTACGTATTTCAATAAACGCTTAAATAAAGGTCCGGTTGATTCAGGAGCGACCGGAGGAGGAGAATATTTTGGCTTCATAATTCAGCAAATTCTTTTAATCGATTTTGGGAAAAGACGCGCTATTCTAATCGCTTAACCAAGAAAGATCATCTTTAATAATTTTACTGTGCCAAGGTAGATAAAATGAGCGGCTATGTGTCATTAGCTCAAACTCATTATCTGTAAACAAAAGTTTAATCTGGCCTTCTGATGCGGTATTTATAAAAGGAATATCTAAATGCTTATATCTGGCTATTACATCCGGATGTGGATGAGAAAAGCGATTAAACAGGCCACTGCTATTCACGGCAAGTCGCGGCGAAACCTTTTCAATAAAAAGCTGACTTGATGAAGTGGCACTGCCATGATGCGGCACGATCAACACATCCGAACGGATTTGCTCGGCATAATGTTCAAGTAAATAAGACTCGGCCTCAACTTCGATATCTCCGGTCAATAGCACAGAAAATGCTCCGTCGTCGACTCTGAATACACAAGAAGCATTGTTATTTTTATTGAAACGGTTTGCCAAATTATTGCTGTCGGCCTCTGCTTTATTCAGTTTTTTGTTAAAACCGTCGGAAGTGGGTAAATGACGCCAATTCAACCCCAGATAGTCTTTATCAGCAAATAACTGACATCCAGTTTGAGTTTGCCATATTGTAAGGTCAGGATAATGGTCTTTAATATACTGGATGCCACCGGAATGATCCTTATCCGAATGACTTATAACCACTCCCTTAAGCTGGCTTGATCTAGCCGTCAGAACCGGTTCAACAGCCGCTTCAAATAAATTAAAGCCGGTTTGATAAGCATCCCCGGTATCATACAATACAGATTCTTGATGGCGGGTTATTATTATTGCAAGTCCCTGCCCGACATCTAAAATATCGACTTGCCAGTCCGATTTATTCTGATTAAGTTGAGGCGAAATAACAATACAAATGGCGACTAACGTAAAAAGTAAAGCCAACATAAAACGTTTAATTTGATATAGATAAACTAAAAAGCCACAAGACAAGAGGCTAAATGCTAAAATCACTAACCAAAAATTTGAAAATGCCAAATAGGCAAAATCAAATTCAGCCAGAAAAAGTAACCATGTCCACAACACCTCAAGACCCGTATTTGCAACATCAAATAATAGAAACGACAGTTGAATAGTCCATTGCGGCCCCAAATTAAAGAGCGCAGCCAGCAAAGTAACAGGTAAAACCCAAAGGCTGATAATCGGAATGGCAAGCAAATTAGCAAATAGGCTCAAGACAGGTAAATGCTGAAAATAAATGAGTTGTACCGGGATCAGCAGAAAAGTTAAAAGCAGTTGAAGCACCATAAACTGTTTAACAGAAGAAAAGGATTTAAACCTAAGATGCCACTTAAAACACCATATTAAAAACATAATGCTAGCCGCAGCAGAAAATGATAACCAAAACGAGACGGATAAAGCGCTTAACGGAAATAATAATAAAACCAGACTGGTTGCAAATACAAACCTGAACCGAATTGCGACATGCAAGCTAAAAATATTAAATAAACTAAATGCAGTTAAAAAAATGGCAGCTCGGGTAGCCGCCAGCGCAAAGCCGGTTAGACTGCAAAACAGCCAGGTTACTATCAGTGCTCCGAGCAGATTAGCGGATTCCAGATTCAACTTAAATAGAGTCGAAAATGGCCGCAAAGCCAGTTTAAAAATAAGCCAACTAAACGCAAAAACTAAGCCCAGATGTAAACCTGAAACCGCCAGTAGATGAGCTGTCCCGGTTTGCTTAAGCACTTGCCAGCGTTGATCCGACATCAGATTGCGCTCACCCAGTATCAAACCAATTAACAAATCGTGAAATTCATACTGAGCGAGGTTCAGTTGATAATAATCATAAAGTTTTTGTCGCAAAGCCATATTGCTTTTTAACCGCTCGGCCTGTTTTATATAGCCGGTTGCAACTATGCCTTCGCTAATTAACCACTTTTGATAATCAAATCCAGCTTCATTATGCAGTCCATACGGCGGCTTTAGCCTGACAGTTAGTTTTAACAGGTCCCCTTGTTTAACGCTGAACTCTGGTTGATACCAGCTTAATCTGACTAAAGCCGGCAAAGCCAACCCGGTATAGTCTGATGAACTAACTGATGAACAATCAGACGATGCCATTAAAGTCGCTTTATCTGAATTAAGTTCAGTAGATTTAAGACAATCCAGTTTAAAATTAAACCTTATTTGTGCTTTTTCTAATTTAACTAGTGTGCTGACTCGTCCTATTATGCTAATATCTTTGCCCACATCGGTATAACTTGGTTGCCAGGGTGTATACGCTGTCATAGCTAAAGATACAGAGACAAAACCAAGCAAACCTGTGGCAAGCGCATATTGTTTTAACGCAATTAAGATTAGAACCAGTCCAATTGTCACAAAGCATTCATTTACCGAGAGTAAAGTCGGAAAAATGTTTGCAATTAAATTGCCACCGATAAAAGAAATAAACAACGCTTCCATGTGTTTAACCTAACTTTTATATTAGTAATGACTGTATGCCTAAAAAATTAATACAGCGATGTTTACCAGATCATCACAAAATTAAAAGCCAAAAGTCCCTAAAAATATTTGGCACTTTATTGCATGATCCTAACCTCTGGCACCTGAATCGAAAATCGGTCGCTGGCGCATTCGCACTTGGTTTATTTAATGCTTTTATGCCGGTCCCTTTTCAGATGTGGCTATCTGCTGCTGGTGCCATCCTGTTCAGAGTTAATTTACCTCTGTCTGTTGTCATTGTATGGTTGACCAACCCGGTTACAATTCCACCTATATTTTTTGGTTGTTATTTATTAGGGGCAACCGTGCTTGGCATTGAGCCATTAGATTTTCAATTTCAGCTCAGTGCAGAATGGTTGCTGCAAAGTATGTCAACAATCGGGCCAGCTCTGTTACTCGGTTGTTTTATCTGTGCGACCTTCTTCTCTATTGTTGGCTATTTTTTGATGACCATTTTATGGCGTATCTCTGTCCGTAAAAACTGGCAAAAAAGGCAAACCAGCCGCGAAGATAAAAACTAAATAACTCAAGCATAGCGTAGAATCAATTTTATGCGTTGCTCGCAAGGCCTCTTGGTCTGAGTGCCTCTCTGCTGTACAAAATCAAACTTGATTATTTTCTAATTCAAGATAGCAGGTGGCGTGATCATTTTCACAAAAATGCTGAAAGTACGACCATGTAAGCTTACAGTTGGCTTTTAATTTTAAATCACCTATTTAGGTATTTGTGATGTTTAAAGGTATGCTTTTAACTTATAACGATTGGATAGCAACTAAACAATTGTTGAGCCCCAAACAAAAATGAGGCAATATCAGCGAAAATTATTTATCTCCTATTTTGTAAAAGGATAATCAATGAAACCCAGCATCAAACCCGCTAACCCAAACTTTTCATCAGGCCCTTGTACAAAAAGACCTGGCTACAGTTTAGCGCAACTTGACACAGCTTCATTAGGTCGCTCGCACCGGAGTAGTTTAGGTAAAGATAAACTTAAATTAGCCATAGACGAAACGGCTAGATTACTTGAACTGCCTGAAGGATACCGGGTAGGTATAGTACCCGGTTCAGATACCGGTGCGATGGAAATGGCAATGTGGTCTTTATTAGGTGAACGTCCGGTTGATGTTTTTTCATGGGAGTCATTTGGCTCAGGCTGGGCAACTGAAATCCTAAAACAATTAAAGCTGGAAAATGCTCGTTCATTTACGGCCGACTATGGACAATTACCTGACTTTAGCCAAGCTAATTCAAGCCATGACATTGTTTTTACCTGGAACGGCACCACATCAGGTGTAAAAGTTAATCATGCCGACTGGATTGCTGATAATCGCCAGGGGCTGACGATATGTGATGCAACCAGTGCTGTTTTTGCCATGCCAATGCCGTGGAACAAAATAGATGTAGCTACTTTTAGTTGGCAAAAAGTGCTTGGCGGTGAAGGTGGTCATGGTGTGATTATCCTGAGCCCAAGAGCGGTTGAAAGACTTGAATCTTACACACCTGCCTGGCCAATGCCCAAAATCTTTACGCTCGCCAAAGGCGGAAAGTTGATAGATGGTATTTTCAAAGGTGCAACCATTAATACCCCTTCCATGTTATGTGTTGAAGATTATTTAGATGCATTAAATTGGGTTGATAATATCGGCGGATTATCTGCAGCAATTGCTAAAAGTGAAGCTAATCTGGCGGTCTTCAAATCTTTTGTTGCAGAAAATGATTGGATAGACTTTTTAGCTGAATCAGATGATATCTGCTCCAATACCAGTGTTTGCTTTCAGTTAAAAGCAAACGAAGATCAGGTTAAAGCCATCGTAAAATTATTAGATTCAGAACAGGTTGCATATGATATTGGCGCGTACCGAGATGCGCCTGCCGGCTTGCGCGTTTGGTGCGGCGCAACCGTTGAAGAAAGTGATTTAAAAGCTTTATTACCTTGGTTAAGCTGGGCTTACCAGGCAGTCACCGCTTAATACCATACAGATTAAAAACAGCCATGTTAAATGCCAGCTTTTACGCTGGCATTTTTGTATTTATCGCAATAATAAACTATACCAAGATTGGGGATTAGCTGTATTTAATTCTTATTTCATATTTCTCAATCACGAGCACTAACTACAATGAAAAAAATTAGAACTTATAATAATATTGCGAAGAAAGGACTGGACCGTTTTCCTGCATCCAGCTATGAGGTAAACCCGGCGCTGGATAACCCTGATGCCATTTTATTGCGTAGCCATAACCTGCATCACGAAAGCCTGCCTAAATCGGTATTAGCCGTAGCCAGAGCCGGAGCTGGCGTTAATAATATTCCAGTCAGTGATTATACTCATCAGGGTATCGTCGTATTTAACACGCCTGGCGCAAATGCAAATGCAGTAAAAGAGCTGGTCATGGCCAGTTTATTACTGAGTGCCAGAGGCATTAGTCAAAGCATGGCCTATGCAAAAAGCCTGACCGGCATTCAAGATACAGCGGCTTTAAATAAACAGGTAGAAGCTGGCAAAAAACAATTTGGTGGGTTTGAGCTTCAGGGTAAAACACTGGGTGTTGTAGGTTTGGGCGCTATAGGTGCCAAAGTTGCGAATATGGCGCTCGGCCTTGGTATGAATGTTATCGGATACGATCCCAAGTTGAGCGTAGAAGCTGCTTGGCGATTATCGAGTGACGTCACTAAAGCCGACAACTTAAATTCTTTGCTGGCTCGTTCAGATTATATCAGCCTGCATGTCCCTGCGGTTGAATCCACCATAGGATTTATTAATCAGGATGCTCTAAACGCCACAAAGCAGGGTGCTAAACTGATTAACCTAGCGCGCGGTGAGCTCATCAATGAACCTGCGGTGATAGACGCCCTAAATAGTGGAAAACTCAGTTGTTATATCTCGGATTTTCCAACAGAAGGTCTAATTCAACAAGACAATGCCCTACTGTTTCCTCATCTAGGTGCCAGTACAGCAGAAGCAGAAGAAAATTGCGCAGTCATGGCGGCCGATCAACTTATTGATTTTATCGACAATGGTAATATTAAGAATTCAGTTAATTTTCCACATATCAGCATGGAGCGAACTCAAGGTCAGCGAATTACCTTCGCCAATGATAATGTGCCTAAGGTGCTCGGTGAAGTGCTGAATTTATTGGCCGAACTCAATATTAACGTGATTGATATGGTGAATCGCAGCCGGGATGATATCGCTTATACGATTGTAGATATAGATCAAAACGCAGAGCCTAATCTGATCCAAAAAATTGCACAGGTCGAGCATGTATTTCATGTCAGAGCCGTATAAAACTCAACTTGTAAGTCGAGTCTGATACGGACTATGGGGCCGCTTTTTATAAGTGTCCTCATATTCGAAAACAGCATGCGCATACCGGGTAAACAATACACACTTATTCAAACCGGTTTAAAGCGCTAGCCCCGAATTATGCTTTTCGCTTACGACGATGCGCAATCAAATCCAGAGGAAACTCAAACGAAAAACAACTGCCTAATCCAACTTCACTTTCAATTTCAAGCTGGGATTTATGGTGTGCCAAAACATGTTTAACAATTGATAAACCCAAACCCGAACCACCGGTAGAGCGCGATCTCGCTTTATCGACCCGGTAAAATCGCTCAGTTAAACGAGACAAGTGCTGGACTTCAATGCCGTCACCGTTGTCTTTGACGCTGAACTTAGCCTGATTATCCTGCTTACACCAACAGACATGAATTTCTCCACCGTTAGGCGTATAACGAATTGCATTTTTGACCAGATTTGTAAATGCGCTACGAAGCTCATCTTCGAGTCCATGAATCAATAAGTTCTGATCCACATTGAATGTAATTGTATGCTGGCGATCAAGATTGAGTTGTTCAGCTTCTTTTTCTAGCAGCATTAACATCGCCGGAACATCCACAATATGCTCATAGACATTATCGCGGTTAGCTTCTATTCGAGACAAAACTAATAACTGATTGACCAGGTTAAACATGCGATCACATTGATCAGACATCATTCCGACTGCACGAGTGCTTGGCAGTGCACCACCCATTTCGGGATCCTGCATCATTTCCAAATACCCCTGCAATACAGTTAATGGTGTACGCAACTCGTGAGATACATTGGCAATAAAGTCTTTACGCATTTGATTTAACCGCTGCATTTGAGTGACATCCCGGCCCAATATTAATAATTGACCCAGTGCGTAAGGGACCATACGTATTTCAATCGTGGACTCACGATCAATAGGAGACGGCATTAAAACAGGTTCTTCAGCCATATCCGGATGCTGTTTCTGCTGGTGAAATTGTTCAATAAAGTTCGGGTGACGCAATAAATTGGTAATGAGTAACCCGGTATCCTCTGGCCATCTCAAGCCAAATACATGACGGGCTAATTTATTGCACCATAAAATCTGACCGTTAGATTGAACAACAACCGCGGCATCCGGCAGGGCTTCGGCACCATCTCTGAAACGTTTTAAAACCTGGCCTAACTCTTTTCGGCGTGAACGGTTTTTCTTTTGCAAGCGGTAAATGCCATCAAAAACTTCAGACCATATTCCATTACTTGAAGGCGGATAGAGATTTTTTTTACTCCACAACCAATCATTTAAACGGATGAGGTTATAGCTGTACCATGCAAATAAGCCAGCTAATAGGATAACAAATACCAAAAGTATTTGATCAAAAAGCCAGCCAATAAATACAGCTATACAGGCTAAAACAATAAAACGACTAAATGCACTAATATACTGGCTTGGCTGGTTCATTATACTTTCGATGAAAACCTATAACCTGCACCGCGTACAGTTTGGATCATTTGATCGTGTCCGTGTAAAGAAATAGCTTTGCGTAAACGTCGAATATGCACATCAACCGTTCTGTCCTCAACATAAACGTTTGTGCCCCAGACATGGTCAAGCAACTGTTCACGGCTATAGACCCGTTCTGGGTGTGACATAAAGAAATGTAATAACTTAAATTCGGTTGGTCCCATATCCAGACCTTCCTCATTTGCACTCACACGATGAGAAACAGGATCAAGTTTTAAACCCTGTACCTGAATCATATCTTCAACGCTGGTAGGTGCAGCGCGACGCATTACGGCACGAATTCGAGCAAGTAGTTCTTTAGGAGAAAAAGGTTTAGTCATATAATCATCAGCGCCGACTTCAAGCCCTCTGATTTTATCTTCTTCTTCTCCACGTGCTGTGAGCATAATAATCGGAATTTGACGTGTGTATTCGTTTTGTTTCAGTTGTTTTGCTAACTGAATACCACTACCACCCGGCAACATCCAATCCAATAATATTAAATCCGGATAAGGCTCTACAATTTTATCCAATGCTTCATTATAAGTTTCTGCTTCAAGCGTGTAATAGCCTTTTTGTTCCAACGCAAAAACCAACATATCGCGAATTGGCATTT
The DNA here is from genome assembly GCA_913056495.1 of uncultured Alteromonadaceae bacterium. GTDB lineage: Bacteria > Pseudomonadota > Gammaproteobacteria > Enterobacterales > Alteromonadaceae > Catenovulum. The sequence goes on along the minus strand of CAJXMO010000018.1, from coordinate 5,431 downwards.
CGTCTTCAACTACAAGAATTCTGCGTGACATACTTTTGGTCTCATATAATCATTCATCCATTAGATTATGGTGTAGGTTTTTGACACTTTTATGAACAAGACGCAATATTTAAGACAAAATTGAAATAATTGTGTCATTGACCTTATCTAAACACATTCCTTAGTCACTGATTAATCGAAACTTAATTATTTAAGCTTAGATTTCAGTGCAAAACTGAAATAAAAGTGTAATACAAACCAAGGCTAGTTGTCAGCAATATGACAGCATAAAGTCATAAAACAGATAAGCTAACTTTTATACTATAATCTACTTTTTACCTATGCTATGCCTTTGCATTCTGCGACGATTACGAATTTGCGTTAACGTCAGTTTACTATTGTCTTTAGTCGAATAAGGGTTACTGCTTTCTTTAAACTCTATTTTGATAGGAGTACCCATCATATCTAATGATTTTCTGAAATAATTCATCAGATATCGCTTATACGAATCTGGGAGATCACTGACCTGATTGCCATGAACCACAATAATTGGAGGATTATGGCCGCCAGCGTGCGCATATTTGAGCTTAACGCGACGAGCCCGTACTAATGGAGGTTGATGTTCATAAACAGCAGACTCCATTACACGTGTCAGCAAGGATGTCGTGATTTTTCGAGTAGCGGATTCATATGCTTCTATAACAGATTCAAACAAGTGTCCCACACCTGTGCCATGTAATGCCGATATAAAATGCAGTCTCGCGAAATCAATAAAACCCAGACGTCTGTCTATTTCAGATTTAATTCGCTCTTTTACATAGCTGTCCAAACCATCCCATTTATTAACGGCCAGAACAACCGAACGGCCAGCGTTAAGAGTAAAACCTAATAAACTCAAATCCTGATCTGAGATTCCGTCTCGAGCATCAATTACGATTAATACCACATTGGCATCTTCAATCGCTTTTAAGGTTTTAATTACGGAAAATTTTTCGACGGTTTCATTTACTTTTTTACGTTTGCGAACACCGGCAGTATCGATTAAAACGTAGGGCTGCCCTTCCCTTTCCATTGGAATATAGATACTGTCGCGAGTAGTGCCCGGCATATCGTAAACAATAACGCGTTCTTCACCTAAAATACGATTAGTCAATGTTGATTTGCCGACATTAGGCCGACCCACAATCGCAAGTTTTATTGCTTTTGGATCTAACTGAGCTTGTTCGTCTGGCGTTTCTGATTCATCCGCTTCAGAAGACACTTCATCTTCGTCTTCTTCTTCGTCTTTTACCATCATTTCAGGAAATTCATCAGCCAGTGGCGATAAGGTTTTTTCTAATAACCCAGTAACACCTCGCCCGTGTGCAGCAGCTATTTGATATACAGGGCCTAAAGCTAGGCTGTAAAACTCAGCAACCGCAGAATCGCCATCAATACCGTCCGTTTTGTTGGCGACTAAATAAGCTTTTTTATCCGTTTTTCGAATATGGTCAGCGAGCATTTGGTCGGCGGCCGTGACACCGTCACGTGCATCCACCAAAAACATAACAACATCCGCTTCTTCAATAGCCTGTAATGACTGTTCAGCCATTTTAGAATCTATGCCTTGCTCATCTCCTGTAATACCGCCTGTATCAATAACAATAAAATGATATTGTCCATATTCTGCGGAGCCATACTGGCGATCTCGGGTTAAGCCGGGGAAATTTGCAACCAATGCATCACGCGAACGTGTAAAACGGTTAAATAAGGTTGATTTACCAACATTGGGTCGGCCAACAAGTGCCACAACAGGGATCATGAAAGATTCTCCAGTAAAACGAACAAGCTATAAAGCGCGGATTATATCACAGCTTTATCCATAAAAACGAAGCCGAAAACTAATTAAAATTGATTTTTATAAATAAAAATTAGAGGACAAAATGATTTGTTTCGCTGTTAAAATCAAAGCTATATAACAAATAACCATCTTCACTGACTTCCAAAACACTCCCGTGTTCATACCAGTCACCCAAAACAATTCTTGTGCCCATACCGGGTTTAATGGCATCAGAATGAATAGCAGGTCTGTGTGTGTGACCATGAATTAAGATATTCACTGAATATTGCTGCATCACTTGACTAACCGCTTCTGGTGTCACATCAAGAATACTCATATTAGTTATATTCTCTTGTTTGGCTTTACTTTTCTGGCGACCTGCACCAAATATTTTAAATCGTGTGGATTGCGGCAACAGAGAAAACAAAAACTGAAGCCAGGGTTTGCGCACCCATTTTCGATAAGTTTGGTAACTCTCATCTTGAGTGCACAAGCTGTCCCCGTGCATAATAAGTACCTTATCACCGAATAGATCTATGATGCTGGGCTCGTCTAAAATCTGCATACCGGTAGCTTTTGCGAACCGTTTCCCAACTAAAAAATCCCGGTTACCGTGAATAAAATAAACTGGACATATTTGCTCTGATATTTTTATCAATAAGCTTTGAATCGGTTTAAACCACTCACAAGGATGATCATCACCAATCCAATACTCTAAAAAATCCCCTAAGATATAAAGCGCCTGTGTCTGCTTAGGTAGCTTTTTTAAAAATGAAATCAGTGCTTGATTAATATCATCTCTTTGTTCGGACAAATGTAAATCAGAAATAAAATAAACAGGCATGGGTTACTCTGAAGATATTAAGAAATGTATGTAGGCAGGAAATAACTGAATGCACCCGAGTCGTCAAGACTCGGGCACCCGTTGTAATTACTCAACAATAGTGTCTTCAATGACCACATCTTCAACTGGTACATCCTGGTGCATACCAGCATTACCTGTTTTAACAACTTTAATTTTTTCAACAACGTCCATGCCTTCAACTACCTGACCGAATACGCAATATCCCCAACCATCCATGCTTTTACCGCGGAAATCTAAAAACGTATTGTCCGCAACATTAATAAAAAACTGAGAACTTGCTGAATGTGGGTCCATAGTGCGGGCCATAGCAAGCGTACCGACTTTATTGCTGACACCATTATCCGCTTCATTTTCAATAGGTGCTCGGGTTTGCTTCTCTTTCATGCCGGCTTCCATACCACCGCCCTGAATCATAAAACCGTTAATAACACGATGGAAAATAGTATTGGTATAAAAGCCGTCTTTTGCATATTGTAAAAAGTTAGCAGCCGTTTTGGGCGCTTTATCTTCGAACAGCTCAATTTTGATATCACCAAAATTTGTTTTAAAAGTAATCATGGACTCACCTAAGAATGAAAAAAGTTTATTTTAGCTTAACTTAAACTTATCGAAAAGTTATTAAGAGATGCTAGAATAGCAGATTCAGTAATAAATTTAGTTAATTCATTGATTAGAGAGTCATATGTTGCAGATTTTTAATACCTTAACCCGTGAAAAACAAGAATTTAAACCCATTCAGACTGGTAAAGTCAGTTTGTATGTCTGCGGTGTTACTGTTTATGATCTGTGTCATATCGGTCATGCCCGCACCTATATTGCATTCGATAACATGGTGAGATATTTAAGAGCCAAAGGGCTTGATGTGACTTATGTCCGAAATATCACGGATGTTGACGATAAAATTATCAAACGCGCTCTTGAAAATAATGAAAGTTGCGATGCACTAACGCAAAGAACAATCAAGGATATGCATCAGGATTTTGATGCACTTAATTTACTCAGACCGGATATAGAACCTAAGGTTACCCAGCATATGGATGCGGTAATTGATATGGTAAAAACTTTGATAAACAAAAAGCATGCCTACGTTGCCTCCAATGGCGATGTCATGTTCCGAGTCAACAGTTACGAAAATTACGGCAAATTGAGTAAACAAGACTTATCTCAACTTCAGGCCGGTGCTCGTGTTGAGGCTGACTCAAGCAAAGAAAACCCGCTTGATTTTGTCCTGTGGAAAATGGCAAAAGAAAATGAACCCAGTTGGCAGTCTCCATGGGGTGCAGGTCGACCAGGCTGGCATATTGAATGCTCCGCAATGAATAATGTGGTACTGGGTGACCATTTTGATATTCATGGTGGCGGTTCTGACTTAACCTTCCCGCATCATGAAAATGAAATTGCTCAATCCTGCTGCGCGCTGGATACGCCTTATGTCAATTACTGGATGCACTCAGGCATGGTACAGGTTGATCAGGAGAAAATGAGTAAATCACTGGGCAACTTTTTTACTATACGTGAAGTGTTGGAAAAATACGATGCCGAAACAGTCAGGTATTTTCTGTTATCCGGGCATTATCGTAGCCAGTTAAACTATTCAACAGACAATCTCGAACAAGCCAGAGCCGCATTAGAGCGTCTTTACACATCAATTCGCTATATAGATGTAAAAACAACACCATTAGTATTAAGTTCAGATTCTGACAATGCTTATATAACACGCTTTGTTGACGCGATGGATGATGATTTTAATACGCCTGTAGCATTATCCGTTCTGTTCGATTTAGCCAAAGAGATCAATCAGACTAAACAAGAAAACTCGGAAAAAGCGTCGGAGCTTGCAAATCTACTGATTGGTCTTGGCGATATACTCGGACTGCTACAAAACTCTCCAGACGCTTTCCTACAGGGTGAGCAGGATGAAAGTTCTGATGAAGTTGCAGAAATCGAGCGCCTGATTGTCCAGAGAAAAGAGGCCAGAGCAAATAAAGACTGGGCAAAAGCGGATGAAGCAAGAGACAAGCTCAATGCGATGAATATTGTTTTAGAGGACGGACCAAACGGCACCACTTGGCGAAAAAAATAGTCACCTTTGCTATGCTTAATTTAAAAAGCCGCTAACTTTAGCGGCTTTTTAATCATTCAACCCCACAAAAAGATATGTAACCGTTATTCTGATTCAATTGGATTATCTAATTGCTGATTATCGGTATTACCAGAATTCTGAACGTTTTGTTCAAACCTTTGCGCTAACCAAAAGTTTACTGCTTGATACGTTTGCTCATCCGGTAACTTAACGCCCTCATCCATAGGTGGCATATCTTTATGCTTTAAAGAATGGAAAACATCTTGCCATATTCTGGGGTGATCATTTAAATTGCCTTCTACTATACGGGTTAAATCTAAATTACCTTTCATCTTGTCCGCATTGTGGCAATCCAGACAATAACTTTGCACTGTATCGTAAAGCACGGAAGGTTTAATCGGGTAAGTAGGGGCATTCGCTAAAGGGTTCGGTCTGGGTGTCGGAAAACAGCCGATGAAAGTCAGACAACTAACTAAACTTATTGCGATTATCGGGTACTTCTTCATTTAATATCACTGCAGGAATTGTAAATTTCGGACTGTATTTTAGATAAATTTCAGACATAAAAAAACCCGCTGTAAGCGGGTTTATAAATAAGAACCTGATAATGTGCTACTCTCACATGGGAACTCCCACACTACCATCGCCGCTATTGTGTTTCACTTCTGAGTTCGAAATGGGATCA